>JAFVEM010000040.1 GCA_017476005.1 Selenomonadaceae bacterium | reverse complement strand
GTGGGCAGTTCTCTGATGAGGAGATATTTCTGTCTGGCGGTATAATAAGCCAGCGAGATGGTATAGGATAGGGCGTTTTCGTCGTTGTACTGGAGGTGACTGGTTTCCAAGTGCGCCTCTGCGATGCCCTTAGCCACTGCTTCGCTGTCTTTAGCCAAAGTGGCGGTGAGAAGGTCGCCGGCGGCTTTGACCGCCTTTGCCACCATGTCCCAATTATTATCGTCTTCTACGGCGTTGCCGTATTCCAGCATTAACTCCTGATTGGGGATATAAACAGTTTCCTCCGCGAAATTAAACCCCAAGTACCCCAAATGTATCAGCAGGGTCAGTACATCGTCCTTGCTATTGAAAGTGGTCATATCGTTGCTGAACTTGTAAGGATTGACGCGCACTGTCTCCCCGGCCATGAGGGCGATAACCGCCTCGCGGAGACCGTCGTAATTTAAATCAATATAGACCTTTAGCGCCTCAAAGGTCTCCGTTTGGTTCCAGTAGGGGGCGCATTCGCCATCTTCTAGGCTAGCCACCACGGAGCGCGGACAATAAACCGAGCCTACTTTAGGCAGGTGATAGCCGTCATACCAACGTCTGCATTCCGTCAAATCCATGTGGAAACGAGCGCAAAGCTCCGCTACCTCTTGTTCGGTAAAGCCGGCATACTCTGCCAGTTTACCGGGATTTGTCATGGAAAACTCTCGGAACATATTTAAGGCCGAGTGGGTGCCGTATTTTTTAATGGGGAGAATCCCCGTCATGTAGGCCAGTCCCACATAGGACTGGTCTTTTAGCCAAGCCCTCAGAAAGTCCAGATATTGCCGTTGCCAATCTTTGTTGTTTTGGTATTCGCGGAATATGGAGTCCCACTCGTCGATGACGATGACGAAGGGGCGGCGCGTCTCCGCATATACATCTTGCATAGAAAATATCAGATTGGTTTTATCAAGATAATCAACCGTAGGATATTCTCGAATCAGCTCTCGCAGAACGCTTTTTTGTAGCAACGCCAATAATTGTTGCATATTTTCCGCGTTACTCAAAAAAACCTGCACATTCACCTGCACAACGTCATATTTCCCCACATGAGCGGCAAAAGAGGGGTCGCCTCCGATTTTGAGGGCGCTAAACTCTTTTTCCATGCTCGCCGTACGGTCGTAGTAGGCGGCCACCATATTGGCCGTCATGGATTTTCCGAAACGCCGGGGACGACTGACGCACACAAATTTTTCACTGGTTTTCACCACGCTGTTGGTATAGGCAAGTAATTCGGACTTGTCCACATAGATTTTGGAGTTCAACGCCTCGCAAAACTTATCCCCACCGGGGTTTAGATATACGCCCATGTTTATCGCCCTCCTATCCTCCAATTTCGCTTTAAGCATACCACAAACCCATTTTTATTTGCCGGCAAGCGCCGCAAACTCGGCATCAAATTCCTTCATGCGATGTTCCTGATTAAAGAAGTGGAATCCACATATCCTATACTTGTTGTCATCGGCATAAATTTTGACGGCTTTCGCTTTCTCTTCAAGTTGCAGGAGAAATTCCTCCTTCCATGCGTCCTTGTCCAGCAGCCCATTTCCCTTCGGTTCTATGAAAATCTGTATCTGTTCATAGCCGTCGGTCTTATCTTTTTGCAGGAAAAGCACATAGTCCGGCTCAAACCGTTCGCCGTCTTCGAAGGAATACAGATGGAATACTCGCTCGTTACGGACGAGGAATACTTTGTTGTAGATTTTCCTTAAATCCTCCACATAATCCTTAAAATAAGCAACGAACGCCTTTTCTTCCGATGTACCGAAATTATCCGTGTAGGCAAACCAATCTTCTGCCGAAAGGTCAATCTTCCAATCCTTCTTCACGGACGGGGCATTTTGCGAAATACCAATTCCACCATCGTGAGGGTCAGTGTAATTGACACTCTTGTTCTTGAATACATGGCGTATATCCTCGGCATAAAATTCTTTCGTGCCGTAGTAAGCATCCTCGATGGTCGAAAGAGATGTCGCAATCTTTTCCAGCACATAATACAAAGCATTGTATAAAGTTTGCGAGGATGGATTTTCTTCGCGGCTCTTTATCTCAATTTTTACTCCACCCAAATATTCCTCACTGGTGATAAATTCCCGGATGGTATTGATGTTGGGGAAGTATTTGGAGATGGTCTTGAACTTAAAAAACGGTTGCTTCAGCAAAGCCTTATGGACAACGGCGTAATTGTCGGCGGCTATTTCCTTGACGGTTAGCCTTTTTACCGTCGTTTTCACTTTGGCATCTGCGGCAGAGTTCGTCTCCTTCATGACATCATCCAGCCCCGTCTGTCCCGTCACTGCTTCATATCTGTAAATATCATCCCGTATGGTGGGCGTAAGGTTACGGACATCATCGCGTTTTTTCTTATCTCGTCTGTTTAAGAATATCTTGCCTTCTTTATACAGCTTTTCTTCCTTGAAGCTGTCCTTCAAGATGTAGTCTCGCTGGACAACCTTATCTTTGTCAAGGCCAATTTCTCGGAGCGCGCCCTTTAACTCCGTTACATAGCGGTGGTCGTTTTGGCAGTGATAATAGAGGGTTTCCAAAATGCGAAGGCTTGATTTGGTATCATCATCGTATTTGCGTTGGAATTTTGGTTGCTCATCGTCCAAGCGGAAGGGACAATACCTTGCGCCTCGCCCGATAAGCTGTGCCTCGGCTATGGTGGAAGGAGATAGTTTCTTGCTGCCGGACTGTCTTGTTTCGTACAGTCGCACGATGTCAAAGAGGTTCAACACGTCCCAGCCTTCATCCAATTTCTTCACCTCGAAGATTGCCCGGTAGGGATTATCTGCATCCTCAAGGGAGTTTAGAAGGATTTGGTTACTCACGGCATCTTTGTCATCGTTTACCGAGACGCAATGTTCCTCGGAAAAGTCATCCCTGATTTCCGTTGCTAAGGTATCAAAAGGAATGTGGTTTTCCTCAAAGTACGCAAGCGCTTGCGCCATTACTTCATTGTTTGCCTTGGCGCACACTTCTTTGATTTCCGCTCCCGTCAGTTTCTTTACCCGGTCGATAAAGTCTGCCATAAACTCTTTGCTTTCGGCAATCTTGGCTGCCTTAAACAGAATAACCGGTTTAACGGAGCGGCGATTGTCCTGAAACACCTTCATGCGATATTGGCTGATAACTACCGCCATCAGCGCTCGCTCCATGATGGTGGCATCAGAGCGGAAGGTGACAATATCCTTGGAATATTTGTCGTTATAGAATTTAGATAGAGGATAGTCGAAAACGATTTTCGGCTCGTATTCGGCTTTTATCCTTGGGTTGGCTAGGTCACAGGTAGCCGTAAATTCTAGGAGTAAATTCTCACAGTTCCGTCCGAAAATTGCTTGCACCGTATTTTCCCAGGAAATATGGTCATCTTCCTCGGCGGCAGTCTTCTTTTTCTTTGTATCTACATTGAGGTGGTGCGCTTCATCCGAGAGTAGCACCACTTTTTGACTCTCAAAATCCTCCAAAGACATGGCGTTCTCTTTCGCCATCCATATATCGGTGTGCAGTCCTTGGATAGTGGCAAAGCAAATGTTGATAGCGTTCTGGTCGGCGTACTGGAAATTCTCTACTGATTTCACCGGCACCTGTTCGCCGTTCAACATAATGCTGTCGGCAAAGAGATATTTGGTGGATGCGGCGTTCAAGAAATTCTCCTTCGTTTTTTCCACGATGTTGGAGAGATTAACGAAGAAGAGAAAATTTCGGTAGCCTTGGGCGTACAGATACAGCATAAGCCCAGCCATTATAAGGGTCTTGCCGCTGCCTGTCGCCATGTGGAAAAGCACTTGCAAAGGGCGTGGGCGTTTTTTGCTCTCAAAATGGGTGATGAAGTTTTCAAAGGCGGCAATCTGATAGGGACGGAGTTCAAAGCGAGGATTTAAGTTTTCGCCGATATATTTAGGAAGCGTAGCCGTCAGTTCATGCTTCCGCAGCACGTCAATTTCTTCGTATAAAAAAGCCACAGTCACGCCTCCCGATATGCCTCATATTTAGTGTCATTAGTTACATATTTGACTAATTCAGCTTTGTTTTGGAAAAAGATTATCCTGCCCGTATTTCTGTACTGCAAAAAATCAATGGATTGCAATATATCCATTCCCAGTACATTATCCGAGATTCTTGTGTCAAATGTTATCCAAATATCCTGAACTCCCATATCTATGTTGCCAATCGTGAATTGCTTCAAGTGATATTGATAAAATCTCATCTGTTGAGTTTTATTTTTGCCATCTACGAAACCGCCAAAGTCTCTGTGCGGAAGGTGAATAAAATCTTTTTCGAGCAACATTGGATTTATGGTGTTTGCACGAAAACAAGTATAACGCGCTCCCGTGTCAACTACTGCGTCAACCATTATTATTTCCGTTGCATTGGCGATACATACTACCACATACCGTAAAGGGGGATTAAAACTCGTACTGTACACCGATAGCCCCTCCGTTTTCATAGCTACCTATAATTATTGATTGTATGCCTTTATCATAGAGCTTATATCTTTCCTGGCATAAATCGTCAAAACTCGTGATGTCTTCGCTCACCATGTAAAGATATCCTTTGATATCTGACATATTTGCCATATCGGTAACAATAAAGATTTTTTTGGTCTTAGGATATTCGCTCCTTGCTACCTCCAAAGGAACAATTTTTTTCCCCTCAATCATCTTCAGCACGATAACACCTCCAAAAACAAATTTTCCCTCGCCTTCCCTATTTTAGGGCACAGTCACGCCTCCCGATAAAAACTTCTCGTAAATGCCTTGTCCGTCTCGGAAATTTTATATTCCGCATCGTCCATATCGCAGTAATTGACGTAGAGCAAATTCTTGTCCAGAAGTTCCATAAGGAAGCGTTTTTTATCTTTCATGGAGAGGGTCAAAAAGTCCTCTGCCGCCGCGTCAATATCGGCAGGTTTTACCTGATAGCTGATAAAGCCCGTTTCCTTCATTTCTTGCCAGACAGCGAGGAGCGCATCATCATCATGGGCGACTTCGATTTTTTCAACTACGGATTGATTGAGTTTCGCCAGTTCGCAATAGACGAAGGAGCCACCGCCTTGCCAGTTGACATCAGAGGAAATTCCGCTGTTATCACCGGCTATAACCGATTTAAGTCTGTCAACAGTTATGTTTTCCACATAATCCATCTGCTCAACACCGATAAAACGCCTGCCCATTTTTAGCGCAGTTGCGGCAGTAGTTCCCGTCCCTACGAAAAAATCCAGTACAATTTCATTTTCGTGCGTACACATATCAAAAATACGTTTGATTAACGCTTCAGGCTTTTGTCCGGTAAAATCTATTGCTTCTTTGGACATAGGGTTAATAACAAAAATATCAGTCCAAAGTGAAGAAATGGGTTGACCTTTGTATTCATCTAAATAAATCTTACGATTGATATTCTTAGACTTATCATCAGGAAAACAAAGACGCCCTTCAGCATCCCATTGTTCCATGACTTCCTTGGAAATAGACCAACCTTTTGCCGGAACTTTATAACCTTTGTATTTATACATCAAGTTTGGACGAGGATTAGGACTTTGAAGAGGAGATTTCATATACTTTCGACCATCTTCATCAGTATAAACAAATCTTTCCTTTATATATTGTTGTGTTTTTTCATCGTTCAGAGTGAAAACGGGAGCGTAGCCTATATTTTGGGATTTTTGATACCACAAAATATAATCGGTTACATTGTTTAATCTATTTTGTGGGTTTGCGCTACCGCCACGTCGCTTCCATGTAATTTTGTTTCTAAAATTTTCCCTTCCAAATAACTCGTCCATAAGCACTTTCAAATAGGCATCTTCAAAGTCATCGCATTGAATAAATATACTGCCGTCGTTGCGTAAAAGACGATGGGCAAGTTTTATCCGATTTTTCATAAACACAAGCCAAGAACTGTGATTAAATCTGTCATTATAGCCGAAACTATCATTTCCCGTATTATAAGGAACATCGATATAGATACACTTCACCCGTCCCTCATACCGCTTCAAAAGCGAAGCCAGTGCCAAGAGATTATTTCCCTTGATGATGAGATTATCGTCATCTTTAAACTCTGTAATATGTTCGTCTGCCCCCCCCGAATGGACACGCCGCGCATTTACCAACACTTTAGGATAAAGAAGCCTGTCAATCTCATCGGGCGCAAGTGCCTCGTTGTAAAAAATTTCCTGCCGTTTTTGGTCTTCCTTTGTCTGCCCACCTTCAAGGATACAATCTTTATAGGGGAAAACAAGCTCCACCTTGCCGGAGGAAGTAATCATTTCGCCGCTCTCGTCAACGAGGCCGATTTTGTTTTTGAAACGAGTGTAGCTGTCCGGCAGAAACTGGCGATTGTTGATAACCCAGGCAAAGCCTAACTTGTCAAACACCTTCACCCCGTCCACATCGGCGAAGAATTTTTTGGAGGTATCCTCATTTGCCAGCAAGAGGCGAATCAACGGCGCATCCATCTGCATGGCGGCCTCATAAACGGCGTTACGGAGGAAGGTGCCATCGTCGGCTACAAAACGCTCGTCTCTTTTCAGCACATTCACCACGGTTTCGTAAAAATTCATCGTTTAATAATCTCCTTCGTCAATAAAAATCTCAAGTGCTGAGGGTTTTGTAACGCAAAAGTGAAACAAACATTTCTATTACTTTATTCTATCACCATATCCTCAATTCCTGCCAGTTGCAAAAAAATAACGCAGAGCCGAAGCCCTGCGCCCAATTTCGCTGCTAAAATCTGGACAAGGTGCCGGAGACAATATATAATCCTCTTAAGGGAGGCGATGGTGATAATCAACGACAGATTCCAACTTTTTATGGGCAAATGGATACAGATAAATAGGCTTGAGGGCGATAAGTTTATGGCTGTAAATCCAGCATAATGCACCAGTACTTTTCGCTGAGGGGGACAGCGTCCTCGCTTAGATGAAGCTGTACCCACAGGGAGGTGTTTTCTTGCTCGCTGGGGCTAAAAGCCGTAGTGGGGATGCGAAAATCTGTCGCTTCCCCGGGAGGTATGGAGGGCAAACGCTGTACTTGGGTCTGTGTTTGCCCCCAATTATCGGAAAAATTTATTTCCAGTGTCGATTCCTCCCAAAGGGTGTTGCTGTGGTTGGCAATATGCAGCAATATTTCTTGGCTGTTCCAAGCCTCTCTGGCGATGTGGTAAGCGGTGGCGGAATCCTCAAAGACAGCGCCGTTAAAGTAAAGGGTAGCCTCTATATTTCCCTCGGTTACCGGCGCAACTGATGTTATTACCGGCTCCGGCGCGGTAGGCACCTCGGTGGCGCTTTCCGGCGCGATGGGCGGCGCTGTCGGTATGGCTTCCGGCTCCGGCGTGACAATTGGCTCGCTCTGTTGCGGCGCGGCTGTTTGTTCCGGATTTGCCGGTGGGGTACTCGACTGCGGCGATGCGGCGGTTACGCCGGGTGTTTCGCTGGCGGCGGTAGCAATAACCTGTGTGGTGGGTACCTCTGCCGGCGGTTCTCCCCAAAGTTTCAAGGCGATGCTTATCCCGATTACGATTAAGACGCCGACTAAGAATTTTATTTTTTGCCGCTGTTGTCGCCATAGAATGGCCTGTTTTAGCGCCGCGACGGAGGCATAACGCTGGCGCGGATCGATTTCGGTGCATTTTTCCAGAATCGGGGTGAGGCCGCCGCGATAATCCTCGCCCAATAGCTTTTTTATCGTCGCGCCCATGGCGTAAATATCGCTGCGCGCATCGGTCTGACCGTAGCCGAACTGTTCCGGTGGGGCATAGCCCTTAGTGCCGAGGAGGTGCGTGTCTGCCCTGCTGTCTCTTTTGACGGTACGCGCCGCATCAAAATCAATCAACCGCAGGATGCCACCGTGTTGCAGAATGAGATTGGAGGGGGTTATATCCCGGTGGATAATGCCGCGCTCGTGGAGAGGTTTCAGACCGTCGCAAAGTTGCAAGAGTAGCGAAGCGGCCTCTTTTTCGGTGAGATAATGGCGGCGATGTAGCCGCTCGGCCAGAGATTCCCCCGGCAAAAATTCCTCCACCACGATGGTCTCTGCCCCATCCTCCACGCATTGATAAATATGGGGATAAATGGCCGGTTCCCGTTGTTTCAGCTCCGGGTAAGGGAGTCCCGTCATGAGAATTTTCTTGATAATGACCGGCTGACCCGTTTCATCATGCGCCAGCCATACTTCTCCCTTGTCGCCGGCCTTAATCTGCCGTATCTTCTGAAATGAATCGGCCAAATACGCCGCCACCGTCGCATCCATCAAATCACCTTGCTTTTGAGAAATCTATGCTTCGTAAAAAGGAGGTACATCATGCAAAAGGACACCGAAGAACTTAAAAACGAGCTTAACGAAGCCGCCGACGTGGAGGGGTATCTGGCCAGTAACCAAGATAATTTGCGCTCCTTTACGCTCGCCGAATACCTGCAACACCTGCTCACCGTCAAGAAACTGGCGAAGCATGAGGTCATAGAGAAATCTTGTTTGGAGCAGATCTACGCCTATCATATATTCGCCGGCCGCAAGAAAAATCCCTCCAAGGAAAAAGTTCTTTCTCTGGCCATCGCCATGGAGCTAACTCCTACCGAGGCGCAAAGGCTCTTATACTACGCCGGAGCTAAGCAACTTTATGTACGCGACTCTTGGGACAGCATTCTTTGGTATGCGCTAAAAAATCATTTGACTATAGAAAAGACCAATGAGCTTTTGGAAAAGATGCAGGAAAAGCCGCTGTTGGGACGAATAGATGATTAAACAGCCGCCGCATCATCGCAACATGATGCGGCGGCTGTACTCTGCAACGGTACGCTCCCTATAGCCTAGCGCTATTCCTTGGAAGCCTTGATGCGACCCTGTCCATATATAAAAAAAGCCGTCCGCTACAATAAACGGACGGCTATACTTACTTTATCCTGCCTTCTTAATCGAATTGGCGCGGTGAAAGTGCTTTAACTGCTCGTCTGTTTGAGGGGGACAGTCTTCATCGTAAACAAACGGCATGTTTCTTGCTCGCTCCTCCTCTTCGCGCATTCTCTCGGAAGTCATGTAGGCATCAATCTCCTCCTTGGTCATTCTAATCATCGCCATAGTACATCGCCACCTCCTTTTTCGTTGCACGCCTAGCACTAATTATCCTTATGATGTCTTCTGACCTGTCCGTTCAGACAACAAATACTAGTTTCTTGATACGACCTATGACGTTATAGCGCCATTCGCCATTTCTGTAATAAATGTCCGACTCAACCCTATCCTCATCATCAAACACTTTTTGGGCATACTGAAAAGAAAATCCGTGTTTCTGAATATTAGATCTGTTCTTATCTTCGTCCCATTCAAATATCATGCAATATCACCTTCCCTATTATAATTCAAGTCATCCTAAATTGTCAACCACATCGGGATAGTACTGCTACATACTTTTCAACGACTGCAGAACGCCCCTGCCCATACTCTATTTTGTAGCGGCTTCCTTGATGTGTTGGAGAGACTAGAACGGCGTGTTGACCATCGGGAACAGATTTGTCGCAAATGATTTACATGATGAATAGGTGAATTTGCCCACCAATAGTGATTACCGGCGGCAAGCGATAATGCTTGCCGCCGATTTTTTTCTACCAAAGTAACATTCATGCTTTGCTTTTTGCGGCGTCGGCTAGATAATCGATGACGCACCGTATCAGCTCCACACCTTTTTCCTTGTCCTTGATGCCAACGGTATTGATTTTCTTGCCATTGACGAATAGCTCCGACTTTTTTTTGCCCTCCGGCACCTTGGACTCTGCACCGGTGATCTTTCCATAGGTAAGAAAGACGGCATCAGCCAGAAAGTTCTTCCAGTGAATGCCACGCGAAGTCAACAGGAAACCATTGTCAGCGCTGCCAAAAAAGGTGTCGTCATAGACTATTATCGGCAATTCATCCGGAAGCAGCTTGGCGTAGCTCTTCATCGCTCCGGCCAGTTTTTTCTTTCCCTTGCCTTGTTCTGTGTCTATATAAAGGCCGGAGGCAAAGGTGCTACCGCTAAAATCAAATTTGCCGCATTTTTGCAATACAGTGCGCAGGGAGGCAATAGTGTCTTTATCTATGGCGCGGTAGTCAAAATCTTTTCCGCTGACTACAACTTTATTTTCTGCCGAATTGTCTTTCTCGCCGGTTACTGTTTGGCTTTCTACGGGATTGTTTGATGCCTTAGCCAAGTAATCAATGACAAACTTCATCATATCCAGCAGTTTATCTTTATCGACATACATAGATGCAAGCTGGGTGTCATTTACAAATATCTCCCGATTGCCGTTCACATCAACTATGCCCAAATATTTGATAGCATTGTAATAAACAAAACTTGAAGTCGGTTCGTGATATTCATATATGCCATGGGTGGACAGCAAAAATCCTTTACTGCCATCGTTTCCCGAAGTAGGGGTATATAAAACAAGTGGGCTTTCCTCTTCTGACAGCTTAGCATATTTATCAATGGCTTGGGCAAACATCTTTTTTATTCTGCTGTCATCGCGGTAATAATAGACGTGTGAGGAAAAGCGAAATCTCTTGTCATCATTGAGAACCTTCAACAGCTCCGCCGCCCCTTGACTTATCTTGCCATAATTGACAAAGTACACTGATTCGTTACGCTTATTCTCGTTCTCCTGCTTGGCAGGTTTGGGAGGCTCACTTTGTACATTGGCAGGCGCGAGCGCTGGCGGTAGCTCCTTTTGTTCCGGCGGCAAGAATTTGGCGGCCTCGGCCAGATAATTCATCACGAACTTCATCATGGCGACGAATTTTTCCGTATCGTCAATCCCCACGGCATTTATTTTCTTGCCATTGATATAAATGTTGTCCCCCACCTTGCCCTTTTCCGATAAAGCCGTAATGGACAATACTCTCTCGTAGGGAAAGAATTGTGGATCCTCGTACATGGTGCGCTGATGGATGCCACGGGTGGACATCAAAAGACCATCCTTGCTACTGCCAAACACCGTGGAGTCATACAGGACGATAGGCAATTCTCCCGCGGCCAGCTTCGCGAAGCTGCTGGTAGCGTTGGCGAATTTCTTATCTGCTTTATCATCGGTAACATAATAAACGCGCGACCTGAAAGCAAAATGGCCTTTGTCGTAAAGCTCATATATCAGCTTGGTCACTATTTCCCGGGTGAATTTGGCCGTAGCGGGTGGGGCATTGAGATTCTTCTCGTTAAGTAGGCTTGCGGCATCCGGCTCCGTCGGCGGCTTTATGCCTAGTTTGTATTTATACTTGGCTTCAACCAGCCGGGCAATCTCTAGGAAAGTGTAGCCGGCATCATGGGTGCAGGTACAGGCAATGGTCTTTTCAGCATTTATACGAATATAATAGTCTTCGGAAAAAAAGCCGGTATCTTCGTAAGTGATGATGGGGTTGTCTTTCCAAATAGTTACAAAATGCTCGGTATTGTTTGTCACCAGCCAATCTTCAGACATGGCCAGATAGCCGTCCTCGCTGGCCTTGAATACCAGATAGTAGGCTATGCTTTCTTTCAGTATCGTGCCTTTTTTTCGCAAACTGGCCTTGAAATCGGCAAACGCCTTATCAAATCCAACCTCGTCCACCAAGAACAGATATTTTTTCATATCGTCCTTTACCAAATGGTGATAGGCATCGGCGATGGCCTCTTTGACGGAAAGTTGCGGCGCGGCGACTAACAGAGGGAAAAAACTCGACATTTTGTTGTCTTCCTCGATTTTTCCCCACTCGTCACCGAACAAAGCCTTGCCGTTATCCATATAGGACAGTCTGTCCGCCACATCCTCCTTATGGAAGAACCGGGCAAAGGCCGCCAGCTCTCCCTTGGGGTCGCCCAGTAAATCATAGACCCAGAAATACATATTATCGTCATAGACACGGCTTGTCAAAACCTTCAGCACCTGCATGGGCAATTTGCTCTGGGGTACTTCGCCTCCGTCGATGGCCTTCTTGATGTTGTTGGTTTTCCGATCATTGACGCCGTAAAAAGGCGTGTAGGACATAATATCGTAGCTCACGAATAGCATATTGACTACATCGTTACAGACAGCCGCGCGAATGTCAGCCTGCCCAGCCCTATAAACCTCGTCCATCTGGCTGGAAATACTGCTGTTCGTGATAGCCCCGTCAAACAGATTGAACAGTGAATGGACTGCCCCGGTCGCCATATTGACAGTCCCTGCCAAGGCCATGCCTTGCAAAGCGCCGCTGACCCCGAAGCCACCGCCCACCATGCGAGTGCGCGAAGCCTTGCGGTAATCACGATAAGCCTCGGCCTCTAGCTTTTCATTGGTCAGCTTTTCATAGACCTGCGACAATTCTTTATGTACATCGACAATCTTGTGGCAATGGGGATAGGCATCCGCCAGAAAGTCCTCCACTGAGTAATCATAGCCCACAATGTCGCTTTCACGCATACTGTCCAGCAAGAACTTGGCCACCTTAGGATAGTGCTTGTCCCGGATAGCCAGTAGTCGCATGGTCGCCGACCGCAGGGAACCGCAAGCATTGTACTCCTTCACCACGTCCGTACCCATAGTTGAAGCCAAATTGAGTATGTAGGTGAGATGTTTATACTCATCCATCATCTCGTCGGTGACAGTCAATTTGCAACCATACAAATTAAGTTCAGCCATCACATTTTCCTCTCTCTCTGAAAACGATTTGATTTGGTATTGCATAAAAATTCTCCCTTCAGGTGCTTGTTTATCATTGACATTAAGACGTGTTTAAGCTATGATAGGATGGTAAAGCTATTAGAAAAGTATCATTCGCCTCACAACTCGCAGTGACGGCTTATGTGTAGCATAAGAGGTGATAATGTTGAAAACGGAAACGGTAATGATGGAGGTTAATTCCGATTTGAAGCACGAAGCAGAAATGCTATGCGCTGATATGGGGCTTACGCTTTCTACGGCTTATACTATGCTCCTACAAGCCATTGTTCACACTCGCTCCATACCTTTTGCCATCCGCGCACCATCGTCAGACCCTTTTTGGGGCGATACCAATCAACGGCATCTTATGGCATCCATTAGGGAACTTGAGGCCGGTCATGGAGAGGAGCATGAGCTAGTAAATGCGTAAAATATGGTCTAGTCGCTCATGGAACGAATACCTTGCATGGCAAGACGAAGATCGCAAAACACTTCGGCGAATTAACACTCTGATAAAAGATATTGAGAGGAACGGCGTGGCTAGCGGTATCGGCAAACCGGAGCCGCTAAGAAACAATCTATCCGGTTGGTACAGCCGCAGAATTGATGAAACAAACCGTTTGGTGTACAGAATGGTGAATCGTGATACTTTGGAGATTGCTCAATGCAAAGGGCATTATGATGATTGACTTGTGATTACCGGCGGCAAGCGATGATGCTTGCCGCCTTTTTTGAAGTTTAGAGGTTGTCTATAGCTAGACTTGAAGTTTTCTTCAGTTGAAGAGATGATCCATGATAGCGGTAATAACGCCTCGATTTGAAGCAATAATGTCGTTATCGACATTACAGGTCTTTAGTGAGTCTAAATACTTTGCCAAAGTCTAAATATCTGGTTGCAGGTTGTTGACGGAATCCATTTTCGCCCTCTTCCTTAAATACTTTCTCATCAGTTTTTACTTTATGCCAAGGAATTATCTCCCGATCTAAAGGTCTATATAACGAACACTCCCACTCATCATTTGTCAACCAGAAACGCGCAAAGGCATATCCTTCAGGTAGTTCAATCGGGTGCTTGAGGATATTTTTTCTATCGGCTGGTGATGTTCCCTTTTTGACGCATATAACTTTTACCGAATAACCTTCGTCTTTGAATACAATGCCATGCTCGTCTTTATGTTTGGATGATGTTATAGCATACCAATCAACATCTATCTTAGTCGAGTAGAAGTCAACATTGTTACCTCCAGATATAAACACATAAGTTGTTCCATTTACGGTAAATGGTTTATCATTCTGCGTATTTACGGACGATGTTTCTGTAACTTCATTCTCTTTCTTTTTAGCGATCTCCCTGCTTTTACTATCATCGGCAAATGCATCATTTCCAGCCTTAGTTATATCCCCTTGATTGGTCTGCTCCTCTACAGCAGTCTTGACAGTAGCCTCTTGCTTGCCCTTATCATCATTGGCGCAACTTCCAATTAAGCCTAACAGTACAAAGAGAACAATTAACCCCAGACACCCACAGCCGCAACCTTTACCCATTTTTATTCACTCCATCCATTCAAATTGCTTGAAACGCTTTCACACTCCCCATTCACCCCCACTATACCACACCAAATTCTCCATGTGTTTACCTCGGAGGTAAATATGACACACTTTTTTGAAGAATTTTTTGGTGGAGGCCGTAGCCGCTTTCCTCGCCCATTCTAAAACATTTTGTTTTAGAAGTCAATATAACAAATTGTTTTGGCTATACGAAGTACGCGAAATGAACTTATGGTAAAAGGGTGAAGCCCACACCAGTGGGCTTCTATTTATATTATGTAACCACTACATAGCTAGTGCCACCCTTTTTCCACCAAATGCCACTCCATACCACCAAATATTTTCTACGCCTTGTTGCTTCAGTTCCGTAATGTACTCTTTGTCGCTTATCTGCGCCAAAGCCTTTTCGGCCAGCGGCATTAGTTCTTCCTCCGTGGTTATGCCCTTGGCGGCTTTTAACTCCAAGATAACTCCGGGGGAGTTTTTATTTATTGGAAAGAAAGCTAGGTCAAAACGGCCGTAGCCGGACTCGCGGTTTGATTCTATTCGATAGTCATGGAGCATTAAAACCGTCAGTCCCAGTAGAAACCCATGATAGAAATTTTCCGGTTGCTTAGCGGTGTCGTGGTAGCTGACCACTTCTCGCAAAATGTCTTGCAGGTATTTTTGGAAGGTGGCGGCATCTCCGGCCAGCATGGCGCGGAGCATGAATCTAGCCGCTAGACCGCCGGACTTGGGGGTGAGGTAGCCGATAATTTCTTTGCGATAAACGATGCGCAGTTCCTTGTTGGGAATGAGGAGGTGGCAGGTTGGCCACTCCTCGCCGGATTCATCATAAAAAGTTTCAATGGCCTTCAAATAGCCGGTGGTCAAGAGCATCATGTAAAGGGCGTTGTCGTTTTGCTCAATATCGGGGTAAATAACGCCTTCGTCAATAAAGGCCGTTACATACTTATCCTGCATGAGGCCGGTCAGTTCAGCGCGACGATTTTCGTCGGCGATGTCCAGTAGTTTACGCAAAATCACATTGCCGGAGGTATTAAGCCAATAAGGCTGGAAACGGCAACCGCTATCTACATATTTGATCACTGACCAAGGATTATATATCTCACTATAACCGAACTTATACCCATCGTACCACTTTTTTAATTCAGGCATATTATCCCCTACGCCGTTATCCTCCATGAGTTTTTGCGCCTCCGGCTCCGTGAAGCCTAAAATGTCGCAGTATTTCTCCGACAGCACCGTGCAGACATTGAGATTATTGAGGTCGCTAAAGATGCTTTCTTTTGACACCCTAGACACGCCTGTGAGAACGGCAAAATCCAAATAGTCATTGGTCTTTAAGGCGGCGCCCAAGAAGCGTTTCATAAATAAAATACAGTCTTGGTAGTAACCGTGTTCCCAAGAGGCGATAATGGGAGCATCGTACTCGTCGAGGAGCAAGAGGGGCTTTTGGCCGTAGTGCAGATAAAGGTAATGGCATAGGTCGGCAAGGGCATTTTCCATGGTTGATTGATTGGCAGCATGATTTACAATTTGGTGAAAGGCCTTTCGGTTTGTTTCATTCATGCTGGGAGAATCCGGCAGGAATGGATACTCTTGATAAAGTTTGGATAAAAACAGTGCCATCTTTTCCAGCTCGGCGGCAAAGCTATCCTGTTGTACTTCCTTCAGCGATAAAAATATCACCGGCCGGGAACCTTGCGCCTGCATATACTCCTCCCCGGCCTTTTCAATGTCCAGTCCGGCAAACAGGGCGCGGTTTTCCTCCGCCTTCTCCAAAGTAAAAAAGTACCGCAGCATAGACAAAGTTAGGGTTTTGCCGAAACGCCGGGGACGGGTAAGGAGAGTCACGGCACTGTGGCCGTCCAAAAGTTCCTTAATGAAACGGGTTTTATCCACAAAGTAGTAGTTCTTGGCAATCAAGTCCTTAAAATTATCCACGCCAATGGGCATGGTCTTCTTTTTCGTTGGCATGGGATCGTACCTCCTTTGCCTTTTCTATTTAATCACCTTATTCTCTGTAATTATGTGATTTTCGCCACATAATTATATGTTTTTCGGTGCAAGAGGGCAAGTTTTTTGTAAAAGATTTCCCTTTGGCGCGTATAAGTGGTATAATGGCTGATGATTTTATGGAGGTGTCAAAAGTGAATTTAGCCAAAACTTATGTGCCGGACAAGAATACTTTTCGGGAACTCCTCATGAAGCGAGAGGGACGCATCAATCGGTTGCGTTATTTTAAGCGGAATCTCCTCGTCCTCCTCATCGTTTTTGTGGAGTTTCTCCTCGCCGCCATAGCCTTTTCCGAGGAGAACGGCGGCACTGCGCGCCAAATGGATATTGCCTATATCATCATCCTTATTTTCGGCAATTATTTAATGTATTGCCTTGATCTGCGGCGTATGTACGACTTGGGGCTGGCTAGGGCGAAGGAACTTGCTCTGGGGCTGTTTGTCCTCAGCGTGATTCATGTGGGGATAAATTTCTCGCCACTGGCCGAAAACCCACTGGCCACGGCGCTTTCTGTGGTGTCTTCCGCCGCCTGTCTGTATCTGCTCTTTGCTAAGGGCGAAACAGGGGCGAACCAATACGGGCCGGATCCATTGGAAACAGCCTAAACAAAGCCGCCGGACTTTTGGCTAAAGTCCGGCGGCTCATTATTTTTTTATTGTTTAGCTATCGAAGGCGGCTTTTCGTCGTCCTCACTGGCGATATGGTAGCCGTTGCGTCCGTGATTTTTGACGTAGTAGAGAGCTTGGTCGGCGGCGTGGAAGAGTAGGCTGTAGGTCTTGCCGTGCTGGGGGGCGATGGCGATGCCGATACTGGCCGTCATGTTGGTTCCCTCGCCGGCTACGGTGATTTGCTTGGCGCCCTCGCAGATGATTTGGGCTTTTTGCTCGATGGTAGCGATATCCGTGTGTTCGTCCAAGATAACCACAAATTGATCGCCATCGTAACGTCCCACGCAGTCCCCGGAGCCGGTGAGCCGCTTCAGTATCTTGGCAAACTCCTTCAAGATGCGATCCCCTTGTTGATGTCCGCCCACGTCGTTGACGCTATGAAAATGATCCAGATCGATGAGGAAGATGGCTACCTGCCCGGGATGGGGGGATTTATCGTATTCCAAAAGTTTCCGCCGGAAATAGGCCTCGATGGCATTGCGATTGGCGAGCTTGGTGAGAGGATCTCGCTCGGCCTCTTGCTGGAGTACGGCTCTGGCCGATTGCAATTCGCTGATGGCGTGTGCCAACTGTCCCACTTCATCGTCGGAATAATGTTGTAATTGCTCCATACTTTCCTGTCCGTTGGCGATTCGCATGGCCATGTTGGCGATGGTGCGAATGGGTTTGGTGGCGCGACCGGCCAGCACATAGGAGCAAGTCCCCAAAAAAATCAGTATGAGCAGTCCCAGCACCGCGCGTATCATAATATCCTCGTTGGCTTTATCCCATATGTAATGGTAGGGATGGAGGGTTATGATGCCCCAACCGGTTACGCTGTCCCGGGAGAAGCTGACGATGGTGTCCTCCCCGTTCACTTCCAAGCGGTGTACCCCATAGACTTTTCCCAGCGCTGCGGTTATTTCCTCGTAGCCGGAGGCCAGCTCCCTATCCTCTTGGGAAAGTAGGTTCAGATCGGAATGGGCTAGGATTTTGTCATCCCGGTCAAGGATGAGGACAGAGGTTTCCCTGTCGGCGTGGCGTTGCAAAAATTCTTGGATGACGGACAAATTAAAGTTTCGTTGTATCATGCCGATGGGTTGTCCGGCATCGCTTACAATGGGAGCCTCCAGCACGACGATCAGTTCGCCGGTGGACATGCTTTGAATAACGTCGGAAACAAAGGTGTGTCCCTTCATGGCCTGTTGAAAATGCTCCCTTTGGGTAACGTTTACCAAAGGGGCGTTATCGGTGCGGATAAGTTGCTGCCCGTTGGCTTGGGTGATGACCAAAAGATTGTGGTCGTTAAAGGTAGCGTTAGTCTCCGTCAGCAGTCGATTCAGCAGCGCCGTTTTTTCCGGGGTGGGACTTTGCACATAATCCTTGATAATGGGCGCATTGGCCACGGCTTTGAGGGTCAGAAAATTCTTCTCCCAGAGCTGGTCTAAATGGTCATCCACAATCAAATTACGTTGCCAGCTATCGTTCATGGCCGCCTCTTCCAGCGCCTCGTTCATCTTAAAAGCCCCGTAAATAACGGCGATAAGGAAAGGGGTAAGCCCCATTACCATAAAAAGAAAAAATATTTTTTTGCGAATACTGCGTTGACTCATTCTGCTTTGGCCTCCTTGACGCTTTTTTTGATGTGCTTGGCCGTTGTACTCTAGCTTTCTCCTACTTTTTGTAAACAGTAGCTAATGAGTTTCTCCGAGACGTATATGTTGTTTCTCCGCAACTGCTGAAGCAGCGGCGCTAATTCAGAAATAAGGTTCATTTGCCGCGCCTTTATTAAGACTCCTAATGTTCCCGTTACATTTATGCCCAAGTAGATGGCGTGTCTTTTGGCAAGGGCATCATCTATAATTAGCAAATCGGCATTTTGTTCCTGTGCCAGTATCATGGCCTCGACTTCCCCGGCATGAAGTTTAGCCTTAAACAATCTTTTGGCTAAAGTGTTTCGTATTTGACAGATACGAACCCACTCTGCGGCATTATCTATATAATGCTTACATAGGGAATCTTGTTTCGCCGAAATTTCTTGATAAACAGCCAAAGGAATTGCAATCTCTCCGTAAATTTCGCGTAGCAGTCCTAATTTCCCAATGCCACACAGTGCGATTAACGGACTGGAGTTGACTACAACTTTACGCATTAACTAGCTCCCTCGCGAAATCTTCTTCAGAGTCAAAATGAAAAATTGATATGCCTTCCCGTCCCAATTCATAGATGAAATCCTCTTCCGACATTCCGGCAAGCATCGCACCGTAGCCTAACGAAATATGATGTTTCTGATACAGGCTTATGGCAAGCAAAATCTTGGTGTAGGCTTCCAATTCTTGCTCACTTTCGTTAATACTTAGTAAAATCTCCTCCGGAATTTGAATTGATAAAGTACGCATCCTCTCACCTCCCCATCATCTCCCGATACATCTCCATGAGCCGCGCCACGCACTCTGCCTCGCGTCTCGTCTTTACGTCGAAAGCCGTAAGCGGCCATTACGGCTCTGTCGCTTACTTGGCAGTTTTTACTGCTCTACCTTTGCAACATTACGCCGTTCACTTGTACGCATATTTTTTCTGCTAGGTCTTTGATTATAAACTCGTTGTTCTGTAATTTATCATCTGCTACAATGACGCTCATTTTTCCTTCTTTCATGTTAATCGTATAGATAGCATCATAGAATAATGGCGCGCTTAAAATAATGGGAAAATCGTCATCGGCATTGTTGGGTACAAAGCACTCTAAAATGCGATAGTGCATTACGCTGATGTTGAAATTAGCTAGAGAGTAGATACACCCCAAGCTTTTTCCACCGCCAAAACCGCCGACGGAAATATTTTCCTCTATGAGTTTCGCGTCGAAACGCCGCTCCAGTAAGTCTTTTGGCAGTGATATGACGGGGATGATAGCGCCGGTATCAAATAAAGCATTGGCACCGTAAATATTCATGACGGGGCGCCAGCTTTGATTCCATAGACGAATGTCAAAAGTTTTCATAAAACCAGCCTCTCATCATCGTCGAAAGTAGTGCTTAAAAGGTAAATTTCCCCGTCAAATGCCCGATCGTATAATTCTTCGCGGGTGGTGTTTTTGCTAGTGTACTTAACCACCGCCGTTTCAAAACTAACCTCTTCAGGCTTGCAATCAGTAAGGCCAACCAGTTGCTTGGGATAAGCTTTTTTTATCTCTGCCCAAGTCATGCGCTTCCCGTTCATCCTCTCACCTCCCCACCATCTCCACATACATCTCCATGAGCCGCGCCACGCACTCCGCTTCCGTCATGGTCTTTACATCGAAAGCCATAAGCCGCCATTACCGCTTGTTCACTGGCTTGGTGGACTTTGCGTTATTCTATCTCCATACTGTGCAAAAAATCAGCAGGATTCATGGTAGGAATTTTTGCATTGACAAATCCTTTTTTATCGCGAGTAATGATAAAATCAGCTTGTACATATTCGGCGCATACAGTCAAAAGACAATCCTCAAAATCCTTCTCTCTGCGCCTATAAGCTTCCTGTACTTCGGCTTGGGTGACGGCGCAAATGGTCGCTATTGACAGAACTCTGCCCACTGCCTGATAAGCCATATCGCGGCTATGAGTACGACTGGCTATTATGTAAAAAATATCCGTTACCGATGAGGCGGGCAGATAAATTTGCCAAGTGTTAGGAGATGATAGTAACATAATTTTTGCCGAATCAACAGCAAAAGGTTTTTGCTTCAACAGAACATCCACAAATATATTTGTATCACAAACCACTTTCATATTTTTGCAGACGCTCCTTTCTGATACCTTTGGCATCTATGGGGTCAGTACCTTCAAGAAGTCCCCACAGATATTGCACAGCTTCTTTTTGGGGACTGTCCATAGACCAAAGTTCTGCCTCGACCTTTTCGTTCTGCTTGCTTTCTTCACTTTTTAACTGCCGCAAATATATCAGCAAATTCGGCAAAAAACTTTCGGGCACATCCGCAAGTAGCGAATACGCCTCTTGGCGCATAGCGTTCATCTTCTCACCTCCCCACCATCTCCACATACATCTCCATGAGCCGCGCCACGCACTCTGCCTCCGTCATGGCCTTTACGTCAAACCCATAGGCCGCCATAACAGTCCGGTCGTTGGCTTGGTGGGCGCGTCTTAGTTCCGGCGGCATGGTGGTTTCGTCGTATAAATCGGCAAGGCTACTCTCCGGGAATTTATCTCTCGCGTTCAAAATCCCTTGCGCCGTCGCTTCGATGGCGGCTTTTTGTTTCTCGGTGGGGGTTGGCCATGGGAAATTGTTATAGACAATATTGACCGAATACACATATCTCATTTCCAAGCGTCCACAAACAGTACGCATCCAAGCCATATGAACATTTGAGTTGAGTACGCCAAAATGATATAACGAGCCGTTTGGCATTAACCTAACTCTATTGCTACATAAAACAGAATCGTTCATATAGCCCATGGGAATATAGCGGCGTCGCTCCGATGAAACCTCGGGAATGACGATGTAATTTCCTTTTGGCATATTTTCTACATGAAATCTGGTGGGCTTGTCCGCCAGTTTTCGTGTCCCCTCGCTTTTACTGGCCAAACGTAGCTCGCGCACGGCCTCCACTCGTTTCTTGCTCAGTGGCATTTTGCGAAGTTCGGAAGGTGGGCAATCACCCAGCCACAGGCAATATCGCGGCTGACGATTGATAAACTCCACCGCGCCATACCACGGTTTGAGTAGCTGATTCGCTGTCCCAACGAAAAGTACGATGAGCAAAATCAATATGTATTCCTGCGGCAAAGAGCGGTTTCCAGAGAATCGCTACGGCATCTCCTTGGGTAACGGAGTTAGTAGAAACTAGGGCAGCGCGAATATTGGTGCCGTTGCTGAAGTCTGCGGTTTTTTTATACCAACAAGAAACATAGTCGAGATTGCCGCTATTTTTCCAACCGGCAAAAATAGCCTCAATGTCGGCCTTTTGCTCTGCGCTCATGAGGCGCGCTCCCACAAACGGCGGATTCCCCATAATATAGTTACATTCCTCTTTAGGAATAACTTCATTCCAATCAAGCCGCAGAGCATTATTCTCCACAATATTATGGTAACTTTTCAGCGGCAGAAAATCCAAATTCAGATGAACGATATTTTCCGTCTCTTGTAACATTTGCGCCTCGGCAATCCAGAGAGCCGTTCTTGCCACCGTCACGGCAAAATCGTTTAGTTCGATACCGTAAAATTGACTGATACTCACTTTGATGGGATTGTCGAAATCCCCCATGGTGATTTGTACCCCCATGAGCTCTTTTAGGACTTCATTTTTGAGGTCGTCTAAAAAGAGGGGGTCGATGACCTTGTGAATATTTTCGATGGAGGTGTAATGCATCCCACCGGCGCGACGGGTGACGGGGTTTAGGGTGCTTTCAAAGACCGCGCCGAAGATGGTGGGGGAGATGCCGCTCCAGTCAAAATCGGCGCTGGCGTGCTTTAGGAGAAGCTCCGTAAATTTCGGGGAGAAATGGGGAATTTCCACATATTCGTCTTCAAACAGACCGCCGTCAACATAGGGAAACGCGGCCAAAATTTTATCCAGATAGGGATCTCGTAGAGCAAGGGGCGTGGCTAGAGCCGAAAAAAGGCGAATGAGGGCGTAACGGAGATTGTGCAGTTCGTTCATTTGCGCGTAGTAATTTAGATATTCGTGAAACATACCGCGCCGCCCAAAAATCGCCGCATCATCGGCATAGAGGCAAAATACCAAACGCACGCAGAGTTTGTTTAGGGACTGAAGGGATTTTTCATCCGTGGGACGGCGATACTCTTTCAGGAGAGCGTTGTAAATCCGACCCACGATTTCTCCGGCGGCGAGAGACAGTTCCATTTCGCGCTTAATGTTTTGACTGGCGCGATTTACCAGAAATTGCAGACGATAATACTCCGTGGGGAGGTCGGCCAGCTTAATAATTTCCGCTGCGGCTTGAGGGTTTTCCATATCGTAAATGCGAAACTCGGCCGCGGCTTTTTTCGTGGTTGGCTGGCTCATGGCACCGGCTCCTTTCGTGGCAAACTACCGGTACTATTCGACGGAGCGAGGGGGTTTTCCTGCCATACGGCTATTTTCTTTCGCGGTTGTATATGGTGCGCTGGCAGTGAAAAAGGGGGTGCCTTTGCACCCCCTGAATGTAGATTAAATCATATTTGGTAAATTTCTCTGTTCGCGAGTGTAGTTCCCCTAGGCAAATTACAATTTCATATAAGCCGCTTCCAGTTTGACTTCTTCGGGCAGGGTGTCCGTCATGGTGAGGATTTTTCGGGAAAATACGTCTAAAGTGTGTTCCTTGGTTTCTCGCATCACCTTCCAACGCTCTAAAAGAATCTTGTACTGGGGATTTTGCACAAGCGCCTCCCGGTATTTTTTGGCGAAAGTGCAATAGCGGAAGAGAATATCTCGCGCCACTTTGTTGAGCTTCGGCAGTCCTGCCGATTCGTTCTTGAGATAGAGTTCGTATTCGGCGGTGAAGATATTGCGATAACTGTTGCCGTGGCGCTTGAGGGCGGCTTTGACCTTTTCCTTCATGTCCGGCGACAGGTTGTGATTTTTCTTGTAGAACTGCAAGTAATTACAGTATTCGGAGGTGAGCGACGGCTCGGAAATGTCGCTGTAATGGATGCCTTGAATCCGCTTGCACATTTCCCAACGGAACTGAGCGCACAGCTTAATGACGGTATCGAAAAGCTCCTCAGAATGGAGCAAAGAAACCACCAAATGCGCCGGGGAGGTGCGCCGCCTGGTATCTATCTCCTGCCACATCACGCCGCGACTGCCTAGGTTCGGCATGAGGATAATGTAAGGCAACACTTCCACGTCGTATTCAAAACGACGAATCTTGAGTTCGGGGTAGCCCACGGCGGCAGGGCGATAGAAACAGCCAAAATCCAGTTCCCGTACCCGGTTCAGGGCGGCGGTGACTCTTTCCACGGTGGCGAGGCAACTTTCCAAAGGCTTGACGGCGGAGGGCGCAGAGAATATCGGCACAAAGGAGAGAATACTGCCGGAGGACATTTTATTGGCGCTGGCTATCATGTTATTGATTTCGTAGCTCACCATGGCTTTGCCGTCGTTGAGCATGGCCTCGGCTGCCTCGGCGGTCATGGCGCCTTGATTGACCTTTTCTTTCAAATAGTCCGGCCAGAAATTGTCAAATTCGTCTTTGGAGGGAGGAACCTCGCCCCGATATACGCGCCGCAACCAGTCGTAGGCGGTCATAACTCGGCCTTGAGGGTCAGGCTCCCACAGCAGGGAGAATTTATAGAGCGCCGCCGTGTTTTCCGCTCCCGCCAGTTCCTCATCCACGAAACCGAAGAGGAAGAACATTTTCACCTCCGGGGGAATCTCCTCCGTTTCCAGACTCTTAAAGAAGGCCGCCTCATAAATGGTATAAAAGTCTTGGGTGATGTCGCTGCGTAAACGGCGCATTTCGGCAGACTTTTCGGTTTTGTCCGGGCAGAGCATGTAGCGCTTGACGTTGCGCGTAAAGTTATCCCTAATGTCCCCGTCCCCACCGGCAAAAGCTAGGATGGTATTTAAGGCGTTGGTGATTTTGGGAAGCTGGCCGCTACCGGCTTTTCTGGCTTCGCGGCGCTTGGCTTCGTCCAGTTTTGATTTTTGGAAATGGTATTCTTGGACAAATTCGTCGGTGTCCTTGAGGGTTTTTTGGATATAGGCCGCCGCCAGTTCTATCTGGGGTTGTAAATCTCGCGCCAAAGCGGCGGCCAGCATGATAGCCCCGGTGCAAAGGTTTATGTCGCTGGCGTAACAGTTTTTGCGCAGTACCTCATCCTGCGCCAAGGCCGCGCGGCAGAAGGCCAGTTGCCAGCCGGCGAGGAGCGACGGGTATTCCGGCGGCGTTAAGGCAATCACTGATTCAAATTTTTGCGGCGCAATCATTAGCTCGGAGCAAACATTGCGATAATCGGCGTAATCGTCCTTTAAGTCGTGGCAGAGTTTCATCCCCTGCTCGTGGTAGGCGCTGAGGTTGCGGGCGAGACCGTTTAAGAGTCCTAGGCTCGCGGAGACCATGACCGGCGCAATGGCCGGAGTTGCCTTGATAGCCGCCAGCAAGTCGCTTTCGCTTTTGTAATCATAAACGAAGAGGGTGCTGTTTTCCTCCGCCAGATAATCGTAGCGATATTGACCGCCAAAGGGATGGAAAGCGCCCAAGAGAGCGCCGCTATCGCCGCAGACAATGGTGTCCTCCCCTTTTTTCAAGGCGATTTTTCCTTTCAGTATCACATCGACGCTTTCCACCGTGTCGCCGCGACGGTGCAGCCACTCGCCTTTGGCAATTTCTATCTTGGCCATGTCAATAAACCGCCTTTCTATAGTGAACGAATTAGGAGATGTTGCCAAGCTCTTATCTGCATGTTAGAATTGGTGACAGTGAAAATGTATGTTTAAAAGAGGTGACTTCGTGCAGGAAATAAATCCTTTGGCCTATCGGGTGGGGGGCTTACTGTATATGCCGGCTTTGCAGGAGAACATTGTCCCTAAAATCGCCGCCTCCTCCATCCCTTGTCTTTCTTCTTTGGCTTTTTGCTTAGAGGACGCCATTCAAGACCAAGCTCTGCCTAAAGCCGAGGCGACTTTGGCGCGGATTTTAAACGAGTTTACTGCGCTCCCCGGCGAAAAGCTCCCCCTTGTTTTTATTCGCATTCGGAGTCCGTTGCACCTCAGGCGGCTGGCAGAAGAATACCGGGATTTTCGCGATATAATCACCGGCTATATTTTGCCAAAATTTGATTTAGGGAGCGCCACCGCTTATTTGGCGGTGCTGGAGGGTATCAATCGCCAAGAGCCGCCCCTATACATCATGCCCATCTTGGAAAGTTCTGCGCTGGCCGACCCGGCCACTAGGATTGATACCCTTACCACAATTCGCTGTCTGTTGGAGGCAGTAAAACCCTATGTTTTAAATATCCGGGTAGGGGGCAACGACCTCTTAAATCTATATGGCCTCCGCTGTCCCATAAGCCATACCATTTACGACATTGAAGCAGTTCGCGCCGTCTTGGCGGACATCTTGGGCGTGTTTGCCCGGGAATATGTGGTGTCGGCTCCCGTGTGGAATTATTTTGGACAAAGGGAAACCGAACCTTGGGCTGAGGGTCTAAAGCGAGAACTCGCCCTAGACCAACTCAACGGTTTTATCGGCAAGACCGCTATTCACCCGGCGCAACTTCCCCTGATTCACCGTAGCCTTATGGTTTCTCGCGAGGACTACGCCGACGCTTGCGCCTTGCTAAATTGGCCGACGGGCGACAAGGGCGTAGAAAAGAGCGTCAACAGCTCTCGCCTGAACGAGGTGAAGTGCCACCTTAACTGGGCGAAGCGCATTAAAATTTTAGGGGACATTTATGGCGTGGTCACGCCAGTACCCCATGAGTCGCGCTGACCTGCCGCCAAGCTCGCCCCTCATAGTCGGCTTCCGTGGCCGTGTAAGGGAGGAGCAGGCGTTTTTTTTCTAAATGTGGGTTAGGCAAGGGGACAGCGGAGAGGAGACTTTTGGTGTATGGGTGCAGGGGGGAGGTAAAAATCTCGTCGGTGGTGCCGGTTTCTACCAAGTAGCCCCGGTGAAGTACCCCGATACGGTCGGAAATGTATTTCACCATGCTGAGGTCGTGAGCGATAAAGAGATAGGCGCAACCCGTTTTGGCTTGAATGTCTTTCATCAGATTTACCACTTGCGCCTGAATGGACACGTCCAAGGCGGAAATACATTCGTCGGCGATGATGAGTTTGGGATTCATCACCAAAGCCCTAGCGATGCCGATGCGTTGCCGCTGGCCGCCGGAGAATTGCTGGGGATAGCGAGTAGCGTGGAGGGGAGAAAGCCCCACTTGTTGCAAAATGCTACTAATGATTGCATTGCGCTCTACCGGGGTGGCGTACAATTTATGAATATCCAATCCTTCGCCGATGATGTCGGCGATTTTTTTACGGGGATTTAGGCTGGACATGGGGTCTTGAAAAATCATCTGCATGTCTTTCCTAAGCATTTGTCGGGTGTCCTTTTTTAAGGCGCCGGAAATCTTGTGGCCGCTAAAAATAACTTCCCCGGCGGTGGGGTCGTAGAGGCGAATGATACTGCGGCCGATGGTGGTTTTGCCGGAGCCGGATTCGCCCACAAGGCCGTAGGTTTCTCCGGGGTAGATTTGAAAAGAGACTCCGTTCACTGCCTTTACCGTGAAATTACGGGAAATCTTAAAGTGCTGGCGCAGATTTTTCACTGTGAGGAGTGGCTCTTTACTCATGACCGCTTTCCTCCTTCAGCCTTTCGATTCTCGCCCGCAGAGCCGACGGCATTTCCACTTTGGGAGCATCTGGATGGAGTAGCCAAGTGGCGGCGGCGTGGGTGGCGGAGATTTGAAAGAAAGGGGGCGCCGCTTTTTCGTCGATGGCCAAGGCAAATTCGTTCCGCGCCGCAAAGGCATCTCCCGGCGGCTCATGCAAGAGATTCGGCGGACTGCCCGGTATGGAGTAGAGCCTAGCTTCGGTCGTATTGAGATCCGGCATAGCGGAGAGCAGACCCCAAGTATATGGATGGCGTGGGTCGTAAAAAATATCCTCCACGGTGCCTCGCTCCACGATTTTTCCGGCGTACATGATGCTGACAAAATCGGCGACCTTGGCCACCACTCCCAAATCGTGAGTAATATAAACCACGGACAGCCCCATTTTTTCCTGCACGATCTGAATTAAATCCAAAATCCGCGCCTGTATGGTAACATCCAGCGCCGTGGTAGGTTCGTCGCAAATAAGCACCTGCGGCTCGGTAGCTAGCGCCATGGCGATAACCACTCGTTGCCGCATCCCTCCGGATAGCTGGTGGGGATAATTTTTTAACCGCTTTTCCGCCTCGTTAATCCCTACTAATTGCAACAGCTCTGTTGCTTTTTGCAAAGCGGTTTTTTTACTTAGGTTTTGGTGCAGGAACATTCCCTCCATGATTTGCGCCCCAATGGTCATGGTAGGGTCAAGGCTGGTCATAGGATCCTGAAAGACCATGGAGATATGCTTACCGTTAATCCTCCGGCGCAATTCTCTTTGGGAAAGAGTCAAAAGGTCGATTTCCTTGCCGTCCACGCGATAGATTATCTGGCCGCCGTTCACACGGCTGTTGTCGTCCAAAAGTCCGGTCACGGCCTTCATGGTAACGGATTTTCCCGAGCCGGACTCTCCCACGATGGCCACGGTTTTCCCCCGGGGGAGATCTATATCCACACCCCGAATGGCGTGAATATCCCCGGCGTTGGTGCGAAAAGTAATGTCCAGCCCTCGCACGGAAAGTATGTTATCTGTCATTATGTTCAACCTTACTGTCCAGAATCGTTGTCACCGAAGTATATTTAGGCCGTGGCTTTCAGCACGCGCTGGCTTAGTTCGTTAAAGGCCAGCGCCATATCCTGCCGCAAATTGCTAACCGACTGGCGGCTTTCGGCGCTGACACTTTCGACCGCTTGGCTCAAATCGTTCTTTACGGCTTTCACCATCTCGACATTGGCCGTGCTGAGTTCCATCCCATCTACGCGCGCGTTGGTCATTTCGATGTTGTGCATGGCCGCCAGCATAATACGGCTGTTTTCTTTAACCCCGGCCAATATGGCATCCAGTTTTTCTCTTTGCGCTTTCTGCTCGGCTTTCAAATCCGCAACAGCAACGTCGTGACTCTTCAAGGTGACGCTATGCTCCTTCAAGATAGCCTCATGTCTCTTCAGGGTAGCGTTCATCTCTTTCAGGGTGGCACTGTGTTCCTTCAAGGTGGCGCTATGCTCCTGTAAGGTGGCGCTATGCTCCTGTAAGATAGCGCTATGCTCTTTCAAGATAGCGCTATGCTCCTGTAAGATAGCGCTATGCTCCTTCAAGATAGCGCTATGCTCCTGTAAGATAGCCTCATGTCTCTTCAGGGTAGCGCTCATCTCTTTAATGACAGCTCCCTGCCGCGCTTGTTCCTGTTTTACCTCGGTCATGTCTCTCTGCAAGGCTTCCAGAGCCGTGCCGTGGCTTTTCAGCAGCGACAATACCTCTTGCTCAAACTCCGTCATCACTTAATCTCCTTTCCCTGCCAAGACTCACATATCCGCCAATTTAGGCGCCAGCGCCTCCCGAAAACCGTCGCCGATGAGGTTAAAGCCCAGCATTAAAAGTGCCAATACGGTTATGGGGGGGAGTATCTGATAGGGCATGATGGTGATATTGTTAAACCCGGCTTCGATTAAAGACCCGATGGAGCAACCCGGCAGGACGATACCTACTCCCACGAAGCTCAAAAAGGCTTCCGTAAAAATCGCCACGGGTATGGAAAACATCACTTGGGTTATCATGGGGCCGATGGTATTGGGGAGAATTTGCCTAAAAATAATATGAGCGCTGCCGGCGCCGAGGGTACGGCTGGCAAGGACGTACTCCCGTTCCTTTAGCTTCAAACACTCCGCTCTGGCTATTTTGCTCATGCCTATCCATTCCGTGACCAAGAGGGCGGCAATAACGAGGCCAATCCCCTTATCCATGAAAATAGCCAGCACCGAAATTATCACGAGGGTGGGAATACTCCCGGCAATCTCGATGAAGCGTTGCATGGCATCATCTACGAGACCGCCGAAAAAACCGGAGATCAGTCCATAGCTAGTGCCGATGAGCATATCGATGAGAATGGCCACGAAGGCAATGAGCAGGGATACTCTGGCGCCCTGCCAAACCCTTGTCCAAAGATCGCGTCCCATATCGTCGGTACCAAAAAGAAACGTCCTGTCGGCAAATACTCCCTCGCCTGCGCCGGCAATTTGGGGAGAGAGGCTACTCGCCACCAGTTCCTTGCCATGGCTATCAGTTACCGACACTATCTCTTGATAGCTGTAGGAACTTACCATGGGCGCCAGCACGGCAAAAAGAAAAATCAAAGCTACCAATATGACCCCGGTTACGGCGAATTTATTGCGGCTAAAATGCCGGACGACGCCTTTCCAGTAGCCTTGGGAGGCGAAATTTTCATCTATGTTTGCCCCGTCGCGTCGGAGAAACCGGAAATCGGCTGCGGTGGGGGTATAGCTTGCTGTTTCCATTCACTTAGCCCTCCTTGGCACTCAAACGTATGCGTGGGTCGATTATCCCGTACAGAATATCCAGCGCCAGCATGGCGCCGATGTACAGCGCCGAAAACACCATGCTCAGCGCCAAAACGTAATTGTAGTCAATGCCGTCGCCGGCAATGGCATCCACCATGAGTTTGCCCACACCATTGACGCCGTAGATTTTCTCCATGACCATGGCGCCGGTTAAAAGGTCAACCACCAAGGGCGCTATCACCGTCACCACGGGAATGAGGGCATTCCTCAGCACATGAGCGCGTATCAGGCGAAACCCGTACAGCCCCTTGGACTCCGCCAATTTCACATAGTCGCTCGCCATCACCTCGATCATCTCGTTGCGAGTGAAGCGCGACACGGTTGACATGGACAGGAGGCTCAGGGACAGAGAGGGCATGACGGCGGACAGGAGAAAATCCCCGGGGTCGAAGAAGTAGGGGAAAAAGGGGATTTGATAAGCGAAGAAATACTGCAAAAAAATCATGAACACATAGGAGGGAACGCACACGCCAAAGATGGAAAACACCGTACACAGCCCGTCTAAGAATTTTCCCCGATTTAAAGCCGCCACTATTCCCAAAAAAAGTCCCACGGTTGTGCCGCAGAAAATGGCCAGTACGCCGATCTTAAAGGAGTTTTCCAAACAAGTAAGGAGGATAGGGGTAATGGGCGCGCCGTTGTAAAGAGAGGTGCCGTTGCCGAAATCACCCGACGCGAGCATCCCCATATAGTCGGCGAACTGCACCAAAATCGGCTTGTCCAGCCCCAGCTCCAACCGTTTCAGGGCAATCATCTCAGCGCTCATGCGTTCCACGGGAAAAGGATCTCCGGGCATGATGCGAATCAGCACAAAGAGGGTAAAGGTAATGATGAAAAGAGTCAAAAGCGACAGCAAAAGGCGCTTCGCCAAATACTTTGTCATAAGGATTCCCTTCTTGCCATAAATTTCTCCTCCCATTTTATCACGATAAGGGATAGTTGCGCCATATATTTTTGCTACCTACCGCCATAGCAAGCGGTAGCCTTGAAAAGTTTACAGCCTAAAAGCCGCAGAGCAAATCTGCGGCCTTTAGGCTGTAAAGTGTTTACTGGGCGGATAGGGACGCGGCTCGTCGGTGAGGCCGAGGAGGTAGTCGGTGCTGGTCTGATGAAACTTAGCCAAGCTAATCAAAACTTGGGTGGGAATATCCCGAGAGCCTATCTCGTAGTAAGAATAGGCCACTTGGGAGCAATTCAAATAAGCCGCCACCTCCCGTTGGGGTAAATCCTTATCCTCGCGCAACGCTCGCAAGCGTAAACCGGCCACTATACCTTCCCCCTTTTATTTACCGTTGGGGTAAGTATAGCCAAAACCGATTGTTATATTGACATCTAAAACAAAGTGTTTTGGAATATGATTATCCTTCGCTTACATAGCTGCGCTCGTCTGTGGGTATATCTTCCCAGCGCAAAGCGTTCGCTTTGATACCGTGGGAAATCCCCCAAGCCGCCGCGATGCCAGCCGCTTCGCCGATGCTCATACAGGTAGGCTGGATGCGCATGGAGGCTTGCAGGATAAAGCTGGCGCTGATGCAACGTCCCGTCACGAGAAGATTTTTTATTTCGTTCGTCACCAAAGACCGGTAGGGAATTTCATAGAACCCACCTTGGGGAAGTTTCTCCGACACCTTCTCGCCGTGGGCGTCAATGAACCATGCCGTGCGACAAACAGCATCGGGGAAACGGCTCTGATTATGGTAATCATCCTCCACCAAATAATATTTACCCTTGATGCGCCATGACTCTCTGGCCCCTAGCATAGCGGCCTCCCGGCTGATAAAAGCATGCTCGAATCCCGGCAGATGGCGAATGAGGTACGAGGCGATGTTGTGCATCATGCGGCGCCCAAAGGTGACACCCTTACTGTAAGAAACCGGGTCTGTGGCAGAAAAGCGCACGGGTATTTCGGGGCAGTTCATGCTCATGACCCCATTCTTGCCAATGATGGTGTAGCCCTGCATATATTCCGCTTCTTCTTGGGTGAGTTCTCCACTCGCTACGCCCTGCGCCATGATTTCTTCCAGCTTGTAACGCTGTTTTCTGTGCATGGCCTCGGCAATTTCAAAATAAGGCGGCTTGGACTTGCACCAATCCTCCTGAAGTTCGATAGCGACGTGTTGATACAAACGCTCTACATTAATGCCGCCCATTTCAAAGCGGAAGGATAGCGGCTGGTTGTTTCCCGTTTTTTCATAGCCGCGCTCATAGGGAACGCCAGCCGACCGGGAGAGGAAAGCATCTCCCGTAGCATCTACAAAAGTTTTGGCCTTAATGGCATAGAGGCCGGCAATTGTCTGCACAACGGCAGCCGAAATTTCATCCTCATCCTTTAGCGTATCCACCAAAACGGTTTGATAGAGGATATCCACCCCTGCCTCGGCGCACATTTCATCATAAATCAAAGCGAGGGTTTCGGGATTGTGCCAAGTTTGCTCTGTCACCCCGTCATAAGGCTCAATCCCATGCTCGCGCAGGCGCTCTTTTACCTCGGCCACATATGGCGTATCGCTGTCCGGCGCATGAGTATCCATAAATGGATAGACGCACCCCAAAACGGCCAGCCCCCCTAAGGCGACCCCACGTTCCACCAAGACGGTTTTGGCGCCGTTTCTCGCCGCATTTATGGCGGCCGCCGTGCCGGAGGGGCCGCCGCCTACCACGCAGACATCCGTCTCATAGAGTACGGGCAGCTTCTCCTCCCCAAAGGTCACCTTGGCCGGTTGGGCGGTAGCCTTTGGCAAATTGCCACCCTCCATAACCAGCCCTGCTGCCGCCAGTCCCGTGAGTTTCACAAAATCACGACGGGAAATAGGTATGGAAAAACCTTGTGTTTGCTTACTCATTTGTACCTCCCCAATATTATCCTTCATTATCCTTCGCACACATAGTTGCGCAAACTATATTCGCGGTAGCCATCATGTCCTTTTTCTTTGCACTCAACAGGCTCGACCTTCATATTACCATAACGCCGTTCCCTATTCAAGCAATTGGTAAAATTTCACCGTTAGGAGGTAACAACGTAGCTTAGTTAGATTAGCTCACGGTAAATTTTTTAAAATTTTTTCGTAACATGGCAGGAAATTTGCCCGTATTATCGTCGAAAACAGTATCCCGTGAAGGAAACAAAAAATATTTGGAAAGGAGCGGCTCCCCCATGAGAAAGAACTTTGTGGATTATGTAATTGTAATCAGAAAATTCAATCAGAGGGGGGTAAAACACAACTCATTTTTTCTGCCCACGCTAAAATTACATACGAGCATATACGGCTCTCCCACAGGGGGATGCTGTCCGTTGTTGCGCCCTAGGCGCAGTGGCGAACGGCATCCCCCGTGGGAGAGCTTTTTGTCGTTGGCGGTATGTAATATTAAGGCAGATTATTTTGCCACTCATATTCAACAAATAAAGTTGCGAGGTCAACACAAAGTTTAGGAGGGTACGACATGAAAAGTATCAAGTCAAAGTTGCAACGTGGATTGGGTTTTATGGTATTTGCTTGCCTGATGTGCCTTTGCCTGTCGGCGGTGTTTGCCGTCGAGGGTAGCGCCGTTACCGATTGGGAGAATGACATCTTGCGAGGTACGGGCTACGGCATACCGCAGAAAGATGCCGAAAATCCGGGACAGGCGCGAATTTGGGCGCATCAAGCGGCGATGATGGATGCTTATCGTCGGTTGGGCGAAGCGGCTAACGGC
>JAFVEM010000039.1 GCA_017476005.1 Selenomonadaceae bacterium | reverse complement strand
TTGGCTTTCTACTGTCGCCTCCTAAAGGTGAGCAGACAAGGCTTCTATGACTACCGGAAACGGCAGGGGCGGCCTTGGAAACATGAGGCATTAGCCAATATAATGCTGGATATTGTGAGACAAGACCCAGAAAATGATAATTACGGTGGGCGGCGAATGTATGAAGCGCTAAGTCTGAGAAAGGAAGAGCAACACCTCGCCATAGACATACCCAGCGAACGCACAGTCTATCGGATTATGGAGAGGCTTTCCAGTAATTGGCAATGGCCTGATTAGCATTTCCCAAATATACATAGACACTGGCGAGATTATGGTAGGCAGTTGTATCATTGGGATCAATTTCGATTGCTTTGTTAAGATTCTCAATGGCCTTTTGAGGATTTCTTAGAAAATAATAAGCAGCAGCACGATTGTTGTAAAGATAGGCTCTGCCGTAATCGGGGTTAAGGGCTAAGGCTTCGTCGATTAGTTGCAACATCCGATTGAAGTCGCCCCTTCCCTTATTCCCAGACTTTAGTGCCTCATCCATTTTTTGCATAGCCAAGGTATTACGCTCTAGTTGCGTCATCATGGTCTTGGCGGCATCTTTCTCCTGATCTGTTTTGGCTTGGATTATCTGCTGTTCAACTTCTCTAGCTTGACTCGCTAATGCTTTTATATCATCTGTCACACCCTTTTCCAAAGAAACACTATTGCGCTTCTGAGTAGCATCTTTTTTCCTCCATAGATTGATGTTTTCTTGTAAGCTATCAGTATCAACATGAACGGTAACAGTCGCTTTATATTTCACCGTAGAAATATCATCATCGCCGATAATGCTCTTCTCGTATTTTATATTATGTTCGTCGATACTCACAATATTAGCGGCGATAACAGCGATTTCATCCGACGTGAGAGAAGCATTCTTCACCTCTGTACGGCTGGCAAGGAACACCCCTGCTTGTTCGCGCGCCGCCTGAATGGCTATCAGCCGCGCGCCCTTCTTGGCTATATCGCCCGTCTCGCGATCACTTTGCAAGGAGAAACCTGTGCCGGTGTAGGCTTTTAACTCGGCATGGACTATCGCTGGCGGCGGCAACAACTCAAACTGAGGCGACAGCAATGCTATACTCCCTGCGGTCATGGTGGTTGCCGCCAGTTTAGTCAGCAGCTTTCTGTTCACCCATGTTCACGCTCCTTTTTCGTAATCTTAATTTACCTCATCGGTATCAACTTCAACGGTTACGGTTGCCCGTACTTCCACCATATCGTCGTCGGCAACTTTGAGGTCATATTTTACTTTCTGCACCTTCATAACCCCGGCAGCAACAGCTACTATCTCGTCGTGAAGTATGACTTGATTAGCTTCATCAGTTGCCCCCGTGATGGTAACGGCTACTTGTTCTAAGGCTGCTCGCAGAGCATCCTCCCTTGCTTTTTCCTTGGCCTGCTCCATTGTTTCGTTATGTTCGTCTAAAATGTATAGCCCACTGCCTTCCACGGTAATGACTTCTGCCAGTGTTATGCCGGGTGAAATAAATACCGCCAACAGAGCTACGGCGCCAATATGAATTATTTTTTTTGCAAATTCCAGCAACATTGCCCTTAAATCCTTGCAAAATATGTCTAACGCAATGACCGCGACACTATCCCCTGCGCAAATAAATTCATTTCCTTTCGCAAAATTGAAGTAAAATTCTCTAAAAGTACACATTAAACGCCAAATCTCGGCGATTGTACCACGTCTGCCCCCCCGTCAAGACATTTTTTGATAGCGACGAAAAAATTTTTTCCCACCCCAGTCTCGCTCAAATAAGGGTCAAAAAAATTTTGAAAGTAGATAAAAATTTGCTAGGCAAAGTATTCAAAATATGCTATACTCCTTCCAATGATATTTCCTAAAGAGCAAAAATGAAAGGAAGAGCCATAGCATGAAAAATGATAATGAGAGCTTACTAAAAGAAACGGCTGCCGAGACGGCATCGGGGGCGTCCGTGGCAGTGCCGAGCCATCGCCCCTCGCCGGGGGCATCCTTGTCCTTGCTGGAGCGCACCAGAAAAATCAATCGCCTGTTGCAGCGTTCGGAAAACGTGGAGTATGGGAGCATTTCCCACGTTTTAAGCACGGTCTTAGATGCCAATGTTTACATCACTAACCAAAAGGGCAAAATCTTCGGTTATACCTTTGTGGATGACTTTGAGTGCGACTTGATGGTGGATAAGGTCTTGAATCAAGGCGCTTTCCCCAAGGCCTATGTGAACTGGCTCATGCGTATCGACGAGACCTCGGCGAATTTGCGTTCCAAATCAGGGCGCTGCGCCTACGATGACGAAGAAGCCTGCAAGTTTAACGGCAAGAACACCACCATCGTTCCCATTTACGCCGTGGGCGAGCGCGTGGGAACCCTGATTTTTGCCAAATACGACGGGGATTTTGACGAAGACGACCTGCTCCTGTGCGAATACGGCGCCACCGTGGTGGGCATGGAAATGCTCAGGGATCACGCCGAGCAAATGGAGATTGACGCTCGCAAAAAGACCACGGTGCAGGTGGCCTTGAGTACCTTGTCTTTCTCGGAGCTACGCGCTGCCTCCAAGATTTTCGCGGCCATGGAGGGTAAGGACGAGGTGACGCTGGTGGCCTCCAAGATTGCCGACGAAGCGGAGATTACCCGTTCCGTTATCGTCAACGCCCTGCGTAAATTCGAGTCCGCCGGGATTATCGAGGCGCGTTCCTTGGGCATGAAGGGGACGTGGATTAAGGTCAAGAACGAGTATCTGGTGGATGAAGTGTTGAAGTTGCCGGGCTGATTCGGTGATCGAGTAGGAGGGGGTGACTAACCCCCGTCCTCTCACACCACCGTGCGTACCGTTCGGTACACGGCGGTTTCAGTAGTTGACGTACATATGGACTGGTATGCTTTGGCTAAATCATAAAAGCCGAAGCGTATCAGTCT
>JAFVEM010000038.1 GCA_017476005.1 Selenomonadaceae bacterium | reverse complement strand
GAGACGGAAACGCGCCGCCGTGCGAAGGCGTTCGGCCACGGGTGAACAGTTTGAGAAAGTAATCTCCGCGAGGAGACGGAAACACCGGGAACGCGAATTGATGCCAAATTACGGCACCCGAGTTTGAGAAAGTAATCTCCGCGAGGAGACGGAAACGTAACCATGAATATAGGATACTTGCCAGCTATCTTTGGTTTGAGAAAGTAATCTCCGCGAGGAGACGGAAATCCTAGACTAGGTACACGTTAAGTCTAGCTAGGACATGTTTGAGAAAGTAATCTCCGCGAGGAGACGGAAACTAGGCCATTTTTAATTGAAAAGAGGTTTGATTATGTCGGCCTTGAGACAAAACGCAATGATGATGGTGCAGTCTTTACCCGAGAATCAGTTGCTTTTTATCGTAAATATCATGAAGGAACTGTCTCGTCTAATACCAGCAGATGATAATGATGACCTGCGGCAAGTAACTGCTAGAGATAAGGCTTTTGACTTTTTGGAAGGTATGCATCGCAAAATACCCGATTTAGATTATGACAAGGAACTCACGGAATATAGAAAGGAAAAATATTTATAATGCGCCTTATGCTTGACACTAACATTTTGATGGATTATATGACGGAAAGAGAGCCGTTCTTTCCTGCTGTTCGTAAAATTATCTTGGGCTGTAAGAATGGGGAGTTTGACGGGATTGTGTCCGCTCATTCTCTGGTAGATATGTTTTATATACTTCGCAAACACTTCAGCAATTCAGAACGTCGTAAGATGCTTTTGGCATTTGGCGAATTTGTACAAACTGAATCCATCGATGCTGAGAAATTATGTGCCGCTCTGCAAAATGACCCTTTTATAGATTTTGAAGATTGTTTGGTAGTAGAGTGCGCAAAGTCAGCACATGTAGATTTTATCATAACGAGGAATTTAAAAGATTATGCATTGAGTGAAGTCCCAGTGCTTTCACCGGAACAACTTTTAGAGATGATTAACCATTCGGCGAGTCAATCTCCGTGAGGCGACGGAAACGGCCGCGTCACATACGCATTAGCCGCAAGGCTAGAAAAAGTTTGAGAAAGTAATCTCCGCGAGGAGACGGAAAACATAAGCGTTGCTGATTTCATATAGAGGTGTTTTTTATGCTAACTACCAATATTTCCATGTGTGTACCCAAAGAGATGTTATCCTATCTAGAACTTGCAGGGAACGAGAAAGTTCAATTACAACGAAATGCCATGCTTCTGTATCCATTGATACATGATTTAACAATATCCTATGGTAGAGCCGCAGAAATTCTAGGCATCAGCAAGGATGAACTTATTGAGCTATACGGTGACATGGGCATACCGTATTTGAACTATGGCGTTTCAGAGTTAGAACAAGATTTATTAACCTTGGATAGCGTACTGGGAGAGACAGCATGATTGTTATCGCTGATACATCACCGCTTATTACGTTGATGAAGGTGGATAAGCTATACCTATTGCATGAACTATTTGGCGAGGTTTCAATCCCTCCGGCTGTTTATGCGGAGTTGACCGCTAATCCGGCATTTGCTCATGAAGCGCAACTGATAGAAGATTGCCATTACATCAAAATGGTTAAGGTCGATAACCCCGAACAAGTCAACCTTGTTCGTCGCGTAGCCGGTTTAGATTTAGGCGAGGCAGAAGCGATAGTATATGCTTACCACCATACGGTTGATTTGTTACTTATGGACGAGGCGAAAGGACGTCAAGTTGCCAAAAATATGAATATTCCTTTGACGGGTAGTTTAGGGGTACTGGTGAAAAGCTATCAAAGAGGACTGATTGAGGCAAACGAGGTAGAGGTAGCATTGGCGAAACTGCGCAAGGCAAATCGCAGGATTTCCGAGCAACTGATGCGCGACGTGATGGCTTATATACATTCTAGTAAGTAGTGACTCTTGAGAACGTATAGAAATTTAATCGCCGCAAGGAAACGGAACCGGCGCGGCGCGACTGATAACTACTATTCATGCCGTTCAAGATAATACAAGACGCAAAAAGCCCCACGGCTGAGGCTTAACCTCGGCCGTGGGGCTTTTTTTGTGTGTGGGATAGCGCCCGGATTAGAACTTAAACTTCTGCAAGGAACCTTGGAGTTCTTGAGCGAGATGGGCGAGGGAATCGCTGGCCGATGCAATTTCTTCGGCGGAGGCGGATTGCTCCTCGGAGGCGGCGGAGACGCTTTCCATTTCGGTGGCTACCTTGCCGCTGTTCTCGGAAATCTTGCTGGAACGGGTGCGGATGTTTTCCGTGTCTTGGGATACGGCCTTCAGGTCGTCACGCATATCGGCGGCTTTCTGCGCCACCACGTTGGAGGCGTTGCGGATATTGTCGAAGGCTTCTTTCAGTTGCTCCACGGAGCGAGTGCCTTCTTTTACCGCTACGCTACCCTTTTGCATGGAGGACACTGCGTCGGCGGTATCGGACTGGATGGCGCTGATAAGGCCGGTGATGCGTTGCGCCGCCGTTTGCGATTCTTCGGCGAGCTTACGAACTTCGTCGGCGACAACCGCGAAACCGCGACCATGTTCGCCGGCGCGCGCCGCTTCGATGGCGGCGTTCAAAGCAAGGAGGTTGGTCTGGTCGGCGATGCCGGAGATGGTTTCCACGATTTGCCCGATTTCTTGCGAGCGTTCGCCCAGTTTATCCACCGTAGCGGCGGAGCTGTTGACGATTTCTTCCACGCTGACGATTTGGGTGACGGTGCTGTCGATGGCGTTGCTGCCGGCTTGGGCTTGCTTGTTGGCTTCGGTGACGTTGGCGGATACATCGGCGGCGGTGCTGTTCAGGCGCTCGATGGACTCTAGGGCGCGTTCGATGGACTCCATGGCCATACCCACGTCGTGCTGTTGCTCTACCACGGCGGAAGCGGAATTGGTAACGGACTGCGCCACCTGCTCGGAGGCTTGCGCCGACTGATGCGCGCTGGCGGTAAGCTCTTCGGAAGAAGCGGCCAGTTGCTCGGAGGAGGTGCTGGTCTGGCGCATGAGTTTGTTGATGGTAGAACGCATGGCGGCAATGGTATTGTGCATAACGCCAAATTCGTCGCCGCGGTTTTCGTTGTAATGATCGTCGCGGAAGTCGCCGTCCCGGAGCTTGCCGCAGATTTCAACCATCTGGCTCAAAGGCCCGGTGATGTTGGCGGTAATGGTGGCTATGGCCACGGTCAAAATGATGATGATGGCAACGCAGATTAAGGTCATGGTGATAATCGCCGACGATACGTCCTCTTCGCCGGTCTTGAGGGCGGCCTCGGCATCCTTCATGTTATCACTCTGCAAAGCGGCCAGTTCGTCACCTAGCTGTACGGCAAGGGGCATAACGCTGCTCTCGTAATAATTCATGGGAGCGCGGTCATCACCGCCCTCTTCATAGGCGCTCATGGCCATGAGTTGTGAGGCGTTGGCCTTGTATTCCTGGAAAAGTTTTTTGCCGGCGGCAATGATAGCGGACCTGTCAGGGTCGCTTGCCACCAACTTCTCATAGAGGCCGATATGTTCCTCGGCGTCATGCATGGCTTGATTAAATTTGTCGGTGCGAGATTGGCGACGATCCGGATTTATGGTGTAAGGCATCAAGCAGGCCTGCACCTGAGCGTAACGGGTATTGTAGCGAATCCGCGCACAGTGATACATAGCCATGGTTTGATTGTTGTACATGTCCTCTAGGTGTCCTTGCGCCGCACGCAGGGAGAAATACCCCACAAAACCGATGATAACCGTAGCGATAAAAGCCATAACTCCGATAAGAGTCAGCTTATACGCCACCTTCAGTTGACTTAACCAACCCATAATAAAATTCCTCCTATTACCTCCGTGGGAACTTTACGCTCCCACTAATATTTTATTTTTGGAAACGCTGTTCAAAAATGGTCTTTGGCTCCGGGCGACCGAAATAAAAGCCTTGGATAACATCCACGTCGCACTCGTTGGCCAGATACTCGTAGGCTTCTTTTTCCTCCACGCCCTCGATGCACACCGTCATGCCGATGCCTTGGCACAGCTGCACCGTAGATTTCACCAGTTTACGGTCGAACTCGCTCACCAAAATGTCATCCACGAACACCTTATCGACTTTCACAATATCGCAGTTGAAATTCTTGAGCAGTCCCAGCGAGGAATTGCCCACGCCGAAATCGTCCATGGCCACCTTTACGCCCATCTTGCGGAACCGGTCAAACTGGTCGTTGACAAAATCCCAGTTGGAGACGCTCTGGCTTTCGGTAAGCTCCAAAACGAGGCATTCCGGCGGCAAATCGTAGCGAGTAAGCGCCTCCTCCACCACGCTGTGAAAATCAAAGGTTTCCAGCTGGCACAGGGAAACATTGACGCTCATTTCAAAACCCGGCAGGTATTTTTGCCACTCTTTGCAAGTGCGGATGGCCTCGTTCACCACCCAAGATCCCACCGGCACGATAAGGCGCGTGCGTTCCAGAATCGGGATAAACACCACCGGGGAGATGATTTCTCCCGTAGGCTCCTGCCAGCGGAGGAGTGCCTCGCAACCGATGAGCTTTTGTGTTCTGGCATCCACTTGGGGCTGATAGTATAGAAGGAAACCTTCGCAACCGCGCTCGATGCTGTCCTCGAAGGAGCGTTGCAGGTTGGTGAACTTCAGCCATTCTTGATATTCTTCGTGGGAGAAGAAACTGAGCTGTTCTTTGCCTCGCTGTTGCGCCATTTGGAGCGCCGCTTGGGAGTAGCGATAGAGGGCGCGAGTGTCGTAACCGCTTTCGGGATAGAAAACCACGCCGGCGGAGGCGGAGAAATAGACCTTGTCGTTCATGGTCTTGAGTTCCCGGAGGCAGATTTGGATGCCGGCGAAAATGATGGCAATTTCGTCGGGAGTAACGTCCGGCCAAATAATGGCGAAGGAATCTCCATCCAGTTTGTAGAGATTGAGATGAGATGGGAGGACATTGGCGATGCTGACGCCGATTTCCTTCATGACCGAATCACTGTACGCGTGGTCGTAGGTGTCGTAAAGTATATGGAAGTTATCCAGCCCCACGGTTATCACGGCGCCGGCGGCGTTCTCCTCCTCGGCGCGTTCCACCACGTTCTTCAAATCCATTTCAAAGGCGTAGCGATTTAAGAGTCCCGTCACCGGATCGGCGTGAAGCACCCAGTCCATGCGCATGATAACGCCCACGAAAAAATCCGGCTGGCCGCTCTCGTCGTAACTGGTACTGCCTCGTCCCCACACCCAGCCGTACTGACCGTCGCTGTTTTTCACGCGGTACTCTAAATCGTAACTGGCGCTGCTACCGGAGTCGAAGGCTTCTTCCAAGAGACTTTCATACTTGGGTAAATCGTCGCTATAAATGAGCGGCTTCCACAGGTCGTGGAAGTCGGTCACAATCTCGCCCGGCAGGGCGAAATACTCCACCATGCGCCGCGCCACCATGGTCACACCCGTATGCAGGTCAACGACATAGGGATAGTTCTCCATGTTCTCCTGAAAGACATCAAAAAAACGTTTGAGACGCTGCAAAACGGCGCTTTTGGCCAGCAACTCATTATCCGCCATAATTCCACTTCCTTTTGGCAACCCTTACCGGGCCGGCGTTATGACACAAAATTTTTATATGATTACACATGTTTTACCTTGTTCTATTCTACACAAAATGCCTGTTCCCTTTTTTTTAAACAAATTTTTTTGTTTTTTTTCGCCAAGGTCGTCACCTGAAATAAAATAACAAATTTTTCGCCCCTTGACAAGGTAAATGAGATAGGTTATCATAATCAGCCGTAATGATAATTATTTTCGTTAGCGTTTGCGGAGGTGGGTTTCTTGACCTTGAAGGAAGGCAAGCCGGGGATGAATTTCACCGTTCTCTCCATCGGCGACTCGGAGCTAAAGGAACGGCTCATGACCATGGGGCTTATTCCCGGCACCAAAATAAAAGTGTTGCGTTCGGCGCCTTTGGGAGATCCTATGGCCATCGGGATTCGTTCCTACAATTTGGCGTTGCGTCGCGAGGACGCGGAAAAAATCGAAGTACAGCAGGCCGGCTGAAAATTTGGGAGGTGAAGCATTTATGTCAACACTCGCGGTTGCCCTGACGGGCAATCCCAACACGGGTAAATCCACCATTTTTAACGAGCTGACGGGGGCGCGGCAAAAAATCGGCAACTGGCCGGGCGTCACCGTGGATAAGAAGGTGGGCTATACCCGTTACAAGGATCGCGCCATTTCCGTGGTGGATTTGCCGGGGACTTACAGCATCAACGCTCGCTCCCCGGAGGAAAAAATCGTCATCGACTTCCTCATGCACAACAAGCTGGATTTAGTGGTAGATGTGGTGGATTCCTCCAACATCGAGCGGAATCTTTTCCTCACGGTACAGCTTCTAGAGAAGGGAATCCCCCTCCTCATTGACCTCAATATGCAAGACGAGGCCAAAAAACGGGGCATGAAGGTGGATGCCAAGCGCATCGAGGAAATCATCGGGATGCCGGTGGTGGAGACCGTAGGCCGGGACAGCAAGAGCCGGGAAAAACTTTTGGACGTCTTTACCACCACGGTAATGGAGAGGTATCATATCACCGACACCATTCAGGAACACATTGACAACGTGGAAGCCCTGCAAAAGAGCGGCATGCCGGAGTATATGGTGGAGGAAAAAGTCATCGCCGCTCGTTACGCCCTCATTGACCGCATCATGGAACAGGCGGTGCGCTTTGAGCATGTGGGCGCCACCCAATCGGAAAAAATCGACAGCGTGCTGGCCAACGGCGTTTTGGCGCTCCCCATTTTCCTTGTAATGATGTACGCCGTGTTCCAGATAACTTTTGAGTGGATAGGCCAGCCCATTGCGGATGCGCTGGATGAATTTATCGGCGGCACTTTTACCGACACGGTAGCGGAACTCCTCACCTCTTGGGAAGTGGCCGACTGGATGCAGTCTTTGATTTTAGATGGAGTAATCGCCGGCGTAGGCGGCGTTTTGACCTTCGTGCCGCTGATTTTCATTCTGTTCTTCTGCTTGAGTTTCCTCGACGGCACCGGTTATATGGCCAGAGTGGCCTTTATTATGGATCCGATTATGCGTCGCGTGGGGCTGACCGGCAAGGGCGTTATGCCTCTCATGATGGGCTTTGGTTGCGCGGTGCCGGCGATAATGGGCGCCAGAGCCTTGGATTCGGAAAAAGACCGCATGACTTCCATTCTCGTGACGCCATTCCTCACCTGCGGCGCGAAATTGCCTATTATGGCGCTCTTTGCCGCCATGTTTTTCCCGGATAACGCGGCCAACGTGGTTTTCCTCATGTACGTCATCGGCGTGGTCATGGCCATCGTAGCGGCCAAGCTCTTGGGCGGCACCATGTTTAAGGACAAAGGCTCCACCTTCCTTTTAGAGCTTCCCCCCTATCGTATTCCGGCCATGAAAACGGTACTCCTAGAAACTTGGGACAAAGGCAAGGGGTATTTGGTGAAAGCCGGTACCATAATTTTTGCCATGTCGGTACTGATTTGGTTCCTGTCCAGTTACAACATGGACGGCCCAGCAGAAGAAATGAGCGAGAGTTTCCTTGCTTCCATGGGCAGCGCCATCTCCCATCTCTTTGTTCTCCACGGCTTTGCCACTTGGGAATCCGGCGCGGCGGTCTTGTCGGGTATTTTGGCCAAGGAAACGGTGGTTTCCACCATGGGTATTCTCTACGGCATTGACGGCGAAGTTTCCACCGAAGCCGAGGATGCGGTGGAAACGGCAGAGATTATGCTCGGCAGTTCCATGGGAACCGCTTTCACCACCCTGTCGGCCTTTGCCTTCATGATTTTCTCCCAGCTTTATACTCCCTGCGCCACGGCCTTGGGAACCATCAAGAAAGAAGCCGGCGGCTGGAAATGGATGGGCTTCTCGGCTCTCTATATGTTTGGTATCGCTTGGCTGGTGTCCTTAGTAGTGTATCAGGTAGGCAGGTTGCTAGGCTTTTGATGGTGAATCGGCAAAGGAGGCAGTAACATGGCCACCTATGTTTTAGGCGCTTTGCTGGTCGTGGCGTTAGGTTACGCCCTGCGTCACATGTACCGGGTATTCATCAGCGGCGAAGATGACTGTTGCGGCACATCTTCCGGCGGATGCGAACATTGCGCCGGTTGTAGCGGCGCGGCCAAATAATTCTAAGCGCTAAAAAGCCCCTTACAGCGGAGGTTTAACCCTCGCATGTAAGGGGTTTTTTTCATTTACAAGCATTTACGCAACATAGCCTCGTCCTGCACCGCAAGATCCAGCAAACGCCCCATAACGCCTTCGCCGTATTCTTTGGCGAGGCGAGCGGTGACCGGGGAAACAGTCAGATTGACAGTTTCTCGCGCCAGTTTAGAATCTCGCGCTCGCACTAGGGCGGCGATCTCATCCAGTTGCTTATCGGTAAGTTCCGGGCAGTCCTCGTCATAGACAACGGGATGCTTATAGGCTTCCTCCACTTCCCGGATTTGTTTCGGGGTAGGTTTCATTCCCTCGTAGATGATTTTACGCACGATGGCCATTATAGATGCTCCTTTCTTTAGCGTTTGCCCTTCTGGCAGAAATAATGCGCGTAGATTCGTTCCGGTCTGTGCAAACCACAAATAACAGGCTATTCACCACGCCAAGAACAATATAGCGCTCTTCGTCCTCACTGTGCGACTCATCCGAATACTCGATATGGCGCGGATCGGCGAATACCAATGCGGCAGTATCAAAGCCTATGTTGTGTTTTTTCTGGTTCAGCTTGTCTTTTTCCTCATCCCATTCAACCGGACGCCCTGCGATCATTTTTCGCATTTGCGTTCACCTCATGCCATCATCATACACATTCTCCAGCTGAAAGTCAAACACGATCTGCCCCCAAATTATCTCATTGAATTTATCGGCAGAAATTGCTATCATAGATCATAGCAGTAAAAGGGAGGTGCAAACATGGTATTAACCGTTTGCGTAGAAAAATATATTCCCACCAACGCCTATTTTATGGTGGATGGAGCGACGCGTCACGCCTTTCTTATCGACCCCGGCGCCGAAGGGGCGAAACTTCTGGCGGTGGCCAAAAAGGAAGGTCTGACCATCGAAAAAATTCTCCTGACCCACGGGCATTTTGACCATATCGGCGCGGTGGAGGAAATTCGCCGGGAGCTTGACATTCCGGTTTGCATGGAAGAACATGGCCTGGATTATGTGACTCACCCCGGGCATAACGGCTCGGCTTTTACTCCGGAGCCGATTAAGCTGACCGAGGTGCAATTTTTGCCCGACGGTAGCGACATCGCGCTGGAGAGCGGCGCGTGTCCCCTGCGGCTGATAGCTACCCCCGGTCATACCTTAGACAGTTGCATTTATTATAGCGCCCAAGAGAAATTGGCCTTTGCAGGCGACACGATTTTTGCCGCCAGCTACGGCCGCACGGATCTCTACGGCGGTAGCGAAGAGGCCATTATCAAAAACATCAAAGAAAAAATCCTCACCTTGCCGCCGGAAACAGCTTTGCTCTGCGGCCACGAGGCGGCGACTACCGTAGAGGCCGAACGCAACCGGGAATGGTATCGGTGGGGGTAGTAGCCCCTTTACCCGGCAATAGATTCTTCATGGCGAAATTAGGTCACGGGAAAATCTTTTCATAACCCTAGCAGGAAATCTGACCGTACCGTCTAAAACAGTACCCCGTGAAGAAGAAGAAGAAAATCATTCAGAAAGGAGCGGCTCCCCCATGAGGAAGAAAATTATTGATTGCATAACAGTGGCCAGAAAATTCAATTGGGAGGGGTAAAACACAACTCATTTTTTCTGCCCACGCTAAAATTACATACGAGCATATACGGCTCTCCCATAGGGGATGCTGTCCGTTGTTGCGCCCTAGGCGCAGTGGCGAACGGCCTCCCTCTGTGGGAGGGCTTTTTGTCGTTGGCGGTATGTAGTATTGAGGCAGATTATTTTGCTACACATATTCCGCGAATAAAGGTGTGAAGTCAACACAAAGTTTAGGAGGGTACAACATGAAAAGTATCAAGTCAAAGTTGCAACGTGGATTAGGTTTTGTGGTAAATACAATAGAAAAAAGTGTGCGGTTAGCCCATGATTTGATTGGTTATGTAGAACAGAAAGAACAAGAGAGAAACCTACTCGCGAGGGAGCAGTCCTCTCTTGCTCAAACTAACATTCAATGAATTTTTGCAAGCAACGCTCACTTCACAAAAACTACCGAGCAGTCTTCCATAATATCGGTAGCCTCGTTGGCGATGAGCATCCTGTCGGCGTCTTCTTCTGACACAACCACGTTTACGTCGTTGACGGTCACTTGGCCGCCGCTGACAGCTTCGGCTTTGATAACGAGGGGATTATCTCCGGCGCGACTTTGCGCTTCGGCTTCTGTCAGTTCATCGGCATACCCCACCATGCCTTCTCTAATGGCAAAATCGGCATCAATATTATTGACTCCATATACAGCGCGACCACTGTCATCATAAACGACCGGTGAGAAAGTAGGGTCAAGTCCCAAGCCGGAGGCATCGATTATTACTCCGGTATAGCCGGCATCTCTGACCTGTTCTACCTCCGCCTCTGAAAGTTTCGTGTTTTCCACTTTAGGGAACGGCTCTTTAGTGTAACTGGTATTAGCAAAAGCCGCTGCCGCCAAACTATCTGTGGAGCCGTACAACGGTACTCGCATTTTGACATAATAACTGCCGTCCGCTAAAGTCCCTTCTTCAACTATTTTTGCGCCCCTAAGAACGCCGGAAACTTTACGCTTTACAATGTCGCTGGTGATAAACAAATTTTCCATAAGGGTATCGGCATCTATTTGCACTCCGCGAATGATACCCAAGAGATTACGCTGTGCCGCCAAAGTCGCGGCCTCGCGCATCATGGCCGTGCCGCGCTCGTCCGGTAGGCCAATGCCCACGGCAATAACATCAGATTCGGCTCCTTTCGTCCAGTCAAGGCCTGATTCGGGCTGCGCTACCGAGACATTGACAGAAACGGAGGTAGGCTCGGCGTAAGTGGGGTAAGTTATCGCCAACGACACCCCCAAAAGAGCGGCGATAATTTTAGAGCCGGTGGTGACTTTTAGCATCGAAAAAACTCCCTTCGTGCATCTATTAAATTACAACCTGCCTTCCATTAAATCTCTGTTATACTTATCTATGGCGAAGTAAGCCCATGCGGCGCATATCACATCGGTAACAATGAGCGTAAAAAAGACTCCCACCACAAATACCATCATCCCAACGATATTAAGCAAAATACCAATGACCAGCATAATGATACCGCCGGGGATACTGGCATAAAAAAGACCAAAGGGGCCGAAGATCAACGCCAGAGCAATACCCAGTCCCATATTCTTGGGCGTTCGCGTCACCACATAATTCGATTTGGGCGATCCTCCCTGTACGACGGCAGGATTATTCACAGGTGCCGCAGATGCTACCGGGTTTAAGGTTGCCGGCTGAGAAACTTTTTGCGGCAGATTGGCTCCCTTGCTAACAGGCGTACCACATTCGCTACAAAAGGCTTGCCCGTTTTTCAGCGGCGCGCCACACTTCGCGCAAGAATTTTTGGCGGTCGAGACGGTAGCTTTTAAGGCCACGCCGCAATTACCGCAAAAGCCACGACTGTCATCATACTGCTTTCCACATTTCGGACATGCTTTCATAATCATTCTCCTTTTTTTATTTGTACTTTATTATGGTAACCTCTATAAACGCATAACGTCTCACAAAAAACTAAAATCTCATAGCTAATATAGATGTAACTTGTGGTCTGCAACACGAAGTTAGTCTGAAGTAAACAGCGATTTATAGAGGTCACCATATATGATTTTAAATCATAGCCATGTTGTCCCTTGTATATACTTCACGGATTACGAACAGCTAATCACTTGTCAAAATAGCTATTTACATTACGCCTACTCCCATTGATATAAAATTCAAAATGCAGGTGATTACCGCTAGAGTTGCCCGTTGTCCCGACATACCCTATCACATCGCCTTTATTTACATGACGCGAGCCAATCAATTTTTTTCCATAATTGGTGCATTTCGAATATGTAGAACCGTAATTTTGCATACTTTTATATTTAAGTTCCACTCCTTCAAACCTACTTAAATGGCCATACCGAGCCTCTGCGCCATTATCACATTTTAACTGGATATAGTTTCCATAACTGACAGTAGCATACCCTCTATTAGCGTAATCGCCCATTACTTGATAAAAATAGGCAGTTCCACTTTCAACCGCATAAACGGCAGTCCCTTCGGGTTTTGCGCAATCATGACCGTTGCCGAATTTGCTCCTACTTCCCAAAGGATATGCGTAACCACTCGGCGATAAGTTGGCACTAAGAATATTAACATTTGTTGGTGATGCCGCCATATTAGCGTCTGACCCACCGCCAATATTGATACCATAAACATAAACAGGCTGATTACCAGTCTTGTTTGTAGCAAAAGTAGCTTCAAAGCCGTGATTAGGATAGGAACTATTAGCCTTGTTTGCAGTTGCTGTGTGTTTCTCTCCTCCGTTATCAGACCTTGTGTTGCCTACATATATGTGTACATCTATAGCTCTATTCATATCGTCCCTGTCTAAAGCCCACCCTCTGACTGTGATTTGTCCGGGAGCATTGCTCACCACGCTCTCAACGCGTCCTTCTGGGTTATAGACGGGCTTCGTCCCTTTTATATCCACATACCCGTTCCATATTTCAACATTATTTCCGGCAGTCCCTGAAGCGTTAAGCGCATATACATGAACAAGTTGCCGACCGACGTATTGATTGGAAATGTTGCTATGGGTATCTTCAAACCCGTGATTCCCCATGGGCGAATATGCTTTGTTGGCCGCAATTGACCATTGCGGTACGTTTGAAACAGGAACTCCACCCACATATACATGAACCTCTAAAGGTTGATTCATGTTGCCTTCGTCGTAAGCATATCCCTTAACATAAAGCTGATAGTCACCGGGACTACTGACCGATTCAACCGAACCTTTCGGGTTCGGTTCGGCAGTTAATCCTGATTTCAACTTGATGGCTACCACGTCATTTATATCCAGCTGACCGTCATTATTCATGTCGGCATTCTGTTTAGCCGGTAGAGATGAGATTTTGCCGTTAATGTAATTTAGCAACATAATGGCATCGTTCATAAAATCAACTTTGCCGTCACCATTTACATCGCCTTTGATATTACTTGTATCCGGCACATCCATCCCCAATGATATACGTTGCATTATTTTAGCATCATTATCGGTAATTTTGCCGTCTCCGTCCATATCAGCGATTGCATTATATTCGCCGTTTATAATGAGTTTTTGCACTCGCGCCAAGTCGTTTAGATCTATTTCCCCGTTCCCGTTAAGGTCGCCTTTTTTGCCGGAACCAGAATTGGTGTTATTTTGGTCAGAAGTACTTTGTTTTGGCGTACTTGGTTTGGGAATATCTATGACCATAGAGCCAACTTTCTGAGTTGACCCGTTAATCGCTACCACATAAATATTTACCGTGCGTTTACCGCATAGTTCGGTGGGAACATTGACTGTATCGTCAAATCCATGCCCGTTATAGCTACGATGGCTTTTATTCGCCGTTATAACATATCTTTTCTTGGCGTTGTTCGGATTGGTACCGTCCAGACATACCAGCACTCGTAGTTTACTGCTCATATTGCGTTTATCGTAGGCGTATCCCATCACGCGGAGCATATTGGGTAGTGTCCCATAATTTTCCAATTTACCGACGCACTGTTGGGTATTAGTGGTAACTGTCCTAGAACCGGCTGGTCTTACCATACCACCGTTGCTGGTAGTGGTCGTGCGCTGGTTTACCGCCGCCGAAGCTATTTCCATGCTGTGCCACTCGGAGACAACAGTCAAACAAAGTGCCACAATCAGGGCTGTCAGCAACGGAAACAAACTTACTTTTTTCATGTCTTATCCTTCTTTCACATATCGCCTATTATTCCTCATCGATAAAGTATTACTGTAACTTGTTGGTAACCTCGTTGATTTTCCAAGCACCATTCTCTTTTATCATAACGGCAGTGCCGGAGAAATTGGTTATTTTTTGTTTCCCATTCATTTTGTCAACGGCCTTTAGGTTATACGTCAATACGATTTGCCCTTCTTTTTCCGACCACACTTTTACATCGTTGACTTCACTGCTTATCGTCGTGCCGAAGCCATCAGCCCAGCCGGTATATGACATTCGCTGTTTAAAATTTTCGCTTAGACAATCGTATGCTTGACGGTAGTCCTTACGGGTGATATTGCCGTGAAAACTTTCCAAGGTGGAAATAGCCGCTTGTTGAGTCGCTGTAAAGTTAGTAGCTTGATTTTTAGGATTATTCGGTTGAGGCACATTCACTTTTGGGACTTCTATTTTTTCAGGTTGTGGAGGAACTTTTATCTCCGGGACTTTTACCTCGGGAGGCTTCACCCGATTATTGTTTGTGGCAATATCTGTCTGTCGGTTATTATTCTGCTGAGGTGTATTCACGGAATACGCAGGCTTGCTGGCTACATTAGACGAATTGATTTTATTGACCGCTGTGGCCAAAAGCTCTGTTGCCACGCACAGGGCGACGGCAATGCCGATAATAGCCCAAGAGGAAACATTTTCCTCTAAGCGCGTAATCGCGTTCAAGATAGGATTGGCATTTGGTGGCGTATCGGCCAAAGTACCGGTGGGGTCTGGCCCGTATTCGTTATCTCCATGTGTACCGCCGGTAAACATGAATACCAAGACGGCCACAAAGCTCATGATTATGAGGGCAATAGCTCCAACCACTACTGAAGTTTCGGTAATACGCCATCTTTCGCGGTACTCTCCCCATATCGTATGCCAGCCCCAACGCTCCACAAAGAACTCTGCCGCTACGGCTAAGAAGGGAATCGACATGATTATAAAATACCAGCCGGGACGCCCTAAATCATGGCTACGCCGCACACACAAGGGAATCATCATGAAAAAAGGGATAAAGGAGGATAACGCAATTATCGGCTCAAGGGACTTATAGGAAGATTTTGGAGAAAGCAACGTAACTACCAGCATCAAAAAGAACCAAATTAAATAAACGACGGTGGCTCTGATAAAAAAGCGTTTGGGATTTAATCGACCTTTGAATTGAAAAAACATCTGCCAGACACCACGATCAGGCGTGTAGGGAGAATAAGTTGTTTCCACCCCATAAGCCGACAATGCTTCGCCGCAGTACTCGCAGAAATTAGAAGTGTTGTTGACGGGATTGCCGCAATTCGGACAGAATTTTGCCATAAGTTTTACTCCTTATGATTGCAAGCACACCGGGAAGTGTCCTCCCCGGTGTGTTTGCTTTATGATAATTGATTAGTCACCGTACCCGGTAAATGTGTAGCCTTTATAACCTTGCCCTGTAAGATAGCTACGAGAGTATGTGCTTTGGCTACATTTAGACTTAGTAGCCACTGCCTCATACACTACGAAATTGTTACCGTTTTTCTCTACCAACATCATCACATGACCGCTCTTGAGAAAAATATCTCCCGGTTTCATGTTATCGTAACTACGAGCTGAAAAACATCCAGAATTTAGTAATGTACCGGTAGTGGTATAGTTGCCACCTATTTTTCTGGACGCTCCTGAAGCATTAAGTGCCGTCCAGACAAAATAGGAACAGTCAATCCCCACGCCGGTAGTAACCTTTCCATGGGAGTAGTATTTCTTTTGATATTGAGAGGTTGCATTGTGAGAACTCAAATAGCTTAAAAATCTGTCCTTAGTATATGTACGCCCAGCCATAGAATACGGAATACCTTTGTATCTTTTGCCTGCGATAAATTTATAAGCAGATGTACCATCAACGGCAGTTACGGGATTATATCCACCACCTGAAGAACACCAAGTAACAAAATCACAAGGAGCAGTCCATTCTACTTCAACCATGGCCTTCGCAGTTGCCAAAGCATTTTGGCGATAAGGATTCACGTTAGTTGTTGGTTGAATATTAACCCTCATTGGTGATGCCGCCATATTAGCGTCTGCCCCACCACCAATATTGATGCCATAAACATAAACAGGCTGATTGCCAGTCTTATTTGTAGCAAAAGTAGCTTCAAAGCCGTGTCCGGGACTAGAACTGTTAGCTCTGTTAGCTATTATACCAGTGTGTTTTTCACCACCGTTATCAGACCTCGTATTCCCCACATACACATGCAATTCAATGGCTCTATTCATATCATCTCTGTCAAAAGCCCAACCTCTGACTGTAATTTGCCCGGGGGCATTGCTCACTACGCTCTCAACACGCCCTTCAGGATTATGACTAGTGACAGGCGCACTCTCCTTAGTAAACTTCCACTTATGATGCGGCGATTGAGTTTCTTTCGTCCAAAGCTGCACGTTGGTTCCGTTGCCTGTGCCACCACCGGCGCAATCGAAATTAAGATTGGAGCCTAGATATGACATAATATGATAGTATCCGTTACCGGCAGAAACAACTCTAAACAATTGCGAGCCAGTTCCTTGCCATTTTGACATGTAGAGATTAGCACCGACATTACCACCTTGGGCGGTTACATATACATCGGAATATCCTGATTTAAGGCTAAACCACCCTTGTCCTCTGTTTTGTAGGTAAAATTTTTGCTGGGAGACATCTAAGCTATTGTACATATGGAGATTATTGTTAGTACCCAAGGCATCCATCGACATAGATAAAACATGTTGCGGCGAAATCCTGTACCAACCATCGGTCATTGTGGTGTAGGTATTGTCAGAGCTTGGTATTAACTGTTGCAACCTTGTTACATCCGTAAGGGTAATCCTTCCATCACCATTTAAATCAGCTGCGTCCTTATTGGGTAGGCTGGAAACCAGCCCGGTGATGTATCTTTCCAGTAAATTTACATCTGACTGATCCACTTTACCATCATTATTTACATCGCCTTTGGTGACCTTATTAGTCGGAGTGGGCGCAGGATTTGACTTTGCAGGCACCAATTTCCATAGTTGCGCGTCGGTGTTATTGTGTCCATAGCTCCATACATTGGCGCTGGTAGCACTGCCTCCGCCCGCTACATCTAATACCATTGCCTGACTAGCACCGATATTGCCTTGCAAAAGATAGTAGCCTCCGCCAACATCCCAAAAGCAAAATTGTTGCCATGCTCCACCATATTTCCATATTGTAATATTGGTACCACTAGTGTTGCGACCATTATCTACATTTAGCCCCATATCGTCGGTACCATCTACGGTTACTTTATACCAATGGGTACTTCCTATGCGTGTTAGCCGCCATTTTAGATTACTCACCGAATACGGCACAATATTTACATTCGCGCCATAGCCCTTATTCTGCCCATCGGTAGAAAGCTCCGCGCCAGGGGCGCATTTGGGTTGAAGCGAATAAACCCCGTTAGCCGGATAGGCTCTGCTAAAGGCGCTGGCCTCACCGTTTTGCAACAGCATCAACGCACACGATAACATTGTCATAAAGATAAACGTCAGCTTCTTGCTTAACACTATGTTTCACTCCTTTTGATTGATCCCTTTGGAACGTATATAGCACTCATACATTATGCGGCGATTATCATTACCCATAGAAGATAGCTTGAGCTGAAAGATTTATGCTTTGATGTCTATTTCATGAACTAATAAGCTAATCCAAATTATTGGATGACCCTCATCTGCCTAATAAGTCAAGTTGCTATCATTATAAACGTCGAAATAAGCAACAGCATTACTGCCAGATGTGCGTACTTGAATCGTGTATTTTTTATGATCGTTGCCCAGGTTTAAACGCATCCCTGTGCTTACACCGCCCCCGGTATAACGACCTTCCCAAATCAATTTATTTCTTCTGTTGGGGTCTAACATTCTGATGTAAAAGGTGTTTTTACCCATATCATACCCCTGTATACGTAGATTTACATACCCAGGCTTCCTGGTGTCTTTTAAAGTAAACGTGGCACTATCACGATAGTATTTTCCCACGTTGATGGATTTTGCGCTAGCAACGCTAGCAACCATCAGTGAAATAACTAAAAGCACCACAGCCAACAGAGTGCATTTCTTCATATGAAATCACCTTTTCAATAACAAGCATTACATCAAAAAGCATTACATCAACTCAAGCCATCTTCTATGGGTAATGATTTTGACAGCATCGTTATATTGCTTTCATACCTTCTTTTCCACTAGGGGTCGCTTCATTCATCTAGGAAAACGCCATAGGACGACTTATTTTTTATTAGTTTCCCCGTACAACCGCCCCACCAAAATATCCACCGCATTTTGCGCGGCTTTTTGCAGTGCATTATGGACGGCATCCTGAGTGACTTTTGCAGTGCCAATCGTGATATAGGCTATGTCCTTTCCTATAATTGTCGTGGAAGACTTTGATTTGCCTTCTCCTTTGGCAGCCATTACTATATCTCCGGTGGCTACGTCCATCATGCGCAGTGTTACATGGGCTTTGACAGTTCTCACGCCTACTCCACCGCTCACTTCCGCATTGGCCAGCACCCCTGTGCTACTGAGACTTACATCAGTTACATTGCCATAGATAAGGTATGGGGCGTGGAGCAACTGGCCGAGTCGTCTGGCGGTGTCAGGATCAACCAAGCCCTCCACATCCAACCCCTCTGCTTCTATATGCTTTTCGACCAGTACTCTGTCCACTACATCAAAATGACCGTCTTTAGTGAGCGCATAGATAATGCCCTCACTGGCTGTTTTTCCGGCATTAGCCGTCTGCAATTCAGGGCTCGTCGCGCCGGCGTTGATGCCAAAGTCAGCCACCATGACGGTAGGATGCGATTCAAAACCGGCTACGGCCACCCCAACTGTCAGCGGCAAAAAGATGGCTACTAGAATAACAATCCGCTTCCAAGATACCACCGCCTTCATCTCCTTATGCCTCGGCTAACAGGGAACCGGCATCCAAATCAGTTATCAGTTTTTCTACGATTTTTTTTGCGGCCTTATCTAGCATCTTAGAATAGAGATTCATATCCAACTTGCTACTACCGATAGTAAAAAACGATACTTTCATACTTGTGTTGGTATCGCTGGCATCCAGTGATTTTATCCAAATGACTTTACCAGTGTTGGCCTGTATCAGTCGCAAAGTACAGCGCACCGTCATCTTCCCTGTGCTAAAGTCTTCATTACTTTTTTTACTTGTACCAATGTAATCAATGGTGCCTTGGACAAGATAATCAACTTGGTGATCCTGTCCAATTTTTTTCACTATGGCCGGGCTGACGAGTTGCCCACGTTCGGCAGAGGCTATGGAATACGCCTCAACGCTGTTGAAACCCGGACCTTCAAATAGTGTAGTAAAACTGCCACCTTGCATGACTTCGCGCATACCTTGTTTCATGCGAGCGTTTTCATCATACAACAATGCCTCTGTTTCGGCGGTAAGCGGTCTGGTCTCTTTCATTTGAAACTTGCCGCTGGCTATCATTTTTTCAACTACTAAGTCTGACAGTACAGCGTCGGCATCAGTTTTCTTGAACCTAGTGTCATTGGAAAACTTCATAACAACACAGGACGGTTGGTCAGCGGCACCCGCCACCTCAGCCAAACCGAACATTGACAGCATACCGACTAAAACGATTAAGGCTATTAACGACATACGATTGATGTATAACAAGGCTCTTTCCCTCCTCACAATTAGCGTTTAGTAATATCCTTTACTCCTTCCGGCAGAGATAAATACTGTGCCTCGGGGGTGGGTGAAAACTCGTCAATTTTGACGACAAAACGCTCGAAGCCCTTGTTCTCAATATCGAGTGATGTAGGATAAACAGCCGATGCCAATCTTACTAATTTACCGTTTTGAAAATAGAATCTGGCCGCATAAAATTCGTCTCCAGCTTGCGCCGCATAATCTTCATAGGCCAAACCGCTTGGCAAGGTGCCGCTCCCCTTTCGGCTGTATTGAGGGGTATATACTATCTGTCTGCTACTGTCATGATGGATTATGCCTAGCAACGCATCTAGAGTGGGATCACCGTAATTAGCATATTTCACCATTATATCATAGGGAGCTAAAAAACGGGCATATTCATCACGTCCTGCTTCCACTTTGTTATAGCCGACACCATCACCATAATAATCAGGTTTTTGCTCAACACCTTCATGCCAATGTTGAAACCGTTGAAAATTAAATACCTCACCGTTTTTTATCAAGCGACAATCGCCAATCTCCTTATCCTTTTCATATTCATTTAATGTGCCATCGGTATTTTTTTTACCAATGCGCCATTCCGAGCCAGTGATGGTTTCCGTATAAACAGTATCGCCTCGCACCACCAAAATGCCATGGGACGGTATGGAACGCCACCAAGGATTAGTTTCCTTTTTTCTGTCAGCAAAAAAAAGATCCAATTCCGTTTCGTAGTGCCTCTTAGGTTCTTCCAAAATCCGATAACGTAAGGTAAAGGATTTGTTGGCTACCATGGTCTTGTAAGCATCTAACATAGCGGCCTCGCTGATGTTAGGTATGCCCACAACATACAGCGATATACCCACAAACAGGAAACGCAACATATTCATCATTTTTTATCATCTCCTAACGTACCTATCTGCACTTTATTGCCCAATAAGTCATTGGCATCACCGACACCGGCAGCATATACGGGAATTTTCTTCTTAAACTTGAATGCGTCCTCCGGCAAGGTTTCTTCCAATTTTTCGACAGCGATGTCACCAACAAAAGTAGCCACACCGTTACGATTAAAATAGGTACGCACGGCTACCAATTTTCCATCCTGGTACAAATAATCATAAGTCACTTGGGCAATAACCTGGCCGTCCAAAGTTTTTATATCCGACACATAACGGTCACAATCGTATTCCTGTTTTTCTTCGGTTAATTTTAGGCTTTCTTTAAATTGCGGTGCTTGCTGACCGGGTTTGGCAACGTGAAAACGATCCTGCCAAGCAAAGACCGACAATTCATCGGGCAAAGCCAAATCATGCTCTATAGTGTCCCAATGTTCGTCGGGATTCAAATAATCAGCTTTAATTTCACCGACCGGCAACATGAAGGCTCTTAATTCATTTGTGCGACTCACGCCAAAAAACGAAGCGCGCCAACCATGGCTGGTCGAAAAACGATAATAATTACCGTCTTTATACATGACATCATAAACAACCGATTTTTTCTTACCACCGCCTAAATTGCCGACAAGGCCAAATAAACCAAACCCTCTGCCGGATCTTTTCTCTTCAAAAATGGTTCCCACTAGACGATTATCCTTTTCATCAACTATTACATGAACCCGATCGTCTCCGATTTTTACCTTGTTGTTGCCACCAAATATGTTCAAGAAACCAAGTAATCCACTGTTCAAGGATTTCTCGGTGATTTCGGCCATGCGATAATCGGTATAACTTCTTATTTTGTACTCCACATAAAACGTCCCCGACTTAAACATCTGCCGATACTGTTCTGCCGCAGGTTGCTCGGCATAAGCTACACCGGATAGCAGAAACAAAGCCGTCAATAGCATTAAAAATTTTTTCTGCACACTGCACCCTCCTCTAAAACTTTAAAATCCCGTCTTTATCTTCAGCTCTTTCCCACCGTTAAGGGTGGTGAGCAAGCCCATCTTACCGTAAATACCGTCGCGGACAGCCTTGCTGATGGCGTTGCGTACTTGTATGTCCGAAACTTCCACGGTGCCGATTTTTATTTTGTAGTCCTCTTCCTCCTCCTCTTCGGTAACTGTGGTCGTTGCTTGACGGCTGAAAGTGCCGGTGTCGGTATTGATAGTGGTGCTGGTGCTGTAGGTAGTGCTGTCACCCCCCAGTCCGTCTTCTCCAGTCTGGTCGGGAACATCACCCTCCGCATAGGTTTCATCATAAGTGTCATTGTATGTTTCACCATACGTTTCATCGCCAACATACATGTCTTCGCCGTCACCGGCCGGGAACTCCACGGTATCATTGATAACGGTGCCTCCCGTGGTGTCCCCACTGTCCAATGTGCCGAGATCTACCACCTCGCCGCTGTTGTAGGTGGTATCAGTGGCACCGGTATTCAGGGAATCCGTCGTGTCTATCATGTCAATAGTATCAATATTGCCGTTATCGACAGTGCCGGCATTGTTGCCAATGTTGGCGCTGTCATTGATTTGGGTATTGCGCGTTTTCTTATTGCGATAGCGTTTGAATACTACTTCATTGTAGGTACTGGTGGAACTGCCCTTTCCAAGTCCAGCTACGACAATACGCCCCGTTTCTATATCTACAATACGCATAGCTACGTTGGCCGTTACCACATGTTCATTAACATTCAGCTCACCGCGCCGTCCATGCTGGTAGCCCACCACGTTTTCCTTGGTGGTCAGTCCCGTGAGGTTGCCTATCACCATGAACTGCGCTCCGGCAAATTTCCCCATGGCCACGGCGGTGGCCGGGTCAACCATGCCCGACATATTTATGCTGTGCATTTTGGCGATGGTGCTGAGTTGTTCATAGTCGATTAAATCGAACCAGCCGCTGGCCGAAAGCTGATAAATGGCATACTCCGAAGCGGCGCTAAAGTCTTGATCCCTAAGTCCTTGGCTCATCACCGCCTTGTTGCCGAACTGCATAACGGCTACTCTGGGGTAGTCCTTGATGTTGGCGGCTTCGCCGCTACTTGTCGCCCAGAGCATCACCCAGCAGATAACTCCCAGAATTGTCGGGAGCCAAGTTAATTTTCTGTACTTTACCAAAATATAACCCCCTTATATTTAGCGCAAATCAACACCTGCTTGCCAACCCCAGCCTAAATAATTGTAGGTTTCCAATATTTCCTCTAGGGATTGTTCGCGTACTGTCGCCAGCGCATGAATTACTTTACCGTCGCCGGCATAAATACCAACGTGACCGTATTTATAGCCATTGGTGGCTCGTTTTTTGCCGCGCAGATATATAGCGGCGCCTACCGGGATATTTTTATCCGTGGATACGCGCCAGCGGCGGCAAGCCGTCAACGCCGAATGGGTTTTATGCGAGGGCAAGCCAATCCGTTCTCCCACCACACGCAGAAATTTTTGGCAGTAGCCGTTAAACTCCCGGCTTCCCAGATATTGACGAGCCATATTGACCATGGCTTGTTGGCGATTTGACGGTTCGCTCTCTTTTGCTAAATAGACTATTCCTGTAGGCTGACTTCTAACACCCCCTCGGAAGACCGCTCCATGAAAACCCCTGTCCCCGTTTCTCGCAAACGGCGGTACATTTGGCTGGGGGATAAATCGGTATCCACGAAAAAAGTCCCCTTGCCGCCCGTATAGTCTTTTAATCGCACATTATGCACCCCGGCTAGAGATTTCAGAGCCTTTTCCAGTTCCGTTAGGGCATTGGGATCCGCAGTACGCGCCACTACCTGCACATTGCCGTTAATCCCGGAGGCGTGCCGGGCAAAGAGTTCCCGTACTTTTTCGGCTACTTTGGGCGCCATGGTTGATATGGCTTGCTCTTCGGCGCTGTGGCCGGAATTTCGCATTCCCTCGCCGGTTACTTGAAATTCTCCCAGCACCTCCCGGGTAGTTGCTTTCACCACTCTGGCGGCGAGGGTGGCCGTTGTCCTAGTAAGTCCGGTGGTCACATTGGCCTCTTGGGCGTTCTCATTGGTTAGGTCGCTGTATTTGGGGAGTAATACCGCCCCCGTACGCAAAATCAGTTTTCCCTCTACGCGATAATCCGCTTCATAGCTCACCGCATTATTTATTGACGCAAATTCATCAGTGACGGTTGCTGATTGGTCATCGGCGATAACATGAGAAAAACCTTCCTTTACCAAGCGTTCGTTTATCGCGCCCACGCAGTAGGCGGCGTAATTGTTCCCATCCTCTCCCCCTTGCGTCTCGATGGTCACTATTATGCGTGGGTCATTAAGGGCGTTGACCATGGCTATTTCTTTTAGCAGCGCGGAGTCCGGCTGGGTGTTGACTTCCACGCGAGCTTTTATCACATAGTCGTCGCCGCGAGGTTCTTCATTTAATACGGTGATATTTTGCACGAAGCCTTGAGTGCGAGCGTAAACCTCATCCAGCACCATCCGCGCATTCTCCATCAGCGACCGGGAATCGATGTACGTTCCCACCACCTCGCGGACGGCGGCTCGCTTGGCGTTGTTCAAGGCGCTGTTCCTGTCGGAACCCATCCCCGTTACCGTCACCGTTTGGGCAAAAGCAAAAGGCGAGGACGTCCAAATACACCAGCCGCTAAGTAGCGCGCCGGTGAGTATTCGGACAAAGCCTCGCCTCTTTGACCATTCCATAGTCCATCACCCTCTAATTTAACGTTTGAGGATCTCCCATCCCTTTCAGTATATCGTGAAGTTTCTCCACAAACTTAATACTATCTGTGGAAATTTTTCACACCTTTTGCCGCCAATCCCCCTTTTTTATAATGAAGGATTAGCAAACACGAAAAGGGGGATTCTCAATGGATACCGCACGGATATTGCGCGACCTGCGCGAGAGACGACGGCTTTCTCAAGAGGAGGCCGCCAAGCAACTGGGGATTGACCGCACTACCTATGTGAAGTATGAGAACGGCAGTAGCATTAAACGCATTTTGCCAAGGCTCGCCGACTTCTTTGGGGTATCCACCGATTACCTGTTGGGACGCGAGACAGCGAACACAGATTTTATGACAGGGGCTATGACCCCTGTTTTTTCTAGTCGCGAAACGGATCTCGTGGAAAAATATCGAGACTTGAAGCCTGAACACCAAAAGGCCGTAGATATTCAGGTGAATTATTTGTGGAGTATCGATGCCCCCGGCCGAAAAAAATCTTCCCTTGCCGCTTCGTCGTCTTGATTTTTGTGGTATAATCTCCCTGTAAATTCGCAAATTATACGGGAGGCTTGGAAAATTGAACCAAGAAACAAGAGTACGCACTCGATTTGCCCCCAGTCCCACGGGGTATATGCACATCGGCAACCTGCGCACCGCGCTGTACGCCTACCTTTTTGCTAAGGCCAAGGGCGGCGATTTTATTTTGCGCATCGAGGATACGGATCGGGCGCGGTATGTGGCGGATGCAGTGGAGTTTATCCAAAACACGCTAAAAGCGGCGCATATAGTGCCGGACGAAGGGCCGGGGATAGGCGGCGACGTTGGCCCCTATGTGCAGAGTGAGCGGCAGGAAATTTACCGCCGCTACGCCGAGGATTTGGTGAAATCGGGTCACGCCTATTATTGCTTCTGCGACGACAAACGGGAGGAGCAGGAGATAGCCGGCAGTTTCAAGGGCTATCCACGCACCTGCCGCGACCTTCCCCTCGCAGAGGTGGAACGGCATCTCGCCGCCGGAGATCCTTATGTCATTCGGCAGAAAATGCCCCTAGCCGGGGAAACCACCTATTTCGACGTGCTACACGGCAATATCACCATTCCCAACGAGGAACTGGAGGATCAAGTTCTCCTAAAACGAGACGGCCTTCCTACTTATAATTTTGCCAATGTCATCGACGATCATCTCATGGGCGTGACCCACATCATTCGCGGCGCCGAGTTCATCACCTCCACCCCGAAACACGTTCTCTTGTACGAAGCCTACGGTTGGGATTTGCCCGTCTTTATCCACTTGGCGCCCGTAATGGGCAAAGACGCCGAGGGGCAGGTGTCGAAACTCTCCAAACGGCACGGAGCCACCAGCTTCAATGACCTAGTGAACATGGGCTACCTGCCGGAAGCCATTACCAACTATGTGGCGCTCCTAGGTTGGAACCCCAAAACCACCAATCAGGAAATTTTTTCCATGGAGGAGCTGAAAGAGCTGTTCTCCTTGGAAGGGCTTTCCAAATCCCCGGCGATTTTTGATTACGATAAACTGGGCTGGATTAACGGCGAGTATTTTAAGCGCCTGACGGATGCCGAATTTGCGGCTTTAGCTCGCCCCTATGCCGGAGATTTGCCGGAAAATCTCGCGGCCAAGTGGGATTTTTTGGCCGCCCTTCTTCGGACGCGGCTCACCAAACTTGCCGACATTCCCGGCGAGATCGCTTTCCTGAAAGAAATGCCCCCCTTTGCTGCCGCTCTCTACGTCAACAAGCGCAACAAAGTGACGGTGGAAAAGTCGCTGGAGATTTTGCCCCCTATTATCGAGATTTTAGCCGGGATTGACGAGGCTAATTGGACAAACGATTATCTCTACGCCGCGCTAAACGAACACATTGAAAAGGTCGGCCTCAAAAAAGGCACGGCCATGTGGCCGCTGCGTATCGCGCTGGCCGGGCAGACCGTGACCCCCGGGGGCGCTACCGAGATACTTTACCTTCTGGGCAAAGAAATTTCCTTGGAGCGGCTAAGAGATAGCTTAGATAAGCTATCTGTATAGTTTTTCTTTTTGCCTCCGGCGGCCAAAGGGACACAGTCCCTTTGGAATCCCCGGTTGTTTTTATTTTTCGTTTACCATGAGCTTGTTGCTTATTCAAGGACAATCAATAAATCTATTAAAGGGTGCAGGGGGATTATCCCCCTGCTGGGGTTTGGGGCAAAGCCCCAAGAAAAAACAAAAACTAAAAAGTAGGTGAAAACGTGGAGCAAAAATATACTACCAGCAAGCCCAGTTGGGTGCCGGAAGAGGACAACGAAAAATTTGCCTGTAGCGTCATGGGGGGCATCGAGGGCATTAAGGACACCACGGTGGGGAATATTAACCCGGCCATTATGAGCGGCGCCCTGAAGCCCAAGCGGCGGATGATTCTCTCCGAGGATGAGTATGTGGAGGGCGTGGCGAGCGGCGACCGCATGACCTTGTCTCGCGCCATTACCCTGATAGAAAGCAACAGTCCCAAACATTTCGCCAAGGCGCAAAAGGTACTGCAAAGACTTTTGCCCCGGACGGGGAAGGCTCTGCGCATCGGCATTACGGGAGTACCGGGAGCCGGAAAAAGCACCATGATAGAAGCCTTTGGAAATATGTTGTGCGATTTGGGGCATAAGGTGGCGATTCTGGCCGTGGATCCCACCAGTTCCGTGACTAAGGGCTCTATCTTGGGGGATAAGACGCGCATGGGAACCCTCTCGCGCCGCCCGGAGGCTTTCATCAGACCCTCTCCAGCCGGGGGAACCTTGGGTGGCGTGGCGCGAAAGAGCCGGGAAACCATGCTCATGTGCGAGGCCGCCGGTTACGACGTGATTATCATTGAAACGGTGGGCGTAGGCCAGTCGGAGACCACGGTGCGCTCCATGGTTGATTTCTTCTTGCTGGTGGTGCTTACCGGCGCCGGGGACGAACTTCAAGGCATTAAGAAGGGCATCATGGAACTGGCGGACGCCATTGTCATTAACAAAGCCGATGGCGACAATCTCATGAAGGCTCAAGTTTCCCGGGGACAATATGAACGCATGATCGAATTTATTCGTCCCGCCACTCCCGGTTGGCCGACCCACGCCTATTTATGTTCGGCGCTGGAACATACGGGCTTAAAGGAGTTATGGGAGGTTATTCAGGCTTTCCAGCAGATGACTCAAAAAAGCGGCGTGTGGCAGAAACGACGGGAAGGACAGCTGCTCGATTGGATGCACAGCATGATTGACGAGCATCTGCACAATCTCTTCTTTGATGATGCGGTGATACTGGGCAGAATGCCCGAGGTGAAAGAAGCGGTACTCCAAGGAACGATTTCACCCACCCAAGCCGTGGCCGAACTCATCAAGCTCTTCGACGTAAAAAGAGCCGCCGAGCGACAGGTGGACATTTTCCACCCCGAAGCATGAGGGAGTGAGACTTTTTGGCGCTTTATACGAAAAAAATTTACTTCGCCGGCGGCGATTTTCATGAGTTGCAAGCGGTTTTCGCCAACCAACGGGGCGTCACGGAAACCAGAACCGGCTATATCAATGCCGAGGGTGAGGCCGATTTCGCCGCCGTGGCTACCGGTAAGGTTAAGGCGCGCATGGGCGTGGAGGTTGCTTTTGACCCCAAGAAAACCGATATATCCACTCTCCTAGACATACTTTTTGCCGCCGTTAATCCCTATGTTCCCGACGGACAAGGAAAGGCCAGAGGCGAAATGTATCGCGCCGGGGTATTTTACACGTCGGCAGAGGACGAACCCCAGATAGAACTCTACCTAAACTTCATCGCCACGCGAGGCAAACCGCCCACCGGCGGCGCTTGCACCGAGATTATCGTCAACGACCCCAACAGCGACCAACGGCGTACCCGTAAACTTTGTGCCACCGCCGAACGGCTGAAAAATTTTCAAGCCGCCGAAGAAGAGCATCAGGACTATCTAAAAAAGCATCCGGAGACGGAAACGTTTTTAAATTTGGCGGTGGAATAAAAACAGAGGCAACACGCGAGTTTACGGCGTGTTGCCTTTTGGGTTGCTACCTTTCACGACAACAACGAAAAAACTTGCATATAGCATGGTAGTTTTGGTACAATGTCACCCGTTGAACTTTTGGAGCTAATAATCCCATTTTCATATTTAGGAGGGATATGACTTTTGAGCAGAAAAAAATATAAGTCGCTGGCTTATGCTATGGCGTTAGCTACGGCTTTAGTCAGTGCCTCCGCCGAAGCTGCGCCGGAGGCTGACGCTACTCAGGCGACGGAGGCTTCTGCCGAAACGGCGGCTAGCGCCACCGCTATCACAGATGCTACCGAGACGGCGGACGCTACCCCTGCCGCAGACTCTACCGCAGAAAACGCTGCCCCGGCAACGGAACAGGCGCAGACTGCCGATGCGCCGGCTACTCCGGCCGAAGGCGAGGCGGCGGCGGATAACGTGCAGGAGTGGGTGAAGAACCGGCCTACCGATGAACTCATTGTGGAGTATATGCAAAAATATACGGATAAGACCGTGGTGGATATCGTACTTGACGGCGCGTCCGAGGCTACCTTACTCACCGTAAAAACGGCTATGTCCATGAGCGTGGGGGACACCTTTACCGCCACCGCCGCTGAAGAGGATAGACAAGCTATCTTAAACACCGGTTATTTCTACGATGTGTATCCCATATTTGAGGAAGTGCCGGAGGGCATCGTTCTCACTTACCGAATGCTGGAAAATCCCATTCTGAAGGACGTAAAAATCGAAGGCAATCAGGTGGAGACCGACGAGACCCTTTATCCCCTTGTCACCATGCGACGGAACGAGATTTTAAACAACGTCCAGATGCACGACAATGTGCGCGCTATCCAAGAACAATACCGTAAAGATGGCTACATTTTTGCCAAAATCACCGATATGAATTTTGATCGGGACGGCGTGTTGACTCTAAAAATCAACGAAGGCTCCTTGGAAGGCTACAAGGTCAAGGGGAATACCAAGACCAAAGAACGGGTTATCACTCGCGAAATGCGTACCAAAATCGGCGAGCCTTTCAACGCTAAAGATGCCCGGCGCAGTCTCCAACGGTTGCAGAACTTGGGCTTCTTTGACGACGTAAACTTAAAGCCTACGCCGGGGGTGGAGCCGAACGCCATAGTGCTGGAAATTGACGTGAAGGAAAAACGCACCGGTTCTTTCGGTATCGGCGCCGGATACAGCAGTCAAGACGGCATTTTGGGTATGGTAAGTATCGGCGACACGAACTTCCGCGGTACCGGGGATGCCATTAACCTTACCTATGAGCGTAGCGGCAGTGAAACCGATTCCCACGGTATTGTCTTCGCTTACCGTCGCCCGTGGCTGGATAAAAAGGAAACCGCCGCCACCCTGCGTTATTTTAATCGGACTTATCGCTATTATGATTACGACACCGAAGGGGATTTGGTGGAGGAATATATGCGTAGATATGTGGGCGGCGAAATTACCTTGAGCCGTCCCATGAGCGAGTATTCCACGAACTATGTTACTTTCCGGCAACGGGATGACCAGTATGTGCGCCATGTATCCGGCGGTTCGGCCGGGGATCGCAGTCTGCCGGCTTATAAAAATTGGCGCGACAATAATTTTGGTATTACCCGTAGCGTCACTCTGCAACACGTTACCGACACCCGAGATAATATTTACACCCCTACCACCGGCGGTCGCGTGGCCTTAACCGGCGAAGTAGCCGGTCTTGGCGGCGATTTTGACTTCCAGAAGGTCAGCATCGAGGACACGAGGTTTTTCCCCGTGGGACACGCCCAAGTGGTAGCCGTCCGGGGCATGGTCGGCGCCGGTCACGGTGAAATTTCCGAGTTTAACCTGTTCAAATTAGGCGGTCAAGACTCTTTACGCGGCTATCGTGATGACCAGTATCGCGGCACGAAAATGGTGTTGGGGACGGTGGAGTATCGTTTCCCCTTGGCCAGCAAAGTGCAAGGCGCTATCTTTACCGACTGGGGCAGCGCGTGGAGCGACGGCTGGTCTCCCGACGGTTTCCATGGCAGTATAGGCGTGGGACTCGCGCTCAACACTCCCTTAGGGCCGCTTCGTCTAGACTATGGTCGCGGCCAGCAAGGCGGCCGGGTTCACTTCAGCGTCGGGGGCAGTTTCTGATTCTTGGGGCGTTGCCCCAAACCCCAGCAGGGGAAATAATTTGCATTGCATAAGCGACCTCTACGGAGCTAAAGCTCCTAGAGTCTGCTTATCCCCTGCACCCCTTATATAGATAGAGTTTGGACTTTTTCGTAGGGCAACTATTGAATGTGCCAAGTTTGTTTGTTATAATGCACCTGTTTTTTGTTAGTGGATATAAGCTCCCATGTTTTTCAAAAAGGAGAAGATGTTTAGCATGGTTAAGTTAGAAAAGAAATCCGTCAAGATTATCAGCGTACTTATCGCCGTAATGTTTATCGGCGGCGTGGTGGCCTTAGCCCTCACCCAGTCCGGGGCTGGGATAGCTTCGGCGGCCGGCTCCTCTAATGTGGGGGTGGTTGATTTCCGTCAGGTGATGAATCAGCACCCCGACCTGCAGACGGCCAACCAGCAAATGAATCAGGCCGTCACCGACGCTCAGAAGGAGTTCGAGGAGAAATCCGCCAACATGAACGACCAAGAGAAGGGCGAGTATTATCAGCAGACCCAACAGCGCCTCCAGCAGAAGCAACAGGATCTCTTGGAACCCATCCAGAAGTCGGTGCAGGATGCGGTGAAGAACGTGGCGGACGCTAAAGGCCTGTCCGTGGTTTTGGACAAGAACACCGTGGTGTATGGCGGTCAGGATATAACCCAAGACGTGGTCAAGAAGCTGTCCAAGTGATAAGTATACTGGAGAGCATTGGACATTCCGAAGGAAGGTCTTAGGGTCTCCGTATATACCGCGGACGAGCATTTCCATTTTGGTAAATTTCATTGTTCGCGAGTATAAGAATGATATAGTGAGTGCGAAACGTACCGAGCCATGGCGTTCGGTACGTTTTGTCTAAAAGTGCTTATCAATATACCAAGCGCAGCGAGGTGAAGTAACCTTTGGCGGCAACAGAAGAGGAAAACGAAAAAGAATCTTCCGGCGGCTTTTGGCACCGACATCGCTACTCACTGGGGACGGCGGCTGTTTTCGGCTGTTTGTGCCTTATTTCCACGGGAGTGTATTTTTGGCACCAGCTGACCAAACCGGCTCCTCCGCCACCGCCGCCGAAGGTAGAGGCGACGGTGGGGCTTATCGACTTGAAAAAAGTCATGGCCGCCCACGGCGATTATGAGAAACTCGCTCAGCTGAAGGCACAGCAGCAAATCCTGCGGCAGGAGATTTTGGACGCTTTGCAACCTATCGAGCCGGAGCCGCCTCAGGTAGAGGACAAACCCTTTACCGATTCGGTGTGGCAAAAAAACGCCCAAAATATTTTAAGCCAAGTGGCGGAGATCGAACGGCTCAAAAAAAAGGCGGCTATCGATTATCGTAAGGATACCCAACAGGACTACGAAAAAAAGCGAGACGAAATCAACGCCTTGTATTTAAACGCCATCCTAAATTTGCAACTAAAAATCCAAAATGCCGACAATATGCGCCTCACGGCAGAAACCGTGGCGGAACTCCAAAATCAGCTGGACGCGCTGAAACAGGAACGCAACGCCAATCAACTGACGCTCTACCGGGCGAGGGAACAAGAAATAGCCGATTACGCCGAACAAGCAGTGGCTGGGCGGCGCGCCGAGCTACACGCCCAGATGGAATCTACCACGGCGGCGCTGAAAGCCGAAGCGGCGCAAAAACAGACGGAAGCGCAGACGCGAGACATGGCGGCTTTGGAGGAAAGAATCAAGGCCATCGGCGAAAGGGAGAAAACTAGGTGGCAGAAGCAGGACGAACTGGCCGCCAAGGAAATGGAGTACGCCGGAGTAGAAGGCCGTATAATGAACGATATTGCGGGCAGAGCGGCGAAACTGGCCATTTTGCATCACTATACCATGGTGCTGGCCGATCCGGCCACGAATTTAGAGAGTCTGATACCTTGGGACAAATGGCAGGGAGCGCGGCCGGAGCATTTTGCCCCTGTTATAGCTTTGGACACGGTAGATATTACCGATTCCATGATAAAAGAGATACGGGACTTGACGCAGAAAGAGGGTAGTGCGGAGTAATGAAGTTACCAAAGAGAGTCCTTGCCTTGGCGTTGGCTGCATTTATGGCTGTTACCATGGCCGGTTGCGGTCAAGTGAAGGTGGGCTATTTTGACGGCGAACGAGTCGTCAAGGAGGCGCCGCAACTTAAAACCATCATGGACGAGGGCAACGAAAAGCTCTTGGCGGCGGAACAGGAGGCGGAGGCGGCTCTCCAAGACACAGCCGGCAAGAGCGAAGAAGAAATACAAAAGCTGGGGCAAGATGCCCAGCGCAAACTGATGGGGCTGAATCAGCAATATACCACGCGGCTGCAACAGACCTTGGACACCGCGCTGGCGGAAATTGCTACGGAACGCAAACTGGATGCGGTGGTGGATAATATCGAGGGACAAGAAACCGTTATTTTAGGCGGCATTGATGTTACCGAAGATGTTATCCAGAAACTGCAATAACGAGGGCGACCGGTTATGAAAAAAACTTTGCAAGAACTGGCCGATTATGTAGGCGGCCGGGTGGTAGGCGACGGCGAAATCCTCATCTACGGACTGAACAACATCGAGGGAGCCGCTGACGGAGAACTGACCTTCGCGGTGGAGCCGTACATTGAAAAGGCCAGAGCCACCGAAGCTACGGCGGTAATGCTCCCGGAGAGCGTGCTGGAATTTCCCAAACCGGCTATCCATGTGGCCGACCCCAGAGCCGCCTTCGCCAAACTTATGACGCTGTTCACCCCGGCGCTTCAGTTTCCGTCGGGAGTGAGCGATAAGGCGCATATCGGTCAAGATGTAACTTTGGGGAAAAATGTTACCGTTATGCCCTTTGCCGTGGTGGATGATCACGCGACGATTGGCGACAATGTACTGATTTATCCTCATGTCTATGTGGGACAGTACGCCGAAATCGGCGACGGCACGGTGCTTTATCCCAGCGTTACGGTACGAGAGCATTGCGTGGTGGGCAAAAATTGCATCCTGAACAGCTCGGCGGTCATCGGCGCCGACGGTTTTGGCTTCACCACGAAAGACGGCGTGCATACCAAGGTGCCGCAAGTCGGCAATGTCATCTTGGAAGACGATGTGGAAATCGGCGCTCATGTGGGAATTGACCGCGCCGCCATGGGTTCTACGGTCATCGGCCGGGGTACGAAAATAGACAATCTGGTGCATATCGGCCACAATTGCCGCATAGGCGCTAACTGCTTAATTGTGGCGCAAACCGGCATCTCCGGCTCCACCACCGTGGGGCATAACGTGACTTTCGGTGGGCAGGTGGGTACCGTGGGCCATATAACCATCGGCGCCAATTCGGTTTATGCCGCTCGTTCCGGTATTACCAAGGATATGCCCGAAGGATATTTCGGCGCCGGTTTCCCCTTGCAGACCCACGCCGAGTGGCTACGTTTGCAAGCCAATATTTTGGCTTTACCGGAAATGCGAAAAAAACTGAGCGCCTTAGAAAAGAAACTGGCCAAGTACGAAAAACAAGATTAAAACAAAAGGAGGGCAGTCACCATATAAACAGTGACTGCCCTTTGCTGTATTTTAATAAATAATGGGGCGTCGCCCCATACCCCACAAGGGGCTAGCAGCCCCTTGACCCGGCAATAAATTAGCATTTAATTTATATTTTTCTATAATGGGGTGCAGGGGCGAAAGTCCCTGCTGGGAGTCCAGAGGGTGAAACCCTTTGGTGGGGTTTGGGGCAAAGCCCCAACAAGAAGGTGGTGATGCAGAGATGTCCTACTATATCGCCATGGCGGTAAGCCGTCTCGCGTGCCTGTTGCCGTCAGCGTTATGCGAGGTTATCGGTAGATTCCTAGGGGAAATCGCTTGGCCGCTCATTCCTCCCAAAAGGAAAAAAATGGCCATGGATAACATTAAGCGTTGTTTACAAACGGACGATAAGGAGGCGCGGCGTATCGCCAAGGCCAGCACGGTACGTTTTGGCCCCATGCTCATGGAAGTTTTGCGTTTTCCCGTCATAAAAAAGCGCATGGCCGAATATGTGACGATAGAAGGGCTGGAACATCTGAAAGAAGGCCTCTCCTTGGGGGGAGGGATTGTTATCGCCGCCGCCCACAGCGGTAATTGGGAACTTATGGGAGGGGCTTTGGCGCAAAACGGTATTCCCTTGGTGGGGGTGGCCATGAAGCAAAAATCTGCCGACTCGGATCGTTTTATCAACGAGTACCGCGCTTTAATCGGGATGCACATCACTTACAAAACCGGAGTGCGAGAGATGTTTGATTTTTTGGGGAAAGGCTGGGCCATCGGTTTGATCATGGATCAGGACACCAATAAACACGACGGCATTGTGCTGAATTTTTTTGGCGAACCTACCAATACTACCCCGGGGGCGGCATCCATGGCAAGATTCCGGGACGTGCCTCTCTACAGCGCCTTTATGCACCGTTTGCCCGACGGCACCCATAAACTTATAGTGGGAGAGCGTATCGAAGTACCTCACACCGCCGATAAAAAAGGGGACATTCGCAAGGCCACCCAAGTGATAAACGACCGTATCGAGGAACATGTGCGCCGCTATCCCGAAGAGTGGTTTTGGCTACATGATCGCTGGAAATCCATTCGCGAAGAGTTCTAATCGCGAGTGAGTAACGCCACACATTCCACATGGGTAGTTTGGGGAAACATATCCACCGGCTGTACTTCCTTGGTTTGGTAGCCTAAGCCTTGCAATATTTTTAAATCCCGGGCTAAAGTTGCCGGATTGCAGGACACATAAACTATACGCCGGGGGTGCATTTGGGCAAAAGCCGTGAGTACAGCGGCGTCGCACCCGGCTCGGGGAGGGTCGGTGACTATTACGTCCGCTCTGAGTCCTTTTTTTTGCAGGGTGGGCAACAAATGCTTGGCATCTCCCAACAAAAACTCCACGTTTTTTAGGCGATTGTCGCGAGCGTTTTTCTTGGCATCCTGCACGGCGGTGGACACAATTTCGGTGCCGTAAACCCTGCCGGCTTTTGCGGCCAAAAACAGGGTAATGGTGCCGGTGCCGCAATAAGCGTCGATGACTTCCTCCCGGCCGTGGAGATTCGCATAAGCCAAGACCTGCCCATAAAGCGTCGTGGCCTGCGCCGTATTCACCTGAAAGAAGGAGCGAGGGGAAATATTAAACCTAAGATCGCCAAGGCGGTCGCTGATGGTGGGCTTCCCCCAAAGAAGTTTGGTTTCCCTTCCCAAGATGACGTTGTTATGGTAGGTCTGAATGTTTTGTTGGACGCTGGCGAGCTGTGGCAAGGCTTCCCGGAGTTTTTTTACCAGCATTTTGGCTTGGGGGAATTTTTCCGTGGCGGTGACTAGGACGGCCATGAGTTCGCCGTCACTGCCCACGCGCCCCATGACGTGCCGGAGTAGTCCCGTGTGTTTGTCCTCGTTATAGACGGTAATTTTTAGCTCGGCTATCAGGCGACGCATGACGGTGGCCAGCTCGTTGTTGTATTCTTGTTGGATAAGACAAGCCGGAGTGTCAATAATTTGGTGACTGCCGGCGGCAAAACAGCCGAGAACTATCTTCCCCTGAGTTTTCCCCACGGGAAATTGCATTTTGTTCCGATAATGCCAAGGTTCGCCGCCTAAAACGGGCAAAACCGGGACATTCGGCAACCCTCCTATATGACGCAAAGCGTCTTTGACCTTCTGCCGCTTCACCTTTAATTGCTCCGGGTAGCTTAAATGTTGCAACTGACAGCCGCCGCAACGGGGGTAGTGAGGGCAAGGCGGCTCCACGCGTCCGGGGGCGGCGGTTATTATCCCTTGCAAACGCCCCAGAGCGTAATTTTTTTTGACGGCGGTAACGGTAGCGGTAACATCTTCGCCGGGTAGCGCCTGAGGAATAAACAGGGTAAACCCTTGATAACGTCCCACTCCTTCGCCGCTCTCCCCCATGGATTCGATTTTTACGGTGCAGACTTGACCAACCGTTACGGGAATGTTTTTAGTCATGGGCAAAGGCCACCTTATCCCAAATTTCCGCCGGACTCTCTAGGAGAACTTGCGCGCCGCTCTCCGTAAGTTCGCTTGGCGGCCTAAAGCCCCAAGTAACGCCTACGGGGAGAAAACCGGCGCGTCTCGCCGTTTCCATGTCCACCGCAGTGTCGCCCACAAAAGCTACCTGCGCCGGCTCTGCCTGAAAATCTTGTGCCATTTTGAGCGCTCGGGTGGGGTCAGGTTTGCGCGGCTGTCCCTGTTTGTCCCCCTCGCAAGCAGCAAAGGTTCCCACCGGGAACAATTTTTGCGTGATGGCTTCCGCCGCAAACTGTTGTTTATTGGTACATACGCCTAGCTTGACGCCTCGCGCTTTGAGTTCGACCAGCATTTCCACGATGCCGGCGTATGGCTTGGTCTTGTTTAAGAGCCGCCCGGCGTAGCACTCGTTATAGCGTGCTAAAGCCGCCGTCACAAATTTTTCGTCGGCGCCCTCGTTTTGGGGCAAACAACGCTCTATAAGTTTTCTGGCGCCGTTGCCTACCATGTAGCGGTAGGCGGCCAGCTCGTGTTCCGGAAAACCGTAGGATCTTAGCATTTCATTGGCGCTGTCGGCTAAGTCCGCCAGCGAATCCACCAAGGTTCCGTCTAAATCAAAAATCGCTCCTTTGTAATGCACGGTTTCTGCTCCTTTCACTTTCGTTTGACCAACCAACGCCTGATATATATAATAATCCCAGAATATTTTATCTCTATCAAGGAAGGAAATTATTATTATGTATTGGCGAAATTATCGCACCTCCATCTTGCTGGCTGTTACTTTTACCATCCTCCTTTCTACTTTTTGGTATATGCCGGATTTGGCTTTTATCATCTTTCTGTCCCTGCTGTTGCAACTGTTGCTCCGTCCGCCGGTGGATTTTTTGGCGCACAGAATCCCTCGAGCTTTGGCGGCAGGGGTCGTACTCACCTGCTTTGTCACTGTGGCCGCCCTGTTTCTGGCTGTTATCTCCGGCTCTTTTCTCCCCACCTTTAAGGAATTTGTCACGGACTTTCCTAGGCTTACGGAGAAAATCCAAAACATGCCTATTTTTGACAACATGGCCTTTTTGCGTGGAGAAATCGACAACTTATGGAGCAATCTCATGAACGCCAGCGCGTTAGCCTTGCGTTCCTCCTTAACCATTTTGCTTTCCATCTTTGGCAAATTCATTGACCTCGTCATTATCTTTTTTGTCACCTTTTACCTGCTGGCCGACGGCGAACAGATTAAGTCGTATCTGGCGGGACTTTTCCCCCATGCCGATTACGGACGAGTGCTTAATCTCTTTGACCGTATTCTCTCGGCGCTTCGCGTTTATGTGCTGAGCCAGCTGACCATCTGCCTCATTACGGCTCTCATTGTCTTCAGCTATTTTTATTTCCGAGGACTGTCTTACGCTTCGGTTTTCGCGGTGGTGTCGGGGGTAAGCGAGTTCGTGCCGGTACTGGGGCCGACGGTAGCTTCCGCCTTCGGCACCCTCCTTACGGCCACCCAAAATCCTTGGCTCTCTCTCCAAACTTTAGGCTTCTACCTCATTCTCACCCAAGTGAATCACAACATTATTTACCCCACTCTCATCGGCAAATCCCTGCATCTCCACCCCATCGCCATTATTTTGGGCATTATTCTAGGGGGCGAGGTATTGGGCGCCGCCGGTATGTTCCTCGCCGTCCCCTTCATCGTCATTTGCAAGCTGGTTATCGAGGACATTTATCTCGACCGCGCCAAACGACACGAAGATCGCGCCAAATCCCGTTGGCTTCGGCAGTAAACATATTTTTTCTTGTGGCTTTGCCCCAAACCCTACCAAAGGGCTTTGCCCTCTGGACTCCTAGCAGGGACTTGCGCCCCTGCACCCCATAATAAAAATTTATTAAAGGGTTTGGGGCAAAGCCCCAAAAAAACTACAGCATCGTGATAGGGTCGATATCCACGGCCACATCGTCCCGTCGCCACACCTCCTCTTCTCGCAAAAATTCTCGCAGGGTAGCTAAATCGGCGGTTTTTATCAACACCACAAAGCGATATATCCCCCGGAGGCAAGCTATAATTGCCGGAGAGGGGCCGATTAGTCGTTGGTTTGTGTCCCCGGCGAATTTTTTTTGGAAGGCGGCGGCCAAGGCTTGAGCATTGTCTTTAGCCTTGGCCGCTTTTTCGTGACGAAAAATGAGTTTCACAAGGCGGCTAAAGGGAGGGTAAAACAGCTCCTCGCGCCGGGCTATTTCCTTAGCGTAGAACCCGGCGTAATCTTGCTTTAGGCCGCAGGTCACGGCGTAATGCTCCGGGCTATAGCTTTGTACCACCACGCGCCCTTGCCTGTCTCTGCGACCGGCGCGGCCGGCTGTTTGGGTGATGAGCATAAAGACTCGCTCCGAGGCGCGAAAATCCGGCATATTAAGTCCCGAATCGGCGCTGACAATGCCTACGGCGGTTACCCCTGAAACGTCGTGGCCTTTGGCTACCATCTGGGTTCCCAGCAAAATGTCGTATTCTCCTTGGCGAAATTTGGCGAGGATTTCCTGATGGGCGAATTTCCCCGTGGTGGTGTCTCTGTCCATGCGAATAATTCGCCCTTGAGGGACAAGCTCCTTTAGTTCCTGTTCCAATTTTTCCGTGCCGGAGCCGAAGTATTTTATGTAACGGCTACCGCATTTGGGACAGACACTCGGCACCGCTTCGCTGATGTCGCAGTGATGGCAAAGCAACCGCCCGTCTCGATGATATACCAAGGGCATACCGCACTGAGCGCATTTCAAGGCTTCGCCGCAGGAGCGACACATGACAAAGGTGGCGTAGCCCCGGCGGTTCAGCATGATAATGAGTTGTTCGTGTTTCTCCAAGGTGGCGGTGATAAGTTGTTGCAGTGGCCGCGACAAAACGCGCCGATTCCCTGCCTTAAGTTCCTGCCGCATATCCACGCCCCTGACCTCCGGCAAGGGAACATCGCCGATACGTTTTGGCATGGTCAGATATTTTAATTCTCCCTGACGGGCGCGGTAAAAAGTTTCCAACGACGGGGTGGCGCTCCCGAGGATGAGGACGGCGCCGTGAGCGACGGCGAGCATCTCCGCCACCACCCGGGCATGATAACGGGGGGATTCGTCCTGTTTGTAAGATGTATCCTGTTCCTCGTCTAAAATAATGATTCCCACGTCGTCTAGGGGGGTAAACAGGGCGGAGCGCGCGCCAATAACAATGCCGGCCTCCCCACGTCGCACGCGCAGAATAGCGTCGTTCCGCTCGTTTACGGACAGGCGGCTGTGGAAAACCGCAATATCTTGCGGAAAGTAGCTCTGAAAGGAGGTAACCAATTGTCCCGTCAAGGCTATTTCCGGCACCAAAACAATGGCTTGGCGTCCTCGCTCTCGCGTTTTTTTGACGGCCTCTATATAGACTCTGGTCTTGCCGCTGCCCGTTACCCCATGGAGCAGAAAACCTTGATAGGCTTCGGCAGTTAAACTTTTGGCGATGGCGCGCAGCGCAGTTTGCTGATCGGGGGTCAGAGGGGAATCTTCGGCGGTGCCTACGCTTTCTTTTTCATAGCTGTCGCGCCAACGGCGACGCTTAGCGAGCCGGATAAAACCGCCGGTGACTAAAGCCTTAATCACGCCGGAAGAAAATTTTTGCCCTCGCAGGACGGTAAGAGATTGCTCTCCTTGCTCGCGCAAAAATTCCACCAGCCTCCTTTGCGCCGGCTTTCTCTTTAAGTCGGCCATCATTTCCGGGGTGACTTCGTCACCCAGCGAAACGTATGTTTCGTATTTGGCATCCCCTCGTCTTTTGGCTGAATACTCGCGACTGAGTAGCCCCTCGTGACACATTTTTTTTACGGCGGCTCCCACCGCCGCATCGTCTAACGACAGGGTCTGTTTGATTGCCGACAGGGACATGGCTTGCCTACGGCGGATAAGGTCATAAACAGCGGCGTAGGGAAATTCTGTTAGCAAGGAGCTGTCCGGCGGATTTTCCTCGGCGGCGTAGGTGACGCCAATTTTCAGGCCGCTTTTACCGGGCATAAAGAGGCGCATGATTTCTGCCAGCGAGCAGAGATAGAAATCCGCCAGCTCTCGACAAACAGCGATAAGGGGCGGCGAGAACCAGCCCTCCTCATCCACGAGGCCGATTATATCTTTTAGCTCTATGGCCGGCGAATCTTCCTCCCTAAGGCCGAGGACAAATCCTTCCACCCGTCGCTGACCGAAGGGAACAAAAACTCGCCACCCCACTTCCACTTGGGAAAACTCCTCCGGGATGCGATATGAATAGGCTTTTGCTATGCTTTTAAGCGGAATGTTCACCGCCACATCGGCTATTCTCACGGGACTCGCTCCTTGTTTTTTGCTTTCGTATTCCAGCCACCTCATTGTACCACAAGTTTTGGCTGCCGAAAAAAATAAGATTTTGTAAAAAAATTCGCTTATGCCCTACACTTGCCAAAATTTTTGTGGTATAATCGGAGCAGTTCTTTTGGTGAAACTTTATTCACAATCTGTAGGGGGTATATGAAATGCCATTAGTTGGAACGAAGGAAATGTTCAAGAAGGCCTATGAGGGCGGCTACGCCATCGGTGCTTTCAACGTCAACAACATGGAGATCGTGCAGGGAATCACCGAGGCGGCTGCCGCTCTCAATTCCCCCATCATCCTCCAGTGTTCGGCTGGCGCCAGAAAGTATGCCAAGCACGAGTACCTCGTTCATCTCGTAAAGGCGGCCTTGGAGGTCAACGACATTCCCATCGCCTTGCATCTCGATCACGGCGCCGACTTTGAGACCTGCAAGTCCTGCATCGACGGCGGCTTTACCTCGGTTATGATCGACGGCTCCCATTATGCTTTCAAGGAGAACATCGAAGTTACCAAGAAAGTCGTGGAGTACGCTCACGCCCACAATGTGGTGGTAGAGGCGGAGCTTGGCCAGCTGGCCGGTATTGAGGACGACGTGAACGTTTCCGCGGAGAACGCCAAATACACCCAGCCCGACGAGGTGCAGGAGTTTGTGGAAAAGACCGGGGTGGATTCCTTAGCCATCGCCATCGGTACTTCCCACGGCGCTTTCAAGTTCAAGCCCGAGCAATGCACCCGTAATGCCGACGGCGTGTTGGTACCGCCGGAACTTCGCTTCGACATTTTGGCGGAAATCGAAAAACGCATCCCTGAGTTCCCCATCGTTCTCCATGGCGCTTCCTCCGTTATCCCCAAGTATGTGAAAATCATTAACGCCAACGGCGGCAAACTGGACGATGCGGTGGGTATCCCCGAGGATCAACTCCGCAAGGCGGCCAAATCCGCAGTCTGCAAGATCAACATCGACTCCGATCTGCGTCTCGCCATGACGGCCGGTATCCGCGAGCATTTCTGCGCTCACCCCGAGCATTTCGATCCGCGTCAGTATGTAGCCGACGGTCGCACCTACATCAAGGAATTGGTGGAACACAAGATTAAAGAAGTGTTGGGTTCCGACGGTCGCGCCCCCGAAATCATGGCGCTCATCAAAGGCTGATTTTTTGTCGTCACCCCCCTTTGCCGTTAGTTACTTAGCTAAGGCAAAGGGGGGTGTTGTTTAACGAAAAAGGAGATAAGACCATGGCCGCAGATGTCAGTTTAGAAAAACCGGCGGAGCCGGAAAAGAAAGCGGCGCCACCCGAAGCGCCGAAAACCTACACCTACAAAGACGTGGATATCTACCTAAAAAACGCCAGCGACAAAATAGAAGTGTCCATACAGGCGGGCAATTACTACGAGGATTATGTGGCTGAACATGTGAAAAACCATCAGCACGAGACTAAGATACTGGCGACTCTGGCCACCCATTTTCGCTCCCAAGGCTTTAGGGTGAAAATTTATCAATCCGATGCCGCCGGTTTCGCCGGAAAAAAATTCAGTTTTCTGCGCATTGCGTGGAACTATAACCCCTATCACTACCCGGAGGAAAAACCCTCGTCGATGTCTCGCCTGTTTTCCTTCCTGCCCTTGGGAAAAAAGCCGGAGCGTCCTAGGCTCTTTGACGCCGGGGAGGAGGCCTACAAACGAGTCAAAGCCCAAGACACCCTGACGGGGGAAGCCATAAAGCGTTTAGAGAAGCTGGTGGGGGAGGCCATGGTGCGAGAAGGACACCATATCACCGTGAAAAAACATGAACTCAAGGCTCTACTGAAGGAGGTGGCGCCCCGAGAACCCTTGCATAAATTAGATACCCGGGAGATAATCCGTCACTTTGAAAAAAAGGGCTTGCGCGTAACGGTAACGCGGATGTTTCAGTTTGAGATGTCCATGGGGGCGCGACGCTCGCAATAAGGAGAGAAGCAGATGGAATTTCCTTTTCCCATAGAACTGGCCATCGTGGCCATTATAAAGAACGAGGGGGCTTACCTTAGGGAGTGGCTGGATTACCACTTGGCGGCAGGAGTGGAACATTTTTATTTGTACGACAACGAAAGCGAGGATAATACTCAAGACATCATCGCCCCCTATGTGGCGCAGGGTATTGTCACCTGCCAAAAATGGCCGGGAAAGGCGCAACAACTTTTTGCCTACGCCCACGCCTTGGAACAGTATCGCTATACCTGCCGCTATATGGCTTTCCTCGACCTCGACGAATTTATCGTCCCCCGGGTGAATAAGCCCATCGGGCAAATCGTAAGGGAACTCTTGGCCATTGATAAAGCCGCCGCCGGAGTAACCATGAACTGGCGGCTCTTCGGCTCTTCGGGGTTAAACTCGCCGCCCCCCTCCGTCTTGCAAGGATTTTGTCACCGGGCACCGGATGATTTCCCACAAAATAAGCATGTGAAAATCGTGGTCAATCCTCGTCGGGTTCGTTATATGCGAACGCCTCACCATGCTATCTATACCTACGGTTGGCACGCCGTAGATGACGCCGGACAAAAGATTATCAACACCCCCTACAATCCGGGCAACGCCGCCAAAATTCTGGCCGTGAACCATTATTTCACCAAGACCAAGGGTGAGTGGCTCTCGCGTCGCAGTTACGCTCGCGCCGATACGGGACAGTTTCGCCAGTTGGAAGAATTTTACAAGAACGATCGCAATGACATTTACGATGACACAGCCTGGCAATATTTGCGAGCGCGACAAGGCAGGCAAGCCGCGATGCCGATCAGGCAGATACCTGTCGCCGCAGAACTGCTTAACCACTTCACACAGGAACTGTCTGCCTATCCTAAGCAAGGTAAATTTGCCGAATCCACCGAGGATTTATGCTGTTTCCTTGCTCACAGCATGGCGCAACAAGGGGCGGCGGCAGATATTCTCTGCCGAGTACTTAGCCTTATGTTGTCCTTGAACATGAAACAGGGGCTTGTTTTTTGGGAATTTGAGCTAATCATGGAACTTATCGCTCGCCTAAACGAGGCGCAAGCGACCTTTGGCCACGAGCTGAAAACCGATTGTTATCAGGGGCTCATGCAGATAATCGAACATTTTCGTTTGGAGGGCGATTCCTTGCAAGAGGCCTACTTCTGGCGACGCACCCAATTTTTCCATGACACGGGGAAAGTCCCTCTATGACGCGCTTTTTTCCTCTTACCCTTATCTTCCTCGGCGCCGCCGTAGCTATAACCGCCTTCATTTGGTTCCATTCTCTGCAAACTTCCGGCACCTCTGCCCAGTACAGCGGCTTTTTTGTTACCTTACTGAGGCCGCTGTTTGCCCATTTGCCCGGGCATTTGTCTTGGGGCGAGATGGATCACATAGTACGCAAGACGGCGCATTTGACGGAATTTACCGGGCTGGGCTTTTTCCTCAGACTCTTTTTCGCCGGGATAAGTCGAAAAAATTCCCGGGCGACAGGCGCCACCTTAGGGCTGGGACTCATGGTGGCTTTGACCGACGAATTTTTGCAAAGGTTCAGCGCCGGACGCAGTTCGGAGCTTAGCGACGTGGCTTTGGATTTTACGGGGGTAGCCTTGGGGTCGTTTCTGGCGTGGCTGGCCGTTCGCCTCGTTGGCAAAAAAACTATCAGGGGGTAGGAATAACTTCTACGGCGGTGGCCAGCGCCGTATAGCTTAGTTGCAGGGGGCTGTACTCCGGCCAAGCACGGCGCGCGGCGCAAGCGTAGCCGCGAATAACGGAAACAATTTCCGAGGAGCTACCCTCCTCCCCGATATGCTCTTTGGTAATGACGCCCTCCAGACCGTAGGCTTCGGTCACAGCCAGCGGCAAACTTTTTAGCTCTCCTACGCGAAAAATACTGTCCCTATCCCCGGCGATAATGGCGCGTTGCTGATATTTTTCCCGAAGCATATTGCGCTTGTATAGGGTAAAATCCCGAAGATTCGTTTCCGCCTCCTCGAGGGAAGCCAGTTTCGTCAGGTGCAATTCGCCGGTGGGACAGATTGGCTTTAAGGCGGCTAAAGCCTCCGTTTGCGCCTCTGTACGCAATTGTGCAAAACGGGCAAAAAGCGCGAGGCCAAGCGCGATTCCCACCAAGAGAAGAGAAAGTAAACATTTCTTTTTTTTATTCACCGAGAAATCTCCTTTCAGGTTTTTTCTAAAGGATTATTTTCGTCGCCGGGCGGCCAAATCCTGCCCAAGCGAGGGGGGAATGGGGAGCGAGTCTGTCCAAAATTCTTGCGAGCCTAGGGAATGATGTGCTATCATGTGGAGCGATGGCAGAAAAAGAAAGTTGGTGCAATCATGGCAGAGATGGAAAAAGACACCGCCGCGACCAAAAAAGAAGCGCCACGGCTCGTGATGGTGACGGGTATGTCCGGTGGCGGCAAGACTCAGGCTTGTCGCTTTATGGAGGATTTAGGGTATTTTTGCGTGGATAACTTGCCCCCGGTATTTATTCCCAAATTCGTGGAACTGTGTTCCCATGCCGGGGGGCATGTGGAGAAAGTGGTGCTGGTGGTAGATACCAGGAGTCGCGAATTTTTCGATACCTTTGTGACCGTCCTGGAAGATATGGATAAACTTGATCTGTCCTACGAAATTCTTTTTATGGACGCTACGGACGAAGCCATTATCAGACGCTACAAGGAAACGCGCCGCCGGCATCCCATGGCGCCTTCTTCTCGCATTTCCGACGGCATAGCAAGGGAACGCAGTCGGCTGGCGCCGGTACGCAGTAAAGCCACCTACATCATCGACTCCTCCGACCTCAAAAAAGTAGATTTGCGCGATAAAATTTATCGCCTCTTTGGTAGTAGCGAAGGAGACAGAATGAGCGTCAATGTTCTCTCCTTCGGTTTTAAGTACGGGATGCCCTTGGATGCAGACATGGTGCTTGACGTTAGGTTCCTGCCCAATCCCTTTTACATTGACTCCATGCGGCATAAGAGCGGCGCCGTGCCGGAGGTATCGGCTTATATTGCCAAATGGCCGGTGACGATAGATTTTGAGCGGCATTTGGATAGCCTCTTGGATTTTCTCTTGCCCCAGTACATCAAGGAGGGGAAGAGCCAACTGGTTATCGCAGTGGGTTGCACCGGCGGTATGCACCGCAGCGTCTATATCGCCAAACACATCTACGATTTGGCTAAGGCCAAGGGGTATCAAACCAAGCTGGAGCATCGCGACCTTATGAAGAACGAAGTGCATGAACATATCAGCGAGGAAGCGTAGGAATTTTTTCGTCAGCTTAAATTTTTCATGGAGGCCGTACTAAAATGCACCTTTTGAAATGGCTTTACCCCGGCCTTAAATTCAAGCGCTGGATGGGGCTGTTTGCTTTAGGGGTTTTGCTGGCCAGTTTGGGACTGGCTTTGGTGTTTAACTATAAATACTTGGTAGATATCGAGGAGGCGATTTTCTGGGCGGTTTACGCTTGGCGAGGCAGTTATGATTACACCGCCACCACTTTGGTGGGCATTATCATCGTGGTGCTGGGCAGCGCTCTCATGCTTCTTTCCATGCGCTATATCATTCGTTCCGTTATTACCGTACTGCTACCGGAAAACTCGGAGCGTCTCGTGGATATTATCTACGAAAAACGCAAACTTAGTCGCGGCCCGACGGTGACGGTTATCGGCGGCGGACACGGCCTGTCGGTACTGTTAAGGGGAATAAAGTCTGCCACCAGCAACGTAACGGCGGTGGTGACCGTGGCGGACGACGGCGGTTCTTCCGGTAGGCTACGGGAGGATTTGGGCATTATCCCCCCGGGAGATCTAAGAAACTGTTTGGTAGCTTTGGCCGATACCGAGCCTTTGATGGAAAAACTTTTTCAGTATCGCTTTGCCGGCAAGGGCGAATTGGCCGGACACAGTTTTGGCAATCTTTTTATCGCGGCCATGGCGGAAGTTACCGGGGATATGGAGCAAGCCCTGAAAGAATCCTCCAAGGTTTTGGCGGTGAAAGGCCGGGTTCTGCCGTCGAGCCGAGAACATGTGCGACTGGACGCTATCATGGAAGACGGCACGGTGGTGGAAGGCGAATCCCAGATTTGTAAAGTACACAAACGCATCAAACGCATCCGCCTGTTCCCGGAAAAAGTTGCGCCGGTGGAGTCTGCCTTGGAAGCTCTACGCACGGCGGACACCATCATTTTAGGCCCGGGCAGTCTCTACACCAGCATCATGCCGAACCTTATGGTGGAAGGAGTGGCGGAGGTAATTCGGCAAAGCAAAGCGGTGAAAATATATATTTGCAACGTCATGACCGAGCCGGGAGAAACCGACGGCTACACCGCTTCCATGCACGCCAAGGCCATCATCGACCACGCCGGGCAAGGTGTTATTGATTATATGCTGGTAAATTCCCATCCCATTTCCCCGGAAATGCAAGCCTATTACGCCGAGAAGGGCGCCTATCCGGTACTTATCGACGAAGAGGCCATCAATGATTTGGGCATCGGTTTTATCAAGGCGGATATAATCAACGAAACGGATGTTATTCGCCATGACCCGGAAAAGCTCTCCCACAACGTAATCAAAATGGCTTACGGCCTCCGCTCCGGCGACATCAGCGCCCTTATGACGAAGGGGCATCGTTTACCCTAGAGAAAGGAAATCGCCATGCCCTCCTTTGCCACGGAAGTCAAAAACGAGTTGGCGCATCAAAAGCCGGCGAGGAAAGAGTGTTGTCGCCGGGCAGAGCTGGCGGCGCTGCTTAGGTTAGGCGGCCAAAGGCCGGCGGAAAGTCCGGAGGGCAGTCTAAGTTTCGTGACGGAAAACGCGGCGGTGGCGCGTCTGGTCTTAACTCTCATCAAAAGCGAACTGCCGGGAGTTCTCACTAAAATAGCCGTCAGCCGCGGTCGCCGTTTGAAAAAAACCAACAGCTACGCCATTATGTTGCTTCCTTCGCCTACCCTTAATAACTTGCTGAACCCAGCAGACAAGGGAGGGCGACACAAAAAAAGCCTCGACCGATACCTAGTGCGGCGTACCTGTTGCCAAGTGGCTTACCTCAAAGGAGCCTTTCTGGCCAGAGGCAGCGTCAGCCGCCCCACCGCCGATTATCACTTGGAAATAGCCACGGAAAACCAGCCTCTAGCGGCACTCATACGGGATTTACTGGAGCGTTTGGATTTTACCCCCGGTGACAGCGAACGCAAAGACGCTTATGTGGTTTATCTTAAAGAAGGGGAGGCGGTAATGGATTTTTTGGGCATGTTAAAGGCGGAAGCGGCGGTGGAAGCCTTTGAATCAGCCAAAAATCTCAAGGAAGTACGGGGGCAGGTAAATCGACTGGTGAATTGCGAAACGGCCAACCTGCAAAGAATCGGCGAGGCGGCGGCGCGACAAATGGAGGCCATCGGCAAACTGGATAAGGTGGGGCTTTTGCCCACCCTTAACAAAACTCTGCGTGAGACCGCCGCCGCCAGACGAAATAATCCGGAGGCATCTCTCGCGGAACTGGCGGCTATTCTTTGCGTCAGCAAGTCGGGGCTGAATCACCGGTTGCGAAAACTCATGGAACTGGCGAGGGGGTGAGATGGTGCCGGTAAAAGGCATCTTTGGCAAGATAGTGGGGACGCTGACGGCTTTGCTGGGGCTGATGGTACTTTTTGGGGCAGGGTATCTGTACTTAACGCCCACGCCGCAGGGATTTCCCATTTTGGAATATCACATGGTATGTTCGGGTGAGATAGAACCTGAGGAAACTGCCTACAACGTGCCGCCGGAGGACTTCAGGGAAGAGCTGGCCTATTTACAAAGGGAAGGCTATACCACCATTTCCCTGCTGGAATACATGAAGGCCAAACGGGGCAAGCTCACTTTGCCGGAGAAACCCATTGTCCTCACCTTTGACGACGGCTACGCCGATAATTATTACGAGATGCTCCCCATTATAGAGGAATATGGCATGAAGGCCACGGTCTATATGGTGACCAACAATATCGGCCAGCCGCGCTACCTCACTTGGGACGAACTTCGGGATATGCAACGCCGGGGCATTGAAATCGGTAGCCACACCGCCAATCATATCCCCTTGACGGCGCTTTCGCCGGAGGACAGGCGCGACGAAGTTTATTTATCCAAACTCCTCATGGAATGGAATGGGATAGACACCGTGTTTTCCCTTTCCTATCCCAACGGCGCCTATGACGACACTTTGCCGGAACTGCTCAAGGAAAACGAATATTTGACGGCGGTGACGGGGGATGGGGGACTTAATACCATGGAAACCAATCCCTATCTCCTGCAACGGGTGAACATCCCCTGTCCCCACTTCGGTTTAACGGAATTTAAATTCCGCTTGTGGAAAGCGGAGGCCATGGCTAAACTGGGGATTTGGCAACACAGAGAGAGGTAACAATATGAACAAAAATCTAAAACTGGGTTTTATCGGCGGTGGCGCCTTAGCTGAAGCCTTAATAAAAAGTTTGGTGCCGTCGGGACTCACGGCGGCGCAAAATATTTTTGTGGCGGAGCGACGCGCCGAGCGCGGCGAGGAACTGCGTAGCCGTTACGGGGTAAATACCGCCACGACCGCAGATGATTTTCTCTCGAAAGTGGAGGCGCTTTGTCTGGCTGTTAAGCCCAAAGATGCCCAGACTGCCATGGAGGAAATCAGCAATAAAATCTCTGCCAATACTCTCCTAATTTCGGTGGTGGCCGGGTTACAGCTGAAAAATATCGAGAAGAACTTCGGGGCAAGTCAGCCCATTATCAGGATTATGCCCAATGTTGCCCAAGCGGTAGGCGCCGGAATGGCGGCTTTCGCCTTGGGGAAAAACGCGACAACCGCGCACGGAGAATTGGTGCAGGATTTGTGGGGCGCGGTAGGGCGCGTGGTTAAACTCCCGGAAAATCTCTTGGATGCGGTGACGGGACTGTCGGGCAGCGGCCCGGCTTTTGGTTTCCTCGTTATCGACGCTTTGTCCGACGGCGGTGTGGCGGCAGGACTTCCTCGCGACGTGGCGACCCTCCTCGCGGCGCAAACCATGTACGGCGCGGCGAAAATGGTTTTGGACACCGAGGAACACCCCGACGCCTTGCGCGATAAAGTAACCTCGCCGGCCGGAACTACTATTGCCGGAGTGCGAGTTCTGGAAAAAGCCGGAGTGCGTAGCGCCATGATGGAAGCGGTTATAGCCGCCACCGAAAAATCCAAAGAGTTGGGGCGATAATGGCTGTTACCGTACCGACACCGCCCACGCCGCCTACGCCTCCCACCGTCCCGAAAGTGAATTTGCAGGAGGGGGGGAGCGTCCACGAAAGTACCGTTCCCCAAAACAGCAAACAAGACAACGACACCCGGCTGGAAAATCAAGCCAGACAAGCGGTAGCCGACGGTAAGGGAGCTTTAACCAAAAAAGTGGTGACTAGGCCGGAGAGTGCCGAAAAAAAAGAGCAGTCCAAGGAGACCGCCGAGCAAAACGAACAGCGAGATAATACCAATACCAACGCCAGTACCGAAACCAAAAATATGCCTGTTGCTACTCCGGCTACCCAAACTGCGCCGACGCCACGCCAAGAAGTTGATATGTCCGTTTTTGCCGAAGACAATCAGGAGACCGGCGCCTTGACCGCCAAAAGCCTCGGCGCCATTCCCACTGCCGGCGGCGAACATGGCGTCCTTTATTGGGGTTTTAGCATTATCAGCGGCATTATTCTTGCCGTGGTTTTTTTCAAGGTTTTTATGAAGAAGAAAGAGCCGCCGGAGCTAACTACCCTGCCAAAAAAATCTGCGCCGCCCGAAGAAAACTATATCGACAGCGTAGGCTTAAAAGTAGGCGACGCCCTCAAGGATTTAGAAACCCAGAAGCCGCTCCGAAAAAAAATAACGCCTAAAAACGAGGAAAAACCTCAGCATTTTGAGGTAAGGATATAAGGAGAAAAACACCATGAACTTGAAACAAAAAATTGCCGGTCTGGCCGCCGCCTGTCTGCTCTTCACCGGAGGTACTGCGTGGGCGGCAGAAGACGCTACGCCCATGGCTCAACTGGAGGAAGTCTTAAAAGAAGACGGCGCCGACAGCGGCACTTATCATCTGCTCTTAGCGGCCAGCGCCCCTTTGGGAGAGGCTACGGCCAGCCTAGACGTTACCTTGAAGGAAACGCCGCTCATTGTTTCGCAGGGAGTCGCCCAGGTGGCGTTGACCCCAACCCAGCTTCTATCTCCCCTCAGTAAGGAGGTTCCCTTCTACTGGCAGGAGACAGAGAAGGAGCTTATTTTCTACAGCCAATATAATGACCAGTGGCGCAAGATAATTACCAAGAAGGACTTGAAAAAAGAAGCCAAAACGAAGAACCCCGAAGAAAAAAAGGCCGCAGATAAAGCCTTAGCCGCTATCTACGCCGAAAATTTTATGGCCTTGGTCAAGGATGTGCAGTTGGCGAATCTAGAGGGCAATCAGCGCGTTTACAATGTGACCATCGACGGGGAAAAATTTGCCGCCGCAGTGCAAAGCAATATCGCAGCGCAGAACAAGGGCAAAGATAAAAAGCTGACATTGAAGCCCCATGAGGCCAAACTGATAGACACCGCCCTCAAGGCCTGGGGGGATTTTTCTTTTAATCTGACGGAGGAACTTGATTCCAAGCAAATTACGGCTATTCACGCCGACCTCACCGAGCCGCTACGTCGGGCAGCCAGAGCCTTGATTGAAGCCTCCGATATGTCCACCGTCGATAAATTCAAATACGCCGCCATGGCGGAAACCATCAATCTAAAATTTGAAGCCACCGGCGAAGCCTTCAACCAAATTGACAAGGTGGAAATCCCGGCAGAGGTACAGAAGGCCAAGAAAGTCAAGGATTTTGACGGACTCTTTAGCGAGGATAAAAAATGACCCGTCACCTAGGCGTCTTACTCCTGCTGTCGGTCATGTTTTTTCTGGGAAGTAATGCCCTCCCTGTAAGCGACCCGGTGGAGGTAAATTACGCCCAGACCGCCGCCGAAATGTGGCGCTCCGGGGACTGGGTATCGCCCCAAATCTACGGTAACTACTGGTACGACAAGCCGGTGTTTTTCTACTGGGAGTTAATTCTGTCCTACTGTTTGTTTGGGATAAGCGACTTTGGGGTGCGTTTTTTCCCATCCCTCTTTGCCGCCGGTGGCGTGTGGCTCACCTATTTTTTCGGGCGGCGCATTTACGACGAAAAAACCGGCTTTTGGGGGGCGGTGATTCTCGCCACTTCCCTCATATACTGGTTCGTGGCCAAAATTATCATCACGGACATGAGCCTCTTCGTCTTTATGAACGGCGCTTTAATCGCCTTTTATGGTGGGTACAGTCGGAAAAAACGAGGCTTGTATTATCTCGGCTATTTTCTAGCGGCGCTGGCCACCCTCACCAAAGGCCCTATCGGCCTAGGGATGCCGGGGCTGATTATCCTGCTGTACCTAGCTTTGAGGCACGACTTAGGGGAGCTGAAACGGCTTAAAATTTTTTCCGGGATGCTGATTTTCTTGGCAGTGGCCGCTCCTTGGTATTGGCAAATGTACGCGCTGCACGGAGAGGATTTTACCGGGACTTTCTTCGGGGTGCATAATGTTCTTAGGGCAACGGTCTCGGAACATGAAAAGTGGAACCATTGGTATTTTTACTTGACCATTTGGTTCCTCGGAATGTTGCCTTGGTCGGTGGGCGTGGTAAAAACTGCCGTCACTAAAATGTGGGCGGAAAGGCGCGTCGGACGCGAACTTCTTCCTAGGCTACGCCGATTCTGGGCGGAATTGTCTCCGGCTACACAATTTTTGATTGTGTGGGCGGTTTTCGTCAACGCTTTCTTTCAATGCATGGCGACGAAATATCCAACGTATTCCTTGCCGGCTTTTTTGCCGCTGGCACTCTTAACGGCTAGGTGGCTCGCGCCCTACGGCCAAATGAAAAAAATCTGCGCCGGGGTAGGCGTGGGATTGTGCCTGTTGGTGACGTCGGTTTTAGGTTTTCAGCTGTGGCAGGACGGCCATTTTGCCGGTAAGCATATTGCCGCCGCCGTAAAGCAGGAGGCAAGCGCCGACTACCTCCTAGTGAGCGTGGGGGACTACCCGGCCTCGGTGGTTTATTACACGGGGCATCCCATGTACGCCTTAGAAAGCCGAGAGGCTATTGCCGCGAAAAAAACCAAGACTATGACTTGGGACAGCAAAAATGTCATGCCCTTCATGGCCAAAGAGGATTTGCCGTCAAAAGGTAGCGTGTATCTGGTGCTGGAGGAACATGCCTTTAAGCGTTTTCCCACCGAATTTAAAGAGGAAGAATGGCAATTTATAACAGAATGGCCGCCAAACAAGCCAAAACTGAAACTTTACCGGCATTCGCCGACCTCGTAGGGGAGACTCCTTCCGGTAGCCCCATGGGCTGCCACCTCCCTCTAAGAGGGAGGCAAAATAAACCAATCGGGATTCCAAAGGGCAATGCCCTTTGGCAGAGTCAAGGGACAGCGTCCCTTGTAGGGTTTGGGGCAAAGCCCCAATAAGGAGTGAGCAATTTTGTTGGATATGAAGTTTGTCCGGGATAATTTAGATGCGGTTAAAGAGATGCTAAAGAATCGCCACAATCCTTTGGACTTAACGGATTTTGCCGAATTAGAAAAGAAGCGGCGTGAGCTTTTGGGGAAATCCGAGGAACTAAAGAATCGGCGCAACACCGTGTCAAAAGAAATCAGCCGATTGAAAAAAGCCGGGGAGGACGCCGCCGGGCTGGTGGCCGAAATGCGTGGGGTGGGGGAGGAGATAACCTCCCTTGACCAAGAATTAAAACGCACGGAAGATGCGCTGAAGGATATTTTGCTCCATATACCCAATATGCCCAAAGCGGATGTCCCCATAGGCAAGGACGATACGGAAAATCCCGAAGTACGAAAATGGGGAACACCCCGGGAATTTTCCTTTACCCCCAAGGCGCATTGGGAAATCGGCGAAAACCTAGACATTTTTGATGCGGAACGGGCGGCGAAAGTCACCGGAGCGCGTTTCACCTTCTATAAAGGACTGGGAGCGCGACTGGAGCGAGCCTGTATCAATTTTATGATGGATTTACACGCCAACAAACACGGCTACACGGAAATGCTCGCGCCTTACATCGTGAACAAGGACAGCATGATCGGCACGGGACAGCTTCCCAAATTCGCCGAAGATATGTTCAAGCTGGAGGGCTTGGATTATTATTTGGTGCCGACAGCCGAAGTCCCTACCACGAATTATCATCGGGAGGAAATTTTGGACGGAGCGAAGCTACCGGAATACTACAGCGCCTACACCGCCTGTTTCCGCGCCGAGGCGGGCAGCGCCGGTCGCGATACTCGGGGGCTTATTCGGCAACACCAGTTCAACAAAGTGGAGCTAATAAAATTCTGTACGCCGGAGACTTCTTGGGATGAGTTGGAAAGCATGGTGGATGCGGCGGAGGATGTGCTGAGGATTTTGGAACTTCCCTATCATGTGGTGCAACTTTGCACCGGCGACATGAGTTTTACCTCGGCCAAGACTTACGATATTGAAGTCTGGTTCCCCAGCCAAGGAAAATATCGGGAGATTTCCTCCTGCTCCAACTGCACCGATTATCAGGCCAGACGCGCCAATATCAAGTTCCGTCGCGCCCCCAAGGAAAAGCCGGAGTTTGTGCATACTTTGAATGGCTCCGGCCTAGCGGTGGGCAGGACGGTGGCGGCCATCCTCGAAAATTATCAAGAAGAAGACGGCTCGGTGCGTATTCCCAAGGCGCTGATTCCCTATATGGGCGGCGTGGAGGTCATACGGAAGGATTAACATTAGATAAGAAAGAGGGAAACATACTTGGGAACAAGCCCCTGTTTTCAGCCGGAATATGTGAGTAGATTCAAGTGCGACGGGACGAAGTGTAATGCCAAATGTTGTCGCTTCTGGAAAATAATAGTGGATAAGGAGACTTACAAACGGTATGGCAAAATAAGGCCAAAAAGCCAAGCTCAAAGTATTCTGTCCCATCTAAAACGGGAAGATGACGGGGAGAACTACGCCATCATGCTGGACGACAAACGCGCCTGTCCCTTTTTGCGCGAGGATAAACTCTGTCAAATCCAAAAGAAATTTGGCGCGGCCTATCTCTGCGCGATCTGTCAAACCTTCCCACGTTATAACTACTTTTTCCAAGATGAAGGCTTTATGGAACGGTCTCTTTCCATGTCTTGTCCGGTGGCGGCAGAAATGGCGTTGCTGGGCAAAGAACCGATGCCGTTTGTTGAGGTGAATTGCGACGTTAATGCTGGCAGGGTGAAATATTTTACTACCAGCGAGGAGCAACGCCCACTGGAACGGCATTTAAGGAATATGCAAAGCGCCTGCATCGCTATTTTGCAGGATCGTCACCTCAGTATAAATCAGCGTTTGGTGGTTCTTGGTTTCTTTACCCTGCAACTGGAGGATTTGCTGGCGGAGGGCAGGTTACAGGATGTAACCGCGCTCGCCCAAGGATACGGGACGGCGGCTTTTCGCCAGCACTTGCCGGAGCTGACGGATATGCTTTGCTTTCAGCCCACGGATTATTTGCAACAGTTGCTTATACTCTTGGAGAAATTATACGGCCGGGATTCTCGCTTTTTTGCCAGCGATCCCCTGTTCACTAGCGCCGTGACAGAGGCCTTCGGTTACGGGGAGGATCGGCCTACCTTGTCCCTCCAAGAGCTGGAACAAGTTTTTCAGCATGGATTTCGCGATACGCAAAAGCAGATAATAAACGAATACCGGCATGTAATGGAAAATTATCTGGTCAACGAGTTCTTTGTGAGCATTTATCCCTTCCGCGTACAAGGAACCATAGCGGAGAACTACGAGGTGTTTCTGACGGCCTACAAGCTGACGGAGTTTATTCTCACCGCCATGGTTTATACCAAAAAAATGCCCCTAGAGGATAAGGCGCTAATGGATTTCTTTGTGCATATCAGCGCCGTCATTGATCACTGCGAACCATACTACAACATAATTGTGGCCGAGGTACGCGAACAGAACCGAGATCTCATCGGCTATATGGGGAGTATGGTTGATCTTTAGTCGCCCTCCGGCGCCAAACAGGCCAGTCCTTTTCGACAGGGACTGGCTTTTTTGGCGCAATCTGCCGCCCCACTGACCGTAAAACCTTGCAGGGCAAGATTTCCTATTATATAATGAACGCAGTAAATGATTTAAAACACAACGAGAAAGGATGACGTAAATGGAGGTAGCGCCAAAACATTCTGCGCGCAAGGCATCGTCTTATTTCAAGAAATACTTCACCATCTTTTTGGGAGCCATTATTGCGGCGGTGGGACTGGAGATTTTCCTTATCCCCAACAATGTTATCGACGGCGGCGTGGTGGGTCTTTCCATTATGGCCGAAACCATTACGGGGATGTCTATGGGTATTTTTTTGGTAATATTTAACATTCCCTTCCTGTACATGGGCTACAAGCAAATCGGCAAAAATTTTGCCATCGCTACCCTTATCGCCATCTGCTTCTTGTCCGTCTGGTCGGAGATTTTTAAGCCCGTGCCGGCTGTCACCAGCGACCCCTTCTTGGCGGCCATCTTCGGCGGCATCATCGACGGTATCGGCGTGGGGCTGATTATTCGCGCCGGCGGTTCACTGGACGGCACGGAAATCGTCGCCATTATCATGGATAAAAAGTCCGTTTTCTCCGTGGGAGAGGTGGTCATGTTCATTAACCTCTTCATCCTCTCCAGCGCCGGACTCCTCTACGGCTGGGATAAAGCCATGTACTCCTTGGTGGCCTACTTTGTCATTTCCAAAATGATTGACGTGGTAATAAAGGGACTGGACGAATCCTACGCGGTGATGATCGTCACCGACGAATACGCCGAAGTCACGACGGCGCTTAACGAAAGACTGGGACGCGGCGTGACCATACTCCACGGCGAAGGCGGCTATACCGGGGACAAAAAGGAAGTCCTCTACTGCGTGGTGACGAGACTGGAAGTGGATAAGCTCAAGGAAATCGTCCTCGACATGGACGAAAACGCTTTTGTGACCATCAATGCCGTACACGATATTGTAGGCGGTCGTTTCAAAAAGAAATCCCATTGAGGAGGTAAAGAAATGTTCGGAGGCAATATATTAACGATACACGAAAACGATGTAGAAACGGCTAAAGAGACCTACGAAATTGTAGGGAGCGACCCCTTTGCCAGGTATCTGGCCTTAACCCATGTCTTTGAGGACAAGATGGAAGCCTGTATGCACGAAGAGTTCGGCGATAAGTATCAGGTCTATAGATCCGTCGAGCAGGCGCTGGAAATGCTGGACAGCGTGGGTTATGAACGCAGCGGCGAAAACATCAAAATTTCCGAAGCCATAGAGCGACAAGAGGAAGGCGACGACGGCCTTATCAACACTATAAACTATTATATTTATACTATTCCCTGCTTGGCTCATTACCAAAAAACGGACGGCAGCTTACTTACGGAACGAGCCAATGTTTCCGGGCTAATCCGCATAGTTGAAGATGTGGAGGAGGGGGTTCTTCCTTACTTTATGTCCAACACCTCTCTGCAAGGTACGATACGAGCCGAACGCACCATTAGGGAGGGCTTAGATGACGAAAAAAAGGACGGCAGTCTGACGGCCATGGTCAACGGTTGGGTCAATATCATTATCGGCGACGAGTCCGTCTGCCGCAGTCCGGCAGAGAAAACCTTTATGAAGGCTATGGGGGAGGTAATGAATACCGCCGATCATCCCACTATCATGTTCCCCCACCTCTACAAAGGAGAGATTACCCCCATATTTGTTTTGGAAGAGCTGGAGGTTTTGGATAATTGCCTCGTACAGGGAGTGCGACGGTTGCGGCAAAAACGAGGTGGAAAGCCGCGCCTCACCGAAGCCCAAATAAAAAAATGCCTAGCTCGCTTCAATCACGAGGGTAGCGACGAATGGTTTGAGCGCATCATGAACGATCCCGGCGCTTTCCCCCGTGGGCGCAAAGCATAGGAGGAGGCCATGATGCCCCAAGCTCTGGCGGATTATAACCGCGCCTACGAATTGTATAAAGCCAAGGATTATACGGCGGCTCTCCGTGGGCTGGAGGTAATGGAGGAATACATCGCCCATTGGCCTAAACTAAATCTTTTAAAGGCGCAAGTCTTTTTTGAACAAGGGCGATACGTTTCCGTCCTTGACGCGCTTACCAAGGGTCTGCGAGAACTTGCCGAAGATGAACGGTCGGAATATGCGGCGGAATTTTACAGCCGTTTAGGTTCCGCCTATTATCGTTTAGGCAGATGTCGCGAGGCGGTAGAAGCCTTCCTCATGGCCAGCCGAGCCGAAAAAAACTTGACGGCGCGGCGGCAGGAGTGTAGCAACGCTATTTTTGCCGCCAGTTCCGTCGGCACCTACCAAGCGGCGGATTATCGCCGCCTATACCGAGAGTACAACGCTCTTTTGTCCGACATCGAGCCGTACCCGACGGTGTTCTACCGTCACGACAAATTGCGCGTGGGCTACCTTTCCCCGGATTTTAAAATGCATCCCTTGGCGCATTTCCTCTATCCCCTGCTACGTTTCCACGACCGGAAAAATTTCCGGCTCTACGCCTACACGTTGAATCCACCCGCCACTTGGGATACCATTACCCACAAATTGCTGGCCGAAACCGAGGAGCAACGAGACTTATCGGCTCTTTCCGACGAGGCGGCGGCGGCCAAAATTCGGGAGGACGAGCCGGACATTCTCTTTGACCTCACGGGGCACACCTTAGGGAATCGGCTGGCTATTTTGGCGTACCATCCGGCTACCCTGCAAATCACGGGACTGGGGGACGTGAATACTACGGGAACCAAGGTTCTCGACTACTATTGGAGCGATAATCACGCCGATTCGCCCCTCGCCCAAGATTACGTCACAGAAACACTGGGCAGGAGTCTCAAAAGTTTCGTTTGCTACGCCCCCCAAGGCCAAATGCCGGAGCCTAGCCCGGCGCCTTTTGCCGCCAATGGCTATATCACCTTTGGCACCTTTAATAATTTCAGCAAAGTCACCGACGAAATGCTCATGGCTTGGAATTTTCTTTTAACCCTAGTCCCTCGCAGTAAGCTCCTGCTAAAACATCGGCTGTTTGACAGCGACGAAGGGCGAGAATACACTTTAGCGCGGCTCTCCGGGCTGGGCTACGACTTAAGCCGAGTGGAAATCCGGGGATTTAGCCGAAATTACCTGCCGGAATACGCGCTAATGGATGTGGCGCTGGATACCTATCCATACACGGGGGGCGTCACCACCTGCGAGGCGCTCTACATGGGGGTACCTGTGGTAAGCCTTTACGGTCATCGTCCCGGCAGTAACGTAGGGCGAAGTATTTTGGACAATGTGGGGCTGTCCAAACTTGCTGGCGCGAGTTTCACCGAATACATCAAAATAGCCGCCGAGCTGGCGTCCAGTACCCAATTCTTGACGGCCATGCGCCAAAACCTGCGGCCGCAAATGCAAAACTCTCGGCTGATGGACGGCGCCGATTACATGGCGGAGGTGGAGGATTTTTATCGGCAAATATGGTTTATGGCCAAGGTAAAGAAGGGAACGTGAAGGCGTGGAAACTTTAGGCATTTTAGGCCCGCCGGGAACTCACAGCGAGGCGGCGGCTATTTATCTGAATGAACACGGGGGAAAGCAGCGCAAACTCAAGGAATACGCCGAGATTTACGAAGTTCTCCGAGCGGTGGAACGGGGAGAAGTGGATGCTGCCTTGGTACCGGTGGAAAATTCTTTAGAAGGTTCGGTGAACATTACTTTAGACGTTTTGGCGCAAAGCGATCGCCTAATAGTTACTCAAGAACTTATCTGGCCGGTGCGGAATCTCCTCATGGGCAAAAGCTCTACCGCTAAAATAAAGCGTATCCTGTCCCATCCCCAGCCAATATCCCAGTGCCGCGAATATTTGTGGCGCCATTATCCTGATGCCGAAACGGTCAAAGTAGCCAGCACTGCCAGAGCGGCAGAGATGGTAGAGGAGGCGCCGGAGGATAGCGGCTGGGCGGCGATCTGCACCGAGCGAGGTGGGCGCTTGCATTCCCTACAGGTGATAGCCGAGGGCATTCAAGACAATCCCCACAACTGCACCCGATTTTTTGAAGTAAAGCGTCGTGAGCGCACTAATCCCATAAAAAATCCCCAAAAGGTACTCATCATCTGTCAAATCGACGGCGCCAAGGCCGGCAGTCTCTACGATGTACTGGGAGAATTTGCTCGCCGTCAAGTCAACATGACCCGTATCGAATCTAGGCCGGCCAGAACCGAGCTGGGCGCCTATATTTTTTTCCTTGAGCTGGAAACGGACATAGGCGAGGAAATTGTCGCCGAAGCCGTGGAGGCCGTCAAAAATAAAAGCATCTGGCTAAAGCATTTAGGGGCTTTTTCGGTGCTAAGAGCCTCGTAGATGAGTGAAAGTGGTATATACTGGTAAATTTCATTGCTCGCGAGTATAGTAATCGTCACGATAAAAGCTGGTATAGACATTTCAACAGCCCCCAGACACCCTTGCCTTTGGCTATATCCTTCCCACTACCGGGTGGATTTCGGACTTGCACCGGTTAGAAACGTGCGCCGCCGGGCGCACCATATAAATCACTCCGGTTAAAATCAGAGGGCTGACTTTAACCGGAGTGATTTGATCTTGCTGTGTGCGGTTATATTTGGGGATATGTACATAAATTAAAATTTTTCATTTGGAAACGTTCGGGTTCTTTTTCGTGATTTTCTTCGTAATCGCGATAACGTTCAAGACCGCTCTGGGTAAAGGGTTCCAACACACCGCCGCGAATAAGCGTTATACACGGATTACACATACCGCATAATTCATTTTCGCCGGCACTATTCACTATGGGATACTGGCAACTGTTAGTTTTGGAACGCACATCAATATATCCATGCTCAGAATACCATTGCCAAACGTCTTTTTTGTGCATTTTCTGTCCCAATAGGTTTATGAACACCCACAAAATCGCAACTTCCAAGGAAAATCAGAATGATTTCTTTCATTAAAATACTACCCTCTATAGTCAATCATGTCAAGAATTTTTTCTGTTCATAAACCTATAGATTTTCGAACACTTTTTTCATAAGCAGACAAAGAATCAAAAAATACAAAAAACTGATGAGTTTGTATTTATTCCTTGCCCCTGTCAAAAATTTGGGGTACAATGTTTTCGTGGAGGTGTTTTGGGTGAGAAAATTTCATTTGCCTTTTTTTGCGGGACTGTGGCTGACGCTGGCGACGCTTTTCTGGGGCGGAAATGTTGCTTTGGCGGAGGCCGCCGAAGTTGTTTTGGGCGATCAGCAAACGGATGAGTATTTGCCTCGCTTGACGGGTAAACGCGTCGCGCTGTTTTGTAATCACTCGGCGCTGGTGGGAGACAAACACCTGCTGGAAGTGCTTTTGGAGGAGGGCGTACAGGTAACGGGTCTCTTGGCGCCGGAACACGGCATCAGAGGTAAGGCCGCTGCCGGCGCAAGCATAGCCGATCAAGTGGATGAAGCTACCGGCATTCCCATTATGTCCCTGTATGACGGCACCACTACCACCGTTAGACCCTCTGCCGAAACCATGGGTACCTTTGATGTGCTGTTAATCGACATTCAGGACGTGGGGCTACGGTATTATACCTATTACATCACGATTTGCGATTTGCTGGAGGCCTGTTCGGATTATGGCAAGGAAGTTATCCTGCTGGACAGGCCGAATCCCAACGGCCATTATGTGGATGGCCCCGTACTGGACATGAGTCTCAAAAGCCATATAGGTCGCTTGCCCATACCGGTGGTACATGGAATGACCTTGGGAGAACTTATGCGTATGGCCATTGGCGAAAACTGGCTGAGTATCCCGAAGGGACTGAATTTTGACGTAATCCCCTGCCTAAATTATACTCACCAGACGCCGTATGCGCCGCCGGTACCGCCTTCGCCCAACCTGCCTAACCTGAAATCCATCTACCTCTACCCCTCGTTGTGTCCTTTTGAAGGCACGGCGGTCAGCATAGGACGTGGGACGAGCCATCCTTTTCAATGTTTTGGCCATCCGGCTCTCAAGGGGGAATACAGCTACAGTTTCACTCCCCAAAGCGTGCCGGCGGCGCCTAATCCGCCCCTCCAAGGCGAAGTGTGCTACGGCTTAGATTTTAGACAGGTAAGCGACGCCGATTTACGCCACAAGGAGATCGATTTGAGCTATGTGATTGATGCCTATCGGATCTTTGTCCAAAAAGGACTGGGTGATAAATTCTTTCACAAGGTTACATTGGCCGACCTCGGCGAGGTGGAGCATTTCGACCTCTCCATGGGACAGGCTTATGTCCGAGAAGCCATCATAGCCGGCAAGGATAATGCCGAGATTCGCGCCATGTGGCAACAGGACGTGGAAAATTTCCGCCAGCAGCGTAAGCCCTATCTTTTGTATGAGGAATAAGTGGGTAGCGTAAATAGGGGTGCTTGGTCTTTATGCCAAGCACCCCTATTTTATCCGGGCAATTCATCCACAGAAAAGCCAATGCCCCAAGGAGACCGTTTACCAAATAAACAAGCCGCCCAGAGCCGCCGTCAGGAGCGATACCAAAATTCCTGAAAGCATCATGTACAGTACGTTGCGAGAGATAATGGCGGCCTTTTCATCCGGGAGTAGCCCCTTGAAAATGCCCACGATTATGCCTATGGTGCCGAAGTTGGCAAAAGAGGTGACAAACATGGTCAGTACGGCGCGTAAATGAGGACTGAAACTCAGCACATAATCCTTTACATCGAGCATCACCACAAATTCGTTGGTTATGAGTTTTTTACCCATGTACTGCGCCAACTGAAAGGCTTCGTCAACTGGCAGTCCCAAGAGCCAAGCAAAGGGGAACATAATACACCCTAAGATATTTTCCAGCGACAGAGCAGGATGGAAAACTCCCAAAATGGCGTTGATGAGAGCCGCCAGCGCCACAAAGGTGATGACGCTGCAAGTGACGATGAAGACGAGTCGGCCGGCATTCATAATGGAATCGCTGAGATAGGAAAAGAAAGGCGGCTTCTCTTTGTTCTCATCTAGACCGTAAATAACATCATCCTCCGGAGCCACCTGCACCGGAAAAAGGATGTTGGTGACTATAAGCGCGTTGATCACGTTCAGCGGAATCGCCGCCAAAACGTATTCGGCCGGCATAAGCTGACTATACGCCCCCACCATGGCCGCCGATACGCAACTCATACTCATCATAGCCAAGGTTTGGTTCCGATCCATTTTCATGTTCTGTATTTGGAGGCGCGACACCGCCAAGGCATCGTTATTGCCCAAGAACATCATTTCAATGGCGTAAAAGGATTCAAACTTCGGCGTGCGTCCGATGATGGAAAGTCCCCTGCCAATCCAACGAATGACGAAGGGCAAAAAGCCGATATAGGTGAGTATGTCAAACACCGGCACAATCATGAGCAAGGGGAGTAGCGCCGCCGTGATGAAATTCATTTGCGGCGCATCGACCCAGTTCGGCAACGCAAATCTTATGCCCTCGAAGGCAATATTGATAAACTGCGAGAATCCCTCGGCGGCTAGGCGTACAATCTCCCGACCTATTGGCACCATGTTCAAAAAACCGGCCATTATCAGGTTTAGTATCAAAAGTTGCGTTACGGTACGCCAAGGTATGGCGCGGCGATTCTTGGAAATGAGGACGCCCACCCCCAAAAAGGCGAAGATGCCCACGATATTTATCAGCAAAAACATGAACGTCCCTCCTATACGCGCGTTTCAGACTGGCTCAGGATACGCAAGAGGAAACTCTCGCCTTTGGTTTTGAAATCGGCATCAAACATATCCGCCACCGTGGCGCCGATCATGGCAAAGGTGGGATAAGTACCAAGATTCACGCCGGCCTTGATGGGCTTACCGTAGATGAGGAGGGGAATGTATTCCCTAGTGTGATCCGTACCCGGCGCCCCCGGGTCGCAACCGTGGTCGGCGGTAATCATCAGCACGTCGGTGTCCTGCATTTTGGCCATAAATTCGCCCAGTTGCTTGTCAAATACCGTGGCCGCCTTGGCATAGCCGTCTATATCGCGACGATGACCGTACTGCATATCAAAATCCACCAAATTGACAAAACAAAGCCCCGTGAAATCTTCGTCCATGACTTTTAAGGTTTTTTCCATGCCGTCAACATTGTCTTTGTTTATGCCAAGGGAACGGCTGATACTGCGCCCGGCAAAAATATCGGCAATCTTTCCTACGCCGATGGTAGCCAAGCCTTTTTTTGCCAAGGCATCCAGCATGGTTTCACCGGTAGGATCCAAGGAAAAATCATGGCGGCGAGGAGTGCGTTTATAATCGGGGTAACTGCCTTCAAAGGGACGGGCGATGACTCTGCCTACGCCGTGCTTGCCCTGCAAGATGGCTCTGGCCTTGCGGCAGTAGTCGTAAAGCTCCTCAATGGGAACGTGACCTTCATGGGCGGCGATTTGGAAAACGCTGTCAGCCGAGGTATAGACGATAAGGGCGCCGGTTTTTTCATGTTCCTCACCGTAATCGTGAATTACCTGAGTGCCGGAATAAGGCTTGTTGCAAAGAATTTTTCGTCCGAAGGCTGTCTCCAGTTCCGCTATAAGCTCCGGCGGAAAACCATCGGGGTAAGTGGGAAGGGGCTGTTCCGCCACGATGCCGGCTATCTCCCAATGGCCGATGGTGGTGTCCTTTCCGCGGGAGAGTTCCCGGAGCCTTGCAAAGGAGCCGGTGGGCGAAGCAACTTTTTCGCCGCAACCTACCCCGTCGATGTTAAACAGTCCCAACCGACGCATGTTGGGCGTGTCATACTCCGGCGAGCTGACAATGGATTTTAAGGTATTGCATACGCCGTCGCCAAAGTCGGCGGCATCGGGTTCCTGACCGATACCATAGCTGTCCAAAACGATGACGAATACTCGCTTAATATTGGTTTTCATTTTCATAGCCTCTTTTTACTTTGTTTTTTTCTCGCGATCGGCGATGATGAGTTCTTTTAAACTCTCCACGCCTACCTCTATGGCGGCCTCTAAATCGTGGCTTTCCTTTTGGTCAAGACCGGCCGCTTCCCGTTCCTGATTCCATATCACATGGAAGCAAGCGCCGCAACGCACGTCGAGAGCCGCCGCGCAGACGAAGAGCGCCGCCGACTCCATTTCGCTGGCCAGCACATGAAGCCGTTTCCAAGCCTCCCATTTGTTTAAAAGCTCATAGCTCACCGGCATCCGCGCCGGGGAATGTTGCCCGTAAAAAGAGTCTTTGGCTTGCACAATGCCGGCATGCCAAGGTTTACCCAGTTTTTTGGCGGCCGCCGTCAACGCCGTGACGACGGTGAAATCGGCCGTTGCCGGAAATTCTATCGGCGCATAATGCAAACTCGTTCCCTCCTGCCGCACGGAGGCGGTGGCGATAACCACGTCGTCGGACTGCACCCTGAGGTCAATGCCGCCGCAAGTGCCGACGCGCACGAAGGTGTCGGCGCCGATGGCCGCCAATTCCTCCATGGCAATAACCGCGCTGGGGCCGCCGATGCCCGTGGAACACACGCTGACCGGCTCGCCCAACAAGGTGCCGGTGTAGATGTTGTATTCCCGATTGCTCGCTACCTGATGGGGCTGATCAAAGTAGGCGGCGATTTTCTCCGAGCGTCCGGGATCTCCCGGCAAAATAACGTAGCGCCCCACATCCCCCTTTTGGCACTTAATGTGAAACTGAATCTCCCGTTCTTGCATGATATTAGCCTCCCTATTAAAACAAAAAAGAACTTAGCTCCTGCCGCCTTAGCGTGAAGCCACGCAACTGAGCAACGACTGTTGGTTTTCCTCCACGATTTTGTCAGTGGAATTTATTCGCCCGGACTCGTAAAAATCCTGCCACGCTGCGGCGTATTTTTTTTGCCGCAAGTGGGCGATGCCGATATTATTCCGGGCGCCAACCGTGCGAGGGCTGATAATCAGGATTTCTTCAAAATCGGCCACAGCCTCGTCGTAATTTCCCTGCGCCAGCTTAATATTGGCGCGATTGAAACGGGCTTCGCTAAACTCCGGGTCTTCGCCCAAAGCGGCGGTGTAATCCTGAAGCGCCGCCTCTGTTTTGCCCATCGTCTCGTAGCACAAGGCTCGATTGTAGTAAACCTCGGCGCTGGGTTCTTTTTGCAAAGACTCGCTGTAATCGGCGATGGCCGCCGCCGTTTCCCCTTGGGCGGCGTAGTTGATTCCTCGCAGGGCGTAAGCGTAGGCCGTGCCTTCTCTCTTCACGGCTAAAGAGGCGTAGTACAGGGATTCTCGGGAGCCGTCGGGGGCAGTGGCGGTACGCCAAAGCTCCAAAATGCTTTCGCCGTATCTATTACCCGGTACTGCCCACACGCCGTTTAGCATCGTCCAGTAACCGGTTTTCCCGTAAATCTCCGGACGATTGAACCTGATGTGGTCATAGCGCGGATCAACGATTTTTTCGCTGGGTAGTTTCGCGCTGGCGTAGGCTAGGAGATGTTGCGCGTGCGCCCTCACCCCTAGGAGAGGGGTGGAAAAATAAGCGCCCTTTACGCCGCCCCCGGTGGTCCCCAGACCGCAGAAATTGTTTTGCTCCGGCACTACGTCGCCGCCATAATTAAAAAAGCCCGTTTCCTTCAGGGCTTGACAAAGGGCAATATCGGCGCGAATCCCTTCTTTGGCGCACTCTTGATAATAGGCGGCCACTATATCCGCCGCAGTACAATTTAATTTAGGCTGAGGGTTTCGCTTCAAAATAAAGTTCAGCATCTGCCGTTGGGTAGCCTCCGCCTCTCCTAAAATGGAAATTTGATTATCGGCTACTTGCTTGGGGAGAATCGGCTCGTTATAGGAGGGGGCGACAATCCCCTCCAGTTTTTTCAGCGCTTTTTTGTTCATTTTCGGCGGCATAACAGAAGGAAAATCAGGCGCCGTCCTCTGTATTTCCGCTTCTGTAGCTTCTGTAGCTTCGGTAGGCTCGGTAAGTTCATGGGGTTCTTGCGCCGCGCAGCCCACATCGTTAAAGAGAAAACAAGCGACGGCCAGCGGCATGATTATTTTTTTTAGCTTGTGCATACTAAAACTCCTTAGGGTTGAATTTTCCGCTTGAGATAATATATAATGACGCGGTGGGGAGGGTTCTCCCCCACGAAAAATTATAGCACCGGGAAAATAGCTTTTGCAAGGAGACGACCATGCTTTTATATCTGCGTCCCACCTACTTAGAAAAATTTAAATGCGACGGGGCGGCCTGTCAAAGTAATTGTTGCCAAGGTTGGCAAGTGGTTTTTGACGCTGCTACCGTCGCCAAATATCGCGAGCTTGCAGATGATGTCGGCGCAGAAATTATGACGCACCTCGAACCTCCGGCGGAGGACGGCAGCGCTACCCTGCGGTTAAAGGCGGATGGGCGTTGTCCCTTTCTTCTGTCCACGGGGCTTTGTCGTTTGCAAAAAGAGTGGGGCGAAGAGTTTTTAGCCGATATTTGTTTTTCCTATCCACGCATCACCTACCTGATAGGAAACGTCCTGTGGCAAGCTCTCACCGTTACCTGTCCCGTGGCGGCGGAGCTGATTCTGTGGCCGGATAAGCCTCTTGCCCTAGAGGAAAAGGAGGTAGCCCCCAAACGTCTCGGTTGGGCAGTGGATTTGACGGAGCAACTGGCGCCTTGGGGTGATAGCTGGCGCGGCGTCATAGAGCGTTACGCCGCTTTGCTCGGTTGGCGAGAGCATCCCCTAGATGCGCGGCTGGCCATGCTCCTGAATATGGCGGCGGAGCTGGACGAAGTGACGGCTGCTACCGCGCTCGCCGACCGAGAAGCCAAAACCGAGGAGTGGCTGGCCAAAATGCGAGATTTTGCGCCCCCCACCTTTACGCCGGTGGAGCCAGACCAAGACCGAGGGTATGTGGAAATAATGGCGGAGTTGTACTCTACCATTTACGACCGCGCCGAGTGGCGAGAGCGTATCCCCGAACTCCTCTTTGCTTATCGCGCCGGCAAAGAGCGGTATAACCGCGAGGTGTGGGGCTCTTACGCGCATATTATTGAGAACTATCTCGTCAACGAGCTTTGGTTGCGGCTGTATCCCTTCGCTTTCAACGGCAGTTTCCTCCATAACATCAAGATTTTTATTACGGGCTGGAAGGTGATGGAGTTCGGTCTGCGCCTCACCGCCATCACTCGTCCGGAGGATAGTCCCATGAACAGGAAGGACACTACCGCCCTCATCGGGAAGCTGGCCAGCAGTCTCGACCATAACAAAAAGGGCATGGGAACCATCCGACGCTACGCAGAGGAGCATTGGGTGGGAATGTCTGCCGCCGATTTTGCCGCCCTTATGCTGGGGCTGGGAGTATAAATAATGGGGCTTTGCCCCAAGCCCCAGCAGGGGAAATAATTTCCCCTGCACCCCTTGATAGATTTAATAGATTTAAAGTTTTTAAATGGGAGTCCAGAGGGGCGAAGCTCCTTTGGCAGGTCAAGGGCAGCGCCCTTGTGGGATTTGGGGTGAAACCCCAAAAAAAAAGGAGAATAACCATGGAACTGAAATACGGTTGCAATCCCAACCAAATTCCGGCGCAGGTGTATATGAAACAGGGGGAAATGCCCTTTAAGGTGTTAAACGGTCGTCCGGGATACATTAACCTGCTGGATGCCTTGAACGCTTGGCAGTTGGTGCGCGAATTACGGGAGGCCACGGGACTGCCGGCGGCCGCTTCCTTTAAGCACGTCAGTCCTGCCGGGGCGGCGGTGGCCGTGCCTTTAACGGAGGAGCTGAAGGCGGCTTACTTCGTGGAGGGAGTGGAGCTTACCCCCATGGCTACCGCTTACATTCGCGCCCGGGGCGCCGACCGCATGTCCTCCTATGGAGATTTTGCGGCGTTATCGGATGTGTGCGACGCGCCTACCGCCGAATTTTTAAAACGGGAGGTGTCTGACGGCATCATTGCCCCCGGTTATACCGAGGAGGCGTTGGAAATCTTAAAGAGCAAGCGCAAAGGGAGTTACCTAGTGCTAACCATGGACGTCAATTATCGGCCGGAGGAAATGGAAACCAAGGAAGTCTATGGCGTGACCTTCGCCCAAAAGCGCAACGATGTTCGCATCACCGCCGATTGCCTCCAAGATATTCCCACCCAAAACAAGGTTATCCCGGAGGGAGCGCAACGAGATTTGCTTATCGCCCTGATTACCCTGAAATACACCCAGTCCAATTCCGTTTGCTACGCTAAGGACGGCCAAGCCATCGGCATCGGCGCCGGGCAACAATCCAGAGTGCATTGTACGCGTCTGGCCGGTAACAAAGCCGACGTATGGCACCTGCGGCAAAGCCCTAAGGTTCTCGCCCTCCCCTTTAAAGAGGATATTCGCCGCCCGGATCGAGACAACGCCATCGATGTGTATATTTCCGAGGAGTACCAAGATTTGCTGGCAGACGAAGTATGGCCGGAGTTTTTCCGGGAGAAGCCGCCCGTTTTTACGGCGGAGGAAAAACAGGCGTGGCTTCGGCAGTGCGCCGGGGTGTCCCTTGGTTCCGACGCTTTCTTTCCCTTCGGGGACAACATCGAACGGGCGCGCAAGAGCGGCGTAAACTATGTGGCGCAGGCCGGCGGTTCCATTCGGGATGACCATGTAATCGCCACCTGCGATAAATACGGTATCGCCATGGCCATGACCCATATACGCCTTTTCCATCACTAAAAGGAATAGTTTTTCTTTCGCGAGTATAGAGCAATAGAAATAGGCTGCGCTAGGAAAAACCTGCGCAGCCATATATTTTTTTAGGCTAAAACATAAACGGTAATATCGCGACGGCCAAACTGCATCGCCTCGCCGTAATCTTCCATGCATAAATCAATCTTGTGGCCGATAATGGCTCCGCCGGTGTCAGCGGCGATAGCCTCGCCGTAACCGGGTATATAAAGACGCGTCCCCAGCGGAATCACGTCAGGATCCACCGCTGCCACGCCGCGTTGCGCCATCATTCCCGAGGCGGTGATTCCACTCCCACCGCCATCGGAGGGCAAGTAGGCACTGGCCTCCATGGTAAGGGCGCTGGCGTAATTAAGTTCGCCCTGCGCCGTCTCTATTTTTTGCGCCGCTAAAGCCCGTTGCCGCTCTTCTTCGGCCAGACGCTCCTGCTCGGCGATTTTAGCCGCGCTGTCGGTAAGGATTATGCGGCTGCCGTCGGTAACTTTTGCTTCGAAGCCCAAATCGGCTTCCACGTCATTTAGGTTATAACCAAGTTCCGTTAAAACTTCTCCCACGGTGGGTTTACTGGTCAAAACTTCGCGACTCTCACCTTGAAACTCTACCGTAACCGGTACGGCTCGATAAACGGTAATTTCCGTTTCCCTGTCAGTTTTGGTGATCTGATATTCGTCCCTGTCGCTTAAAGTAATGCCTTCGCGGCTAAGGATACGTTCGGGACTTAATGTCGTGGTATTGGTCTCGATAACGCGACCGTCCACGTTAATTTTCACCGGCTGAGCGCCGTTCTGGGTAAAACCAGTAGATAAAAGCAAAAAGCCGGATAACGCTAAACATACTGCGGTTCTTTTACGCTGCAAACTCATAGAATTCCTCCTTGTATTTTTAACTGAAAGCATATCTATAATTAAAAAAATACACCTTGCAAATTCAATCTTCATCGAACTCACGAGGCGTATTCTGCCACTTGAATCTGAAAAATCCATGAAAAAAAGAGGGTAAACCAAAAAAAAATAATTTTTTTTTTTGGTTTACCCTCTTTATCTGAAACCAATCTGAAAAATTTACTCCTTTTCCGCCGCTTGAGTCTCTTCTGCTGCCAGCCGTTCTTTATCTTCCGGGGTCAGTTTACCCCATGAACGATTGATTAACATCCGTCGATTTTGGGCGGCGTAATCTAAAATGGCGCGGTAAAATTTGCCATCGACATCTTTAGAAGAAAATTTTTCTAGGGACACCGGTTTGCCCGTGGTTTCCATGGAAAGCGTGGCCAGTTTCGAGTCTAAATCGTCATGCTCAGTAACTTCCACCGTACCTGCCGCTAAATCAAACCGCAGGTAATCCGCCGCCCCCACCAAATCATCGTAGCCGCGACAATCCTGCATCCGCCAGCGCCTTTTGGCCACTACGTCGTCGATTTGCACTTGATCGTAGAGTTTCACCGTGGGGACGATGAGAATATTAAGGTCAATGGTACCGTCTTTCCTGACGGCATAGCCCATCTGTTGACGATTAAAATAATAGCCGGCTCTGGCCGTTGATTGCACCCACTCGTAAATTTCCTTGGGAAGTACCGGCGGCTCGGCGGCGGTATGACCGGCGGTAACCAGCATTGTCACCGCCGCCAAAAATCCCAATCCATACTTTTTTGCCTTCATTTCATTTCTCCGTTCATCTCTTTCCCGGCTTCCCTAATCATCTCGATGTTTATTGAGTTCGTCCAGCTCGTAAGGGGTTTCCTGATAGACGTAGTAATTCAGCCAGTTGGCAAAGAGGAGGTGAGCCACGCTGCGCCAACGCACGATGGGAGGACGGTTAGCGTCGTCTTGAGGATAATAGTTTCGCGGAATGTCCGGCTCCAGCCCGGCTTTTACATCCCGTACATACTCGTCTCTAAGCGTTAAGGGGTCGTATTCGGCGTGTCCGGTAATGAAAAATTGCCGCTCGGCGAGATTGGCGATAATGTAAACCCCGGCCTCTTCTTCGGCTTCGGCCAAAATCGTCAACTCCGGTATCTTTAAAATATCCTCTTTCCTGACCTCAGTATGTCTTGAATGGGGAACATAAAATTCGTCGTCGAAGCCTCGCAGAATTTTTTCGTGGGGCAAGCAAACATGATGCTTAAAAACGCCAAAAACTTTCTTGGGCAGGGAATATTTGGGCAGACCATAGTGATAATGGAGACCTGCCTGCGCCCCCCAGCAAATGTGAAAAGTGGAGTAGGCGTGGGTTTTACTCCACTCCATAATCTCGGTCACTTCCTCCCAGTAAGCCACCTCCTCAAAGGCCAAATGCTCCACCGGGGCGCCGGTAATGATAAAACCGTCGTATTTCCGATGCCTGACCTCGGCGAAAGTGCCGTAAAACTCCGTAAGGTAATCTTGGGAGGTATGGGAAGGGGTATAGGATTCGGTGTAAATAAAATCCGCTTCCACCTGCAAGGGGGTATTGCCCAGTAGTCTTAAAAGCTGGGTTTCGGTGACGCTTTTAATGGGCATGAGGTTTAAAATCAGGAGTTTCAGCGGACGAATATCTTGGCTGTAGGCGCGCTCCGCATCCATGTAAAAAATATTTTCTCCCTCTAGCACTTGCGCCGCCGGCAGGTTATTGGGTATCTTAATGGGCAACTTGTTATCAACTCCTCTGAGCGGTGGCCAGCCGATAAAAATAAGCGGTAACGGCTCCGGGGGACACATAATACACACCGGCCGACCGGGCGCCCAGCAGTTTTTGACCCGAGTACAGTCGGAGATAGTTATTCTTGAGTACCACTTCGGCCTCCCGGATTCTTAGGGTAATGTATTCCCCGGCGGCCATTAGGGCAACGCCCCGGCGCAACAGATAAAAAAAACGATATTCCTCAGCCGTGTTTAATGTTAATTCCGGCGTGGCTGCGCCGTGCCGCAGAAGAAAGAAATTCGTAAGCAGCAGGGGCATGACCCCAACCTCCATGGCGGCCAGCGGCGGCGAAAGCTCTTGCCACGCGGCCACCGTGAAGCGATAGTACCACGCGCCGGAGTTCTTCGGCAGTTCCGTTATCTCGCGCCTTGGCATGATTTGCACTCCGGTCACCCGACCGTAGTAGCGAATACCGGACTTTTGCCGGAAAATAGCTTTGGATTGATAAAGGGCAATCCACCTTATAGGCAGGTCGTCTTTGCTGAGACAAGTAACCGGTAAGTGGTAGAAGCGAGCCGCAAGCGCCGTTTGAAACTGGCGACGACTGCGCAGTGCCCCCACCAAAACATCATGGCAAAAATCCGTTTCCCGGAGTTCAAACTCGATGTCCCGAGGAATACTGAGGTAACGCCGTCTGCCGAATTGGCGGTAGCCCGGAGCTAAATCCTCCCGGTGGTCTCTGCAAAAATCCAGCCGGGGCAAAGTCTTTAACATTTTGCTACTCCAAGCTGTAGCGCTTCACCCAAGAAGAATAGCCTTTGGCAAAGGCTTGCAAGCGCACCAGTCCCTTGTAGTCTGGATCCTTTAGCTGGATTAGGCGGTAGGAACCGGCCATATCGTCCTCCACCGTTTCCCAGTTCGTGCCGGGACTCCAGTAGTTCAGTATGATGACCCGTTCCGTGTTATTGGGGAGATTCACGGCTTTCTTCATAAATTTTATTTCCAGCACGTTGTTTTTGGCATCCTTACGCTCCAGCCACTCCCAGAAAATAAGGTTGTCGCCCCTGAGCCGCATGGTGCTGGTGTCGGCGGTGGCGGAGGTGAGCATACCCTTGCCGTCGCTTTCCTTCCACAGGTCAATCCAGCGGTCTTTGGCCTGACAGCGTTCCATTTCTCCCTGTCGGAAAACCGCATCCACAATGGCGGCGTAGAAGGATTCATCAAACTCTTGGGAGTTTACCTCCTTGGCGGCTCCGTTGGCTCTGGACCAGACCACCTGCCCTTGGGGATCGTAGAAATCCTCTTTTAGGTACTGGAGCGTGCGATTTTGGGGATTAACACTGACGGTGGCGATGCTGGAGGCCAGCTGATTGGGACTTGTGACCACTTCGCCGATGCCAAAGGTGGCGATGGTTTCCTTGGCGCCGCCGTAACTGTAGCCGGTTTTGATAATGGCCTGAATCTCCGTGGGGATTTTTTTCTTGTCCTTCCCCGTAACGGAGTGCATTACCACCACCGAGGTGGGGTCGAAGAACTTGCTGTAGTTTTTGTCGGAGTACAGCCAATACCAGCGATCTTGGGTTTGCTTGGGTAGCTTAGTTGCCGGCGACTGGTCGTTTTTGACGGCGCTGCTGGCCTTAGCTTCCACGACGACTTGCGCCTTAGCGGCGGCTCCGCTTACGTCGGAAGTCGGTGCAAAAAGTAGCGTCATGGTACTCAGCATAAGTGGCAAAAGCAAAATTCGTTTGTTCATAGGAACCGCCTTTCTATAACTGCGCTTTGTTTTATAAATTCTCCTCAGTATAACCTAAAACAGCCGCCACGGCAAGTATTACGGCACAAAAAAAGCGCCGCCTTCGCGACGCTTAAATGGCATGGTGGTGGGCAGGGATGGATTCGAACCATCGTAATCCGAAGATGACAGATTTACAGTCTGTTGCCTTTAACCACTCGGCCACCTACCCACAATGGTGACCCAGGAGGGACTCGAACCCCCGACCCTTTGATTCGTAGTCAAATACTCTAATCCAGCTGAGCTACTGAGTCATATTGCGCAAAACCGTATGAAATTTTTTGGTGGGCCCACTTGGACTCGAACCAAGGACCGACCGGTTATGAGCCGGTTGCTCTAACCAACTGAACTATAGGCCCATAAGAAAGTGGAGCGGAAAACGAGACTCGAACTCGCGACCCCCACCTTGGCAAGGTGATGCTCTACCAACTGAGCTATTTCCGCGTGACTGACAAGAGCTATTATAGTTAGCTGCCTACTCCTTGTCAAGAGTTTTTTTGTCATCGGCTAAATTTTTTGAGGGGCATGATTGGGATTCGCACTCATACGGCGTTGGCACTGGTTGTCGAAACAGGAGATTTCCACCGTTTTCAAAAACCAGAACAATATGCGTCCTTCTTGGGACTTGTCCTTGGAGAGCGTTCCAGTAGCGATAATCAAAACCGTCTGAGTATCACCAAAGCAGGGAACTCACATTTGAGACGGTTGTTGACGGAAGCTGCGCAATGTTACGGGCGCGGCAAAATTGGCTACAAATCGAAAGCACTGAAAGCGCGGCAGTACGGGAACTCTGCTGAAGTCATTGCCTACGCCGATAAAGCCAATGAGCGATTTTTCAATATGCCTTCGGGCAAGGGCGACAGACTGACAAAATTTTTTAAATTGAGGCTTGACAAAGGCCACTACATAACAGTAACGATTGGCGACAAAAGATGTGAAAAATTTCCACAGATAGTATTAAGTTTATGAAGAAACTTCACGATATAAGTATTACGAATAGGTGTATAGACTTTTTCCGCTCGCTCGCGAAATGAAGCAGGGATGAAAGAGATGATGGCCATGACGATCACAGAGAGACAAGGGAGTGAAGGCGCGTGTCAATGAAAGTGATGAACAATATGGCAGCTACGCTCTCGATTGGTGAAGTAAACAGGAATATCAATCGACGCAACGAGGCATTGAGGAAGTTGGCCTCCGGCGTGAAGCTAAACAGTGCCGGGGACGATGCCTCAGGCTTTGCTATCAGCGCGAAAATGCAAGTGCGATTGCGCGCGCTTTATCAGGATGTGCAAAACGTACAGAATGGCCGCTCGATGCTGCGCGTGGCTGCCGGTGGCATTGAGAACATCGTAAGCGAGTTAAGAAGCCTGAAGGAACTGGCAATCAATGCGGCCAACGACCATAACAGCGATGCTGACAGGCAAATCTTGCAGCAAGAGTTCGATGAGCGAGTGTTCACCATTGATGATATTGCCAATACGACGAATTATAATGGAAAAGTGTTGCTGCGTGGAGGCTATGGCCGCTCGACACCTAGTTCTTCAATGCCCCCCCTAAACTACAGTACCGTATGGAAAAACGTGTCTCAACCTACTGTATCGGGAACTTTCACGGTTGACGTTGACCCCGACACAGGCGCCACAAGCGCAACCATAGATTCCGACGGTGTCTATACCATCCCCAGCGATTTTAGCGGCACAATCAATATAAAAGCCAAGAATGTCCAGCTGTCGGGAACCGGGTTGACCAATGTAAATATAATAGGGCCTAGTGGCGGCGGAGCAAATCTTTGGATTGACGGACTCGATATAACTAATTCAGATGATGACAACATCATTAATTTCCAAGGTGACAACAATGTACTGAGCATTAGGGGCGACAATAGCTTGAAAGGCTCTGCGTCGGGGAGTACCGCGATCATAAACGTCGGCGGAGGCTTGGTGGTGCAGGGGGATGGTACAAGCACGCTTACCATTTCGGGGCATCAACAGGGAGCAGGCATAGGCTCTGACCAAGGTGGAACATGCGGCGACATTGGTATATGCGATGCAAACATTACTTTTGATAATACCTCTTTCGGTGGTGGGGCAGGCGCGTCAATAGGTAGTGGTATAGGTGGCACAGTCGGCAATATTCAAATTGAGAATTCGGTTATAGCTTCCAATGCCGGAACGGTTGATGCCAATGGATATGGCAATGGCGCTTACCATGCGGCCATAGGTAGCGGCTCCGGTGGTGCCTCCTGCGGCGATATCTTAATTGTCGATTCTGATATATCAACAATTTGTACCGATACCGGCATAGGCTCCGGTTTTCCCAATTGTACTTGCGGTAATATCGAAATTGCGAATTCAAATTTGGAGCTTCATGGGAATCTTAGTGCTTGCATTGGGGCAGGCGATGCGAGTAGCTGTGGCAACATATCAATTTACCCCGGAACGAACATAACGTCTTTTTCTACGAAAGGGGCAGGTATAGGCTCAGGACAGAATGGAAGTACAGCCCAAGACGTAGTTATTGGCAGTGATGTTACAATCCAACATACCAGCGAAGATGGGGCGGTGATCGGTACTGGATATAATGGCTATATAAACATGATACGTATAGACGGAGATACGCTGGCAAATATTGACCCATCTACCGCTTATACCGATGATACCCAACTTTTTTTCCCCTATTCAGGAATCGGTAATGGTAGAGACGGGCATGCTGCTATTGCCGGCGAAATTGCTACTCCCATCTCAGGGCATCCTTTGGTGATTCATCACGGCACCAAATCCGGTCAGGCACTTTATTGCTATATTGGAGATATGCAATCTGACGCGCTAAAGGGAGAAATTCCCACCGCAGAAGACGGGTATGACTTAGCGCAGAATCCCCAATTAAAAGCCATTTTGAACGAGGCGGGGAGTATGTCGTTAGCCGATGCCATAGTAACCACCCAACACGATGCTACCGTGGCTATTCGCGTGATTGACGGGGCGCTGGATTATGCCATAGGTGAGGCTACCACCGTCGGTTCCTACATCTCCCGGCTGGAGTACACCGAGAGCAATTTAGTCACGGCCAGTGAGAACACCCAAGCCTCTGAAAGCACCATAAGAGACGCAGATATAGCTAAAGAAATGCTGGAGCATACCAAGCACAACATCCTAGCGCAAGCTTCTCAATCCATGTTGGCGCAGGCTAATCAAGCTATGTCCAGCGTACTATCGCTTTTAGAATGAGCTATACGGCAGAATTGAGGCGATAAGTAACCATGAGCATGAAAATAATGCACAACGGGGCCGCCGCCCAGTCGTTGATAACCTTGGGAAATAACAACAGCCGCCTTAATAAGGCGCTGGCCAAGATCTCCAGCGGCATGAAAATAAACAGCGCCGGCGACGGGGCGGCGGAATACGCTATATCCGAGCGGATGCGCGTGCAAATTCGCGGCCTCGGGCAAGACGTGCAAAACGCCCAGACCGGGCAGAATATCCTGCGCACCGCCGAGGGAGCGGCGCAATCCACCATTGACATACTGAAAACCCTCAAAGAAAAGGCCATCAATGCCGCCAACGATCACAACACGGATCTTGACAGAGCTACCATTCAAAAAGAAGTGGATGAGTTAATCGACCAGATAGACCATAACGCCAACGTCAGCTACAACGGCAAAACTCTCCTCAACGGGCAACTCCCCATGATACAAATCGTTTGTACCGACGGACTCAGCGGAAAACAGGCGGCTATTGTCAAGGGGATGTACAGCGAGTGGATGGATCTTTGCCTCGGGCTAATCGAGGATTCCTACGGGCTTTCCTTTGATGAGGCCGGCACCACCATTGACACGATAACCGTTTCTTTCAGCGATGAGCCGGACAGCAGCGCCTTGGCCTATGTAAGCTACACGGCCAATAGTGCCGGTGAAGCCACGTCACTAAGTTTAGTAGTGAATATGCACTATTACGACAATTTTAACACCGGCGACCTCAACGGCGATGCCGGAGGCGGCGCAGGGTATCTTGACCGAGTACTGGCGCACGAGATGACCCATGCGGCCATGGCGGCCAATATCAACTACTTCGGCGATTTGCCCAAATATATAGTGGAAGGTTCCGCCGAATATATGCACGGCATAGACGACTTTCGTTACGGTACGATATTAAACTACGCCATGCAAAGCCAGTACAGCAATGTGTCGGGGGTGCTTAACGGCACCTATGACGAAGGGGCTTCGGCTTACGCAGTGGGTTATTCCGTGTTGCATTATCTGACGAAAACCGCCGCCGCAGCCACCGGCAATTCTCAGTTACAGGTAATGCAGGATTTCATCAATTATTTGGACAATGCCACCGGCAGCGCGCAGGCCAATTACGACGGCGCCCTTGCCGCTTGTTCCGGGGGATTATACGGTAGTGAAGCGGCCTTGAGGCAAGCCTACTTAAACGATTTGCAAAGCTACGGGGGGACGGGCACCGCGTCGGCCAAAGCTTTCTTAGAGAATTATTGCGGCATCTATATGGATAACGAAGACACCGGCTCTATCAGCGGTTCCGACGTAGGCGGTAGCGAAACCAAAACCGCTGAAAGCATTGTCCCCGAGCAAGGCCCTATTTCCAGCTGGACATTGCCGCCGGAGGCATCCACCTACTACGAAGATTACGGGCTGACCGTAATCTGGCCGGACAGTTATATGAAAGATGTGGGCTTGCTGAAATTGCAAATCGGCACGAAAGCCGGTCAAGCCATGAATATTCTCTTTGGCGACTTACGCGCCGAAGCGTTAGGGATTCGTTACACCGATCGCAGTACGGTGCAGGTAAATCCGATAGAAAACGCCGAAGCGGCCATCGCGCTCTTTGACGATGCTCTGGAGGTGGCCTTGGGGGAACAGACCACCATGGGGGCGGCCATTGCCAGACTGGATTACACCATTTCCAATCTCACCGTCATGGGGGAAAATGTCCAATTGTCGGAAAGCACCATTCGCGATGCCGATATGGCCAAAGAAATGGTGGAATACACCAAGCACAATGTACTCTCCCAAGCGGCGCAGTCTATGCTGGCGCAAGCCAATCAAGATATTTCCAGCGTGCTGAGTTTGTTGCAGTAGAGTTTTGATTTATGTAGGGATTGAGGGTGATGGACTATGGAATGGTCAAAAAGGCCACATCTAACGACCGGTGCATGCCATGCTTTCTGTTATGTAGTGACCTTTGGCAAGCCCCAAGTTGAAAAAAATTTTTAACAGTCTGTCGCCCTTGGTTACTATTCACGGGCAATAAAATAAGCATACCAAAGGCGCAGACTTTTTACCGGTCTGCGTCTTTGGTCAGTATTTGTGTTAGAGATAACGGCTTACCTGTGCACAGGCATTCTAGGGCATATACAACATTTATGCCGTT
>JAFVEM010000037.1 GCA_017476005.1 Selenomonadaceae bacterium | reverse complement strand
CCCTGCACCCCATAATAAAATCTATTAGGGTTTCCAAAGGGACTGTGTCCCTTTGGCCGCCGGAGGCAAAAAATATATGGAAAAAGCTTTCCTGATAATTTTAGTGTTGGTAGGCGTAGGAGCCTTTTTCGGTTTGATATTGGCCTTGGCGGACAAGAAATTTGCCATGGCCTCCAATCCACTCATTGACGAAGTGGAGGAAATTTTGCCCAAAGGACAGTGCGGCGCTTGCGGTTTTGCCGGGTGCCGCAAGTATGCGGAGGCGGTGGTGGAAGATGAAGCTGTACCGCCGAATCTCTGCGTACCGGGGAAGGCGGCAGTAGCGGCGAAGGTGGCGGAACTTACCGGCAAAAAAGCCGAGGCCACGGAGCCCAAATACGCTCATCTCAAATGTCGCGGCACCTTAACGGCGGCAACTGTGGCCGCCACTTATGAAGGAATCCCCGATTGCGCGGCGGTTAAAATCGTGCAGGGTGGCCCCAAGGGCTGCAAGTTCGGCTGTTTAGGTTTCGGCAACTGCGTGAGAGCCTGTCCCTTTGGCGCGTTATCTATGGGGGAGGCTGGCCTCCCTGTGGTGGATAAAGAAATTTGCACCGGTTGCGGCAAATGCGTCAGCACCTGTCCCCAAGCCTTATTTGTCCTTGCAAGTTTTGCGGCGCCGGTGGAAGTGGAATGTAGCAATCACGACAAAGGGGCGGTGGCCAGAAAATATTGCCAGAACGCTTGCCTCGGTTGCGGTCTCTGTATGAAAAACTGTCCCCACGGGGCTATTAAGCTGGAGCGCAATCTGGCCGTGGTGGATAGCGCCGTGTGCCGTAAAAAATGTCATGAAACTACCTGCCTCGCCAAGTGTCCCACTAAAGCGATACGAACTCTGACAGGTAAGGCAGTATAACTCCCTCACTGGGATTCTAAAGGGCTGTGTCCTTTAGCCGCCGGAGGCAAAAAAGAACAAAAAGAAAGGAAAGATGTTACATGAACAAAAAAGCCATAATCGCCTACTTTTCCGTTACCGGTATCACCGGCAGGGTGGCGAAATTCCTCGCCAACTTTATGGAAGCCGATTTGTATGAGATAAAGCCGAAACAGTCCTACACCAAGGCGGATTTAAACTGGCACGACAAGAAATCTCGCAGTACGGTGGAGATGCACGACGAGGCGGCGCGGCCGGAGATTGAAGGCGGCGAGATCCCCAAATGGGAGGAGTACGAGGTGGTTTTCCTGGGGTTCCCTATTTGGTGGTATTTGGCGCCTCGGATTATCAACACCTTCCTCGAAAGCTACGATTTCTCCGGCAAAATCATCGTCCCCTTCTGCACTTCCAGCGGTAGCGATGTGGGCGAAACCAATAAATTCTTAGAGCCATCCTGTACCCCCGGCTCTACTCTGAAACCAGCCCGTTGCCTGAACAAGCTGGATCGCAAAATGGCGGAGCGTTGGCTGGAAAGTTTGAAACTGTGAGCAAGTGTAAAGGGAGTGTCTTGATGATTTATCGTAAACACCAAAAACTAGGCAGAACCCTGCTGGCGCTGGCGTTAGCTTTGGGTCTTGCCTCCTCTGCCCCCGGAGCCGAAGCTGCCACTCGAGCGGAGCTGGCGCAGATTTCCGTCAATCAAAAGGGAACTAACTTCAAATACTGGAACAAGTCTGCCGCCTCTTACCAAGCTCTGACTTCATATGTGAAAAGCGTTACCGACAAGAAAAGTCCCGATTATATCCCGGTGGAGGAGCGGATTGCTGTCTTTGACGTAGATGGCACCTTACTTTGCGAAACCACCCCCTCTTATTTTGAGTGGATGATGTATTTGGAAAGGGCTTTAAACGACCCCACCTTCACCCCCACGGCGGAGGACAAAGCCTTGGCCACCGAGATAAAAGAAGCCATGGATAGCGTCGGCATCCCTAACGCCAAACCCGGCGCCACGGGTAAACTGCCGACCGAGCTGGATAGGCGACAGGCCGAGTCCCAAGAAAGGGTTTTTGCCGGCCTGACGCTTTCGGAGTATGAGGCTTATGTAAAAAAATTCATGGAAACCCCGGCGGAGGGCATGAATAATTTAAAACGCGGCGAATCCTTTTACCTGCCCATGGTGGAGGTGGTGTCGTACCTGACGGCCAATAAATTTAAGGTGTTCATTGTCTCCGGCACCGACCGCCAAGCCCTACGGATTTTGGCCGACGGGATACTGCCCATTGAAAAAGACAACATTATCGGCACCGACGCTTGGTTTTTGGCCTCTCATCAAGGGGAAACCGACGGCCTGAAATATACCTACCGCCGCGATGATGAAATTGTGCGAGGGTCATTCTCGCTGAAAGACATCAAAATGAACAAGGTATCCAACATCGTACGCGAAATTGGCCGTCAGCCGGTTTTGGCTTTCGGCAATTCCTCCGGCGACGCCAGCATGTTCAATTACACCATCAACGGGAATAAGCACAAGGCTCTCGCCTTTGCTCTGCTGTGCGACGATACGGAGCGCGAACTGGGCAGCGTCGCCAAAGCAGACTCCATGCGCGCCTCCTGTGAAAAGAACGGCTGGATTCCCGTTTCCATGAAAGAGGATTTTGCCACTATTTACGGCGCCAATGTTACGCGCGCCGACCAATAAGGACAGATAAAAGTGGAGGATAACGACAGACGCGTCTTTACGCGTACCACCCAAACGCCGGAAGAAACAGAAAAACTCGCTGCCTTGGTGGGGCAGCGAGTGCGCGAGGGAACGGTTATTTCCCTGCTGGGAGATTTGGGCATGGGAAAAACCCTTTTTGTACGGAGTTTGGCCAAAACTTTGGGCGTGGAGGGGGAAGTAACGAGTCCCACCTTCAGCCTGATGAACATTTACGAAGGGATCTGCCCCATTTTTCACTTTGACCTTTATCGTTTGGAAAAGGCGGAGGACTTGGAGGAAATCGGCTTTTACGAATATGTGGAGGAACCTTTGGGAATTGTCCTCATTGAATGGGCGGACAAATTCCCGGAGGCCATGCCGGAGGAGTATTTGACGATAGCCTTCGCACCTCTGCCGGATAATCCTCACGGTCGCCTCATTACCTTTGACTGCGTAGGGAAAGAAAACGAAGAATTATTAAAGGAGCTGGATGAGTTTTGTCAATTCTAGCCCTGGAAACGGCGACTCGCGTCTCGGGAGTCGCCGTGGCCGACATAAAAAGCGGCGTAGTCCTTGCCGAGATTGTCACGGAAAACGCCCTTACCCACTCGGAAACCCTCATGCCCCAAGTGGCGGAGGTACTCAATATGGCCAAACTGAAGCGTGAAAATCTAAAAGCGGTGGCGGTAAGCATAGGCCCCGGTTCTTTTACGGGACTCCGCATCGGCCTCGCCACGGCGAAGGCCATCGCCTACGGTCTCAATATCCCTTTGGTGGGCGTGCCGACCACGGAAGTGTTGGCCGCCCACTTTCCTTTGCCGAAATTTAATCTTCTTCCTCTGCTGGACGCGCAAAAAAAACGCGCCTACTGTGGGCGCTATCGGTGGGAGCAGGGGGAGCTTACGGAGACAGCGGCCTTGGCCATTCATCCGGTGGCTGACATTATAAATTTTTGCGCCGACTGGGGGGAGCCGGTGATTATCATGGGCGATGCCGTGGGCAAGTACATACTGGGCAAGACGGAACTGCCGCCGAGCGTCATCATTCCTCCGGCGCAACTCTTGATGCCACGAGCCGCTAATTTGGCTTACTTGGGCATAAGGAAACTGAAGCGAGGCGCAAGGGCGAATCCCATGACCTTGGAGCCGCTTTATCTCAGACCATCGGAGGCGGAATTATTGTGGGAAAAGAGACGGGCTACGATTTCCGGGAAATGACGCCGGAAGATGCCGATGTAGCCGCCGCCATTGAGCGCGAGTGCTTTGCAATTCCTTGGTCAAGAGAATCTTTTTGGCGCGAGGCGGCAAACGAAAACACCTTATATCTTTTAGTGTTACATGAAGGCACTCCCATAGGTTTTGCCGGTTGTTGGCTAATGCAGGGGGAGGCGCAAATAACCAACGTGGCCATACTGCCGGAACATCGCGGCAAGGGAGCGGCCACGGCCTTAATGGCTAAAATGATAGAAAAAGCCAAAGAAAGGGGCGCCACGGCCATGACGTTGGAGGTGCGCCCCTCTAACGTCCCGGCTTTGGCGCTCTATGCCAAATTCGGTTTTAAGAGCGTCGGGCGACGGCCAAAATATTATCAGGATAACGGGGAAGATGCGATTATTATGTGGAATACGCAAATATGATATAACCCCACATTTCTTCAGACTAGCGTGGGGCTTGATAATTTATATGTTTTAGCATATAATCCCTTAGCGTAGGTGATTTTATGAACATAGAATTTTACACAATGCCTAACGGTACACAGCCGGCGGTGGAGTTTCTGGATAGCTTGGATACTAAGATGCGAGCCAAAATGCTTCGTTCTATTGATTTATTAGAAACCTTTGGCGCACAACTGCGCTCGCCAGATTCTAAGGAATTAGACGATGGCATCATGGAGTTGCGTGTAACCTTTGGCGGAAATATCACCCGTATGCTATACTTCTTCATTGTAGGTGATACTGCCGTGCTAACCAACGGGTTCATCAAAAAGACACAACGGACACCGCGAAACGAAATTTCTCTCGCCAAGAAGTACCGTGCAGACTACCTAAGGAGGATGCTAAATGAAGACGTGGGCTGAATATAAAGCCTCTCAGCTGCAGAATCCAAAAGTTAAAGAGGAATATGATGCCTTAGAGTGGGAGTACAATCTCATTAGTGCTCGCCAGAAAGCCGGTATGAGTCAACAAGAGTTAAGTGCCGCCACGGGGATAACCCAGGCAGATATTTCCAAAATCGAAAATGGTAAGGGAAATCCTTCAGTGAATACGCTTCACCGCTTGGCTAACGCCTTGCATCGCCACCTACGCATCGAGTTTGCCTGACTCGTCCTTAGTCAAGATAAGGAGGAAAAGCCACCAAAAGCAATGTAGGTTACACCGACCGCCCCGTGACCGGTGATGGCGATCTTTTCGTGATAAATCGCTACCGGGATGACTTGGCGAAATTTTTGGGTGCGCTCAGTTATAACATTTTGTTTATTTCCCATTGGGCAAACACTGCGCCAGTCTCTTCAGTCCCTCCTCCAGTACGCTCCAAGGACAGGCGATGTTGATTCGTTGAAAATTTTCGCCCCCCGTGCCAAAAATATGGCCGGCATCCAGCCAAAGGCGCCCTTGCTCCACGATAAGTTTGTTTAACGCCTCGTCTGTCAGCCCCAAGCGAGAAAAATCTAACCACAAGAGATATGTCCCTTCCGGTTCTATCAGCCGGACAAGGGGCATTTCTTTTGCCAAGAAAACGCGAGTACGCCGGAGATTTTCTTCCAGATAGGCGAGGAGTTCCTGTAGCCATTCGTTGCCATGGTCATAGGCGGCCTTGGCGGCGGTAAGTCCTAAGGTGTTTGGCTCGTCGTAACCGGTGCGCCGTAGTGTCCGGCGAAATTTTTGGCGTAGCTTTTCATTTTCGATAAAAATATTCGATACCTGCAAGCCCGCCAAGTTAAAAGTTTTGCTGGGGGAAGTGCAGGTGACGGTGTTTTGCGCGATTTCGGGGGAAAGAGCGGCGAAAACTTGGTGACGGTGGCCGGGACGTAAAAAATCCGCGTGGATTTCATCGGCGACCACTATAACATCATGCCTAAGGCAAAGCCCTGCCAGTTGCGTCAGTTCCTCTCGCCGCCATACTCTCCCCACCGGATTATGGGGACTGCAAAGCAGGAGGAGTTTCACCTGCTCTTTTTTTATCTTTTGCTCCATGTCGGCCAAATCCATTTGGTAACGCCCGTCTTTTTCCACCAAGGGACATTCCACTAAGCGGCGCAGGTTGTCTTTGACGGCATTGGCAAAGGGATAATAGACAGGCGGCATAATGAGTACCGCCTCCCCCGGTTCGGTAAAGGCGCGAATGGCGGTGCAAATGGCGAACACCACGCCGGGAGTCACTGTGAGGGTTTCCTGTGCCGGCGCGTAGCCGTGGTGATTTTTCAGCCAAGCCACCACCGTTTTACGGTAGTCCTCCTTAATTCCCGTGTAGCCAAAAATCCCGTGGCGACTGCGTTCTACCAGTGCTTCAATGACGGCTGGAGGCGTACGAAAATCCATATCCGCTACCCAAAAGGGGAGGACATCTTTGGGCTTGCCCCGTTCGACGGCAAAATCGTATTTCAAACAAGCCGTACCCCGTCGCTCGATAACTTCGTCAAAAAGGCTCATGACATTACTCTCCGCTTAACGCATTTCCTAAATCTTCTTTTAAGTCCTCCACATCTTCCAGCCCCACGGAAAGCCGCAGAAGTTTGTCGTCAAGCCCCGTGCGCCGCATAAGCTCCGGCGGCATTTCGGCATGGGTCTGAGCTATGGGATAAGTCAAGAGACTTTCTACTCCACCCAGACTTTCGGCAAAGGCGATAAGTTTTAGCCGCCCCAAAATGGCCTTAGCCAGCGCGGCGGAGGTTACTTTGAAGGAAACCATGCCGCCGAAGCCGCTGGCTTGTTGTCTTTGCAAAGCGTAACCGGGAGAATCCGGCAGTCCCGGATAATGCACTTCCGTTACCTGCGGCTGTTCTTTCAGCCACTCGGCAATGGCCAGCGCGCTTTGCGCCTGTCTTTCGAGGCGCACCCCCAAGGTTTTCAGACTGCGAAGCATCAGCCAAGCATCCATGCTGGAGAGGTTCGGCCCTTCGGATTTTACCAACATGTCCAGTCGCTGAGCCTCTGGGGAGGTAGCATCTTTTACCACGAGGAAACCGGCGATAACATCGTTATGCCCACAGAGGTACTTGGTGCCGCTGTGTACCACCATATCGGCTCCTAGAGTGAGTGGCTTTTGGAAATGGGGCGAAAGAAAGGTATTATCAACCACGAGAAAAGCCCCGTTTTGGTGGGCAAGGCGTGCCACAGCGGCAATATCCGTAATAAACATCATGGGGTTGGAGGGGGTTTCGATAAATATCACTCTGGTGTTAGGCCGAATTTTTTCTTGCAGTAAACTTAAATTCGTCGTATCAACGTATTCAAAATCTATCCCGTAATGGCCGTAAATTTCGTTGGCCAATCTTACCGTTCCCCCGTAGAGATCTTCGGAAAGCAAAACATGGTCGCCGGGGTCAAGGAGAATCAAGACGAGGTTAATGGCCGCCATGCCCGACGACACCGCCCAAGCTCGCTCGCCCCGTTCCAGTCTGGCGATGGTTTTTTCCAACGCCTCCCGGGTGGGGTTGGCCACCCGTCCGTAATCGTAGCCGGTGCTTTGTCCGAAGGCCGGGTGGCGAAAGGTGGCGGAAAGATAAATCGGTTCGCTGATGGCGCCCGTGCGATCATAGGTGTGGGTGCCGTGTACTTCTAAGGTATGGTCTCTCATTTACTTGGCCTCCGGCACGAACCACAGCCCCTTGTTGTGTTCTTTCATGTAAGCGGCAAATTCCGGGGAATGGTAAGCGGCGGCAATATCCTTCGCCCACTTGCTGTCCTTGTCTTTTTCCTGCACCACCAACTGTAGCAAAAGATGGGGCAATATGTCCTCGGTAAGCAGAGCCGACGAGGGGTCGATTTTCGCGTTATAGACAATGGAACCGGTAAGCGCCACAAAATCAAAATCCTCTCTGACGGCGGGAATGGTCAGGGATTTCATCTCCGTGAACTCTATGTTATGGGGATTTTCCACAATATCCTGACCGGTGACCGTGGATAAGTCCTTGCCTGGGTCAAGTTTTATCCAGCCGGCCTTTTGGAGCAGCGCGTAAGCGCGAGCGGTATTGGCGGCATCGTTGGGAATGGCAATTTTGGCACCGTCGGTAATTTCCTCCAAGGACTTCTTAGCGCCGGGATAAAGCCCCGCCGGAACCGTGGGGATTGGAGTAATGGCGGCCAAATGACCTCCCTGTTTGGCGTTAAAATTCTCCATATAGGCCGTGTGCTGTTCCACGTTGAAATCGACTTCGCCTTCGTTCAAGGCAATATCAGCCTGCAAGAGGTCGGACATATCCTTTCCCTCGAACTTGTAGCCCTGTTTTTCCAAGATGGGCTTCACGCCCTCCTCAAAAAGCTCCGAGTAAGGCCCTTGGGATTTGCTGTAAACCAAATTCTGCTTGTCCTGTCCATTTTCGCCGCCGCAACCTACCGTTGCCAGCGTTAAAACCACCGATAAAGCGACGGTAACGATTCTACCCAATTTCATAAAAAATCCTCCCTGTTTTATTGTTGTTGGGGCTTTGCCCCAAACCCCACAAGGGGAAATAATTTCCCCTTGACCCCTTAATTAAAGGGTGCAGGGGG
>JAFVEM010000036.1 GCA_017476005.1 Selenomonadaceae bacterium | reverse complement strand
GAAATAGCCTCCGAACACAATGTTCACCCCAGTATGCTAACGCGCTGGAAAAAGGAGGCCATCGCTGGGCTGCCCAGCATCTTCGCAAACGATGCCGCTAGGAAACGCAAGGAGAAAAAAGCCCACGACACAGAAATGGATGAACTTCCTTGGGGACAAAGGCGTTACTGTGAGATTTTTCCCTTTAGATTTTTATTTGTTTATCTACTCCACACCCATTTTCAAGCCACATGCTCCGTCATCATACCCCATATAAAGGGCCAATTCCCTCGCTACGGCTGTGACCGCAACATTGTGCTTCTTGTTCAGTTTCAGAACCATGTGGTATAACTTCCTTCTCAGACGCTCATTAGCTTTGTCGGCATAGGCAATGACTTCAGCAGAGTTCCCATGTTGCCGCGCTTTCAGTGCTTTCGATTTGTAGCCAATTTTGCCGCGCCCGTAACATTGCGCAGCTTACGTCAACAACCGTCTCAAATGTGAGTTCCCTGCTTTGGTGATACTCAGACGGTTTTGATTATCGCTACTGGAACGCTCTCCGGGGACAAGTCCCAAGAAGGACGCATATTGTTCTGCTTTCTGAAAACGGTGGAAATCTCCTGTCTCGACAACGAGTGCCAATGCTGTATGAGTGCGAATCCCAATCGTGCAGGAGAGCATATGCACCTTCCGGGCATAGCAGTCATCCTCAGCCAGTTCGGCGATACGCCGGTCGAAGTTCGTATCGTTTTCGAGGGAATAACACGAAAGGGTGTAACACGTTCGTTTCATAGAATTGTTTATCAAAATGATACAATTCAAATCTGTTCCTTGTCCTTTCTGGGCTGAGCAGTCTAAAGAACATATTGCGGAAATCATATAAGCTGACTTTGAATCAGCTATCACCTTTTCTACAGCCCTTTGTTCACGGGGATTCAGAAAATATCTGACAACTTTATGAAACGAACGTGAAGGGTGTAATTGGTGCTATGGACATCCATCCCGGCATATATTATACTCTTCATAAGTGACCTCTCCTTTGTATGCGGTAATTCCTGTTTGGGTTGTGTTACACCTCCTATTTTACAGGTAAATCCACGTTTTGCAATCGAGGGGTCACTACATATTATCTATAGTATCGAAGTCCATGTGTCTGATTCAAAATTATTCGGTTGAGTTTCATCTGATTAAAGGGGCTACCACACGATAATTATGTGCGGTAGCCCCACTCGATCTTTGTACTCCGACCTCACTCAAACTCAATCGTCCCCGGCGGTTTCCCAGTGCAATCGTACAGCACCCGGTTCACTCCCTTGACTTCGTTGACAATGCGGCGCGTGACGGTCTGCAAAAGTTCCCAGGGGAGGGGGGCGCTTTCCGCCGTCATGAAATCGCTAGTTTCCACGGCGCGCAAGGCCACGGCGTAATCGTAGGTGCGTCCGTCGCCCATTACGCCCACCGAGCGCATATTGGTGAGGGCGGCAAAGTATTGCCCTAGCTTCTTGTCGGCTCCGGCTTTGGCCATTTCCTCTCGGTAAATGGCGTCGGCGGCTTGCACTATTTTTACCTTTTCGGCGGTGACTTCGCCGATGATTCTAATCCCCAGCCCCGGCCCCGGGAAGGGTTGGCGATTCACCAGCGTTTCGGGGATGCCGAGAGTTCTGCCCACTTGCCGCACTTCGTCTTTAAAAAGCAGTCGTAGCGGCTCCACTATTTCCTTGAAGTCAACATGGTCGGGCAGTCCGCCCACGTTGTGATGGGATTTTATCACCGCTGATTTGCCAAGGCCGCTCTCGATGACATCCGGGTAGATGGTACCTTGTACCAAAAAATCTACCCGGCCTATTTTTTTGGCTTCTTCTTCAAAGACCCTGATAAATTCCTCGCCGATGATTTTGCGCTTTTTTTCCGGCTCCGTTATCCCCTGTAACTTAGCGTAAAACCGCTCCGCCGCATTGACCCGGATAAAATTCAGGTCAAAAACACCGCCGTCGCCAAAGACCGCCGCCACTTGGTCGCCCTCGTCTTGCCGCAGGAGACCATGATCGACGAAAACAGAGTAAAGTTGCCGTCCGATGGCCTTAGAAAGGAGCGCCGCCGCCACCGAAGAATCAACGCCGCCGGAGAGGGCGCACAGCACCTTGCCGGAACCTACGCGCTCTCGCAATTCGGCCACGGTGGTTTCCACGAAAGAATCCATCCGCCAGTCGCCGGCGGCGCCGCAAACCTGCCGGACGAAATTCTTCAGCATGAGGGCGCCGCCCTCGGTATGAGCCACCTCCGGATGGAATTGCAGGGCGTAGAGTTTTTGCGCCGCATTCTCCATGGCCGCCACGGGGCAGGCTTGCGTCTTGGCCGTGACCTTAAATCCCGGGGGGAGCTCGGCAATATAATCCGTGTGGCTCATCCAGCCGACGAAATCCGATGCTGTACCCTCAAAGAGGGGCGAGGCCGCCGTCACACTAATCTTGGTGTTGCCGTACTCGCTCACCGGGGCAGGGGTTACTTTGCCCCCTAAAAGATGAGTCATGAGTTGCGCCCCGTAGCAAATTCCCAAAACGGGGATACCGAGCGCGAAAAGTTCCGAGGGGCAGACGGCGGCATCTTCCTTATAAACGCTGTTGGGGCCTCCCGTCAAAATAATTCCCTTGGGCGCCATGGCTTTTATTTTCTCTAGGCCGAGGGTGTGGGGATGGACTTCGCAATAAACCTGACATTCCCGGACACGCCGAGCAATCAGCTGGTTATACTGCCCTCCAAAATCCAGCACCAGTATCATTTCATTCTGGCTCAATGTTTTCTCCTTTGTAACCATTGGTCATAAAGTCATGCAAGGCATCATTTATGACCTCAGCACTAAATCCCTTGGTATAAAGGTTGCGCCGCATCTTGACCTCCGGGGAGTCCGATTTAAATTTGATGGCAAGACTCCTTAGCGCCGCCTTTTTTTCTCGCTCATAGCTATCTGCCGGAATACACCGACTGATAACCTCGCCGTCAAAACCGTATTGCCTCAGCTTAAAGCAAATTTGCCGCACCGAATGGCGGCTTTCTTCATAGAGGCGACGAAACTGATTTTGGCAAGCCTCTTCGTCGTTTAAATATTTTTTTTCCTGCAAGCTGGCAATAGCGGCGGCGGTTTCCTCCGCGCCGTAACCTTTGCGCCCCAATTTTTCCCGAAGTCGCTTGGCGCTGTGTTCCTGCCTAGAAAGTAAATCCACGGCGTACATGAGGGCAGTTTTGGGCTGTTTCTTGTCCCGTTTGTCCTTCGCGTCCATAGTCGGCTCAGGGTTAGCTTCAGGAGTCAGCTCGGTGGCCGCCTCATGCTGCTCCATCGGTAGCCTCCTCTTGCGCCTCTTGCGGCTTGGGTTGACCTAAGTCGGCGGTGAGTTTTGCCCGTACCTTTTGTTCGATTTCGGCTGCCAAGGCAGGATTTTCCGCCAAGGTCTGCTTGGCGTTTTCCTTACCCTGTCCCAAACGGTTGCCGTTATAAGAGAACCAAGCGCCGCTCTTATCGACTATTTCCAGCTCTACCCCCATATCCACAATGGTACCCAGTTTCGAGACGCCTTCGCCGTACATAATATCAAATTCCGCCTGTTTAAAAGGCGGCGCCACTTTGTTTTTCACCACTTTTACCCGGGTGTGGTTGCCCACGGCTTCAGCCCCTTGTTTCACGCTATCCACTCGCCGCACGTCTAAGCGCACCGACGCATAGAATTTCAAGGCGCGCCCCCCGGTGGTAGTTTCCGGATTGCCGAACATGACCCCGATTTTCTCCCGGATTTGATTGATAAAAATGGCGGTGGTTCTGGACTTGTTGATAATGCCGGTGAGTTTCCGCATGGCTTTGCTCATAAGTCTGGCGTGCATCCCCACCACGGAGTCGCCCATTTCCCCTTCGATTTCCGCTTTTGGAACCAAGGCCGCCACCGAATCCACCACGACAACGTCAATGGCGCCGCTACGCACCAAAGCATCCACAATGTCCAAGGCTTGCTCGCCGGTGTCCGGCTGCGAAATAAGCAGTTCGTCGATATTAACGCCTAGTTTCTGAGCGTAAACCGGGTCTAGGGCGTGTTCTGCATCGATAAAGGCGGCGATACCGCCGTTTTTTTGCGCTTCGGCGATGACGTGCAAGGCCACGGTGGTTTTACCGGAGGATTCTGGGCCGTAGATTTCAATAATCCGCCCCCGAGGTACTCCGCCCACTCCTAAAGCCATATCCAAGGGCAGGATGCCCGTAGAGATTACCTCCACATTCATGTTGGCTTTGGCATCCCCTAAACGCATAATGGAGCCTTTGCCGAAATCCTTTTCGATTTGCTTCAAGGCGTTAGCCAGCGCCGTCTGTTTATCGACGGTCTTATCCGCGTTTTTGTCCGTAGTTTTTTCCATGTTGTTCTCCTTTTTTACTTTATTTTTCTATTTTTGGGGTTTCACCCCAAGCCTCAGCAGGGGAAATCCCCTCGCCCACGACCTCGCAGACGGTAGCCCAGCCATAGCGCAGCCAGCCACAATGGCAGTATCGCTACGGAAATGGCCAGCCCCTCCACCTGCGTCATAAGGAAAATTACTCCGGCTAAAAAGACCAAACACAGATAATTGGCCACCGGGAAAAAGGGCGAGGGAAAAATATTTTGCCGTCCTTTTTGCCGGGCGCGAAATTTAAGATGGGTCACGGCGATGGAAATCCAAGTGATGACGGCGGCGCAGGTAGCGACCGCCAGCATGTACATAAAAGCCTCTCCGGGGAAAAAATAATTGATGATGACCACCGTAAGGGTCAGGCCGGAGGAAACTAAAATACCGACGGTGGGTACGCCGCTGGCGGAAAGGCGCGCTAAAAAGGCCGGAGCATTGCCGCTTTTGGCGAGGCCGTAGAGCATCCGGGAATTGCTGTAAATGGCGGAATTATACACCGACACCGCCGCCATCAGCACCACAAAATTCAAAATGTGCGCCGCCGCCGGGATGCCTACATTGACAAAAATCTGCACAAAGGGACTGGCCTCTTTGCCGATTTCATTCCAAGGCCAGAGAGCCGTTAAAACCGCCATGGTTCCCACATAAAAGAGCAGAATGCGCCACAGCACTTGATTGATGGCGCGAGGGATGGATTTTTCCGGGTTTTCGGCTTCCCCGGCGGTAATACCGATAAGTTCGATGCCGCCAAAGGAAAACATTAACACCGCCACGGAAAGAGCCACACCCCATAAACCTTTGGGAAAAAAGCCGCCGTGTTCCCACATATTGGCTAGATTTGCTGGGAAATTTAGGGGACTTGTCGCCAAAAGGTACAGTCCCAAAATAATCATGCCCAAAATGGCCGCCACCTTCACCATGGCCAGCCAAAATTCCGTTTCGCCGTAGAGTTTTACTTTAACGAGATTCAAGGCGGTAATGGCAGTCAAACACAGGAGAGCCGAGACCCACTGGGGGATCTCCGGCCACCAAAAATGTACATAGATGCCCACGGCGGTGAGTTCCGCCATGGAAACAATCAAATAGTTAAACCAATAATTCCACCCCACCATGAAGCCGGGAAAAGAACCCCAGTATTTGTGGGCGTAATGACTGAAGGAGGCGCTCACCGGCTCCGCCACCGCCATTTCCCCGAGCATCCGCATGATGAGATAAATGATAAGGCCGCCGCCCAGATAGGCCAGCATGACCGCCGGCCCGGCCATGTTAAGCGCCGCCGCCGACCCGTAAAAAAGCCCGGTGCCGATGGCGCCTCCTAAAGCTATCATTTGCAGATGCCTATTCTTGAGTCCGCGTACCATTTGCTGTTTTTCCATGACGCGCTAACCTCGTTGTCTTTCCTTCAAGGCGCGTTCCATGTCGCGCTTAACCGCCTTGGCCTCTAAATCTCGGCGCTTGTCGTAGTTATGCTTGCCGCTGGCCAAAGCCAGTTCCAGTTTGGCCTTGCCCTGCTTGAAGTAAATTTTCAGCGGCACCAAGGTATAACCCTTTTCCCGGGTTTGCCCGAACAGTTTGGCGATTTCCGCCTTGTGTAGCAACAATTTTTTCGGCCTTAGGGGATCGTGGTTAAAGATATTGCCTTCTTTGTAAGGGCTGATGTGCAAATGCTCCACGAAAACCTCGCCGTTTTTCACCGTGCCGTAGCTGTCTTTCAAATTGGCTTTTCCCTCGCGAAGGGATTTCACCTCCGTCCCCTTGAGGGCGATGCCGGCCTCGTAGGTTTCGTGAATAAAATAATCGTGTCTCGCCTTGCGGTTCTCACAGGCGATTTTTACGCCGACGTTTTTCTTTCCCATGTACCTCTCCCCTCTTCTTGGGTTTCTTGTGTAATCCGGCCTTAACTTTCCCTTTTTTCACCTTAACCTTGGCTTTCTTCAAGGCGTGGAGGGAGTTCACATCGTAGGCGGTGTTGTCTTTCATGATAAAATCCAGACTATGAGTGTCCAGATTGGCGCGCAGTAAAATCACCGTCGCCTCGTCGCCTAAGCGATAAACCCTCCGGCTGACTTCGCCGATCAAGGCAAATTGGGACTCCACATAAACATAATAGTCATCCACCAAGGAGGTCATTGGCACGAGACCTTCCACCCCATTTTCCAGCTCCACAAAGAGACCGAAGGAGGTGACGCCGCTGATAATCCCCGTAAATTCTTCCCCCACGAATCTGGCCATGTATTCCGTGACTTTTAGGGCGGTGGTTTCCCGTTCGGCTTCCACGGCGATGCGCTCTCTTTGGGAGGCCAAAAGAGCAATTTCCGGCAGGGTGCGGCGAAGTTTTTCTTGCGATTCTTGGGGAATCCCACCCACCCTGAGGCTTGCCTTTAGCAAGCGATGCACCATGAGATCGGGGTAGCGGCGAATGGGGGAGGTGAAATGAGTGTAGAAGGCAGCCGCTAAGCCAAAATGCCCTAAATTTTCGGCGGCGTAACGAGCCTGTTGCATGGAGCGCAACGCCACCATGCTGATAATTCGGTCCTCGGGACGTCCTTTGACTTCGCGCAAAGCCTTTTGCAAATCCCCCGGGGAGATTTTTCCCTCCTCGTCACGGCGTAGGTAGAGGCCGAAGGTGGCCAAGAGGTCGTTCAGGCTCTGAATTTTTTCCTTTTGGGGTTCTTCGTGAACGCGGTAGAGCGAGGGTATTTGGCGACGACACAGATGCTCGGCCACGATTTCATTGGCCGTAAGCATACATTCTTCGATAATGGACTCGCCAAGAGAACCAAGGCGTTTTTTCAGTCCCACCGCTTTGCCCTTTTTGTTTAATATTACCTTGATTTCCGGGATGTTAAAATCCACGGCGCCGCGTTCTTCGCGCTTGCCCTTCAGCACCTGTCGCAACTTGGCTAAAATTTCCAGCATGGGGACAATATCGGCTTGGTCTTGTCGCAGAGTCTCGTCCCTTTCCGTCAAGATTTTGTTCACCGTATTGTAGGTCAACCGGCGTTTCACCCGAATGACTGCTTCCCTCAGCGTGTAGTTCACTACCTCCCCCGAGGGGGAAATTTCCGCCTCGCAAGCCATGGCCAAACGGTCTTCCCCGGCGTTTAAGCTACAGATACCGTTAGATAGTTCCTTGGGCAGCATCGGCACCACTCTATCCGCCAGATAAACGCTGGTGCCTCGGGCGGCGGCCTCCTTATCTAAGGGATGATGCGCCTGAACATAGTGACTTACATCGGCGATATAGACCCCTAAGAAAAAATGGCCGTCCGCCAGTTCTGCGGCATAAACGCCGTCGTCTAAATCCTTGGCATCCTCCCCGTCGATGGTGACAACGGGGAAATTCCTACGGTCTAAACGGCGCGAGACCTCCGCTTGGGTTATATCAAGGCTAAGGCACTCGACCTCCCCTTGTACCTCCGGCGGAAATTCCTCCCATAAATCATAGCGGCGCATAATCGCCAAAATATCTACCCCGGGTTTCGTGGCCACTCCCAAAACTTCGCTGACTACGCCCCTGAGTTTTTCTTTAGGGTCATCCGGCCACCGGGTAACGGTGACTACCACCTTCATACCGGTTTTAGCTCCCAAAGCGTTTTCCGTGGGGACAATGATTTCCCGGCGCAACAGTGGATCGTCGGGTGTTACCAGCCCCACGTCGCTACCTTGGTCGTAAGTTCCCACTATTTTGGTGTTGGCGTGTTCCAAGATGCTTAGTACCGCCCCCTCTCGCGAGCGGCCGGGAGTGGAGGAGGCTACCGCCACAATTTCCACCCTGTCCCCGTTCAGCGCGCCGTTAAGCCCGACCTTGGGGATAAAAACATCCTCCCCCGTCGTCGGCGTAAAGAAGGCGAAGCCTTGTATTTTTACGGCCAAGGTTCCCGTCAATTTTTCCCCCGGGGCAAAATAATCTTCTTCCATACGAATCTCCGTCAAGCAAGTATAAATTCCGTTGCTTTTTGAAAAACCAGTTCCCTATCTGCATCAAGGGGCAGTAAATGCCCGGAGTTTTCCAGCCAAATTATATTTTTTTTCAGGCTTTTTACATGGGCGTAAATATATTCCGCGCTTTGGGGGGCGGCTGTGTGATCAATGCGGCTGTGCATGATAAGTACGGGGCTGGTCACTTTGGCAATACTGTCTTTTACTTGTCCGATGACCTCCAAAAGTTCATGCACCGAAATCAGGGGCATTTTGCGATAGGTGTTGTTCACCACCGGCGGCACCCCGGTAAGATGTCGCCTAGCCTTGGGAACGAACTGCCCGACGGCAATTTCGCGAGGGGGGAGAGCCGAAATCCCCCGTTCTTCGGCGATAAAAATCGGCGCGGCTAAAGTCACTACATGGGACACAGACACTTCGGTAGAAAGAAGCAGAGCGTACAATCCCCCCATGGAGTGACCAATGACGGCGATTTTCTCCGTGAGGCCGGAAAGAAGGGCGTAGCCGTCCCTGACCGAATCCATCCAGTCCTCGTGGGTCATGTGGCACATATCCTCCACACTGGTGCCGTGTCCGGCCAGTCTAACCCCGAGAACGGTACAGCCCCTTTTGTTCAGGTATTTACCCATCATTAAAAGTTCCGTCGGCACTCCCGTGAAGCCGTGTATCAAGAGTACGCCTTGCTCTCCTCCCGACAGCAAAAAGGGTTCCGCTCCCGGTAGTATCATAAATGAAAGACCCCCCTCAAAAAAAATTCCGCCCTTGAGAGGGCGGAGAAGTTCAAAAAATTATAAGCTCACGCCGTCATGCGAGCAATAATGATGGTGATGAGAGCAAAGACAATGGCCAAAACCACGGTCACTCGCGCAAGGAGTGCATCCATACCGCGAGCTTTACTGCTGAAAACCGTATCCGCCGAGCCGTCCATGCCCCCCATTCCAGCTGACTTAGCTTCCTGCCCCAAGACCGAGGCGATAAGTCCCAAAGCCACCAAGGCATCCAGTATCATCAAAACGGTAAGCAAAATTACTGCCTCCCCACTGTGTCATTTGCAAAATACCATCTTATGATAACACAGCTAAACCGCCCCTCGCAAGCATTAGTTTTTCACCCAGCCTTGACTTTCAAAAAGGGGTACATAGTGGAGTCGTTCCTTAAAGGATTTATTCGTGTCCTCAGTGTGAAATACCGGCACGCGCTCTAAGGCATAAATATTGCTGGCTTGATCCACGTTGCCGTATTTAATGGTAAAAGCCGCCTTGTACCCGGCCTCTTTGACCATTTGGGCGATATGCAGATTATAAGTGCCGGTGGGGTAAGCGATGTAATCAACGGGGTGTCCCAGCTCCGCTTCGATTTTCTGTTTGGATTCCGTTAGCTCCGCGCGCAGTTGGTCGTCGGACAGGTCGGTCATGGAACGATGAGTGGCCGTGTGGGATTGGATGCTGATGCCGTTTTGCTCCATTTCTCTGGCCTGTTCCCAAGTGAGATAGTGGCGGTATTTGCCAACGAAGCTGGACACCACAAAGATTGTGGCCTTAAAACCGTGTTCTTTCAAAATGGGGTAGGCGTTAGCGTAATTATCCGCATAGCCGTCGTCAAAGGTAATCAGCACAGGGTTTGTAGGCAGTCTCTTGCTCCCGGCGAGGCTGTCGTAAAGCTCGTCGGGGGAGATGGTGTTATAGCCGTGCCGCTCAAGGTAAGCCATTTGCGCCGCGAAATCAGCAGGATGAACCGACAGGGAAATATGGGCTTCATCTACTTTGTGATAATTTAAAATCAGCACTTTTTCCCCAGCCACGCGCTCATCCACGGAACGCGCCGTCAAGTGGGTAAACTGGGGGACGAGGCAAAACATTAAACAGACGAGAATGGCCGCCATAACGAGAAATCTTTTTCGTAGCAAATATCTTTCAGCTCCCTAAGAAAATTTTTTTTAAGTATAGCATAGATGGCTTGCGTAAGCAACGACCTTATCGGGACGGCGTGGGACGCCGTTAGTTTTTTGTTACTGTTATGTAGTGACCTTTGTCAAGCCCCAATTTAAAAAATTTTTAACAGTCTGTCGCCCTTGCGTTACTATTCACGGGCAATAAAATAAGCATACCAAAGGCGCAGACTTTTTACCGGTCTGCGTCTTTGGTCAGTATTTGTGTTAGAGATAACGGCTTACCTGTGCACAGGCATTCTAGGGCATATACAACATTTATGCCGTT
>JAFVEM010000035.1 GCA_017476005.1 Selenomonadaceae bacterium | reverse complement strand
GTGCATATCGGCGTAAACGAACAGGGATTTACGTTTAATTGATTGTTGGATATTAAAAGAGGGCAGAGCGTCGATTGGACGTTCTGCCCTCTTCCTATTGTCTTACAGCGTCCCAAAGATGCGATCTCCCGCATCTCCCAGACCGGGGACTATGTAGCCGCGTTCGTTTAACCGTTCATCCACGCTGGCCACATACACGGGGACGTCGGGATGTTCTTCGTTGATAAGCCTTACGCCCTCCGGAGCGGCCACCAAACACATCAAGATAATGGATTTAGCGCCCTTTTCTTTTAAGAGCGTAAGCGCCGCCGAGGCGCTGCCGCCGGTGGCCAACATGGGATCGGTGACGATGAAAGCGCGTTCGCTGACGTCTCCGGGAAGTTTGCAGTAGTATTCCACCGGTTTCAAGGTCTCGGGGTCGCGGTACAGCCCCACATGGCCGACTTTGGCCGCCGGAATCATCCTGACCACGCCGCCCACCATGCCCAAACCAGCCCGGAGAATGGGAACCAAACCCACTTTCTTGCCGGTGAGCATCTTGGCCTTGCAGGGCGCTACGGGAGTTTCCACGGTGACTTCTTCCAAGGGAAAATCTCGGGTTATCTCGTAGGCCATGAGCATGGCGATTTCTTCTAAAAGTTCCCTAAAGTCTTTGGAGCCGGTTTCTTTTTTGCGCATCAGGGTGAGTTTGTGTTGCACCAAGGGATGAGTAATAACGTTCACCCGTAAATCATTGGCCACGGTACTTCCCCCTTTAGTAAATCGGATATTTTTTACACAGGGTCGCCACTCGCTCCTTAGCCTGCTCTTTAACGGCAACATCGTCGGGATTATCCAGCACGGCGGCGATTATCTCGCCCACTTCCTGCATATCCTCTTCCTTAAAACCGCGCGTGGTGAGAGCGGGCGACCCAAGCCTGATGCCGCTGGTCACAAAAGGCGACAGGGGTTCAAAGGGAATGGTGTTGCGGTTGGCGGTGATGTTTACTTCGTCCAAGAGGTTTTGGGCGTCTTTTCCCGTCAGGTTTTTGCCGGTCAAATCCACCAGCATCAAGTGGTTGTCCGTGCCGCCGGACACTAAGCGGAAATCATGTTGCTTTAAAGTAGCGGCGAGCATAGCGGCGTTTTTCACTACCTGCGCGGCGTATTCCTTAAACTCCGGCTTCAATGCTTCCCCTAAGGCCACGGCCTTGGCGGCGATGACGTGCATCAAGGGGCCGCCTTGAATACCGGGGAACACCGCTTTATTGATTTTTTTGCCCAGTTCCTCATCTTTGGTCAGAATCATGCCGCCGCGAGGCCCACGCAGGGTCTTGTGGGTAGTGGTGGTAACCACGTCGGCGTAAGGCAGGGGACTGGGATGCACTCCTGCGGCCACCAGCCCGGCGATGTGCGCCATATCCACCATGAGGTAAGCGTTTGCTTCGCGAGCAATTTCCGCCAGCCGCGGGAAATCCAAAATTCGAGGATACGCGGAGGCACCGGCCAAAATAAGTTTGGGGTGGGTTTCCCTAGCCAGTTTTTCCAGCGCGTCGTAGTCGATGCGTTCCGTGTCTTTGGCTACGCCGTAGGGAACAACCTTAAAATACTTGCCGGACATATTCACGGGACTGCCGTGGGTAAGATGGCCGCCGTCGGTAAGATTCATGCCGAGATAGGTGTCTCCCGGCTGGAGCAGGGCGAAGAACACCGCCATATTGGCTTGGGCGCCGGAATGGGGCTGGACGTTGGCAAAGGCGGCGCCAAAAAGTTTCTTGGCGCGCTCGATGGCCAAGGTTTCCACCACGTCCACGAACTCGCAGCCGCCGTAGTACCGCTTCCCGGGATAACCTTCGGCGTACTTGTTGGTCAGGACACTGCCCTGCGCCTCCAAAACCGCTTGGCTCACGATGTTTTCCGAGGCGATTAGCTCCAGCTTATTCTGTTGACGCTTCAGTTCACTACCCAATTCCTTAGCAACTTCGGGGTCATCTTTTAACAACGTATCGAAAAAACTCATTCCCGTCCTCCTATAGTTAGCAAATTTATTTTTGGGGTTTCACCCCAAACCCCACAAGGGGAAATAATTTCCCCTTGACCCCTTATTAAAGGGGTGCAGGGGGCTATGCTCCCTGCTGGGAGTCCAGAGGGCGAAGCCCTTTGGTGGGGTTTGGGGCAAAGCCCCAATAATTTACTTGTTTTCCAAAGCCATAATCTTGTTGACGCGACGAGCGTGACGGCCGCCGGCAAATTCCGTGGTCATCCAAGCGCGGACGATTTCCCCGGCAGGGCCAAAACCGGTCACGCGGCCGCCTAGAGCCAGCACGTTGGCATCGTTGTGTTCCCTAGACATACGGGCGGAGTAGGTATCGCCGCACATGGCGCAACGGATGCCCTTTATCTTGTTGGCGGCCATGGAAATACCGATGCCCGTGCCGCAGAGGACGATGCCCCTGTCGGCATTTCCGGAGACAATCTCGCCGCAGACCTTCTCGGCAATATCGGGGTAATCCACCGCCTCGGTACCGAAAGTTCCCACGTCGGTAACGGTAACGCCGGAAAATTCCTTCAGCACCATCTTGACTTCCTCTTTCAAAGCCACGGCGCCATGGTCGCTGCCGATTATTATTTTCATAAGTGTGTTCATCCTTTCCGATAATAACGCGAATCTGCCCCTCATTTTATACTGGAGCCGGGAGAAAATCAACCTTGAAGTATAGCGCCCTAAAAATCTTGGCAGGATTCGGGAGGCAAACGTCGAATATACTGCCTAGGTAACTTATGACAGTGAGCAGCAAGGATTGTGGGGGAGGAAGGAAAATGAAAATATTTTTTCGCGTCATCATAGCGGCGCTTATTTTGCTGGTCGGGGGGAACGCTGCTGAGGCGGCTAAAAAGGTAGTGGCCGTCATGCCTATGGAAAATACCTCCGGCTATAACCAGCATCGGGTGGCCGAAATGCTTACCGAGGAGCTGACCAACGTGGTTTATCACTCCGGCAGTTTCACCGTGGCGGAGCGCACCCAACTAGCCCACGCCATGCGAGAGCTGGGTTTTCAGAACAGCGGCATGGTAAGCGGCAACAAAGAAGTGGAATTTGGACAGATGACCGGCGCGCAGTACATGGTGGTGGGGAAAATAACCTTGGCCAGCGTGGTGAATAATCCCACCAAGCAAGGGATTGGCGCTATCTTTGGCTACGCCGGGCAAAAATATGTCGATGCTTATCGGGGCAAGGTTTCCGCCACCGTTCGTTTTATCGACACCAACACCGGGGTGGATGTGTTCTCCACGCAAATCGACGGCTCCAGCTCCGACAACAACGGCGAAGTTGCTTTGCATGAGGCTTGCCACGAAGCGGCGCAAAAATTTTTTCGCGAGCTGGATAAAATCAATCCCTTTTCCGCCGTCATCGTTGATGTGGATGGAGACACGGTATATATCGATCGCGGTTCCGCCGACGGCATCCGGCAGGGAGAAACGCTGGAAATAGTGCGCGAAGGGGCGCCCATCAAAAACCGGGAAGGACAGATTATCGCCGTTAAACAAACCGTCATCGGCACCCTCACCGTACAGCAGGTCAATCCCGACCACGCCATTTGCCGCGTAAAAAGCCGCACCGGCACCATCACCAACGGCGCCATCGTGCGTCGCAAGGGGTAAATTTTTTCTTTTTTTTGTCAGCATTTTGTTCTATAATCTAGGGGCGAAGCGAATATGTTAGGGCGTATTTCGCGCTAAACAAAGGGGGAGCAGTCCAATGATTTACACAGTTACCTTTAATCCGGCTCTTGATTACATCCTGCGGCTGGAGACCTTCACCGCCGGGGGCATCAACCGGGTGAACTACGAGCAAGTTTTGGCCGGGGGCAAGGGCATCAATGTGTCCATCGTGCTGGCCAATTTGGGGCTAAAAAGTACGGCTCTGGGCTTCATCGCCGGTTTCACCGGGGAAGAAATTAAGCGCCAGCTTTTAAACTTCGACGTGGATTTTGATTTTGTGCAACTGCCGGAAGGTTTTTCTCGCATCAACGTCAAGGCCAAAGCCGACGTGGAAACGGAAATCAACGGCCAAGGCCCCAATATCAGCGAGGCCAAGCGAGAAGAGCTCTTCTCCCAGCTGGATAAACTGGTGGAGGGCGATACCTTGGTGCTGGCCGGCTCCATCCCCAATACCCTCCCCGACGATATGTACGAGATAATCATGGCGCGCCTCGAGGCCAAAGGTATTCGCATCATCGTAGATGCCACCAAGAACCTACTCCTAAACGTCCTGAAATACCATCCCTTCCTCATTAAACCCAATAATCACGAGCTGGGAGAAATGTTCGGCGTTACCCTTAAAACCGACGAAGAAATAATCACCTACGCCAAGAAGCTCCAAGAAAAGGGCGCGAGAAATGTCCTCATTTCCATGGCCGGCGACGGCGCTATTCTCATCACGGAAGATGGTGTTTCCTACAAATGCGCCGCCCCCAAGGGCAAACTGGTAAACTCCGTCGGCGCCGGGGATTCCATGGTGGCCGGGTTTATCACCGGTTTTGAGGAATCTCAAGGGGATTACGAAAAGGCTTTCCACATGGGAGTGGCCACCGGTTCCGCCTCCGCCTTCTCGGAAAATCTTGCCACTCGTCCCGAGGTGGAAGCGTTGCTGAAAACCATCGTTTGATATAAACTCCTCCCGAGGAGATTATATAAAGGTATCATTTTTATCATAGGTTTTCTTGTAAAGGAGGAACTTATATGCGCATTACTGACTTGCTCCAAAGCGACAGTATTCAGCTGGGAGCAAAGCCGGAAAGCAAAAAGGGCGCCATTCATGAACTCGCCACCCTCATGGAAGCCTCCGGCAATCTTACCAATCGGGAGCAGTACGAAAAAGACGTGCTGACCCGGGAAGCCTCCGGCACCACGGGCTTAGGCGACGGTATCGCCACGCCCCATGCCAAGAGCAAAGGGGTGCGTAAAGCGGGACTTGCCGCCATGACCGTGCCGCAAGGTATGGATTTTGAATCCATGGACGGCAAACCCTCGCGCCTCTTCTTCATGATCGCCGCCCCCGATACGGCGAACGACGAGCATCTTTCCATTCTAAGCCAGCTGGCCACCATGATTATGGATCCGGAGTTTAAAGAAGCCCTCATTGCCGCCAAGAGCAAAGAGGAGTTCAAAAAGCTCATCGACGACAAACAGGACGGCAAATTCGGCTCTGTCGCTGCCGCTCCGACGGTGACCTCCGATCACATTCAGCTACTCGCGGTAACGGCTTGCCCCACCGGCATAGCCCATACCTTCATGGCGGCGGAAAGTTTGGAGCAACACGCCAAAAAGAAAGGCATCTCCATCAAGGTGGAAACCAACGGTTCCGAAGGGGCGAAAAACGTCCTCACCTCGGCGGAAATCGCAGCGGCGGATGCTATTATCGTGGCGGCGGATAAAAAGGTGGCCATGAGCCGGTTCAACGGCAAAAAAGTGATCATAACCAAAGTGGCCGACGGCATCAACAAGGCCGACGACCTCATTGACCGCGCCATGAGCGGCAACGCCCCCGTGTATCACGCCTCCTCCAGTGACGACGACGGCGGCGCAGACAGCGGCGCGGAAGAAAGTCTCGCCCGTCAGGTGTATAAGCATCTGATGAACGGTGTTTCCCACATGCTTCCCTTTGTGGTGGGCGGCGGTGTTCTTATCGCCTTGGCCTTCCTCTTTGATGATTATTCCATTGATCCCTCGAATTTCGGCTCCAATACTCCCGTGGCGAAGTTCTTCAAAGACGTGGGCGGCGCGGCCTTTGGCTTCATGCTCCCGGTTTTGGCCGGCTTCATCGCCATGTCTATCGCTGATCGTCCGGGACTGGCCGTTGGTTTCGTGGGCGGCGCTTTGGCCGGGGTCACCGGTTCCGGTTTCCTTGGCGCGCTTCTCGCCGGTTTCATCGGCGGTTGGGCGGTGAACTTCCTCAAGAAGCTCTTCAGCGGTCTGCCTCCTGCCTTGGACGGGGTTAAACCCGTTTTGCTTTATCCCTTCTTCGGGATTTTAATTATCGGTTTGGTGAGCTTCTTCATCCTTGGCCCGGTAGTGGGCGCGGTCAATAACTGGCTCATTGATACCTTGAAGAATATGGATCCCAGCGCCAAAGTGCTGATCGGTATTTTGGTAGCCGGCATGATGGCCATTGATATGGGCGGCCCCATCAACAAAGCGGCTTATGTCACCGGCACGGGACTCCTCGCCAGCGGCGAGTATCATGTAATGGCGGCGGTTATGGCCGGCGGTATGGTTCCGCCCCTCGCGATTGCCTTAGCGACGAGTTTCTTCCCCAACCGTTTCACCGAAAACGAGCGGAAGGCCGGCCCCACCAACTACGTCATGGGTCTGTCCTTCATCACCGAAGGCGCCATTCCCTTTGCGGCGGCAGATCCTCTGCGCGTAATTCCGGCCTGCGTCTTGGGTTCGGCGGTAGCCGGGGCGCTCACCATGTTCTTTGATTGCACCCTCCGGGCGCCTCACGGCGGCATTTTCGTAGTCCCCACCATCGGCAATCCCTTGATGTACCTCGCGGCTATCATCGTGGGCGCCGTGGTTGGTTGCGCCGTGTTGTCCGTATTGAAAAAGCCCATTAAGTAAAATTCATTTTTAAGCAAGTAAAAAAACGCGCAGGTTTTTGGCCTGTGCGTTTTTTGCTTGCTCAAATAAAATATTCGATAGTGTCCTCCGGTTGCAACATGGTGCGTTTGTTAAAGAGGAGAACGGCTTCTCGCTCTGCTGTTTTGCCAAGAGCATAGGGAGCAGTTGTCTCGCGATTAAACAAAGCGAAGGGGACGAGGCGATTGTATTCTTTGGGGTGGTCGGCAATGCTTTTCACCTCCGGGGGAACGCGCCGAGACGGCAGATAATAGGGATCAAAGAGGTAGATGCAATCATCTTTTTCTTGCGTCAATAAAACATAATGTTCCCCGTCTAAATTCAGCCGCACCACGGCCACTCCCCCACAGTGTAGCGCTTCTATCACCGGCGAAGTCCTGCCGATGAAAACCGCTTCCCCGGCTAGGTATCGGCTCTCAATGGGCAAGATGCCCATCTCGCCCACTCCCGTTAGCCAGTTTGAGAGAAACATCATGGCCATCCGAGAGGTACCTCTTTTGCCTAGTCTCCCCTGCGGCTCGTAACAATCTAGGGAATACAGCATGATGTTCCTGATAAGTTCCGGCGAGATTTCCTCACGGTCAAAGAGAAAACTCAAGGCATTCAGCAGGGAAGTAGGGCCGCAATCGTATTCGGATATTTGATAACGCAAAGGATTTTTCAAGTTTTAGCTCCCTCCTGTATCTTTACCAGCCGGAAGACTCCACGGCAATCTTCACCTTTTTCCCCCGAAAGGCAATCCCGTAGCGCCAGATTTCTTTAAAGCCGTGAAACCATGCGCGATTTTCCGCTCTTATTTTACAACGCCGGGGCGTAACTTGGCAAGTGGGGAGGGGAGAAGCAAAAAATTCCCCTTGCAGTGCCTCGCCGGTCGTGCTATAATCACTTGCGATTACCGTTAGAAGCGAGGTGTAACTTAATGAAAGAAGGTATCCATCCCCAGTACTACGAGGCCACTGTCACCTGTGGGTGCGGCAATAAATTCGTCACCGGCTCCACCAAAAAGGAGCTTCGGGTCGATGTCTGTTCTAAGTGCCATCCGTTCTTCACCGGTCGTCAGCGGGATATGCAGGCCGGCGGTCGCATCGAAAAATTCAATCGTCGCTACGGGAAATAAGCCATGAGCAGCCGGCAGGATTATTCTGTCGGCTGTTTTTGAAAATGGGGAGGGGAGCCGTCTATGGCTGACTTGTTCCTCTTGGCGCTCATCTTACTCATGGTGAGCTACGCCTTTTGGGATGAAATTTTTACCGAATAAGCGAATAATTTAGGGAGGTTTTTACATGAGTACGCCCCATATTGCCGCCAATAAGGGCGACATCGCCGAGCGCATCCTCTTGCCGGGGGATCCCCTGCGCGCTAAATTCATTGCCGAAAATTTTTTGGATAACCCCGTGCAATATACCGCTATCCGCAACATCTTCGGCTACACCGGCACTTATAAAGGGGTTCCCGTGTCGGTGCAGGGTACCGGTATGGGGATGCCGTCCATCTCCATCTACGTCCACGAACTCATTAAAGAGTACGGCGTCCAAAAGCTCTTCCGAGTGGGTACCTGCGGCGGAATGCACCCCGACGTGAAACTTAGGGACGTGCTTATCGCCCAAGCCGCTTCCACCGATTCCGGCATGGTACGCAACATCTTCGGCGGAGGAATCAATTTTGCCCCCATCGCCGATTACGAGTTACTCTCCAAGGCAGTGGCCAACGTGAAAAAGCTGGGACTCAGAGCCACCGTAGGGAACGTCATCTCCGTGGATCGCTTCTACGACGAAGAGATTGACAGCGAAAAACTTCGCTCCTACGGCATCCTGGCCGTGGAAATGGAGGCGGCGGCGCTTTATCTGCTGGCCGCGAAGTTCCACGTCAAAGCCTTGGCGCTCTTCACCGTCAGCGATCATCTCTTTAACAACGAAGTGGTCAGCGCCGAAGAGCGCCAGACCGGTTTCAACGATATGGTGAAGATTGCGCTGGAGACGGCCATTGACGACTGAAGAATACTAAAAAAGTTTTTTAAGAGCCTATTTCCATCTTTCGTAAAATAGTGTATAATGTTCATCGAGCGAATGTGTATTATATTTTAGGAGGGCTTTTAATGAAGAAATATGTATGCACCATCTGCGGTTACGTCCATGAGGGGGACGCTCCCCCGGCTGAATGCCCCATTTGCAAGGCTAAGGCGGACAAGTTCAAAGAGCAAAGCGGCGATTTGGTCTTTGCCGATGAGCATCGGGTAGGCGTGGCTAAGGACGTTGATCAGCGCATTATCGACGGCTTGCGTGCCAATTTCACCGGGGAGTGTTCCGAAGTCGGCATGTATTTGGCCATGAGCCGTCAAGCTGACCGGGAAGGCTATCCTGACGTGGCGGAGGCTTTCAAGCGTTACGCCTTCGAGGAAGCGGAACACGCCGCCAAGTTTGCCGAGCTGTTGGGCGAAGTTTTGACGGACAGCACCGAGAAGAACCTCAAGATGCGCATCGATGCCGAGCATGGCGCCTGCGCCGGCAAGAAAGAGCTGGCCACCCTCGCCAAACAGCTGAATCTGGATGCCGTACACGACACCGTTCACGAAATGGCCAAAGACGAGGCGCGCCACGGTTGCGGCTTCAAAGGTCTCTACGACCGTTATTTCGCCAAGTAATTTCGTATTTTCGTTTAAAAAAATCGGAAGTCCGTCAGGACTTCCGATTTTTTTAGTTAAATTCCGGTTCCCCAGCTTTTTTCGGCAGGGTTACGCCGTCGCTGCTTACCTTTTGCTTGGCCTTGGCTTTGAGTTCGGCGGCAATGTCCAAAATATCTTGCACGATGAGCGGCGTCATATTGGGTTTTCCCGTATCATCGTCATCGTCGTCCTCGTCATCAAAGAAGACGTTTGACTCCAAGGGCTTGTCCTCGATGTAGCCCAGTCGCATGAGTTCTTCCAGCTCTTCGGCGCTGAGAGTTTCTCGCTCCATCAGCTCCGTGGCGATTAGTTCCAGTTTCTCATAGTTCTCCGTGATAATTTGGCGGCAGGCGGCGTAGGCATCGTCCATGTACTTGCGTACTTCCTTGTCAATTTCGGAGGCCACCTCTTCGGAGTAGTTGCGTTCCCGGTTGTAATCCCTGCCCAAAAAGACTTGGTGGTTTGCCCCCTCTCCATAAGCGATAGGCCCTAAGACTTCGCTCATGCCGTACTGCATTATCATCTCGCGCACGGTGCGCGAGGCTTGCTGTATGTCTTGGGAGGCGCCGGTGCTGATTTCTTTCAGGGCAATTTCCTCCGCCACCCGGCCGCCCATGGCCACTTTTAGCCTATCCAAGAGTTCCGAGCGCGTGGCGTAAGAGCGATCCTCCTTGGGGAGCATCAAGGTATAGCCGCCAGCTCTCCCCCGAGGGATAATACTGACCTTGTGTACCGGGTCGGCGTGCTCCAGTTTCAAGCCCACCAAAGTATGCCCCGCCTCGTGGTAAGCCGTCAGTTTCTTCTCGTCGTCGCTCATGACGTGGGATTTTCTTTCGGGGCCGGCCATGACTCGTTCGATGGATTCCTCCAGTTCCGCCATGGCGATTTGCTTTTTGTTCCGTCTGGCGGAAAGGAGCGCCGCCTCGTTCACCAGATTACTGAGGTCTGCCCCCGTAAAGCCCGGAGTACGCCGCGCCAAAATTTCTAGGTTAGCGTCTTTGGCTATGGGTTTTCCCTTGGTGTGTACCTTCAAAATGGCCAGTCGGCCGCGAATATCCGGTTTATCCACCACGATTTGCCGGTCGAAACGTCCGGGACGCAGGAGCGCCGGGTCTAAAATATCCGGGCGGTTGGTGGCGGCAATGATGATAATGCCTTCATTCACCGCAAAACCATCCATTTCCACCAAGAGCTGATTTAGGGTCTGCTCCCGTTCATCGTGGCCGCCGCCCACACCGGCGCCGCGCTGCCGCCCCACCGCGTCAATTTCGTCGATGAAAACAATACAGGGCAGACTTTTTTTCGCCTGTTCAAAAAGGTCGCGAACGCGAGAGGCGCCCACACCCACGAACATTTCCACGAAATCGGAACCGCTGATGGAAAAGAAAGTCACTCCCGCTTCCCCGGCCACCGCTTTGGCCAGCAAAGTTTTACCGGTACCGGGAGGGCCGAAGAGCAACACTCCCTTGGGAATCCTAGCCCCCAACTCGTGGAATTTCTTGGGGTGTTTTAAGAACTCCACCACTTCCTCCAGCTCCTGCTTGGCCTCGTCGGCGCCGGCCACGTCTTTAAACGTTACCTTGGTTTTGTCGGTGGGGCCGAGGCGAATACGGCTCTTGCCAAAGGACATGACCCGTCCGCCGCCAAACTGGGTGTTTTGCATGATGAAGAACCACACGCCCACTAGGAGCAAGATGGGCAGAATGGAGGTTATCATGGCTGTCCACCATGGCGCCTCCGGGGGATTTTTGGCGACGATGTCGATGTCCCCTTTGGCCGACAAGCGATCAAAGAGTTTGGGGTCATTATTGGGGTAATCGGGGGTAGTGGTGACGAAATGGGAGCCATCCTTTAAGACCACCTCCACCCGATTTTGCACGATGGTGGCTTTGGCCACCTCATTGTTTTCCACTCGCTGCAAAAAGGTGCTGTAGCTGACTTCCTGCTCCACGGCGGTTTTCTTCTGCTGGAAATAGTCGATGAAAGTGATGGCTACGAGCACCACCAGCAGGTAAAAACCCACGTTGCGCAAAAAAGAATTCATATTCAATAGGGAATCCTCCTGTTCACGTTTATGCTTTTATGGCAAAGGCGGCGCTACATAAATTTCCCGTTTTAAAACGCCCACATAAGGCAAATTGCGATAGCGACCGGCATAGTCCAGCCCGTAGCCCACCAAAAACTCGTCCGGCACTTCAAAGCCGCAGTAATCAATGGCCACATCCACTTGCCGCCGGGATGGTTTACTGAGGAAGGCGCAGATTTTGACGCTGGCCGGACTGCGCGCCGGTAAAATCTTGCGCAGGTAGCTCATGGTGTGGCCGGTGTCGATGATGTCTTCGATGACAATGACGTGTTTGCCGGCAATGTCATAATCCAGATCCTTGAGGATTTTGACGTTGCCGCTGCTTAGCGAGCTGTTCCCGTAGCTGGAGGCGATCATGAAATCAAACTCCACCGGCAGGTCTATTTGCCGCACCAAGTCCGTATAAAAAATCACCGCGCCCTTTAAGATGCCCACGCAAAAGATTGCTTCTTTGGCGTCTTGATAATCGGCGGTAATTTTTTTACCCAGTTCCTTGACCTTGGCCTTAATATCGGCCTCGGTAAACAGAACTCGCTCCATATCCTCTTGCATCATGACGTTCTCCTTAATCATGTTAATCTTTTTTTGGCATTATCTGCTCGACTATCCATTTCCATTTCGAGGAGCAGCAGTTTCGACGCCCCCTCCGGCGGTAGCTGTCCGGAACGCAGATAGCCGGCCGCCCACAGGATTTTTTCTTCCCAGACAACGAGCGGAATGGCGTCTCGCTCGCCTCGCGGCACTTTGGCATCGATGAGGCAGTCCTTCAGTTTTTTAGTGCCGATTTTGCGTTTAAGGGTATCCCCCGGCAATCTGGAGCGAACAGTCAGCCCCTGTTCCATACTGCTCGCGTAGGCGCAGTAAAATTTATGTGGCTCATCCCCGGCAGGTTTTTCCCGAGAGTCTATCACCTTGGCGCGGATAGTCCAGCCCCCCTCTAGGTGGCGGCAAATCCCCGGCACTCCCAGCTTTAGGCAAAAAGCCTCCGGCTTATCTTCGGTTCCCACAATGCTAAGCCAGCCGTAGGCAAGCTCCGCCCGGCGGTTTAAGGGAAGGGATAGCTGCCCTACGGTTGCGCCTTCTTTGACAGCGCGTTGCAGAAGGTCGAGGATCTCTTGGTAATGCTCCCAGTGAAGGTTCTCATTGACGGCGGATTCGTGGAAAAGCATTCTGAGGAGCAGATGTTGCATGACCGGATGTTCCTCCGTTATTTGGGTGGAAAGCTCCAAGCGTCCATGGCGGTCTCGTCGCGTGTATTTTGGCCAGATTTGCTTGGAGGTCTTATCTAAATAGTCTCGGGTTTGCTCCATGGCCTCGGCCAAACGGTTCAACGCCTCCGTCAGTTTAGGGTTATAATTCTCTGTAAGCAATGGTAAAATCTCCCGGCGTAATTTATTGCGCGTACCTTGGGGCAAAAAATTCGTGGCATCTATCCTCGGGCTTAGTCCGCGTTCCGCGCAAAAGGCGATGAGCTGTTCCTTAGGCACCGTGAGCAAAGGTCGCAGGATATTGCCGTTTTGTAACCTCATACCGGCCAGCCCCCACGGCCCTGTGCCGCGCAAGAGACGCATGAGCAGGGTTTCCGCCTGATCGTCGGCGTGGTGCGCCACCAAAATATATTGGTAATCCTCCTCTAGGCAGATTTGGCGCAGAAAGGCGTAACGAAGCTCGCGCGCCGCTGTTTCTAGGGACAGCCCCTGCTCTTTGGCGTAGGTCGGAGCGTCGCCGTGTTCGATGAAACAGGGCAAAGCTCGCCCTTTGGCGTAAGCGGCCACAAAAGCCGCATCCTCCAAGGAGGCTTCCCCTCTGATGCCGTGTTCGTAGTGCGCCACGCCCAATCTAAAATGCCACTTTTCTTTAAGCAGGCAGCAAATTTCCGTTAAGGCTAAGGAATCGGCGCCGCCGGAACAGGCCGCCAGCAAACCGGGAAGGGGGCGCTCCTCTGCCAGTAGCCCCAATTCTTTTAGCTTTGACTCCGCCAAAGTCACCAGCTTATGAGACGCCACCTTATCCCTCCTAAAGAAAAAGCACCCTCGAAAGAGTGCTTTGTATAGAGCCGCGATTAACCGCGACGGGAGCCGCGGCCGCCTCGTTTAGAATCGGTCTTGCGGCGCAAATCCGTCTGGCGCTCGTCGCTGTCCTTGAGGAACCTAGACAATTTATCCTCAAAGGAGGCAGAGCCAAATCGTCCGGGCTTGCGGAAATCTCTGCCGCCGGCGAACCGTTTTGGGGGGCTTGCGGTCACAGTCGCGCTCGCCTGCGGTTTGTTTTCCGGGACTTGCTTAATGGACAGAGCCACCTTACCCCGGTCATCCACGGTGAGAACCTTCACCTTGACCTTTTCCTTTTCCTGCAGGAAATCGTGGACGTCCCGCACATATACGTCTGCTACTTCGGAAATGTGGATGAGCCCCACTTTGCCCTCCGGCAACTCCACAAAGGCACCGAAATTCGTGATGCCGCTGACTACGCCATCCACTACACTGCCTACTTCAATGGACAAATTAAATAATCCTCCTCGACAAACTAAAAAAAATTAGCGTTTCCCGGCGCTGCTATAGGGAAGCTCGCCGGGCTTAGTTAGCCCCAGTTCTTCTCTGGCCACCTTCTCGATGAAGGCGCGGTCGTTTAAACGATCCCGTTCGGCCTTCAAAGCCTCGTTTTCGGCTCTGGCCTGATCCACTCTCGACTCTGCCGTCTGCTTGTCCGCGCCCACTTGATTCAGATAAAACTGCTGGTGGATGAGTACCGAGGAAAAATACAGGATGATGACGGCGATCAGCACATAATACCAGTTGATGCCGCGCTTTTTCTTAGCAATTTTCGTACCCATAAAATCTTACAATCTCCTTACACCAAACGCAGTATATCTTACAAGCAAACACCCCTCTATGCAAGCCCCACAGGCATTTTATTTTTCCGACCACTGAAAATAATCGGTGGTGGCAATACGGCGAAAGACCGATTGACAATAGGGACAATTGAAATGATCCTTTACATTGTCCATGTCCGGACGACCGTTGACGATGCGCACCGGTTGCCCCTCCACATAATCCATGCGCTCGCCGCATCTTGGGCAAGGACACTTGCCGTCGGCCTCCCTCTTTAGCTGCGTCGGCGGAATATCGCCGGTGGCGATAACGCGCTTAGGGGCGGCCGGTTTCGGCAGGTCGAACACATCGTAAAAACCGGAATTTAAGAGTTCCTGATAATAAACGCCGCAATGCTCGCAGGTATGCTTGGGCAAAGTGGCGCTCATATCCACGCGACCGTTGACGATGGCCACCGCTCCGCCCTCTACATACCCTAAGTCTCGGCCGCATTTGGGACACTTAAAGGCGCCGTTTGCATTCTGCTCCAGTTTTGTTACTGCCATCTCTACCACCCAGTCGCTTCGTGTCTCTTTCAAATATGTATGCAACTACGCAATTATGCAGCTATGTAGCGAAAGATATTTTTCGCGAGTACAGCTTACTTTTCCCTCTATTCTACATGATTTTGCTAAACCCTGCCGCCAAAAATATTTTTTTTGGTCAAACCGAAAAAAAATTAGTCCCTGCCAAGCACCTATCACGACGGTTATTGCGATTTAACGCGGTATTTGCTATACTGTCAAAATATATTGTGTCCAGCATATTATAGAGACAGGCGAGGAGTTTTGCACCATGCGACAAAAACGCCCACCGCGGCGTAGCTACAAACGTCTTGTTTGGCTGATGATTATTATTATGGCGATTCCCTTGGGGATTTTGGCCAAAAATATCTGGCAGGGAGGGCTAACCGGTACGCAAGGCGCACAGGGCGCCCCCACGAACTATATTTTAATCTTGGGCGTGGATCATCGCGCGGACGACGTGGGACGCAGCGACACTCTCATGCTGGCCGCCTTCAACGAGGCGGCGCAGAAATTGACCCTCCTGTCGGTGCCTCGCGATACTCGCGTAAATATGGAAGGCTTTGGTTACGATAAAATAAATCACGCCTACGCCTTTGGGGGACACGAACTTTCCCAAAGCACGGTGGAGGAGCTTTTGGGGCTAAAGGTGAGCCACTACATCCTCATCGACACCAAGGCCTTCGTGCGGATTATCGACGCTTTAGGCGGCGTTGACATCGACGTAGAAAAACGCATGTACTACGAAGATCCTTGGGACGACGACGGGGGACTCATCATCGACCTTTACCCCGGCGAGCAACATTTGGACGGCGACAGAGCCGTGCAGTATGTGCGCTACCGGGACGGCGAGGGGGACATCGGGCGGATACCTAGGCAGCAGAAATTCTTGCGCGCCCTGCTGGACAAGGTTCTCACCCCCCAAATTTTTGCCAAGCTCCCGTCTTTAGCGGAAGAAATCAGCGGCGCTATCAAGACAGACATGACCATTCCGGAACTCTTGTCTTACGCCGGCGAGTTACAAAAATGGGGTAAGGATGGCTTCAGCTCCCAAATTCTCCCCGGCAAACCGGCCTATTTGGCAGACGTAAGCTACTGGATTCCCGACGTGGTAACGGCGCGGCAGCAGCTGACGGAGGCAAACGGCGCAGAATTTTCCCCGGAACTTATGGCCGCCGCCGAAAAATACGCCGCCGCCTACGAAAAGGATATGCCGGCCGAATTAAAAATGCTGGCCGATAAAACCGATACCGACAAACCGACGGAGCCAGCCGCCGACAAAGAAAAAAATGCCCCGGAGCAAGATCCTTCGGAAACTGCCAAGGAAGACAAGCCCCTCCCCCCCGGCGAAATTTCCGTGATGGTCATTAACGACAGCGGCATCAACGGCGCCGGCGCCGAGGTAGCCGAAGTTTTGGCCGACAAGGGCTTCATAATTTCCGGGGTGGAAACGGGAAAAACCGACGCTCGCGAGGACACCATCATTACCACCTCCCACCGCAACACCGACGTATTCTACGGGATGCCCTTCCCTTGCCTTATCCTCGACGGAGGGGACGAAAAACAGGCGGTGGTAAACATCGGCCGCGATTACGACGGCCCGGCGGCTCGTCGCTAACTTGTTGGGGTTTCACCCCAAGCCCCACCAGAGACTCTGTCTCTGGACTCTGGCAGGGAGCATTGCCCCCTGCACCCCTGTTAAAATTTTTATTACGGGGTGCAGGGGCGATAGTCCCTGCTGGGAGTCCAGAGGGCAAAGCCCTTTGGTAGGGTTTGGGGCAACGCCCCAACGCTTTGGAGAGTTACAAATGCTTAGAGTAGAAAACTTAGCTAAATCCTTTGGGATAAATGAGCTTTTTCATGGGGTGAGCTTCACGCTGGGGCGAGGGGATAAGGTGGGGTTGGTAGGAGCCAACGGCACCGGCAAGACCACCCTCTTTAAATGCATTTTGCGAGAAATGGATTGGGACGACGGCGCCGTAAAACTTGACAGCCCCGGCAGTATCGGCTATGTGGAGCAACAGGCCATGGTGGGGGAAGGCACCCTTTACGATGAATTTTCCGCCGCCTTCGCCGATGTTATTCGGTTGGCAGCGGAGAAGGCCGCGCTGGAAAAAAAAATCGGCGAGGCGCCGACGCCCGAGAATATGACCGCTTACGAGAAAACGGTGGAACGCTTTGAAGCCTTGGGGGGCTACGATTACCAGAGCCGCATCCGCCGGGTGGCGTTCGGGTTGGGTTTTACCGAAGCTGATTTTCCCAAGGAGACGCGGCATTTTTCCGGCGGCCAAAGGACGCGTATAAATCTCGCCAAAGCGTTGTTGCGAGAGCCGGAGCTTCTTTTTTTGGACGAGCCGACGAATCATTTGGACATCGCCATGATTGAATGGCTGGAAGGTTTTTTACAAAGTTATCCCGGCGGCGTCCTCTTAATCTCCCATGACCGTTTCTTTTTAGACCGAGTGGTAACGCGCATTTTGGAACTGAACGGCAAGACCGTCACCGAATACGCCGGCAACTACACCTATTACACCAAGGTGAAGAACGAACGCCGCGCCGCGCTTCTTTCCGCCTACGACAAACAACAGGCGCAAATAAAAAAGACGGAGGAGTATATTCGCCGTTATCGCGCCGGTATCAAGGCCAAACAGGCGCGCGGAAGGCAAAGTCAACTGAACCGGCTGGAGAGAATAAAACTCCCCCCCGAAGCGGCTACCTTCAATTACTTTGCCTTCCATCGTCCCCCGGAGTGCGGAGAGCGAGTGGCGGAGCTGAAAGAGGTTTCCTTTAGCTACGGCGAGGGAGAAATCCTCTCTCGGCTGAATCTGCTGGTGCGGAAGGGCGACGGCCTTGCTTTGGTGGGGGCTAACGGGGAAGGGAAAACCACCCTGCTCCGGCTTTTGGTGGGGGAACTTGCCCCTACGGCAGGAGAAATTACCATCGGCAGTCGGGTGAAAATCGGTTATTTTTCCCAGCAACACGAGGGACTGCATTTCGACCGCACGGTGCTGGCGGAGCTTCAATACGAGTACGGCTTGGACGAGGAACAGGCGCGGCGATATTTGGGAGCCTTTCTCTTTCACGGGGACGAGGTACTTCGCCCCATCGGGGAACTTTCCGGCGGCGAGCAATCGCGGCTGGCTTTCTTGAAACTCATGCTGACGGGAGCTAATTTTTTGGTTTTGGACGAGCCGACGAACCATTTGGACATTCCGGCCAAAGAGGCGGTGGAAGAAGCCTTGCTGGCTTTCCCCGGCACTTTTTTGGTGGTGTCCCACGACCGATATTTTTTGGATAAAGTGACCAACGCCACCTTGGTGTTAGAACGGGGACAACTTAAAGAGTATCTGGTTAGCTACAGTTATTACCGCCAGCAACAGCAAGCGGCCGCAGAAGAAAAAGCGAGTAGGCCTACGGAGGTAAAAAAGAAGCCGCTGGCGACCGCGTCCCCGGCACCTACCGCCGACAGCGACCAAAAAAATTTGCCTAAGCCGCCCAATTACAACGGTCTCAGCGAAGCCAAACGAGAAGAAATGCTAAGGCGAGCCGAGGCCGAGATAGCCATGGCGGAGGCGGAACTGAAAATGCTGGAAAGGGAAATGAATGATCCCGCGCTACAGGCCGACCTCGCCAAAAGCGAGGCCATAGCTTTGGCCTATGCGGCTAAAGAACGGGAAATAGAGGAGCGTTACGAACGATGGGAAAAACTGGCCTAGCGCCAGATGATGGCCGGGAGGAAATGGAAGGCGCGGTAGATAGCGTCATCTTTGCCAGTGACAACGGAAATTTCGTGGTGTTTCGTCTGCGTCCCTTGGAGGGACAGGGAAAAATAACGGTAACGGCGAATACGGCGCCGCCCCTCCCCGGTCAGCAGGTAAAACTAAGGGGGGAGTGGGTGGAGCATCCGCGCTTTGGGCATCAGTTTAAAGCGACGCAGCTTATCATTTCCGCTCCCACCACCTTGGATGGCATCGAAAGATTTTTGGCCTCCGGCGTGATTTTTGGGGTGGGCAAAGCTACGGCGACGCGCCTCGTGAAAAAATTCGGCGCAGATACCCTCGCCATTATGGAAAAAGAACCGGCGAGACTGGCGGAAATAAAGGGCATAAGTCCCAAAAAGGCGGCGGCCATCGCCGAATCATATCGCGCCTTGGGCGAGATGAGTACGCTTATTTACTGGCTGGAAAGCCACGGTATTTCCGGCGCCTTCGCCGCCGCCCTCAAGGAAAAATACGGCGACGAGACCATTGCCGTTTTAGAGCATGACCCCTTCCGTTTGGCCAAGGAAATCACCGGTATCGGCTTCGTTACGGCGGATGCCATCGCGCAAAGCGTAGGTTTGGAGCAAGACAGCCCCGGTCGCATTGCCGCCGGTATTGATTATGTCCTAGAACAAATCGCCCAGTCCGGCCATTGCTACATTCCCGAGGGGGCGTTGGCCGACAAGACGGCAGAGCTTTTGGGGCTTACGAGTCAAACCGTTTGGCCGATTCTGCGCGAGCAAATCGCCCAAGAAGAAGTGGCGGCGGAGTATTATCGTGGGGAACAACTGGTCTATCCCTATTTTCTCTATAAAGCGGAAACCATAACCGCCGCCAAACTGAAAATTTTGCAAAAAAAGGCCAACGCTCTTTCTGCCGCCTCAAACCTCATCGGGCTGGTGAACGCTTGGGAACAAGAAGGCGGCCTGAAACTGGCGGCTAAACAACGAGAGGCAATGGCGGCGGCGCTAAAGTACGGGGTTTTTGTCCTAACCGGCGGCCCCGGCACAGGAAAGACCACCGTTATTCGCGGCATGATCGACCTGCTACTCCGGCAGAATATGCAAATTCTCCTCGGGGCGCCCACGGGACGAGCGGCCAAGCGATTGGCCGAGGCTACGGGACGCGAAGCGGTCACGGTGCATCGTTTGCTGGAATCCCAAGTGGAAAAAAACGGTCGGGTGCAGTTCATGCGCGACGAATACAATCCCCTAGAAGCGGATGCCATAATTTTAGACGAGGTTTCCATGATGGACATCGTCCTCATGCGGTACTTTTTGGCCGCTGTGCCGGAAGGATGTCGCGTCATTTTGGTGGGAGATGTGGATCAGCTCCCGGCGGTGGGGCCCGGGGCGGTGCTAAAGGACATACTGCGTTCCAAAGCCGTACCCAGCGTGCGGCTCACGGAAGTTTTTCGACAGGACGAGGCCGGTAGCATAGTTCTCAACGCCCACGCTATCAATCACGGCCAAATGCCTCGCTGGGATAAGACCACGGATTTTTGGTTCCTCGAAGACGAAGAGCCAAGTCAGACCGTGGCCAAAATAATCAAGCTCTGCGTTCAACTTTTGCCGCAAAAGGGTTATTCGCCCTTGCAGGATGTGCAGGTGCTTTCCCCCATGTACCGCCTTGAATGTGGAGTGGATAATTTAAATCGACTGCTACAAGAAAATCTTAACCCCAAGAGCGAGCAAAAAACGGAACTTATCAGCGGCAATCAAATTTTACGCTTGGGCGATAAGGTTATGCAGACTAGGAACGACTACGTTAAGGGGATTTTCAACGGTGATATAGGCTATATCGTAGGCATCGACAGCGAAGGCCTTACGGTGGAGTACGGCGAGGATAGGTTGGTGGGGTATAAGCTAAACGAGCTGGCGAGCCTAAAACTAGCCTACGCCATGAGCGTTCATAAGAGCCAAGGCAGCGAGTACCCGGTGGTGATTTTGCCGCTGGTGAAAAGCCACTACATCATGCTCCAACGCAATCTTCTCTACACCGCCGTCACTCGCGCCAAGGAACTGGTTATTTTGCTCGGCACCAAGGCGGCGCTCCGAATCGCCGTGGGCAACGACCGCACCGCCAAACGTTACACGCTGCTCGCCGAACGTTTGGCGGGATTGGGAGATGACTGATGCGCCACCGGGAAAAAGCCAGACACCTAGGGCTGGATGCCTTGCGCGGTCTGGCCGTAATTTTGATGATTCTGGTGGATGCGGTGCCGGACGGGACGTTGGCGTATCCCGTGTTGGTACATTCCCTTGAGGGGATTAGCCTCGCCGATACACCTTTCCCGGCCTTCGTTTTTGCCATGGGGGCGGCTACCGTTTTTTCCTTGAAGGAGGGCAAGACCGGACGTGGGAAAAAAATTATCCGCCGAGTAGTGCTACTTTGGGGAATCGGCGTGTTGTTTAACCTTGTCCCCTATGTTTTTTCTTGGCTGTTGCTACCGGACTACACCGGGGTAACTTTTTGGCATGAAGTGACGGCAAACTGGCGGCCAATGGGCGTCTTGCAACGCCTAGCCTTGGTATATGGCCTAGGCAGTTTCCTTGCGCTGTGGCTTAAAGAAAGCCGTCGTCTAATGGGGGCGGCTTTACTCCTTATGGCCATCTCCTCCTTGGGATTTCGCTGGTATGCGCCGGAGGCGCCTTACGACCTAGAACATAATATTGCCACCCACCTAGATATGTTGCTTTTTGGCGCAAGTCATCTTTATCAAGGCTGGGGCGTTCCCTTTGATCCGGAGGGAGTTTATGGGACGTTTAACACTGCGGCTACCTTTTTGTGGGGAGTCTTGGCCGGTAGGCTGATTACGTCGGAGATCCCCCCGGCGCAGAAAAGTCGCCTGATGCTTGTGGGCGCCGGTTTATTCCTCGGGGGCGGCTGGCTGTGGAACCAGTGGGAAATTGTGTCCAAAAATCTCTGGACGGCCCCCTATGTCCTCTTAAATGTGGGAATCGACACGGCGGCGCTACTGCTCTTAAGCCACTCCCAAATGAAATTTTTTCGGCGACCTTTGGTAGTTTTCGGAAGACGTCCCCTGTTTTTTTACTTAGCCTCCAATTTTGCCCTCATCTTCCTGTGGGTACTCCACCTCCCTACGGGGGAACCTGCTTTTACTTGGCTATGGCAGCGAACTTGGGGGAAATTTTTCAGCCCGGAGGTTAGCACGACGCTATTTGCCGCCTCATGGTGTTTGCTGTGGTTAGTCTTGGGGGAAATTTTGTGTAGGTGGGATGTAAAAAATAATAATTTATTGCCGGGTCAAGGGGCTGCCAGCCCCTTGTGGAGAGTGGGGCAAAGCCCCACAAAAAAAAGAGGAGAAACATGAAACGACGAGATTTTTTGCGCCGCTTAGGGCTTATGACCTTGGGTGCGTTGGCTTTTCCTGCGGCAGGAATGAAACTTGCGGCGGCACAGATTGCAGGAGAAAACGAAAAAGCTTCCTTGATAGAGCCGCCTTATATTTACCGCCGGTTTTTGACCTTCACCGAGTATGAACTCCGTCCCCGTACCGATTTTTTGGTGATACACCACACAGGTTTTCCCACAGATAAAGATTCTTCGGTGACGGAGATTCATGATTTTCACTTGCATAATAACGGCTGGGCCGGCGCCGGGTATCATTATTTTATTCAAAAGGACGGCACCTTGGAACAGGGGCGCCGTCCCATGATGGTAGGAGCACACGCCTACGGTTTCAATAAGGAATCCATCGGCATTGCCCTAGCCGGGAATTTTGATATAGGTCGTCCCACGAAGGAGCAAATAAAGACCCTAAAACACCTGACGGCGTGGCTGTGCCAAGAATATGCTTTAGACCCTACGAAAAAGGGAACAATACTGGGGCATCGAGATTTAAACGAAACCACCTGCCCCGGCAACGCGCTCTATGACAGACTGGAGGAAATCAGGGAATCCTGCGCTACGCAACTTACACTTAAAGGAAGGTAGTTTCCTTTTTGGCGTTGACAGATTAAATAAATGATTATACGTCGATATATAAAGCAGAAATGAGGCAAATATTTTGACTCTAACCGAAAGCGACAAACTAGAACTAAAACGAGAAATAACCGATACCATAAAAAAAGAAGTTATCGCCTTCGTTAATACCCATGGTGGTACAATATACATAGGTATTGATGACGATGGTACTATCGTGGGCATCGATGACCTTGACGGCGCCATGCTGGCGGTTGGCAATATGTTACGGGATGCCGTTCACCCCGACGTAATGATGTTTGTGGATATTCACCCTAAGGTAATAGATGAAAGCCCGATAATGTGTATAAAAATCGCTGAAGGCACCAATAAGCCATATTATCTAAAAAAATATGGCTTGAAACCCTCCGGAGTATATGTTCGTCAAGGAAGTGCCTCGGTACAGGCATCTAGCGAACAAATTAGACAAATGATAAAGAAATCCGACGGAGATATTTACGAGGACAATATCTCGCTCAATCAGGAACTAAGCTTTAACAAGACCGAGGTGGTATTCCAGGCGAACAACCTTAAATTTACCTCGTTGCAACAACAAACCCTAGGATTATTAACCCCAAATGGAGCTTACACCAATTTAGCGCTACTACTATCCGATCAATGCCCTTTCAGTGTGAAGGTAGCCGTCTTTCGTGGAAACGACCAAACAAAGTTCCAAGACAGAAGAGAATTTTCCGGAGCGTTGTTTGCACAGCTAGAGGATTGTTTTGACTTTTTGAAACTGAATAACCCACTTACGGCTAGGTTTAGTGGTCTGTACCGTAGCGATGAAATGGCCTATCCCGATAATACCATACGCGAAGCGCTTCTCAATTGCATCGTACACCGTGACTATTCCTTTAGTACGGATAGTTTCATCAGCATATATCAAAATCGCATGGAGTTCACTTCTATAGGTGGATTGCTCCCCGGTGTACATAAGGACGACATAATGTTAGGTTTATCAGTGTGCAGAAATAAAAAATTAGCCGATGTTTTCTATCGGCTGGATTTAATCGAGGCTTATGGCACGGGACTATTAAAGATACAGAACGCTTATAAGGATAAAGATGTGGCGCCGGAAATTATTGTGGCTACTAATTCCTTCAAAGTTATATTGCCTAGTCTTACTTACCGGCAGTAACAAGATGGTGGCTGGCGATTTGGTGTACTTGGAAAGCCGCATTGCGGAGAGCAGGGAAACAGAATGCAAAAATGAACAGCCCCCTCCCATAGGGGGCTGTTTGCGTACGCTTCTTACCTCAAAACCCACCTCTTAGTAATAATAACTCACAAGAAATGAGCGCGCAGTTCGTCACCGTTTTGGGGAGATAGATACGCCGGCGCAATATCGAGAGCCGTGCGGCATCCTTTTTTTCCTTCTTCGGCCAGTCGATAAGCGGCTCTGGCGTAAGCCGTGAGGACACTGCCGGTAAATTCGGGATTAGAATCCAGTTTTAAGCTAAATTCCACTAAATGATGATGCCCCTCGGCTGTATTCCCGGAACGAATTACAAAACCGCCGTGAGCCAAACCGCTGTGTTTTTCGTTAAACTCCGCTTCATCTATAAAGTGTACCGTGGTGTCGTAGTCGGCAAAATAGTTGGGCATGGATTTAATTTCTCGCTCCACTTGGCTGGGGTCGGCACCTTCTTCCAGCACTACAAAACACTCCCGGGTGTGTTTTTGCCTAGTGGAAAGCTCCGGGTTTTCGCCGCGACGCACCGCCGCCAAAGATTCTTCCACCGGCACGGTGTATTGTTTGGCATTTTTTACCCCGGGGATGCGACGCACCGCATCGGAATGCCCCTGAGAAACGCCTTTGCCCCAGAAAGTATAATCCTTGCCTGTAGGCAACACGGCGCTACTGTAAACTCTAGCGAGAGAAAAAAGTCCCGGATCCCAACCTACGGAAATAATGGCGATTTTGCCGGCTTGCCGTGCCGCTTCATCCACGGCCGCATAATGCGCCGGAATTTTGGCGTGGGTATCAAAACTATCCACCACGTTAAACATACCGGCGTATTCAGGCGTCTGTTTCGGCAAATCCGTGGCGCTACCGCCGCAGAGAATCAAAACATCGATTTTGTTTTGCCAAGCCGGAGCTTCCGCTATATTAAGTACCGGGACATCTGCCGTGGCGATGGCGAGATTTTTGGGGTTACGCCGGGTGAAAACCGCCGCCAGCTTCATGTCCTCGGCTTGATTAACGGCCATTTCCACACCGCGACCCAAATTGCCATAGCCCAAGATACCGATTTGTATCTTCATGTGTTAAGCCTCCCTAGGAATTTCGCTTTCGCTAGTATATTCTTTTTCGCCATCCAATAAAAAAAGAAGGTCACACTGCCCGGCGACCTTCTTTTTGCATTTGTCGGATACCGCCAAATGCTGAAATCAGCCCTCGTGATACTCGCCCTGCTGGCCGTTATCGGTGTTAGGCATCTGATTGAGCATATCCATAAGAGCCTGGGCGCTGATGCCCTTTTCACGCATGATGGAGGCCAAAACGTTTACATCCTGATTGTCCTGCTTGGCCTCAAGCTCGGCCATCTTAGTCCGCAAATTTTTGATCTCGTTCTGCTTCTTTTCGATTTTCTCGCGAAGCTGATTGATTTTACCTTCGTAATTAACCGCACGCGCCATTATTTTTCCTCCCCAGAAATTAAAAACATGAATCACTACGCTGTTCATTATAACAGGCATTTTTTAGATTGCAAGAGTTATTTTAAAAGAAATTGTTTTTTTATAAAAAAATTTTTGGCTACGCCATCTTTACTAAAGAAATCGGCCAAGGTAGCAGGATTTTGACCACGGCAAAGCGAATTGCTTTTTAGGCTGAGTGTAAAATATAAAATGATAGGGGTACACTTTATGTAGGAACAATCTTTCTCGCCTTAACCCTAGCCTGTTCCCTTTTGGAAGCTTTGCTGTACGGGCTATCGGCACAGGGCGTAAAAAAATGGGGCAAAGGGCTGGCGGTGTTCTTTTTGCCGAAAAAGACCGGGGAAAATCAGCGGATGCTGGCGATTTATCTTGCCTTGGAGGGAATAATTACCCTCTTAGTTTTGGGGAAAAACCCCTTTGCCCCCAATTTGAATGAAGCGCTTTTAGAAGATGTAATCATGCCTATTTTGGTTATTGCCCAGTGGCAAAGTTACGGCGCTGAAAACGTCAACCGAAAATTTGCCGCGCCGCAATTTATGATGCTCGCTTCTTTTGGCGGCGGCGTAGTCTTTGCCTACCTCGTGGGCGTAAGGGAATTTTTGCCCCTGCTATTAGGCGGCGCATCCTTATTAGGCGCAGTCGCCTCCCTCCTTGCCTTTAAAGCGCATAAATTAAGCCCCGGCGGCCTAGCGGCGCAGAAAGTGGCGGTTGAAGTCAGCGTTAAGCCGTTTATTTGGCTACTATGGTTCGCTTGTCTGCTTATCACTTTTGGTTGCGTCTTACAATGTCGTCCTCGCCGATATAAGAGCCGTTCTGAATCTCAATAAATTCCAAGGGTATTCGCCCGGGGTTTCTCAGCTCATGCCAAACGGTTTGAGAAATAAACACCGATTCGTTTTCATGCACCATCAGTTGTTCGCTTCCCTTGGTAACTTCGGCTGTACCGCGCAAAATTATCCAGTGTTCCGACCGGTGATAGTGCATTTGCAGGGAAATTTTCTTGCCGGGCATGACGCGTACTTTTTTCATCAAGTAGCCCGGCCCTTTTCCCATTTGGGAGGATGTCCCCCATTCGTGGTAAATGGTGGTGTGCGCCACCGCCTCCGAGCGACCGTTTTGTTTGAGCCGCTCCACCACTTCTTTTACCCGTTGGGACTCTCCCTTTTTGGCCACCACGATAACATCGTCCGTTTCCACCAAAAGCAAATCATCCAGTCCGATACCGGCAATCAACCGATCCCGTCCCATAATGAGGGAGTTTTGACAATCAAGAGCCAAAATGTCGCCTTTCATGGCGTTGCCGCGCTTGTCCTTGGGTAAAATATCGTACATGGCATCCCAAGAGCCAATATCGTTCCAATAACAGGTCAAGGGTACCATTCTAACATTGGGAGATTGTTCGGCGATGGCGTAATCAATGGAAATCTCCGGCATGGAGGCAAAGTCTCGCAAAGTTTCGGCGTAACCGCCGGCGGTAATGGCGGCGATTTTCGGCTGATAACGCGACATTTCGGCGGTAATAAAACCGAGGGTAAAGGCAAACATGCCGGAATTCCAGTAATAATTGCCGGCGGCCACATAGCGTGCGGCGGTTTCCTGATTGGGCTTTTCCTTAAAAGAAAGCACCGGGCAGGATGCTCCCTCGGCTTCTCCGGCCTCAATGTAGCCGTAGCCCGTTTCCGGTTTTTTGGCCGGTATGCCGAAGGTGACGAGGCAATCGGTTTGCGCCGTTTGCGCCGCCGCCTTGATACATTCTTCAAAGACCTCCCCTTGCCTGATAACATGGTCGGCCGCCGCCACCAAGAGAACTTCGCCGGGAGGGGCGTTTAACTTTTCCTTGATAAATTGCGCCGCCAAGGCAATGGCCGGAGCGGTATTGCGCGCCAAGGGTTCCAAAATAATATGGGCTTTTTCGGCCTTGCTTTCCGCCAATTCGTTTTGCACATGATAGAGATAGCGTTTATTGGTGACAATGACGATATTTTCCGGCGAGGTAATGGGCAAAAAACGCTCCACCGTATGACAAAGCAAAGATTTTTCGTCCTCCAAACGCAAGAATTGCTTGGGATAAGATTGCCGTGACAAGGGGAAAAGACGCGAACCGCCGCCGCCGGCCAAAATTATTACTTTCATAGCGTATGCTCCTTTAATTATTACTTTTGCCGCTCCTCAATCACGCACTTATGCGCCTTAGTGTCCTTGTCGTAGTTAATGCCGATTAAAAGCAACTTGCCGGTAAAATCCGCCACAGACCGAGGATAGTTCCGCTCCTTGATTTGTTTGATGGCTGCATTGACCGACTTGTCCCATTTTAGCTCTAAGATAAGCGCCGGCAGTTCCGGGTGATTCTTGCGAGGGATAAACACTAGGTCGGCAAAGCCTTTCCCCGTGGGAAACTCTCGCTTTACGACATACTTTTGCCGCGCCGTATAATATGCCAAGGATAGAGTATAGGAAAGCGCCGCCTCGCTGTTGTAGGTGATGTGGCTTGTTTCCAAGTGGGCGGCCTCAATGCCTTTAGCTACCGCCTCGCTGTCCTTAGCTAAGGTAGCAGTGAGTAGCGCATCGGAGGCTTTGAGCGATTCTGCCACAATGTTCCAAGACTTATCATCTTCTACGGCGTTACTATATTCAAGCATGATTTCCTGATTAGGTATATACACGCTCTCCAAGATAGCATCATAGCCTAGGTAGCCTAAATGCACCAAAAGGGTCAACACATCGTCCTTGCCGTGAAAAGTATCCATATCGTTGGTAAATTTATAGGGATTTATGCGTTGTACATCCCCGGCCATTAGAGCTATGACGGCTTCCCTGAGGCCATCATAGTCCATGTCGATGTAAACCTTGAGGGCTTCAAAGGTTTCGGTTTGATTCCAGTAAGGCTTATATTTATGCGACTCCATACTCACTACGACAGAACGTGGACAATAGATGGCACCAACTCCTTCCAATCGGTAGCCATCGTACCAGCGCCTACACTCGGCGAGATCCATATTGAAACGCGTACAAAGGGTTTCCACCTCCGCTGCCGTAAAGCCCACATATTCTGCCAAAGCATCTGGATCCGTCATGGAGAACTCGCGAAACATATTAAGCGCCGAATGGGTTCCGTATTTTTTTATGGGGAGAATCCCCGTCATGTAAGCTAGCCCCACATAAGACTGATCCTTGAGCCACGCCCTGAGAAAATCCAGATATTTCTCATGCCAATCCTTTTTCCCTTGATACTCGCGGAAGATAGCATCCCACTCGTCGATGATGATGACGAAGGGGCGTTTGGTATTGCGATATATGTCGGACATTGTGCGTATCAATTTTGTGTTGTCAAAGTAACGGAAATACGAATACACCTCTAACAGATCCCACAGAATGGCCTTTTGTAACGCCACTAACAGCTCTTGGATATTACTGGCTTCGCTCACAAATCCTTGCACATTGATATGTATAACATCGTACTTGCCCAAATGCACATTAAAACTGGGGGCACCTCCGATTTTTAATGCCAGAAACTCGGCCTCCGTTTCAGCCGTGCGGTCATAGTAGGCCGCAATCATGTTTGCCGCCATGGATTTGCCAAAACGTCGGGGACGGCTGACGCAGACAAAACGGTTCTCTGTATCAATCACCTGATTAAGGTAAGCCAATAGTTCACTTTTATCGACATAAATTTCTGAGCGGCGACTCTTTTTGAACTTTTCTCCACCGGGATTAAGATATATACCCATGGGCTTCGCCTCCTTCATTACACCACATCCGCCGCCACATTGTATTCGCTTTGTCCGCTGAAAAATCCTGCCACTATAACGGGGGTACAATTTTTGTTTTGCCGATGTCGCCGCCTTGAGTGGATTTTATGAAACTTCAACAAATTGCTTGATGAAAAAGCCGCAATGTGGTAGCATAGACGCGTAGAGTGTAACGTAAAACCGTATTAAAATAGGCCATAGTAGCCCTATGGCACGGGAGGAGCTATGGACAAGCGCAGTATTTATGTGATTCTGGCCTTTGCCTTTGCCATTGGCCTTTTTTTCCAATACAGCCGGGTAGATGGCTTCCTGCACCTGCTGTCAAGGGAGAATTTAACGGGCTTTTCGACCTCTATGGTGGAGTTTGGCCCCTTGGCCGGGGAAAAGGGACAGGACAAGTTTCTCATTCTCTATGACCCCCTAGATGTGGGTAGCGTCCTGCAACGGCATAATTTTACGGAGTTGCTCGCCAAGCAAAAAAAAGCCAGCCAAGTGGCTTCCATCTACGATCGAGTGGCCATAGATCCGACCTATCAAGGCGTAGTGGTGGTAAGCGGCCGCCTTAATTTGGTGACCTCCTTCCCGGAGATAAAAAATTATGTGGCGCAAGGCGGCTCGGCTATCATCATGGAAAATTTATCGCCGGAGGACATTGCGGAAATGCCAGCCGACTACCTAGCTTGGCTGGGCATAGAGAGTTTTGCCGGCACGGAGAATCTGTACGGGCTGCATCTCACAACCGATTTTATGGTGGGGGGCAAGGATTTTTCCTTCGGTAGGGAAAACGGCAGTCCCTATAATACCAACGCCTTGGTGGCCACTCTTACTCCCGATACCGTAGCCCATGTAACGGCCAAAAACGGCGAGCCGCTACTCTGGGAACATAAGGTAGGGCAGGGAAAATTCCTTTGCTACAACGGCTCGGTACGGGACGACCGTAGCAATATCGGGTTTATGGCGGCCATGCTCTCCCATACGGGGCGCGATAATATTTATCCGGTGCTGGGGGCAAGGCTCTTTTTCCTCGACGATTTCCCGGCGCCGGTGCCGGAAGGAAATTTTGAGCGCCTGTACGAAGAAGTCCACCTTTCCACCGCTGATTTTTACCGTAAAATATGGTGGCCATTCGTGCTGAAGATGCACCAAGACTATGATTTGAAACTGACGGGACTCATTATTGAATCCTACGGCGACCAAGTAAAAGGGCCTTTCTATCCCGCCGGGGGACGCGAGGCTAGGGACAATCTCATTATTTATGGCAGGGAACTACTGGATTCCGGCGGCGAACTGGGACTGCACGGCTACAACCATCAATCGCTGGCTCCCGAGGGCTACAACCAAGACGATTTGGATTATGTGCCGTGGGCGAGCCAAGCGGACATGGAAGAAGGTCTCCGGGAACTACGTCGCTACATCACCGATGTCTATCCCGGTTACGAATTTCGTTGTTATGTGCCGCCCTCCGATATTTTAAGCCCCGAGGGCAAAGCGGCGGTGAAAAATGTTTTCCCGGAACTCAAAATTTATTCCTCTCTTATCGACGGCCCCATGGAAGCCATGGCTTATTACCAAGACTACGAACGGAACCCCGACGGCACCTTTGAGATTCCCCGAGTATCTTCGGGACACGCGCCGAAACTCCAAAGCTATTATGAGGAGATTGCCATATTGAATTATATTGGCGTTTTTTCTCACTTTATTCACCCCGATGAAATTTTTTACGAAGAAAGTAAAGATCTTTCATGGGCTGATATGTCCGCCGGTATGGTAAAATTTCTGGGAGAGTTTAAGGAACGCTACCCTTGGCTCACGGGGATGACTGATTCGGAGTGCATGGAGTATCTGGCGGATTATTTGGATATGGATTATCGAATGGTACGAGAAGAAGACGGTTTTAAACTCCACTGCGTAAACTTCAGAAAGCCCCTAAAATTCATCATGCGTACAACGAGAAATCCTATCGCCATGGAAGGCGGCACCTATCAAAAAATCGGCGATGATGCTTGGCTTTTGACGGTGGAAAGCGAGCATAGCGAAGTACGGTATGAGGAGTGAGGCAGGGGATAGGTATCTTATATCGACTCGGCTAATACTAATATCCGATTAAAATCGGATATACGCGTGCTTCGCACGCTACAGCCGCGCCAAAGCGCGTCTGACGTCTCATACAGAATCCGTAAAAAAAGTTACACTTTTTAACGGATTCTAGTATAAATGTATATAATCCGCTGAAAATAAACGCTTTGAACAGAGGAGGAACCTAAAATGAAAATTGCGATGGCTAACGATCATGCCGGTACGGCCTTGAAGCAAGAAATCGCCGCTTACTTAAAGTCCGAGGGGCATGAAGTGCAGGATTTTGGCACTTACGATGACGCCTCTTGCGACCTCTCGGATTTCGTTTATCCGGCGGCTTTGGCGGTGGCCAAGGGCGAGTGTGAGCGCGGTATCTTTGTGGATGGGGTGGGCTACGGTAGCGCTCTCATTGCCAATAAAATCCGCGGTATTTATGCCGCCGTTTGCCAAGACCCTTTCTGCGCCAAACTTGCTCGCGAGCATACGGATTCTAACGTCCTGTGCCTCGGCGGTAAAATCATCGGCAGCGCCATCGCCATGGAAACGGTGAAAACTTGGATGCATACCGATGCCTTGACCGCCGAAAAATATCGTCGCCGTGTGGAGAAAGTGGCGGCCATTAACGACAAGCATTGTGTGCCGGTGAAGTAGGATGAGTGGAGCGGCGCCGCTCCGCTTTGAGGAGCCTAAAATCGAAGTCATTAACGGACGAGAGGTTATGATGAGTCCGGCAGGAATACCGCACAATCGGATTCAGCGCAATCTATCTGGCATATTGTGGAAGTATTTACGCGGCAAACGATGTGAGATGTTCTTTGAAACCAAAGTAATCTTTGATGAAGAAAATCACCTTATCCCCGACTTGCTCATCGTTTGCGACCCACGCAAGATAAAAAGAGTCTGCATAGAAGGCGTTCCCGATTTTGTCGTGGAAATACTGTCCACGGCCACTCGCCGTCGTGATGTAGGGGAAAAGAAACGCATCTATGAGCGTTTCGGCGTGAAGGAATACTGGATTATCGATCCCATCAGCAAAACTATTGATGTATATAAACTTAAGGACGGTCGATATGAGCTGGACAACTCCTATCACGCCTACGATGAGGAAAGTTTGTGCGAGATACCGCCGGAAGATAGGTTTGAGGTGGTCATGACCTTGAAGTTGAGTTTGTATGATGATTTTGAAATAGCGATAAAAGATATTTTTGAGTGAAGCACATGGGAGGTTACTCTATGGATTTTCCCACGGTTGAATTGGGGCGAACCGCGCAGGTAGAAGAAGAAGTGACGGAGGAACTTACGGCTTTGCGCATGAAAAGCGGCTCGCTACCCGTTTATGCCACACCGGCCATGGCGGCCTTGATGGAAAATGCCGCCACCTTGGTTATGGCTCCCCTGTTGCCTGAAGGATGGACTTCGGTGGGAACGGGACTAGACATTCAGCACAAAGCCCCCACAGTTGTCGGTCGCAAGGTAATTGCCGAAGCTAAAATAACGGCCATGGACGGGCGCAAGATAACTTTTGCGGTGCGCGCCTTCGACGGTACCAGCGAAATCGGCAGTGGGGTTCACGAGCGTTTTTTGGTGCAGGGCGATAAATTTTTGGCTAAAGCGGAAAAAAGATAGAAAAGTTTTGTCCGCTTGATGAAGGGTGAAGGTGAAGTCCTTAGACTGCGGCAGGGCTTTGCCTTTTGCTTTATAAGCGGAGCAGGTGAAAACGGATGAATAAGACACTGAAATTTTGCCGAGATTCCATAAAGCACCGCATTGCCGCCCGTGTGGTGATAGAATTTTTATTGTGTGTTGCCGTGTTGGGAAGTTTGGGATACGCTGCAAGCCATCGTATAGACATGCACCTCCGCGAAGCGCTTTCGCGGAACGTGGCGCGGCAGGTGACCACCGTGGCCTACTCCGTGGGACAACAATTCCGTCAGCAAATTGTGGAGATGGAAAAAGGGGCGCGCCTTTTAGAACAAGACCGCATTGCCCCTGATGCCTTGGTGGAAGCCTTGGATGATAATCAATTCGACACTTTCACGGGGCTTTATGATTTTGAAAACGGCCTGATAGCCGGTTATCTGCCACCTTGGAGAGAATACACGGCCTTAGATGAAAAGTTACTGCGAGGCGAAACTATCATTCGCTATGTGCCGGAGCATGGGTTACTGTTCGCCGTACCGATAAGAAACGGCGCAGGAGAAGTAACCGAAGCCTTTATAAAGCTCTACGGGACTGTGGCCATGCAGGATCGTTTCAGTTTGGTAAGCTATGGCGGCGAAGGATTGGTGGTTTTATTCGACAAAACCGGCCCACTCGCGGTTTTGTCTCGCGGCGAAAGAGATGACGAGCGATTTGAGGATTTCTGCGATACGGCCGAACGAGAAGAATCTTATCACCAAATATGGGAACTGGTACAACGCGACGGTAGCGGCGCCCTCGTGTACAAGTTTAATCGCAAATGGTATTTTCATTTCGGCGCCAAAGTGCCGGAAACAGATCTCTGCGTAATGGGAAATGTGCCTTGGAAAGTGGTGGCCGGCGGTATAGATTCCATTTATTTGGCAATGCTGGTGGTATTTTGTCTTTTGCTGACCATCATCATCGTTTTTGCGCGCATTGCCTTTGTATCAAGGCTCCGCGCCAAAGAAAGCGAGGATTTGAAGGCGGCCAAGGCTATGGCTGAATCGGCCAACAAGGCCAAGAGCGAATTTCTCTCCAACATGAGCCACGAAATTCGTACCCCCATCAATGCTGTCCTCGGCATGGACGAGATGATTTTACGAGAAAGCAACGAGCCGCCAATTTTGGAGTATGCGGAGAATATTCGTACCGCCGGCAACAGCCTCTTGGGACTGGTAAACGACATCTTGGATTTTTCCAAAATCGAAGCCGGCAAGATGGATATTATCCCCGTGGAGTATTCCGTCAGCTCCCTCCTAAACGATTTGGTGAACATGATCGAAAAACGAGCGGAGAAAAAAGGCCTCAAGTTGAACGTGGAGGTGGCTGAAAATCTGCCTTCGATTCTCTTCGGCGACGAAATTCGCCTCAAGCAAGTGGTGACGAACATTCTCACTAACGCGGTCAAATACACGGAACGCGGTAGCGTCACCCTAGCCGTTGACTATGAAAAACTGGCGGAGGATCGCATCGCAGTCAAAATCAGCGTCAAAGACACGGGCATCGGCATCAAAGAAGCGGACATCCAAAAACTTTTCACCGCCTTTGAACGCATCGAAGAAGCCCGTAATCGTTCCATCGAAGGCACCGGTCTCGGCATGAACATCACTCAACGCTTGCTGAACTTAATGGGAAGCAAACTGGAAGTGGAGAGTGTCTATGGCGAAGGTTCGGATTTCTTCTTTACGGTGGAACAAAAGGTGATGAATTGGGAGCCTATGGGGAATTTCACCGAATCCCATCGTCATAATTTAGTACTCAGGCAGAGCTATCAGGAAAAATTCACGGCGCCCAAAGCTAAAATACTGGTGGTTGACGATACGGTGATGAATATTACCGTGGTGAAGGGACTCTTAAAGCAAACCCAAGTGCAAATCACGGCAGTGGAAAGCGGCTACGAATGTTTGCATGCGGTCACCAAAGAAGTCTTTGACATCATCTTCTTAGACCATCGTATGCCGGGTATCGACGGCATTGAAACCCTGCGTCGCTTGAAAGAAACGCCGGATAATCTCAATCAAAACACCCCCGTGATCGCTTTAACCGCCAACGCTGTATCCGGCGCCCGGGAGGAATACATGGCCGCCGGGTTCAACGATTATCTGACCAAGCCCATTAACAGCGTGAAGCTGGAAGAAATGATGCTGAAATACCTGCCGGCAGATAAGGTAAAGCGTCGTAGCGAGACCGCCGCTGCCGCCTCGAACTCTCCCCCGGCGGCTGAAGCGACAGAACCAGAAACTGACTTGGCATTGCCGAATTGGCTCAGGGAAACTTCGGGGCTGGATGTGGAAGCTGGCGTGGCCTATTGCGGCTCGGTGGAGGCGTATTTGGATGCCCTGACGGTTTTTGCCGAATCAATAAAGAGCAGTTCGGCAGAGATTGAGCAATACTATCAGGCCGCCGATTGGGAAAATTACACGGTGAAGGTACACGCGCTAAAGAGCAGCGCCAGAGTAATCGGCGCCAAGGAACTTTCCGACAAGGCCAGACGGCTGGAGGATGCCGGGAACAGCGGTTATTATAACGAGATAACGGAAAACACCCCGGCGCTTCTTTCTTTGTATCGCGAGTACTCCGACCGACTTTCCCCCCTCCTCGTCGCTGATTCGCCGGCGGCAGACACGCCCAAAACTCCCATAGAGGCGGCGGAACTGAGCGAAGCCTACGAAACCCTCAAGGAAATCGTGGCCTCTTTTGACTACGACAGCCTGAAATTCGTGATGGATTCCCTCGGCGGTTATGAATTGCCGGAGGCGGAGCAGGAGCGTTACGAGTCTATAAAAAAAGCGGCGGCTAAACCTGATTGGGAAGAATTGAGAAAGATATTGGGATAAACGCCGAGAGGGGCTGTCGCACAAAGGGAAAAACTCTTCGTGTGACAGCCTTTTTACGAGGAAATTAAACGCCTCATGACGCCCGAACGCATCAAACGTGAAACGGAGAGGAGGACACGAGCGTATCCCATAGTTTACACTCCTGACTGCCCTAAACAGACTGCTGAACAACTGGCGCAGTTCAGAGCAGTGATGAAAAAAACGGCATAGAATGTGGACTCCCTCCGCCCTTCGGACACCTCCCTCTAGGAGGGAGGCTTGGTGATACGGAAAAACTGAAAAAGCCCCCCTCATGGAGGGGGGACAGCCGCAAAGCGGCAGGGGGGAGTACACGGCGAACCAATAAAGAGTTATGTTGTTTTTGCAGAGAATTGGCCGTATAATATCGTTTGTGAGGCGTATAGAGAGTAGGGGGGATATAGTGTCTGATGACATACAACGAGTTACTTGGAGTGATTACATTCGCATCATGCGTTTAGACCACTGGATAAAGCAGTTGTTTATCCTGCCGGGAATTATCACCGCCTTGGCTCTGACTGACGATGCGTTTCGGAACGTCATTATTGACGTGCTGTGTGGCGGAATAGCGGCCTCCCTCGTGGCCTCGGCCAATTACGTTATTAACGAATACTTGGATGCCAAGTTTGACCAGTTCCATCCCACCAAAAAGCACCGTAGCATTGTTGGTAAAGCAGTGCGCGGTCAGCACATCTTTTGTTTGTGGTCTTTTTTAACAGCCATTGGTTTTATCTTGGCTTGGAGGGTAAACCTTCCTTTTCTGATTGCGTGTATAGCCTTATGGGTCATGGGCATAATCTACAATGTGCGCCCGATTCGCACTAAAGATATACCCATTTTGGACGTGTTATCGGAATCGCTGAATAACGGTATTCGTTTCCTCTTGGGTTGGTTTATTGTGACGGCTAATAATTTGCCGCCAGTCAGTGTATTGTTGGGATATTGGCTGGCAGGAGCCTTTCTCATGGCCATAAAGCGTTACGCCGAATACATAATGATAGGAGATGCCGCCGTAGCCGGGAAATACCGCCAGTCTTTTACCTTTTATACGGAGCGTTCCCTGCTGATTAGCGCTTTCTTTTACGCCATGCTGTCGGTGTTCTTTATCGGGATATTCCTCATTAAATACCGCTTGGAATTATTGCTGTTTATGCCATTTTTCATAGGTATATTCTGCTATTATTTCTACTTAGCTTTTCAAGAAGATTCGGCGGTACAAAAACCGGAAAAAATATATCGTCAACCCCTGCTTATGCTTTACTGCCTAGGGCTGACGATTCTCTTCTGTGTACTTATGAAAGTGGATATTCCTTGGCTATCTATATTTGCCGATAAGGAATTGATTGGATTTTAGCAAAGGACGTGCAAGCGTATGACACGCAAGGAATGTTGGCAGGAGGCATTTGCCACTAACAGAATTATTAAGGATCTGCTCTTAATGCTGGTATGCATTTCGTGTTTAGTATTGATTTATCGAGTCACTTTTAGTGTTGATTTCACTGAGCATTACTGGTTATACGATTTGTTTGGACATTGGGCATTAGGAGGATATGCACTTCATGGGATCGATCCGTTCCCACAAATAGGAGCTGAAATAGCTTTACTGCCTGAAGTAGGGAAAATACCGGCTGAGTGGGGAGCTACTCCTTGGGGTCTATTACTCGGGCAACTTTTTTATCCCAGTTATCTGTCTTTTGAAACTGCCAAAGTATATTTTGTACTCCTGAATATTACTTGTTTGTTGTGTTTTCTTTATGTGTTGCATTCGGTCGTGATAGATATAAGTACCGTTGACAAATTCTTAGGCTACAATGTATTGATCTTAGCCGCAGTAAATGATGTATATTGGGAAGCTATGTACACAGGAAATTGCGGTGGGATGATATGTGTTTTTCTCATAATGGCCTGTCTGTTAAACCTTCGCTATCCGATACTATCCGGCATTTTATTGGGTTTTGCCATGGTAAAGCCGCAGACGGCTTTATTGTTTTGTTTGGCCATGCTTCTGGCCGGGCGTTGGAAAACGCTACTGACGACTTCCGTTATGGTTATTGCCTCGTGGGCATTTGTGGCTTTACAGGTTGATACCGGCTTTTTAGAGCTACTGAGCGAGTTTTTGACGACGAACATAGGTGGTGGTAGAGCCTACCCCGGCATTATGGAACCCTTCCGTGTACATTATCCTCAATTAAACGTTATGCCCTTGAGCATATTGTTCGGTGTATTGTTTGTATGGCTAATGTGGCGAAACAGAAAAGGGCAAACCTTGTACTTATATCCCCTTTCACTGGCTGCTATTGCTACCGCTTTTTGGTGTTATACATGGCTTTTAGAAAGAACAATTTTACTTCTACCTGCCATTGTATCTCTTTATTTTTCTACCTTGGAACATTCAGAAAGGGAAAAACTTGTTTTTTGGTGCATAGCATTCTACTGCTCCGTAAATAGAACCATTATAACTTCAATAAAGATTTTGGCAAATTCGATAAATGCGATAAACATTGATTTCTATAATGCAATTACAATTTACCATTTAGGCTTAATCCTATGTTGTTTATATCTATGCCGTTATGGTAATTGGAAGAAATTGGACGAGGACTTTCTGAAGAGGAGGGTATAATGTGGATATTCCTTGGCTATCTATATTTGCCGATAAGGAATTGCTTGGGTTTTAGCAAAGGACGTGCAAGCGCATGACACGCAAGGAATTTTGGCAGGAGGCATTTACCACCAACCGAATCATCAAGGATATTCTCATCGCATTGGTGCTTATTTCCTGCTTACTACTGTTTCTGCGAATCGCCAATCTTGAGGTGAATAGCAGATCATGGTTGTGTGATTTTTACGGTCAATGGGCTTTATGCGCCTACGCCTTTCACCACGTTGATCCTTTTCCACAGATAGGCGCAGAAACAGCACTGCTACCTGACGTTGGAATTATCCCGGCCGACTGGGGGACAAGCCCTTGGGGGCTACTGCTGGGGCAAGTCTTTTATCCGGGCTACCTGCCTTTAGCTTGGGCGAAAATTTACTTTGGGCTAATTTATCTGGGCAGTATATTGTTATTGATGGTCGTTCTGTATTATACCTTGCGACAACAGGGAAAATTTTTTTGCGTTAGCATGATGGTGCTGGCTACGGTGTCCTATGGATATTGGATTGCCGCACACGATGGCAACTGCGGCGGCATAATATGTTGCCTTATCATAATAGCCTGTCTCTTAAATCGTCGCTTTCCAATACTGTCCGGCGTCTTGCTGGGGTTTGCCATGGTAAAACCGCAAACTGCCCTTCTTTTTTGCTTCGCCATGCTCTTGGCGAGGCAGTGGAAAACGCTAATGACAACTTCTTCTATGGTTATTGTGGCATGGGTTATTGCGGCTTGGTGGGTTGATACCGGCTCATTAGAGCTAATGCGTGAGTTTTTGTCGGCCAATATAGGCGGAGGAAAAGCGTACCCGGGCATTATGGAACCTCTGCGCAGATACTGGCCTCAATTAGATGTTATGCCTTTGAGTATGTTAGTCGGCACATTGTTCGTATGGCTAATGTGGCGTAGCAAAAAAGGGCAAACATCCATGTTGTTTCTGTTTACCGTGACAGCCATAGCCACCGATTTTTGGTGTTATAGTTGGCGCATGGAGTGCTTCATTTTATTTTGGCCGTCCATAGTAGCCTTTTATTTTTCGTTCGTGACTCACGGAAAGTTTAGAAAGCTTATGTTTCTTTTGGTGGGTGGCTATTGTTATTTAAGTTTTTATATGATTCACTACTTCCTTTTGGTTTTGCCCTTGCATGATGGCTTCACTTTGTACAATTTAGGGTTAATTCTATGTGGATTGTTTCTCTGTCGCCAAAGACATTGGGAGAAGTTGAACAAATGGTAGCTTCAGTGTGTCAAAAAGCCAAGCCACGAATTGATATGATTGATAATGAGCCTCCCTGTCTTAATTTAGGCATCAGTTCTGCATAAGTTGTCGCCACTGTCCCTCTCGCTCTCCCTTAGATTTTTTAGAATCAGGCAAGCCACCTCGCTTTTTTTTGGCGCAAAAGCCGTCCTTTTCTAATTAGCATTAGTTGTCAGCTTCTCCATAAAAGCCTTTTTGACTGTATAAAGACCATTGCAAATACATTTCTTTATAGTTCTTTTTGATAAACCTTTGGATTATATTGGTTTCACGGTCGTTAAGGATGCCTTTGTTTTGCACTATGCTGTCGCCATTACTCTTTACAAAAAACTTGGCCGCCCCTGCTTCGGTCAGCTTGCGATCACTTGCGTGAGTGTGCATACATTCTACAACGCATTTGGAGGTGAAATAGAGATAATAGCCTGCGACTTTATACTCAAAATATTTAGGCATACAATTCACTCCACTAGAAACTCATAATTATTATAGAAATATCCCTTTACGATTTCAAGTTCAATATCGTCCATTGTTGTCTCAATGATTTTACCATCATTAGACAATACGGTTGCCTTTTGGGGCAGGTTGAGATTTAAGACACGTATATTATCATCTTTAGGCGTGTAAGCATATCCATTCACAATCATTTTAGCTTCATCTGCGACCTGCAAAACATCAGTCATAACAAACCCTCACCTTTTTTATTGGCTGTAAAAATTTGTCTTTGTCAATGTAGAGATTTTCCAAAATGGGAATTAAATCAATATACTCTTCTTCAGGCTCGCTATTATGCCGATATTTGGTCATCACTACGATATAACCGGCATCCCATTCTTTGACGGATATATATTTTTCGAGCGAATATGGCGCCACAAAGCGAATATTGTAGTCGCCATACCGAAAAACAGTATATCCGTCACAACTGCTCAGAATGGCTTCCCCATCCATACGATTAGCCTCCCTGTCATAATTTAGGACTCAGTTCTGCATTAGCTTCCGCCACTGCCCCTCTCGCTCTCCCTTAAACTTTTTTAGAATCAGGCAGTCAACCCCACTTTCCCTAGCGCAAAGACCGTCCCTATCATCTCTGTCTCCTATAAAAAGCACCTCGTTTCTGTGGATATTTTTTTGTCTCAATGTACTTAAAATATATTCCAGTCCTTGATTGTCCGGCTTTAAGCAATTTATGACGGCATCACCGGTGTAATATGAAGCGCTGGGCGCAAAATCCAGCGCCGCCAGTTTATCTGAGAGGGGATAATCCGAATAAACTATGACCGGCTTGCCCTGACGTTGTTGTTCGCGCAAAAATGACAAGAGGGCTTCATCTTGAGCGGCTTTGAGATATTGGCAAGGCCGTTCTATCATCCAACGCTTGATTACCGTCGCCACATAGTCGGGGGTTGTCCGACATTTTAAGGCCGCCGCGGCGTACTCCATTGCCTCTATGTTTGCCGCGGCGGCATATTGGCGTCGCTCACGAATCCGGCGATAGCAGAAAATGATAAACAGATCTTTCAGTCGCCAAAAATGCGTGAGGAAATACTTGAGCATACACAGCATCATACTCATTCTGACGCCATGTTGGAAATACAGGGTGCCGTCGCAATCGACGATGTAGGCTTTGTAGTCAGAAATATTCAGTTTCACCGAAGGCTCCTTTCTCGTTACCCACATTCATTCTAATCACAATACTCATGGCTGTCAATGACGGAAAGTGTCAGCCTCCCTCTTAGAGGGAGGTGCCCGAAGGGCGGAGGGAGTACACAAAAAAATTTCGCCAACCCCTGAGCCGTCTAAAGGAAAAATCGGTCTTGGCGGCGAATATAGTACCCGGTGGGTCGCCGGGAAGCGGCGAACATATACTGGAGAAACGGGGGATGCCCTATGGAACGCGCCCAAAAAAGCGAAATCAGGCGCCTTGCCGTCATCGGCGGAGTCATCATCATGGTTTTGCTGGGACTCGGCACTTTTTGGACGGGGAAGAACGCCGGGGAGGACACGCAGACGGCGGTGCGAACCGTGAGTTTGATTTATCTCGACGAACTGGCCGGCCGGCGCGAGCAAGTCGTGGCCTCTACCTTGGCGAGTTATATCAATAATTTGGATGTGGCCATCGGCCTGATGGATAAAGACGACCTCAGCGACAAGGCGCATCTAGAGGCTTATCAGGCGCGCATGAAGCAGCTTTACGGTTTGGAGAAATTCGCCTTTGTGGATATGGACGGTCTGATTTACACCTCGCGAGGTACGCGCACGGACATTGACCAATACAGCTTTGACTACACCCAACTGTCGGAGCCGGAGATTTCCATCAAAAATCCCGACGGCAACAACAAAAAGGTCATTGTCGCCGTACCGGTGGATCGCCTTGCTTTCGAGGGCAAGACCCTCGTGGTCTGCTTCATGGAAATCGACATGAATCGCATGCTGGAAAGTATTTCCCTGCAAGCGGGTACGGAAAACAATATAACTTTCTGCAACATCTACACCCACGGAGGCGCGGCCTTGACCAACGTGGTGCTAGGGGGACTGGCCAGTGAAAACAACCTCTTGAAAGCCTTGGAGAACGCCGCCTTTGAAAAAGGACATTCCCTGTCCGCCATGCGCGAGGATTTTCAGGCCGGGCATGGCGGCGTGGTTTCCTTCACCTATAACGACATTCGCGAAACAATGTGTTATGTGCCGGTACACGGGACGGACTGGATGCTCACTTACTTGGTGCGCGAAAGCGTAATAGAAAGCCGCATCAGCTCCATCTACGACGGCATTGTGTCGCGCGGTTTAGCGCAATCAGTGTTGACGGTACTGGTACTCGGGGCTTTGGCGAGCATCATGCTCCTGCAAACCAGACGAGCGGCCAAAATGACCATGGAGAAAGAAATTTCCGAAACGGAAAACCGGGTCAAGCAACAGGAGCTGGAGGAGCAACTGGCCTTGCAGGAGGAACTTCTCGCGCAGGAGCAACAGAAAACCCAGCAGGACAGCATGATTACGGCTTTGGCCTCCGATTATCGCAGCGTTTACTATGTAGATTTGGATACCGACCAAGGGATTTGCTACCGCAAGGGGCATGACCACTTGGGCGCGGTGGAGGAGGGCGAGAGTTTCGGTTTCAGAGAAAAATTCTTCGCCTACGCCGACAAATATGTGGCCGAAGAATACCGCGCCGGCTTCCGGGAGTTTATTCGCCCTTCCGCCATTCGCGAGGCTTTGGAGAAAAACGCCGTCATTTCCTATCGCTACTTGGTGAAGCATGACGGCGAGGAACGTTATGAAATGCTGAAAATGGCGCGCGCCAAGAGTAAAGAAGAGGGGGAGGATAACAGCAATCTCTTGGGCGTGGGCTTCACGGACAGTGATGCCGAGATGCGCGACTCCATGCAAAAGAGCCAAGCCTTAAGCGAAGCTCTCAAGACAGCGGAAGAAGCCAGTAAGGCCAAGACGGTATTCCTGTCCAATATGAGCCATGAGATACGAACTCCCATGAACGCCATCATCGGCCTAGACAGCTTGGCGCTCCACGAGCCGAATTTGGCCGATTCCACCAGGGAATACTTGGAGAAAATCGACAGCTCCGCCAAGCACCTGCTGTCCCTCATTAACGATATTTTGGATATGTCGCGCATCGAATCGGGACGTATGGTCATTCGGAACGAAGAATTTTCCTTTGCCAAATTCCTCGAGCAAATCAACATCATCGCCGGCGGCCAGTGCGAGGAAAAGGGCGTGGCCTATGATTGCCGTCTCAGCGGCCCCATCGCGTCGTACTACATCGGCGACCAAGGAAAACTCCGTCAGGCCATTATCAACCTTTTGGGCAACGCGGTGAAATTCACTCCCAAAGGCGGCAAGGTGGATTTTTGGGTGGAAAGAATCGGGGGCTTCGACGGGAAATCGGCTTTCCGCTTCACGGTGAAGGACACGGGCATCGGCATGAAAAAGGAATTTTTGCCGAAGCTCTTCGATACCTTCAGCCAAGAGGACACCACCGCCGCCAATAAATACGGCTCCTCCGGCCTCGGTATGGCCATTACGAAGAACATTATCGAGATGATGAACGGCAAGATCGAGGTGGAAAGCGAAAAAGGGGTGGGGACTACCTTTACCGTCACCGTCACCCTCCGGGATTCCGATAAGAAAGATGAGGACGACGGGCAGGACGTGGAAATTCGTCCCCAAGATATGAGCGTGCTCGTGATTGACGACGATCCTATCGCCTGCGAACACGCCAAAGTGGTCTTGGGACAGGCGGGGATTGTCACGGAAACCACTCTTTCCGGCAAGGATGCCTTGGAAAAAATACGTTTGCGTCAGGCGCGACGGGAGCCGTATCAGTTAATCGTGGTGGATTGGCACATGCCCGACATGGACGGGGTGGAGGTCACCCGGCAGATTCGCTCCATCATCGGCGACGATGCCGCCATCATTATTCTGACGGCCTACAATTGGGACGACGTAATGGAAGAAGCGGTGACTGCCGGGGTAGATAGTTTCATTTCCAAGCCTCTGTTCTTTGGCAGTTTGATTGAGGAATTCAAGAAAACCCTGAAAAAGAAACAAATCCTCCTGTCCGTGCCGCGCCAAAAAGTAGAACTCAAGGGACGGCGCGTACTATTGGCGGAGGATATGCCGGTGAACGCCGAAATCATGAAACAGGTTCTCACCATGCGCGAGGTGGAGTCGGAGCTGGCGGAGAACGGCAAAATCGCCGTGGAGATGTTCGCCGCTCACCCGGAAAATTACTACGACGCTATTCTAATGGATATGCGGATGCCGGAAATGGACGGCCTAGAGGCCACCACCACCATTCGCGCCATGAGCCGCCCCGACGCCAAAAAAATCCCCATCATCGCCCTCACCGCCAACGCCTTCGATGAGGACGTGCAACGCAGCCTACAAGCCGGACTCAATGCCCACCTGTCGAAGCCCGTTGACCCGGAAATTTTGTTTGAAACCCTAGAGAATATGTTGGGAGCAAAGGATATTTGAGATGATTTTTAGTAGAAGCCCCCTCAGCTACCATATATGGCGGCTGAGGGGGCTTTTATTTTAAGGCCGTCGCTACGCTGCCCATAATTTTCACCTCAAGAATTTGCTAGCGCCCGGCGCTGACACCGTCGGCCACCAGTTTGGCGATGGCTTTTTCCGAGCGTTCTTCCCCCTCGATGGGCAGTAGTTCCTGCCGACAGGCGTACAAAATTTTGAGAGCTTCCTCGATGTCTTTGGCGGTGAGTTCTTCTTTCTGGGTAATTTTTTGCAGATTTGTCCGGCAGGTGGCAATGAGTTTTTCCTTGAGATTGCCTCGTTTGGCGGCGCGTTTTTTCAGCGCCGCCGTTACGCTCTCTACTTCTTCCATGGTATGCACGGCGGTCAGAAAATCGTATTTCCATTGCGCCGTGAGCGCCTCGCCCCCCAAAGCCTCCGGCAAACATCCCCTTTGCAATACCTCTTTGAAACGATCCATGGTTGCCATAATGCTATCTCCTCTTCTGTGTCGTTCTGTGTCGCGGCCTTGCTCTCCGGCGACGATTGCTGTATATCTTCCTTTTTATTCTCTATTCGCCGCCAAATGGCAAAATCCTGCCGCAATTTTACGGCGCCGGCGCCAATTTGCATATCCGGCACTACAACGGCAGGATTTGCGTGAGAACTGTCGAATGATGACACCAAAGGAAAAAGTCCGCCGGCATAATTATGCTCGCAGTCAGTCAAGATAGGAGGTAAAACCATGAGCCAAGCAAAAATAATGCCCGTGGGAATCGATGATTTTAAGAAGTTATGTAGGGAAAACTACTTGTTTGTAGATAAGACGCGCTTTATAAAAGAACTGATCGATGGTCACAGTGGGGTTACGCTCATCACCCGGCCGCGCCGTTTCGGCAAGACCCTGACCATGTCCATGGTGCGTTATTTTTTTGACCTAGATAATGCCGCCGAAAACCGCTCACTCTTCCAAGGGCTCGACATTGATAAGGCCGGCGAAAGGTACATGACGGAGCAAGGTACGAGACCGGTAGTGTTCATTTCCCTAAAAGACGTGCAGGAGGCGACCTTTGCCGCTCTAACCGACCGGTGGCGCGGGACGCTGTCCGGCTTATACGGTCAGTTTCGCTATTTGCTAAAGGGGGAGGCTCTTGCTCCCGAGGAAATCGCTTACTTCCAACGTATGCTGGAAAAATCCGCCAACATAGTCGAAATGCAGGATTCCTTGAAACAGCTAACCCTGTTTCTTGCCAAGCATTACCGCCAAAGGCCGCTACTCCTCATCGACGAATACGACGCTCCCATTATCGCCGCTTGGGAGCATGGCTACTATAAAGAATGCATCGGCTTTATGAAAAGACTTTTAGGGGCGGCTTTAAAAAGCAACGAATACTTAGATTTTGCCCTGCTCACGGGAGTTTCTCGCGTTTCCAAAGAAAGCATCTTCAGCGACCTCAACAATCTGGACGTCTGCTCCGTACTCACCAAAAAATACAGCGACATCCTCGGTTTCACGGAAACGGAAACCGAGGAACTCATGGCGCGCAGCGGCGTAGCCTCCAAGATGCCGGAGGTCAAGGCTTGGTACGATGGCTACCAGTTTGGTAACACGGAAATCTACAATCCTTGGTCGGTAATACGCTATGTGGCCAGCGGTTGCGAAGTCGCTCCCTACTGGCTCAATACCTCCGGCAATGTTATCTTGAAGGCGCTACTGGAGCGAGTGGACTATCGCCGTCAAAGGGAGCTGGAGGGACTCTTAAAAGGCAAGGCCGTGATTACTCCGGCCAATGAAAACACGGTCTATGCCGACATTCATCAAAGTCGCGATGCCCTATTTATGATGCTGCTCACCACCGGTTATTTGAAAGCTGTGGATTTATGGCTGGACGAGTGGTCTAATCGCTGGCTGAACCTCCAAATCCCCAATAAAGAAATCAGCATTGCCCTCCGTGCGGAAATTTTGCAAAATATAGCCCCACAGCAAGGGGAAACCTTACTGCGAGAAATGTTAATCGCCATGACCGGCGGCGACGTCAAGGAATTTGCCGCTTGCCTAAGAGAGATACTCCGAGACTTTGTGAGCTACCACGATGCCGCCGGAGAGCCGGAGAATTTTTATCACGGCCTAATGCTGGGGCTGACTCTGCTCCTAGACGGCAAATACCGCCTAGAGTCCAATCGCGAAAGCGGCTACGGGCGTTTTGACCTAGCTTTTTTCCCGGCGCAAAATACCTACCCCGGCGTGATTTTAGAGTTAAAAGCCGCCAAGGCCGACGAAGCCGACAAACTCCCGGAACTGGCCAAGGATGCGCTGGCGCAAATCGCTGCCAAGGAGTATGTGGCCTCCCTAAGGTTACAAAACGTAAACACTATTTGGCGCTATGGCATTGCCTTTGCCGGAAAACGGGTGGAGATGGTGGGGGAGTAAAGAAAAATCCCCGGGCTTAAAGCAAGCTCGGGGATTTTGCTATTCCATATAGGTGGTTTCTGCCTCGCCCACCACGCGATTCCTGCCCTGCTCCTTGGCGTGATACAGTCGCTCGTCGGCCACCCCAATATTTTCGTCTAAGGTGTAGAGCCTTTCATAGGCGCTACACCCAAAACTCATGGTTACTTTCAGCCTCTGCTCCTCGAAATGACACTCGCTCTCCGCCACCCGGCTTCTGATTTGCTCCGCTAAGGCTACGGTGGCGGCAAGGCCACTCCCGACATGAACGATGATGAACTCTTCGCCGCCCCAGCGATATGCATTGCTGCCCGTGGGTAGCTCCGCCTGCAAAACCTGCGCCACCTTTTTTAGCACCGCATCGCCGGCGTTATGACCGTAAGTGTCGTTCACCTTCTTGAAAAAATCTATGTCGCATAAGATTATGGCTAGGCTGTTGTCCTCTCCCGACGTGAGCGGAAGGTATTTGCTCTGCCAATCGCTGTAAAAGCCAAAGCGATTTTTCAGCCCCGTCAATTTGTCGTTCTGCGCGTCGGCCATGAAAAGATCCGATTCCAGCGCCAACCCACAGATGAAAGCGGCAATGGACAGTCGCTTTACGTCCGCAATTTCGTCAAAGCCCGTTTCGTCGAAATTTTCTTCATCCAGTCGCTTATTGATGACCTGAAAAGCGCCAATGACCTCTCCCCGGCAATTGGACACCGGTAGCACGAGGATGGATCTGGTTAAATAGCCGGTAGCCTTATCCACGGCGGAATTAAATTTAGGGTGATGGTAGGGATCATTAGTGACTAGGGGACGATTCAGCGCCAAGGCTTGCCCCACAATCCCGGCGGTATCCGGGATTGTTATTTGGCCGGTACCCGTGGCGGCGGTGGTCACCAGCTGATGGCCTCGCTTGTCCCAACGCCAGAAGCTGGCTCTGTCCGCATTCACCATGGTACGCCCCAGTTCGGCAAAAATGCCGAATACCTGATAATGATCGCTGCTGCGTTTGTCATTGGAGCGCATTTCCCGGGTTAAGTCTTCCATGACGGTGAACAGCTTATCCAAAATTTCCTCGGCGGCTCTTTCCCTGTTCAATTTTCACCCTCCCCTAAAATAATTTCCTCGCCAATCTTGGCAAACGACACCTCTTGGTATTGACCGGCAAAAACCGCCTCCAAGGCATCTAAATCCTCATCGGTACGCCAAGGCGCATGATGCACCAGCAGGAGTTTTTGGACGGCGGCGGCCTTGGCTACTTCGATGCCCTCCTCCGGCGTAGAATGGCCATAGCCCCGATATTTTTCGTACTCGGCGGCGGTGTATTGGGCGTCGTAGAGCAAAAGATCCGCGCCTTGGGCAAAATTGGCCAGCCGCGCGCTGTCCTCCGGGCTATGCTCAAAATCCGTGGCATAGACCAAGGATTTTCCCCGATAGGATAAGCGAAAGAGGGTACAGCCGTTAGGATGCGCCCCCTCCATAAATTTTACCGACACTTCCCCAATGGCAAACTCGTTTATTTCCTTCGCGGTAACCAGCGTTTGGAATTTCACCTTAGCCGGATAGTCATCGATGAAACATGGCCAAAAGGGCGGCGAAATCAGTCGGTCGATGGCCTCCTTAGGTGACAGTCCCTGATGATAACCGGCGTAAATTTCTAACGAGCGGTTTTTGTTGCCGAGAGCCGCAAAAAAAGGCAGTCCCACCAGATGATCAAGATGCATATGGGTGATAAGGAGGGACACACTAGCCTCCGGCGCCGATTTTACCCCGGCGATACCGGAACCGGCATCCAAATAAATTTCCTCCCTCCCGGCTTTTACGAGGTAACAGGAGGTAGCGCCGCCGTAACGGGCGCATTTTCTGCCTTCTCCCGGCATGGAACCTCGCGCTCCCAACACGGTCAAGCTAAAAATCTCGGCTTGGTCGGCAATTTTACTCAACCGTCTCCCCGTCCCTTCCGTATTTTATTATTGGGGCTTTGCCCCAAACCCCACAAGGGGCTGGCAGCCCCTTGACCCGGCGATAAATTTTTATTTCGTTTACCATAACGCTTCTAAAACTAAAATTTCGAATTCGGCGGTTTTTCCCTTTAACTTGATGGCTTTTGGCGGCGGCGAAACCACTGCCCTATCCCCCAGTTTATCCGCTACGGCGCGAGAAATAAGAATCGTGCCGCCGGGGGCGTTTTCCTCCAGCCGCGCCGCCGTGTTTACCGTGTCGCCAATGGCGGTGTAGTCCATCCGCGCCTGAGAGCCGATATTGCCCACCACGGCGCTGCCCCAATGAACACCGATGCCGAAAGCGATGGATTGTCCGTATCGGGCGACGATTTCCGCATTGAGCCTAGCCGATTCCTCTTTCATGTCTAAAGCGGCGCGACAAGCGAGGAAAACCGCCTCTTTTTGTAACAGGGGGGCATTCCAAAAAGCCATGGTGCAGTCTCCCACGAATTTATCCAAGGTGCCATGGTATCTTTGAATACAGGCGGTGGTCAGAGTCAAATAGCGATTTAAGATTGCTACTACCGTTTCGGGGGGCAGTTTCTCACTCATGGAAGTAAAGCCCCGAATATCCACGAACAGCACCGCTATCTCTCGGAGTTTCCCTCCCACGTCCATGGCCGCCGCCTTGTTTTTGAGCAGTTCTTCCAGTACCAAGGGATCCACATAGCGGCCAAAGGTGGTTAAAATTTCCTCCCTGTCCTTTTGCGCTCGCAGGTAGTTAAGAGCGATGGCGCTCACGAGCAAAAGGCTCGCCGCCAGCGGTACCCATAAGACGTTCAGCATGATTCCGCGCGCATAAAGCAAATGACAGCTTAGGAGCCAACCAACAGAAATCCCTAGCCAGCCGCCCATAATTAAACTCAAGCGTTGACGACCAAAGAAAAAAGAGAGGCCAAAGGACATTACCCCCAGCCAAATCAGCTGAGGAGCCTTCGGCGCCTCACGGGGGAAAAAACCTGTTTGAAAGGCCTGTATGGCGTTGCCATGAATATCGATGCCGTACATGGAGTTGGCGTGATCCAGCGCCGTCAAAAAGTCGTCCCCCATGCCTTTGGCGCAAACTCCGATAAGCACGATTTTCCCGGCGTAAACATCCGGGGAAATCTTGCCAGCCAACAAATCACTAAAGGTGATATTTTGCCGATAAGTTCTGACGGAAAAGGGGAGATAAAAGACCCCGTTTTCCCCCACGGTCGGCGGTGGATTGGGGACAAGACCTTTGGCCGCGCACCATTTTTCGTAAATGGTGCGACCAAAGGAAAGCATTTGGCCGCGTCCCTCCACATCCACAAACAAAAAATCGTGGCGCGTGATACCGTCCGGGTCGTCGGGGCCGTTAATCAATCCCGTGTCGGTGGCTGCGGCCAAGGCGGTAAAAGGGGGATCCCAAGGGAGGCCCTTAGGAATTGTCTCATAATCGGTAACGTCATCCATGATGGCCTCGGAGGCGATTACCACATTGCCGTACTGACCGGCGGCCGCCGCAAGGCGTGCATCGGTTTCGGGATCCTCGACATTATCCCCGGAAAAAAGACAGTCGATACCGATAACCGCCGGTCGCTTTGTGGGGTCGGCGTTGTTCAAAATGTTAATGGCGTTCGCCATTTCGGGACGGAGCCAAGTATAGACGGGGCCGAGGCTGTTAATGGTGGCGGCATCCAGCTCCACAATCACAATATCCTCGCTTTTCTCCCCCGGCTTCTGATAAAACCAATCGGAGACCGCCAGCGTCCAATTATTCAGCCAGCCGGTAGCCACGAGGGCGACAATGGCCATGGCAGCCAAACAGGCTTCCATGGCGCGTCGCTTCCGTCCTAGGGACGTTGACTTCATGTCAGACACCGTTGCCGTTCATGGGCGCGGTATAGCGTTTGCTGTAGCTGTCCCGGAGGCCTTTGGTGCTGAGCATAATGACGGCGCCGTCATCCATGAAATGAGAACTCTTGTTTTCCCGGAGGATTTTGTTGGCATCCTTCTCGGAAACCACGGGAGTGCTGTTGTCGTCCTCCATTTTCACCGCTTTTACCACCAAAGGTTTTTTCCCGGCGCGCGCCGTATCCTTCTTATCGGTGGCGTAGCCCACCATACCCTTTTCCACCACTTTGCTGTGGTCAAGGTTGCTGTAGCCGTAGATGGCCTGTTGACTCGTACTGCGTACCGTGGGAGTCATTACCGGGTTCAGGCCGCCCACTCCCGGCACGGAAAGGGGCAAAACTTTGTAAAAGGCCACGGGGATAACGCTACCGGCGGTGTCCTCGGTGACATCGCTGCAATCGATGATAAGCCCCGTGTAATCCCCCTCGACTGCCTCGGAGCCTTCCTCCGTGGTGGGTTCGGGGAAAGCCTCTTTCTCTACCGGTTGCAAAACCACCTTGGCGAGAGAATTGCTCACGCCGTACAGGGGAACCTCCATCATCAGTTGGCAGTTATTGTATTCGTCATAGGTTTCGCTACCCGGCAGGATTTTGGCGCGTTTGATAACGGCATCAACTTGGCCGCGTAGGGTATCGTTTTGCGAAACATTGTCGGCCACGGTGCTGGCAGCGGTAATATGGATCCCCTGAGCTTGCTCTGCCAACCGACGATAAGCGTCCATGATGGCCGCATTCCTCGCGAGGATTCTGGCATGACCGGGGTTCTTCGCCCTGTCAGGCGGCGTACCGTACCCCGTGGCGCTAATCATTTCATCCGCCCAATTCACCGTCGCACCTTCCCCGGCAGCCAGTAGCGTGGCGCTACCTAAAACCAGACAAAGCGCCAAGACCGCCAGCATCTTGCCGGAAAAAAATTTTTTTACCCGACTCCCCATGAAAATTCGCCTCCCTATTTACGCATTGAGAACAAAAGATTTCCTTGCAGGGTTAAGTTTCGCCCCATATTTCCTAATTCCTGCCAAAGAATTTGGGTATTTCTGATTTCACGCCGTCGGCATGGCTATGGCGTGGGTTTATTCTGTTCCCCCACTGACCAGTCGCTTACCAGCCTCGTCTCCGAATCAAAGGCCACGCCGATTTTATACAGCTTACGTTTGTCGGCCGCAAAGGGTAGCGCATACTGCTTGGCTTCGATTTGTTCTAGGGCTGCCTTAGCGGTGCTATCACGTTTGAACTCGAAGAGGTAGATGTAATCATTGGTTGCTAAAGTGCAGTCTATCCGTCCGGTGGCGGTGTACATCTCACATTGGATGTATCGCCCGAGGAGTTTAAACACAAGGTAAATGACCGTTTGGAAGTAATGCTCAAAGGGGGCATCATTGTTAGTGTAAGGGATGCCGGCAAAAAGAGCGGTGATAACATTTTTGATGCCGTCCAAATCGCCGGCATCGATATAATCGCTTAGGATATATATATCTAGGTCCTTATTATTGTAGGGATTGGGGACGTAGCTTGGTAGCAAACATTCCAAAAGCCCGTACTCGACCTCGCGGTTGGGGATTATTAAGCGATAAAGATTGCGTCTTCTGTCATAGCCGGCCAGCGTTAAATAACCGGCTTGGTAAAGGAGGGGTATCGGGTCGCTGTCCTCGCCACGGTAGTTTTCCAAAACGGCTTCGGTGGCGCCGAGTGTCCCGTTAGTCAGCTGACGTACATCAAACTGTGAAAACTTCATCTTGTTTATCAAGAAAGTAGGCGTACCGGTGGCAAACCAGTATGAACCCAGCTCTTTGGCGTAAAATGCTTTCAAGAGACTAAAGGGGTTATAAACGCCGCCGGTGCTTGGATGAAAATGATAACCGTCGTAGCATTCTTGAAGTTCCTTGATGCATTGATCTATTGTCAGCGACTGCTCCGCCGCTAATTCAACTATTTCCGGCTGAAAGTAGCTCAGTAGCTCCTTCTTGGTGATACCGCAAATATCAGCGTACTTTTTCTCTAAGGAAATATCATTTAGATTGTTTAAATCGCTGAAGGGGCTTACTCTGGTAAACTTGGTAACCCCGGTGATGAAGGTGAATTGAATGTACTGGTCAAACCCCTTCAGGGTACTAAAGAAGCCTTTAAAAGTAGCTTTGTTACGCTCAAGCAGTTGAGGGTTGTTCATAACCTCCAGCAACGGCTTATCATACTCATCCACCAACACGACGCTGCGTAGGCCGGATTGCCGATTAGCCGCCAGCAAAAGGGCGCGAAATCTCTCGCCTAAGCTCATCGAGTCATGGTCAAGCGCATGCAGCTCCTCCCAGCGGCGCAGATGCTCGTCCAGTAGCGACTCCAAAGCCTCCTCCTTAGAATAATCCTCGCCGGTGAAATCAAAGTAGAACACGGGGTAGGCTTGCCACGCCTCTGGGTTATCCCGAGTAAGCTCCATAATTTTAAGCCCGGCAAAAAGTTCACGCTTGCCCTCAAAATAAGCCTTGAGAGTAGATAAAAAGAGACTCTTGCCGAAACGACGGGGACGGCTCAGGAAGTAGGTGGATTCCTCGCTGGCCAAACGATATACATACTCCGTCTTATCCACATAAACGAAGTTACTGCTAATAAGCTTCTCAAAGGATTGAATCCCGATAGGCAGTTTCCGCATGATAAAACGCTCCTTTCATGCTATACACGACTTATTGCACAAAAATATATCATAGCCGTAGGGGTGAAGTCAATGCCTTTTTGAAGATAGAGGGGATTAAGGCTTGCTTCCACCGTAAAAAAATAAGCCGCCGTCATTAAGTTGACGGCGGCTGTTAGGCACCATTGGCAATTCAAATTACAAACCCAATCCCCATCCATTGATTAGGATACTTGGCAAAAACGCCATGCGCTCTTCTTGTCTCCATTTTGCTGACTTCGTTCCACATTCGCACGGTTCCACCGTTTAAGTGATCATATTCGTGAGCGTAAATATCATGAAAAGCCGTTATCACCTTGGAATATTGCCCTAGATTATAATAATCTTTAATTGATGCATCATAGGAATGATCAGCGTCAATAAAAACAAAATCATACTGTTCCCCAATATAGTCGTTTGATGTGGACGGAATACATTTTTCCAGCGACGGCAATAATCTCGCAAAAGTGGCGTAGCTTTCCAAATTGTCTCTTATATCTACCATTTTATAGGTCAAAGTAGGATTTAATCGTTGCAAAACAGCGCACATAAAGTAAGAGCTTTTACCGCGAAAAACACCGATCTCTATGGCCGTGGAAATTTTTAATTTGCCGAGTAATATACAAAAGGCGGCAAATTCTTCGGGTACTTGCATGATACCGTATCTTGTCCAACGGATAGAATCATCTAGCGTCTGCCAGTCGGGATTAAAACAATAAATGCCGTAGCGACATATCTGCTTATACAGCCATTCATAGTCGTGGATTTGCTCCTCCGTGGCCGACAAAATATTACTTATAACCTCCTGTTGTACCCGTTCGCAATACGAGTATTCTGCCGACCGAAAAGCTCCTTCGGCGGTTAGTAAATCGTCGGCGGTTATTATTTTAGACAGCGGTACGCCAACGCTGGCGGCATCGTCTCTTATGGACGGCAAATTATGTGGCAAGGCCGCGATCACAATTTTATCAAAAGCAAAATTTATTATATCATGCTTGGTGATCACAGGAATAGTTGAAATTACAGAATTGTCTTTATCGGGGGGGGTAGCGGCTATACACGCCATGATGTTGTATTGCTTCGCAAATTCTTGGCTGAAAAAAATATCTTTATCATTAGCGAAACTTGACCCTATTCCCCAAAGCAAAATGTTTTGTCTGGTCATCTCTGCGCCTACTCCTCTTTCGTCAATCCTATCCGTCTAATCTCCCCTGCCAAATACTCACCGATACAACCTATAAACCGCAACACATCCGCTTTCATGCAAACAGGAAAGGGCGTCAAAGCCGGGGCGGTTTCAAAATTTAAAACACCGTCGAATTGGATTTTGCTGAGGCCGCGCACTAATCCCTCCCAATCGGTAGAGGCTTTATTCGTTCTGTCACGGGTGAAGGTAAAGGGAATTTGATGGAGATCACACAGACCGTCATTATCGTGTAAATGCAGGACTTTGAGCCGCCGGCCTAATGTCACCAAAAAACTTTCCGCGTCCAGCCCTAACAAGTTGGCGTGTCCCATGTCAAAGCAAAATCCCAGCACCTCCGTCTGGTATTTCTCATTGATGCGGTCAATGCGTTCCGCAACTCTCTCCGCCTTAGCGCAAGACCCTTCCACTATATGCCCGGCCACCTCGTCATAAAGATTTTCTAGGCAAACGACGATACCATGCTCCTTGGCCAACGGTAATATAGAATCTAAAAACCGTTCAGTTTCACGCCATTCCGCTTCCTCCGAACCCAGATATTTCTGTAGCTTAAACCCATGCACCACAATGTACCGACACTCCAAAAAAGCGCAGAGTTCCATGCTCTTCGGCGCCACCTGTTGCCATAGATATTCATTGACCTCACGTTTGCCCTTGGGTTGATAAATCGGATAGGGCATGTGCATTTGATGAATGGCAATACCATAGGCCTTCGCCGCTTCTTTATGTGGAGTAAAAAATTCTTTAAGTTCAGCTAGGGGCGCGTCAAAAAAATTATTGAGTCTTGACTCGTAAATGTCGGTGTTTTTGAGATAACCATGCAAACTGAAATCCACGCAGGAAAAGCCGGCGCGACTAATCATAGCGAAACCTTCTAAAGGGTTTTCGTCGTCAATAACCCCTTGGGTCTGCACCCCCAATTTCAACATGTCTCTGCGCCACCTTCCGCCAATTCTTCTAAGCGTTCAAAGTAAAAGCTGGGCATAAATTCATCGTTGAAAAACTCCACGGGATTTTTTAGCCCCATTTCGCGTAGTTGTTCCTCAATATCTCGATAATAGGTGTTGCAGATAAAGACGGCGCAATCCTCCGGCAAATCCAGCAGACATTCCGGCGCGCGCACCTCCAGGCCGCAAAATTTTGTCCCCCATTTGGCCGGGTCATTGTCGCAGGTAAACAGCGGTGGATACTGCTCGCCGTAACACTTCAGGTAATTGCGACACATATTGCCGGCGCCGAACAGTACGCGCGTATCATACTTGGCCAAAAGTTGCTCCATCTTTACTTGCCAAGCGATATAATCAGCCGTCTTTTTGGCTAGGCACAGGACATCGGGGCGTAGCAGGGGTGAAAACGCGGCCAAGGTGTCCCCACAATTCATAATAAGTTGCCCGTCAAAATCAATCCGACGAAGTCCCCTGATTAAATTCAGCCAATCAGTCTGGGATTCGCCTCCTCTGGCCAAGGAAAAGGGCAGCAGGGATCCGCCCCAGACATTGCTGGCCTCCCTAAGAATAACGGCCTTGAGGCGATGCCCCATGGTAACAGCAAGGTCATACATATTCTGACCGCAGACGCTGGCAATGCCAACATCCAAACAATAGCCAAAAACCTCCGCCCCGACTTCCTTGTTCAGCGCGTCAATCCACTGCGCCGTCATATTCTCATCGGTGCCGACACCCCGTACCGCTCGCCCGTTTTGGTTGCGACACCTGCCTTTGAGCAAAAGTTGTACCCCGTAAGGACGAGCTGCAGCCCCCAAACGCAGATAATAGGCGCGATTGGCCTCCCACAGTTCGCGACTGCCGATAAGTTCCGGCGCTAAGGGACTTACCGCCATATAGCGACAGCCGGCCTTCCCGGCCACGGGCAAACAAGCCGTCACAAAATCGGTCAATATGTCCGTAAGATCGACTTTGGCCTCGACCTCATCTTTCAGCCAACCGATATAAGGCGCCCACGCCAGCGGCAGGGAAAAGCCGGCGGCGACGAATTTTTCCACATAAGGCGCCGTCACCTTCGCCACTGCCTCCGGGTGCAGAGAGAGCCAAGAGCGCGGCGGTTTTTTGGCAATTCGTCCTATGGTGAGGGTGGATTCGTGAACGTTACTCAGCCAACCAAAATCAAGCACCAGTTTATCAAAACCGGCTTGCTTCAAATCTTGCAACCCCTGACGAGGATGAAGGCCGTTCACCCCACTCGCAAAACAAACAATTTCCATATAAACCTCCGAAAAAAATTTCAGAGCAAACCTTTATCAATAAGCTGCTTCAGCTTGGTGGAAGATGTAGATTCGGTGTAAGGGAAAAACACCATGGTCGCCCCACGCTCTTCCAAAAATTTTTTCTTCTTGAGCCACACCGGGTCATGTTCATAGTCGCTGCCGGAGAACTGCGCGTCAAAATGATATTTTTCCCAAGCAAAATCCGTGTCGGGATGCTCAAAGGGAATTTCGTGAGCCTCATCCACATAGCGACAAGCCTTAACCATGGCCAAACGCTCCGCAAAAGGCACAAAAGGCTCCACCTTTTTCCCTTCGCGTACCTGCTTATCGGATACTACCCCCACAATGAGATAATCGCACTCTTCCTTGGCGCGACGAAGAATATTGAGATGGCCGATATGAAACAAGTCAAAGACCCCGGCTACATAGCCAAGATGAAATTTTTTCAGCTTGGCAGATTTTCCCTCAAGGTGCCGCGGACTCCAATGCTTGGGTAGTTCATACTTTTTACGCGGATCAAAGACAGCGTATTCCGTAATACCCATGTTTTCTAGCTGCTTAGTTATGGGCATATAATTTTTTATGCAAATAAGGACTTTGTACTCCCCCGGCGACAAAGTCAACAAAAACTCCGGGGACTGAATCTCTAGGCCGCACCATTCCTGCCCCATCTTTTGCGCCTGATTGTCCAGCACAGCGTACACCGGATAGCGATTGCCATAGCTTTCCATAAATCTCCGGGCAAAATTCCCGGCGCCAAACAAAATAACTTTCCGGGTGTCCAGTTTGTCAAAGACTTGCACAAAATGACGTTGGTAATCCGCATCCGTCCAGTTTATGCGTTCGCGGTTGGCATGTACTTGAGGCAGATTCCGTCGCATCGGTCGGTAAAAATCTCGCTCTCGCAAATCTTGTAGGAAGGCGTTTTCCATATTATACAAAATCCGGCGTTTCTCTAGGAGGCCATATCGTGCATACACCTCAACCGAGGGAAGTAATCTTTCCAATTCATCATGGTAAGCGTAAAAGGTTGACACCATACGAAAGACCAATGCCTCAAAGGGATAATCCTTAATGAGAAACTCTTGATCATAAAATACGAAATCCCCGTCTATAAAAAAAGAATTAAGGGGAACCATGTCAATGAACGCCTCACGCAGAAGTAAGGTAGATACCTCGCGTCCTCCCATATTGTAAGTACCGAGATAAACTTCGGAGGAACGGAAAATCAATTCCCGAAATCTGTCCATGGCCGCCAAAAACTCTTTTACATCGTGTTTTAGCAAGTTTTGCAGATGCACCTGCCCCGTTACGGCCTCTATACGAGGCATCGTGTAAATATTATCCTGTAGATTTCCTTCAACAACGGGAATACCCCTCGACTTGAGTAGCGCGGTATTGTACTGTAAACGCGCGAGCCGAGAATGTCCCTCAGGCCACACGGCTTCTTTAGTCACACTATCAGCACGAACGGCGGTCATCAAGGCATTCTCCTTGCCGCGAGCCAATGTCAAGGTGACAAAGTCAACGTTGGCTAAATTATGCGCGGCACTATCTGCCGACACACATTCCACCAAATAAGCATTGGCTAAGGGATAAAACAAACCATTGTCCAGCAAATCTTGGCACAGGTATTCCTCCTGTAAAAAAACAGCCTCTGGATAAACGTAGGAGGGCAAAATGCGATTGATTAAATCCTCATTGGGCGTATAGCCTTCGGCAAAAAGAAAATTGGGATCACGCAGGTCAGAGAGTACCGCATAAAACCTTCCTTTCAGCCCAGCCTCTTTCAGCAGGCGACGAATTTCTGCTTGGCTGTACATTCTTCCCGGCAAATTCTGGGACTTGGCGAGACGATAATTTTCAATGCTATCAAAACTTTGCAGGGTATAGGGATCACGATCGCCGCAAAAATAGCGCATCCCTAATCGATTATTCATGCCCAAGAACAAAATACCATCGGTTGCCAGTAAACCCTTTAACAGTTGCAGCGACTCAATGGGGGAGGCGACTTGCTCCAACTTAGTTACGCAAACAATATAGGCGAATTTTCCCTTAACATCCGCTAAATCGGCTAATTGCATCACCGTGACGTTAAGCCCTTTAACGTCGCGTAACATATTCGCCATGGCATCATATTCATCGCCGATATACAAAACATTTTCTCCCCGATGCAAGGGGTACCAACGCAATAGTCCCGTAGGCATTTCCCGTGCCAGCTCAAAGTCACCTTCCATGGTTTACCCCCACAAAATTTTCTGCCACAAGTCATCTAATAAAATGACATTGGGAAATTGTAACTCCATCAGCCTTGCATAAATGACCGCTTGAGTTTTCGCAGACACCGCTACCAATACCTGATAGTCCTCCTTATCCGCCGTCACATCATCCACGGAATATACCGGTATTCCAGCCAAGCAACCTACCTCCGGCTTCCCCGTCACCAAGAAACAATCGACCTTGACATAATTTCTGAGGAAAGTGTCGAGTACTTGCTTGCCGATTTTACCTGCCCCGTATATGGCTAATTTGTACTCATGCTTTGCACTGCGCAGATTGTTTAACAAGCTACGACGCAACTGATTTTTTTGCGCCTTGGCCAACAACTGTTGAAAGAACAGCTCTTTATTAGTAAGCAGTAATTGTATCATCCGCCACCGATAAGTCGACCAATAGCCCTCAACGACTAGACCTTTTTGGTTAATGACCTGATATTCATCATATACACGATTAAGAAATGCTAAACGATCCTCCCCTTTTAGATTGCGATCATGGCAATTCCACAGATAATGCCCAAAACGAAGAAAGGGTATTAACAGTTGATATCTCTTGACAAGTTCCGGTCGTTCATTCATAAAACGTTCCGCCTCGTCATACTCATCACAGACGCAAAAAAGTTTACCTTTTGATTTGACCGATGCATTTACGTTATCACAGCGATAGTAGTAAAAGGCTCGATGCAAGAAAAACAATCTTTTTGCGCACATAAAATTTTTTAAATGAAAGGCTATGTCTTGAAAAGATGCCCCCGGCGATTCGGTAAACCAAATATCGTTTTTGTACAAAAAATCACGACGATATAAATTGCTCCAAATGGATGGATTTCCCTCAAAAACTGAAGGAACTTGCTCGGCGGAGATGACTTTATTGTAGTAATAAACACCGATTGTATTAAAATAATGGTTTGTGCTATGAAAATATGACCAGTAGTCTGACCGAACTATGTCGGCATCATAGCCTTTAGCCGTTTCATAAAGAGTAGCAAACATATCCGGCTCCACAAAATCGTCGCTTTCCACAATACCTATATACTCGCCCTTCGCTTCGCGCAAGCCAAGATTCATAGATTTACCGTAGCCGCTGTTTTCTTTGTCGATAACACGGAAGCGCAAATCACGCTGGGCAAACACATGGACAATCTCCGATGATGAATCCGTGGAGCCGTCGTTAATGCAGATAAACTCTATGTCTTGCATGGTTTGCGCCGCTAGACTTGATAGGCACTGCGCCAGATATGGTGCAACATTGTAAATTGGTACCAAAACCGATACACTGCACATAGTTATTCCTCGTTTTATGCTAATCATATCACCATATTTTGCGTTCTCCTGGATAAAGTACATGGCAATAGTTTTTAAACCCTAACGTAATTAAATTTTGTCTCATTATGGGGTAGTGCTTATATTGCGCAGCTATTAACACAAAACTATCTCTTTGGATAGGCTGCAATGATTTTATTTCATGTATTTCCATATTTATTAAATGATTATTACCTTGTAACTCTGTTACCGATACATAAAAATTATTAAATCCGTATTCAATCAACATAGCTACAGTGTCTCTTCCTATATAGCCAGCACCATATACTATAATATGTTTATAGTTTCTTATTTTATGTAAAATCCCTACAACAAAAAATTCATCAATGTATTTATAGTCCTGATTAAAATACATATAAAATGTAAGCTTATCAAAAATATTAAACTCTATCTCTTGTATTGATACCCCTTGGTGAAATAGATTAACCAAATATTTTTTTACTAAATTTTTGCGCGAAAGAATATATTTATAAATATCATCCATAACACCACATGCCGAGTTAATATTAAGTGATTTTTCGTATATGAACTTAACCGTTTCGCAGTACACCAAAAAATGACTTATAAATCTTTGTGGAGTGATATTACTTGCCGTTGATGACCCTTTTCTGCGACGATGTGTATACAGTGATTTGTGAATCAAACTCATGCGTGGAGCGCATAGAATTGCTTTAAAAGTAAAGAGGTTATCTTCATGGGGGGCTGTCTCATCTTGAAAGAAAATATTATTTTTAATCAGATAATCTCTTTTCCAGCATTGACGCCAAACTACCATATCATATTCCTGATAGGATAACAGACGCGCAAACAAAACAGAACCAGTAAATATGCCATTATACTCGTGTTCTCGCTTCTTAGATATAAGATAATTTTTCATTTCATCACATTCATATATGACATCAGCATCAAACAACAAACCATCTATATTGTGATTATCCATGTTGATTTTCATTTCTTGTAGGGCGTTTGGTTTTACCATGTCATCCGCATCAACAAAGAAAATGTATTTCCCCTTCGCTACGGAAATACCTTGGTTTCTGGCATAGGCCTGACCTAGGTTATTTGTACCTCCCAGAACCACTACGCGACTATCTCTAGCTTCATAGTCGACTAAAATTTGTCTGGAATTATCGGTAGAACCATCATCCCAGCATATCACTTCGATATTTGACAAGTCTTGTGACAATATACTGTCGAGACAATCATTTAAATATTTTTCGCTGTTATAGACAGGTATGATAACACTTATGTCTAGCATATATCAACACCCTTTCAATAAGATGTCGCACACCCTAAATGACATACAATTTACAGATGACCATATAGTCACTTGTGGAAGATTTACCATAGCAGGCAATATCCCTTGTGGAAAAGCCTTGACCTTTTTATGTTATCCATCAACTTTATAAATACATTTCTCCAAAGACTGGTCATAACAGACGAATAAATCCATGTCGATTAGATATACACCATGTTTACCAACATTAATGAGTTCGTTCATTATTGCGCGACCATAGGCTCTGTTAGTGAATATAACTGCCTCAAAATGGCATAAATTATCAAGACTATTACTTACCATCAAACCACATTGATGCATACCTACCACTGAGGGATTTTTGTCAATTATACATACGATATTGAGATTATTTTCCTCCGCCATTGTCAATACATGGTTTCCCCGTACACCACAGCCCCATAAGCAAATACGCCAACCCTTCCGGGCTAACATCTGTAAGTGGCTATCTTTAAGGAGTTCAAGAAAATAATTTTGTAAAATGATGTTTTTTTGTGAGTTATCTACGATATAAGGATTTACATCGCGCCAAATAAGATAATCTATGGGGAATTCAAAATCATTTGCATTGACGTTATTCATGTGTAATTTTTTTAAGCCTCGATCTGCCATAAATCTGCTGAATTTGGTTCTGACCTCCGAACTACTTCCCTTAGAAACGTATGCGTAATGAATTATTCCAAAGATTCTTCCTCTAAATATATTAAAAAATGGTAATTGTCTTTTTGCCAAAGCACTGCTTATTTTATATAGTGCAGCATAGGAACTCCATGGATCTTTACCTCTTGTTTCCGAAATTTGACCTTTTCTGTTTATTCTGTGATATACTAATGGTTTATCTATATAAGCCACTTTCTTGGCTAATAATACAGTCATATAGCCAAAGTAAACATCGTTGGAATTGGACAGACTTTGAAATTGTAGATCATTTTGCACTATAAAATCTCTGCGGCACATTTTTACCCAAGGCGATACAGCCATACTATTTATAGCCGTTAAAGGAACGCCGTTGACAGTACATTTACTTAAAGGCATTATTACATCTAGTGGATATTGAGGTGGTTCTATTATTTTGTCATTTCCTTCATCATACACTATGTAATCCCAAAATATGACCTCGGCGTTACACATTTCCGCTTTATCATAGGCTATCTCTAGTAAATGTATATCGAACCAATCATCACTGTCTAAAAACACCACATATTTGCCTTTGGACAAACGTAGCCCGACATTACGACATTCGCCGGCACCTTGGCTATGTTGATTATGCACAATTTTCATATATGGCGTTATAGCAACATATTCTTGCAACAAAGCATGAGAATTGTCAGTTGAAGCATCATCTATACAGATAAGCTCAATATCGGTAAGCGTTTGTTGGATAATGCTATCCAAACAACGGGCTAAATAACATTCGACATTAAACACGGGGATTATCACTGATATTTTAGGCTTTTGCATAATACCTCTCCAAAAGTAGCTGATCCTTATGTTTACTTGTACAATGACGTGAGTTGCTTATAAGCGTTTCCACATAAGCACTGTCGCATTATCTCAAACACGCGCAGGTTATATGACTCGCCAAACATTCTTTGTGTCCAACCATAACGCTTCAATAATTCCACATCTATACATCTATGTATATCAAGCAATAATGATAAAATATCCGATTCAACTACCGTCATATACCGTATCAAAGCAATGCATGTCATGTTGTCATCTAGCCGATGCACTGAATGAGCATGTACAGCCTCCAAGTCATGGGATAAAGAAATTTGTAAACAATCCTTGATTCCGCGCAACATATCATATACCTTATACAAATCCCAATCTACCATCGGTAACTGATGTCCAACGCGGTAGCAGTAAACATAATCTGGAATCGCATAAAAAAATCTAGCCTGAAGCATAGATTTGAGTAAAAATGGTGGATCTTGGTAACGCTTGTATGGAGGAAAAATAAACTTATTTTCCAACAAAAAAGACCTCTTATAAATGTATCGTTGATAGTAGAACTCCATCTGATACTCCCTGAAATCCCATATTCCTTCTTCTGTAAAAACAAGCTTTCTTTCCATTCTAGTAGCAAATGCCTTAATTATCTCACCATTGTGATCAATGCATAGGGAACCGCCACAGATATAGACATCAAATTTTTTTGCAGCATTATATAATTTCTTTAGGATATCATCAGCTGGATAATAATCATCTGGATCCATGAAAGCGACATACTCGCCCGTTGCATCCATAAGTGCTCTGTTGCGCGCTGCGTAAGCACCTTGATTTTCTTGGTTGATCAGCTTTATTCTAGAATCTTTTTTTAGGTATGGTCGCAAAATTTCCAGTGATTTGTCGGTAGAACCATCATTTACCACAATCACTTCGATTCCATGCAGGGTTTGTTTGATTATACTCTCTATGCAACAAGCTAGCCACTTTTCTTGGTTGTACAAGGGTATCAGTATAGAAATCGCTAGCATAACGCTCACCTCTGTCTTCGGCACTTTTCTCTAATCAAGTAATAATGTGTTTAAACAGGGAAAATTACTTTTTGTATATACATATTACCCAGTCGAATAATCTCTGTATCTGATAAAGATAATTTTTTTATTTGGTCAAATATATCATCCTCGTATTTCAGAGAGGCTATAATAATCATTTTTAAATTGTATGTGGCGATAAGATCCGTATCTAATATCGGTAATTCATAAAAGAAATCAACTTTCCTATAATTACGATTATCAAAGAACCCCCTAATTTTGTTTTTTAGATCAGTCCTCATCTTACTAAAAAAACTCATCAATTTTTGTGCAAAATTCCCTACTCCCCAAATGGCAATAGACTCATCAGGCAGTTTCTCCATAAATTGCCAATTATTCTCCATATAATTCAATACCTTGTCTTCCAATTCTTTAATATTATTCATAAATAGTAACTGTTGTTTAACAGATAACCTAGAATAATACTTAATAGTATCAAACAAATAAGGTGCTAACAGCTTTTTAGCATCTGTGGGCATCTGAAATTTATTATAGTAAAAATTAGTGCTACTGCTACGACTGGACAAAATATCATCATATAAAATTTTATACTTCCTAGTTTGAACCTTATCATTAAAAAATTTCTCTGCAAATTTTCTACACGCCTCTCTCATATTATCCTTTTGCAATATGTGCAATATAGCATCGCCAAGAGCTTTACAATTCTTTTGTGGAACAACAAATCCTGTTTGTCCATTGATAATGGCTTCAGGAATGCCGCCAGTCGCAAATCCCACCACCGGTGTGCCGCATGATAATGATTCTAACATTACATTTGGAAAATTGTCTTCAATGGATGGTAATATGGTAACATCTGCTGCTGAATAGGCTTTAGCAAGTATCTCTTTATTTTGCAGATAATCGGTAAATATGCATGGAACGCTTAATGCTTGTATATCATTTTTTATCGTTTCACTATGTCCTACTATTAAAAGTTGAATGACACCTTGCTGTACCCATTGTTTCCATACGGGATTGCTACGCACACATCGTAATGTTTCTATAAAATATTTATAACCCTTATGAACTTGCAAGAGATATTCAGCACAATAAAGAATAACCTTAGCATTATGAGGAATATGCCAGTATTCCCTAGCATATAACCTATCATGAGACGAAAAAATATCTAATGCCACTGAATTAGGAATTACTTCTACCCTATGTTTCTTAAAGACAGCAGATTTTCTAGCACAATTTGCTAGCCATTGACTGGGAGTAACGACCACTAAATTCTTAGGAAGATACCTCTTTTTTTGTAACAACATACCTTTCGTGATATTATATTTATTATCGACCATTTCCGAACAATTACTACAGAATTCCATATATTTTTCACACCCATAGGAATAATGGCATCCTCCTGTCATTGGATTCAAATCATGGAATGTCCATATCAATTTTTTTCCTTGCCTCGCTAAGTAGGATATTGATTCCACAGACACAAAATTCGCGATCCAATGAAAATGAATAATATCATAGTTTAAACATATTTTCAGATATTCCTCCTCCATATCAGAATACATAAGCGAAAGTAAAGTATGACCCGGTTTAATATTTTGCTGAAAATAAGCCTGCTGAACGTAATCTAAGAAAAGTGGACGACCTTTGACAGGATAAATTTTCAGATGATTGGTATGTTTATTCCGTACCAACATATCACAGGAAATGTTCTCATTTTTATTCAATGCATCTAACAAACTCACTGCTGCATATCCCGCGCCTCCAATATCACTGGAGGATACCATGGTAACTTTCATACATATCACCCTTTATACTGAACTGCTATCATTGAGGACATATACTTTATTATCGTTTACTGTCTATATCCTACCTAACCAAACCTTGGCAACCCAACCAAGCCATGCCCATACATCGAAAAAATCTTGTCCATTGATGTACCCCAAAGACGAAAGTCTAGCAGAAATAGACTCATTTGCTTTCTTGCTAGCCACTAAAATAATCGTATTATTCGGCCATATCTCTTTTGGATGTGGACTTTGTACAGGCATACCTCCTAGCATAACGTCATACAACGATTTATTGCTATCCCAAAATGCAATGACATTGAGTCCTATGTGTCTCATTACAACGAGTAATTTATGCCCCATTTTTCCAGCACCGAACAATATAAAATCATACTTTTCCAAGAGCAATTTTATACTGTGGACTTGCTTCGTCTGACATCTTGCCATAAGAAAAAAGAGCAGTGGATGGAATCTGTAATCTTTAAAATACCTCCGTATTGTCTGGTAAAATTCGGCAGATACGTTTTCCTTAGATAGTTTTAATGACACATTCCTAGTTTCTATATAATTTTTCCATGGATTTGATGAGATGCCCCCCAACCGATAAAAGGCGATCACTGCATCGACTCGTCGAAATTTTTTTCCTTGAAAGTACATTTTTAAAAAAAAATTATAGTCGGCAGAAATTTTGTATGATGTATCAAATGGATTTTCCCTTAATAATTTACTTCTAGTAAAACTAGCTTGATGGCAGATATTCATACCAAATATCAAATCTTTTAATCTTAGAGTTTGTTGTTTTTGAAAAGCATTACCATTTATTCTTATTGCATCTCCATAAACAATATCTGCATCGGAGGCAGAAAAAGTAGCGACAATGGTAGATATCGAATCTGTCTCATACCAGTCATCACTATTCATAAAGCCAATAATATCGCCCGTGGCCTTAGCAACCCCTTTGTTCATCGCATCATATATTCCCTTGTCTCGTTCGCTTACCCAATATGTAATATTTCTTTCATACTTTTTTATTATATCCAAAGTGCCATCTGTAGAGCCTCCATCAATGACTATATACTCTATGTTATCATAGTTTTGATAAAAAACACTCCTCATAGCTTGTTCGAGGCAATTTTTACTATTAAGACATACCGTCACAATCGAAACCTTAATACCCATTAATTGGTTCCCCTTCACAATGTTTAACGTCATGATTGAATGAACGCATACAAGTGGATATTTACCTTTTGTAGTCCTTAATTAAATTTAAGCAATTTAAAAAATCGTTCTTTATCAAATATACTTTTTGTTTCTGATTCAAACACTGACTCATATAGGTGAGAATGAATCTTAGGAGCAATATCTTTATCTAACTGATCATCATCACGACAATATTTAAAAAAATATATAGTAACATCGTGAACACCTTTTTGCATAGCTAGCATAGCCATAATATCTTTTGGTAAACGCCAATCTGAATAATACAAAGGTTTACCCATTGCATCTATTGCATATATGGAGGGATGTGGCGAGGAAAAACACCACTCAAATAACTGGACATTTCGCATAAAAGGATAGTCCTTTTGAAAATTTTCATCTATAGTATAAACACTCTCAATTTTATCGTCAAATTTTATATCTTTATAGTAACGCATCAAATACAGTCCCGTTAAATTATCTCCTAAGTAACTCCTTGAGAAATGTTGAACTGTACCCATAGAATATACTTCAAAAAAAATATTATTTCGATCCGTCTCCAACCCAATTTGTTGTAGATAAGATCGATATTGTATACGTCTCTCCATAACATTCTGTGCAGGTGCCAATTGCTCTTGCATCCAGATTTTTATATCGCTATTGTTCAAAACGTAATAATGCTCTAAAAATCCAATTAAATCTGTATCATTACGGCATAAATCAAACACTAGTCGGCGAGATATGAACAAGTAAACCGCTAGTGGTAGCGACTTATATTTTGGCCATTGTCTAATGATGCTATATATTTTCTCAAATATATAGCCATCTCGCGCTGTAAACAAAATCTTTCCATTTACAGGATGAGTCTTTAGATAGGAAAAAAGTTGTTGGTAGTATATTATAACAAATATTGCAAAATACGCCGCCCCTACAGTTTCCCATTTTCTTATAATGGGAACGCCTCCTTGTTCTGATACCGAAAATGGGCTGTTAAATAGCCTCGCAATAACCGCCCCCACAAGAAGACGTCCACTATAGCTACCAGTCAATTCAAATAAACTATTAAGTGTTGAAATGCTAAGTAGCTCCTTCGGACTTTTCAAGGGAAATACATGCATCCCTAAATCTCGAGGAACACGATCATCGTTTTGGGGATTATCTCCAAAATGCAGAAAAAGAGATGTATCACTTTCGTTCATACTCTCTAGATATACCTGATATAAACCGTCTTCTTTATTGCATCGATAGTCACATGAAACATATATATTATTCCAACCGCTAATACCCTTTAAGGACAATATCTCTGCTAAAAGTTCTTTTGGTAAGTACATATCTGATATTATACTTATTTCCTTCCCTAAGGACTTGGCATAATTAAATAGAATTTTTACATCCTCTCTGACCAGTAAAACCTCTTTTTCTATAGCTATTTCCAAATATAACAGGTGTTCCTTTAATGTATCGCTTATACCCGTTTCTTTTTGTAATTGTTCATATGTTTCGTAAATGTTATTTTTCTTTAGCCCTATCTTGCCTCTTAAAAATGCAAAATCAGCTATCTCGAGTCTCTCTTTGATAATTTCATCCTCGATAATAGAAAATACATCTGCAGGCTCATAAACCTGCCGTACGAGTAAAGTGTCAAAGACATCAAAGCTAATATAGTCATGTTCTGATATCGCTAGCTTTGCATCATTAATATTTAATTTCAAATAATCATGAAATGGCGTCATATCAAACTGCGCCCATGCCTTAGTTGAGATAATCTCCCCATACGCGCCAATTATTAAAATCCTTCTTTTCTCACATTCGTACTTAATTCTCTGATATATACTAAGGTAGTGGTGACTTGCGGCAGCCACGATCAACACATATCCTTCTTCTATCATATCATCCCAGTCGATAATTTTTATGCCATTGAATTCTCCATGTCGTCTTGTTTGATCCATTACTGCATATAAATCGTATGTATCCTTTAGCGCATCAACGATATCTGAAGCGATGACCCCCGTTCCATATATAATTATGGAGTAATTCTTATATACTCCAAAAACATTTTGATATATGCTTCTCTTATTTTGCATAACAATCCTCACGCAACACACGATCCATCGAATTTTTAAAATTTGAGGTGATTGTAAAACGTCAGTTTCACTTCATAGATTACCACAGATATAGCCATTTAACTTTTTTTCCTATATGCAAAATTAAATCTCTAGTATTACTTGCAGACATTGCTACAATTACATTTTTTTCGTCAAAATATTTGTCATATGAATAGATCGGCAAATCATACATATTATGTTTACACTTTTCCTTGCTGATAATAAAGCCATTGAGCTTATTTGTGTTCTTGAAATAAATTCCATAAATAAAATCGGCCCAAATACCATTGCCATATATATATATGTCACTTGCTTCATCTATATACGATAGGAGAAATACTTTTGTTAATTGACAAAAGTATTGTCGTGAGGTATTCAATTTATTCTGTTGCAACTCATAATTAACAACATCATCTATACAGTTGATTTCATATATTGATAAATCGGTGTAATTAAGAATGTAATCTATACTATACCTACTAGAATAATATATTAATTGCAATGCGTGTACAATATTCTCTTTATTGGTACACGACGAAAAAAATTTTTTCTTTATTATAGGTAACTTCACATCTAATAAAGCCATGTCACCGTTTACATTTACATTATATGGATTGTGTTTTATGTAAGTATCACTTTTATAATTCTTGAACCTCAGCCACGAATAAAGCCCGATTTCATATTCATTATATGTATCATAAATATTGGTTGTATTAGCATTTATTGATCGTTTAAAATAACTATATAAATCAGCTATTAAATTTGTTTTTAATCTAAATACATAGAAACATGAGCATATAACCTCTAGAATGCGCTCTTCTATGCGAAATAATCCCCAGTAATCAGCATCGTTTTTTTTCATATCCTCAAAAATATCCACAAAAGAAGTGAATGGGCCAAAGAACGTATCATTACAAAGTATTAATTCTTGGTAAATTCGTAAATCATTTAAACCTATATGATTTACCAAAATCTCTTTATATGCCCCAGCATCAAATCCCAAATTTTCTCTAAAGAAAATTTGGGTAGTGGAATCGCTGATTGATTGAGGTATTTCATCATGCAGAGTTCCATTGACAACAATAAACAACCGTTGTGATACCTTCTTTAGTTCCGTCACCAAATATGAACGATATTCTCCCCAAACTCCATCTTTGTCATACACTGAAAAAATGGCCACTCTGCTAGTCTTTTCGCTATCGGTCAACATTGCGCCGCCATCTCCTTCTGCGGAGTACTACAAATGGATAAGGCCTTAGAAACAATTCTAGCTATTTTTCTATTCGTTTAATGATGTTACATATTTCCAAAGTTCGTCATTACTGTTTGTTAACTGTGTATTGATATCGCTCATTCGCTTTGCATATTTGCGTTCTGGAATATACACTGTGCCGTTATTACCCGGAAGTTTTATCAACATCCCCTTATCAAATAACTTGTTGATTATATTTGTACAATTCTTTTAAACCACTCTATCCTGTCTTGATATTGACGATTCAACTTCATATACTCTCTTTCATACTGTGCCATAATTTGCTGAAATTGTTCTTTCATCTCAATATCATTTTGTCTTACAGCTACCTCCGTGAAATTTCCGCAATGGTAAGCGATAAATCTCTTAACATAATTAACAATCTCATCCGATATATTTTGCTTTAAAAACAAATCTATGACTTTTTCGTATGCCATAACCCAATCATATAATTTATCTAAATCATCTGTTCGAGAACCGGACTGTCGTCTTTGTCTATAATGATAAAATGGCCTTTCTATATATGAAACCTTGCGAGATGCTATTGCCGTCTCTGCTAAAAACAAAACATCTCCACCGATTTTTAGAGTTTCATCAAATAAAACCGGCAAGCCGCTTTGCATCATAATAGCTTGTCTAAAAACTTTGTTCCACATATATGCAAAGCCCCTATATGAGTCACGCATATACAGATATTGTAAATATTTTTTTTGATTAAATACCTGCTCATGTATAGGCACTTCGTTAAAAATTACCTCACTTTTATTATCGTACTCTCTAAACCAGCTCCCGGCTGATATATCAACTTGTTTATCCTCAAGAGCGGAGATCAGAGTTTCGTACATATCAGCTTCCACCCAATCATCACAATCAACGAAAGCTATATATTCACCAGTTGCCGTTAGCAACCCTCTATTTCTAGCGTAACTTTCTCCATGGTTTTTTTGATGATATACCTTGAGCCTCGAATCTTTGCGCTCCAGTTCATCTAAGATCAACCCAGACGAATCACAAGAACCATCGTCTATGCAAATAATCTCTAGGTTTTTATATGTTTGTTCACAAATACTTTCAATACACTTTCTTAAATATTGTTCAGTATTGAAAACAGGTACAATGACCGATAGTTTATTAGTCATACTGATTTGAACCTACATGTTTAATGACTCTTCTCGTATATGTATTTTTTTTGCATGCAATAAATCATTTACATCATCAATTTCTGTCCAGTCGTAATCGCAAATATCTACATAACCTAGCTTAAAATCCTCCGAGAATATCATTCTAACCAAAGCGTTCTCGTACCATTGATTATAGTCTCCACTATCTACCATGGAAATAATTTCATCTTTTAATTTTAATGCGCTATTTACATCTAGTAGAGTTACTCCGGCATACTCTCCATAATACTCTTCCAGTTCTTTACTCATGACAAGTATATTATCATCACTGACTTCCACATTATAATCACCATTAGTTTTTATCGAACTATCAATCAGTACTACTGGGCGTGTAATTGGCTGACAAATGATCTCTCGCATCAAAGATTCGCTCATCATCACATCAGCATTTATAATTACCGTTCCATCTGATGATCCCAAATATTTACGAGCAAACCACAGCGAGGCAACAGAATTTGTTACATCATAAAATGGATTAAATATATACTCGACTCCTGCCAGAACATCCTCTATTTTTTTATGCTGGAAGCCAACAACAACAACTATCCTGTTTTCTACGTCATATCTGCGAATTAGCGCTACTGTTTTTTCAATAAGGGTTGTTTCGCTATCCAGCTTAAATAAAGCTTTCGGATTCTTAATTGTGAGTGGATTAAGCCTAATCCCCCGACCGGCAGCTAGAATGATATATGTCATAGTTTCTCCCTAATGTCCATTCCTGTTAATCTTGCCACATTACAAGTCCAACCCTCGCCAAAACATCAGTAGGTGGAAAATATATGGGAATATTGGCCATTGCACAAGTTTTTACCACATGTACCCCTACCGCCTCCAATGAACATCTAGATAACCCGGGATTTTTGCATTTATCTTTACCGCAACCGTCCTTACACAACTTGCACGAACCTGCACCGAAAGATATGGCGTTCGATTTCCCACGTTCCCATAACCATTTTTCAAGCATAAGCAATGTTTTGTGTAACGTATTTGATGATACACGGCGTAAATCAGAAAAGCTATCATAAGTTTTAACTTGGTACTCAAGTTTAATAAGTAGTCCTTTGTCAAACTCCGAAAACATTTTTTCATAATCTATGTCTGGAATATTAGGTGGGCAACGCCAATTGCTGTTATACTTGCTACAATAGTAGCAGTTCATCTTCACATTTTCCTCAAACACCACATCTTTAGGAAGTATGAATACACCTACAGCATTAGCAGAAATTTTGTAAAGGTACTCCAGTACGTCCATATCAGTCATAAGCTTTCTATTATATCAGCCAGTCTAGCACTAGCCTTGCCGTCAAATACAACACCAAGTTTATTCACGAAGATTTTTATGTTATTGCTATATACTTGACTATTAAAATTTAAAACATCATATTCCAACTCATCGTTATTCCTTGCCATCGTAAAAGGGAGTGCAATGTTTAAACTAGGCAATAGCGCTTTATTGTTGGTTATATGTTTCCTGTCCGTACTCAAGAAATCCCACATTAGACCACCGCGAGATGTACAATACTCTTTTACATCATCAGCATATAAAAACACAGGTATGCGAGCCAAACAAGCCTCGAAAGAGGCACTTGAATAATCGGTTATATATGCATCGACACCAGGTAAAATTTCATACAGATCATCGGCTTGACTCTCATCAAATGCATTATTCATAGTGAGATCACTGGACACATTTAACATTTGTTCCGCGACTTGTGGATGAAATCTAGTGCATAAATGCCAAGTACCACCAAATCTTTTGGTTAGATTAGAAAGTAGTCTGGAAAAATCTAGAGCTGATTGAGCTTTAAATACACTACGCTTGCCATCTCTTTCTTCTTCTCTGAAGGTTGGGGCATACATCACTATTTTTGCATCTTCAGCCAAACCATGTTTCTTTCTGAGATATTTCCTTGCATTTTGTACATATTCTCCATTTAGGGCATCGCATCTCGGAGCACCAATTTTCAAGTATGGTCCTGCGAACAAGAGACCTCTTGGGGAAATCAATTCCCCCCAAATTGAATCTATAACCAAAGCATCCATCGTTTTGGAATCATTTCTACTGACTTTATACGCCATTGTGGAAAATTTCTCGCCCCGTAATAACCCAGTACACTTTATGCTTAATGTATAATGATTGACATTAATATAAAATTGACCACTTCTTTTTATTGTTCCATAAGGTGTCCTATAGTTATCAATCCAAATTCTCGCTCTAGATAGCCAGTAAGCCCTGTGCCATAAAGTATTCGGTACTTTACTTATATATTCGGGGAATTCCTTTTGTAAATCATTCACGAGCCACACAAATTCAAAGCCATTATTTCTACGCTGTAATTCTCGGACTATGTATTTAGGATTGCAACCAAAACCACCTTTGCCTTCAAAACTACATACAGCAATCAATTTTTTCTTAACAGGAAAGATTCTACATATATAGAACGCTATTCGATTCACCCAAGCCAGCAATTCTCTTTTGAATATGTAAATTTTATTTTGTATATTATTCATAATTTGGCTTCATGCTAACTACCTTTTTACTATAATGCAACTTCCATAGATAAACGTTATCATATCAACTTGCTCGGCTATCTCTCGAGCCTCATTTATAAACAAATTATTCGTGTCCCTCAATTCCTTACCTGTCACCAATTCGCAAATTATGGACAAAAACTCATAGGCACTAATTGTGGCATCATTAAAATACATATCTCGAAATTTCCCAAAACTTGTTCCTATATCTTCTACGATGTATATGCCTCCCGATTTTAATTTAGAAAATAAAATAGACAATGCCATAATTTGGTGACTCCACATATGAGATGCATCATCTATAATAATTGCTGGCGAATAATGACCTATCTCTTCCAAAACTTCAGATTTAGACAAATCGCGCCTCATACATTCATAGTTATTACCCTTGATTTTTAGGCATCTTTCATCAATATCGACCCCTAGAATACGTCCATTGTGAAAATATTCCGCCCACATCCTTATACTACTGCCATCGAATACACCCAATTCAATCAACAACATAGGCTCCGATTGAAACTGGCGCAAAAAGAATTCATACTTATGTAAATAATTATGTTTTCCTTCCGCCTTATCGGTTCCATACCTATGTCCTAAATCATTTAAAGTCGAATATGCACTAAAAAAATAGCCATCGATGCAAACACCATTATAGAATTCTTCCATATCTTTTAAAGATATAATTACCTTCTGTTCATAAATAACAACATTTTCTGGAAGTTCTATCGATGATAATTGCTCGTGCAAATCCGCCTGTTTCCATTCCACTACGGCAAGTACTATGCAATCTCCTGGTAAAAATCTAACCGTGGATAACTCCATGATCGGGAACCCCATGAAAGAGGTTTCCTTTTTATGACCATCACTAACAATAACGACCTCAACATTATCAATTTTATAAGATTGCAGACACTCGATTAGCTTTCCTGCTACCATTCCGGCACCATACAGGAACACTCTTTTTTGTGATTTTATATCCTCGATGAATGTTGCAATTTTCGCATCTGAATCCTTTGCCAATTTTCTTCGTAAGTTGTTCGTATCCACCTTTTCCCCTCCTCCACCACTTTCCTCCCACTATCCGGGCAATCCGTAATAAAAGCATCCACGCCTAAATCCACCAGCTCCCTCATCCTCTCGGGACTATCCACCGTCCAAGTATGTACCTTAATACCATTAGCATGACAGTTTTCGATATACTCTCTTGTCACCATGGATTCCGGCGGATGAACAGCATTTGCTTTCAACACTGCAACATCTTCCGGGATATGCAGGGTGTTCTGCCCTATAAGAAGGCCAATTTGAGCGTTGTTAAACTCACACTTTAGTTTTTGCAAGCTGTAATGGTTGAAAGAGGAATAAATCGCTCTCTCCCCCATGCCAAATTCCTGCACCAATCGCGCCGTCTTTTCCTCCAGTCTGTCATAATAAAGAAAGCCGGTTTTCAGTTCGATATCAACCTTAATGTCCAAAGGTCTGGCAAATTCCAAAAACTCGCGTAGGGTGGGAATGGCCGCAAAGCCTTGTTCTGCATGGGGTTTGCCGAAGTCTATTTGCTTCAGTTCCTTTAGGGTGAAGTCTTTGAGCCAGCCTCGTCCCCTAGCGGTGCGGTCTATACGCTCGTCGTGGCAGATGACCACTTCGCCGTCTTTCGTGAGTTGGACATCCAATTCGATGCCGTCGGCTCCCATTTCTACCGCTTTCCGAAAGGCCGGCATGGTGTTCTCGGCGGCGTACTGCTTGTCCCAGCCCGACGCGCCTCGATGCGCCCATACCTCGGTTTTAGCCACGTTCCTTCGCCTCCCGAAATGCTTCCATGATAGCAGCCATGGCGATGGATTCCTGCCTAGTCAGCTTGAAGTCGTTTTTTTCCGTCCCCAGCTGCGCCAAAAAGTCGCTGATCTCATAGCGTAGCCCGGCAGCCAGATATGGTTCCGTGTATTTTTCCACCTTGTTCGGGTCTTCGTAATGCACCTCAAAATAACTGGTCTTCCACCAAGGTGCCTCTACCACGATATACCCCAAGGTGCCGGCGATGAGGAGCCGACCTTCCGCTTTTACCCCTAGGCCGCAGGTAGCCGTGGCCAGCCCATGAGGGTAGCGAAAGGAAACCTTGGTAAACAAATCCAACCCGTTTTCGCCCCATATAGACTCGAAGCGTAACTCGTCATATTCCAGCCCGAAGAGTTTCAAAATGGGGAGCAACACATAACTGCCCAGTTCCAAGAAACTACCACCGTATTCTTCGTCCGTCAGTTCCCTAGTTTGCGGATTTTCCAGTTTGGTAAAACAGGCTTCCACGTTTCTGATGGCGCCGATTTTACCGCTACAGGCAATTCCCAAAAGTTTCCTAAAGCCGGGGCAATAGGCGGTTTTGACTCCCTCCAACAGCACCAATTCTCGCGCCGTGGCGCAGTCAAAAAGTTCCTTCGCTTGCGCCTTCTTCAGCGCCAGCGGTTTTTCGCAAATAACGTGTTTGCCATGCTCCAAAGCCGCTTTCACATACGCGTAATGGGTCTCATGGGGTGAGGCCACATAAGCCACGTCAATATCGGCGAAAAATTTCTCCAGACTATCATAGGGATTCAAATCCCAACGCTTGGCAAAACGCCGGGTACTTTCCGGGTGGGGATTATATACCCCTTGGGGTTCGATACCGCTCACCGCTCGCGCTTCGTCCATAAATCTGCCGGCGATGCGTCCCGTACCAATGATACCTATGCGGCGAATACTGCACCGTTTTGCTCTGAGCATGGTGCTGGAAACATTCTTGGTTCGCTCCAGATAAACCACGCGGCAGTAGTCTTTTAAATAATCGAATTTCCCCTGCCAATCGGAACCCACGGTGAAAATGTCAATGCCATATTTTTTAATATCCGAGAATTTCTGCCCTTCGGAGGCTTCGATGATAATTTCATCGGCAAAGCCCGTCTGCTTCACGTTTTCCATCCGCGTTACCAGAGAATCCACCACATTGAGCTTGCCCCGGGCTTGGTCGAAAGCCTCCGTGGTAACTCCGACTATGAGGTAATCCCCCAAAGCCTTGGCGCGTTCCAGCAAACGGTAATGTCCTACATGAAACAAATCAAAGGTACCATAGGTGATAACCTTGGTCATGCAACCTCCCTCTTCCCATGGTCACGCAGAAATTCATAGATTTTAACACCGGCCGTGCCGTCGATGTTGGCCACTCTTTGCCCATAGACCGCCAGCTGTCTCTCTTTGCTGAAAGGCGCGCCGGTTGTCCGTCCGTTGAGGAAATCCGGCAAGGTATTGAAAACATCCTCCCAGCAACCGTAGGCTCCCTGTTCAGACCTTTGGCCGAACCCCATCACATGACGACGCAACTCCGCCTCGTCGATGACGGTGTCTTGCTCCAGCGGCGTAAATTTTTCGGTCTGGGGATCAAAATGATAACGCCGACGCTCCGGGGTGTAGTAAAAATGATAGCCTTTAGGTTTGTAAGTGTCGGAAACCGAATCAAGTTCCAAATCAGCGATAAAGTGACCCGTGGTTCCGGCATGGTAATAGTCATTTTTCCCCTGAGGATTGACTGGGAAGGGCGTCTGCCACTCCTCCATAATCCCTGTATCAAGGTGAAATTTGACGAACATATTACCCCACAGAGGTGATAGGAGAATGGTCTTTTCATCTTGGAAAATACCGCTGGAAAAAGGACGAACGTCGCTGACCTGTCCCGTCAGGGGGTGTTCACACCGGAAATTATCGGGAAGTGCGTACTCTTGCGCCGCCCCCGTAGCCAAATTCCAGCGCGTGACTTTTCTGCCCACATAGGGGAAAAAGTAGTAATCATCATCACCCCACTCGCGACACAGGGCGAACATACTGCCGCCGAATTTGGCATGGCAAAGGCCGTTCATGGTCTTCGTTTCCAAAGTGTGACGGTTAAGCGCAAAAGCCTGATCGTCAATCGGCGAACCGAAGATCAGCCACTCGCGCCAACAAAATACGGCACCACGCCACTTTTCGCCCTCAATTTCCCTGACAAACAGTTCATTGGGGCAAGGCAGGTAGTCCAGCTTACGCTGGCGATAATCATACCGCACCACCGCCGGGTACAGCATAGGCGCCAAGAAAAAGTAGTCTTCGTCATAGACCCAAAAAGCGCCGGAAAAGGAACCCGGTTTTTCCCATCGTTTCTCCAGCGGTATCCTATCGACGATTCTCCCCTCTGCCGCCACCACAATATCCTGAGCGTTGTTCGGACAGATGTAGAGCTTACCATCCAGTGGCATCATGTAGCCGTAGTAGCTATTACCACCGTATTCACTCAAATCAGCCACATAATGATAATGGAAGTCCCTCTGGGGCGCGTACCACAGCTGATTGCCGTAGGGTTTTAACCAATCGGAGGTGAAAAAATCCCATACGCGGTTTATACTACCCAACCAATCATCTTTTTGAGGCAAATGATGCAAACGGTTGTTCAGATAAAAAACCGGCTTGCCAGTCATGCCGAAGAGGACAGGTACGCTACTGGCTTCGTCTCCGATGTAGGCATCGGAGAGCGCCAAGGATTTTTCCATATCGAGAGTATCGTCGTAAATACCAAAGCCCTCGGCGATAAAACCATCGCGCAATTCTTCATACTCCGCCAAACACTCAGGACGCATACTCCCCATGGTAGAGACAAGGAGGGGATGCGGTCGCCACAAGAGGCAGACATCGGTTCTCTCCCGAAAACAGGCGAATACATAGCGCAATTTTTCCAAAAAACGTTCTGTGTCCCCCAGCATAGTGTTAAGGCTGGTGTTGTAGAAATAAACTCTGCGGCCGCGCATCTTCTCTCGCCAAGCCGGAGGCGGTAACGGAGGATTCTGACACAAAGATACCACTCGGTCAATTTTGGGAGAACCTAAGGGCAGAAACTTCTTCCGTGGGAGATCCGGCGAAAAATACTTGATGAGGGATTCCGCCTGTACCACGATGTAATCCATATTGAACAGCGGTGGGATACGCCCCTGCAATTCCTGCATTTCCCCCGTCACCACATAATAGGGGATATAAACCAACAAGTCAGTGTATTCCTTGAGGTGATGGGAACAGAATCGTTCATCCACAGCCGTCGTCAAATTATAATTATCATATGGATTATGAACGATAATTATATCAGGATGCATAGCGGCTAAATCCAAACGCCGATAATCCAACACCGGTACATAACGGGGAAATTTACCAATATCACAATGCCACGCGTTCACATTTCCCTCAGGGGTACGATCAAAATACGGCAAAGGCATCACATAGGCAATGGCATGCTCGCTATCGTTCACCGCCGCTTGCCAGACACTCTCCATCGAATCAAACATTGAAACTTGATAGGGTAAAAAGACAATCTCTTTCTTGAAGTGACTCTCGCGAGAAAGATTGTCGCCAACCTCCTGTAGCAGGTCTATACACAGGGACAGAACTTCAGCCGTAGCATCGCCTACCTCCTGAGTTGCGAGGACACCCAGCACCCCGGCAAAAACTTCGTCGTACAAAGCGTTGTACTTGGCCGGCAGACCCCGGTGGCACAGGTCGCGTGCGCCCTTTAAGTCCTCTATGGCCGCACTTATCGAAGCGGCGCGCAACTCCGCCGTGGTAGCGTTAAGTTTTGTCATTACGCGCTGTTTGATAGCCACTGCCATACCCTCCATAGACTCGCGTAATCCCTGAATGCGAAGCCTTCCCTTATTCAACGTTCGTTATTCTACACGAGTCAGTACGGCCTGTCAACAATTTTTTTCGCAATGGTGGTATTTTGGGGGAAAATTTGTTCTACCCCATAGGTTTTGCGCCTGACCTTTTTTAGTTTTGTTGCTAATGTCTTACATACGATGTATAATGGATGGCAAGAGGTGATTATTATGGCACAAGCTACATTAAGCGTACGCCTAGACAGCCGTGACAAACAATCCTTTGAAAACTTTTGCCACGACGTAGGGTTAAATGTCTCGGCCGCTATCAATATTTTTGTCAGAGCCGTCATCAAGGCGCAGCGAATTCCCTTCGTTATCGAACGCGACCCATTTTACAGCGAAGAAAATCTAAACCGCATCCGGCAAAGTCTGGCTGAAGTCAATGCCGGCCGCTACACCATTCACGAACCAATCGAGGTAGAACAATGATACTGGCTTGGTCTGAACAGGCGTGGAATGACTACTGTTATTGGCAGGGACAGGACAAAAAGACCTTAAAACGCATCAACAAGTTGTTGGAGGATATACGTCGTAACGGTTACGAAGGCATCGGCTCACCGGAACCGCTCAAGTACGATCTAAGCGAATGTTGGAGTCGGAGGATCGACGATACGAATAGAGTGGTGTACAAAATAACAGACGACACGGCCTTTATTCTCCAATGCGGCTCACACTACCGGGATAAGTAAAAAAAGGGGCTGTCGCACATAATTATCGTGTGGTAGCCCCTTTTTAGCGAAAAAAATCCCACAAAGCAGGAAACTTTGTGGGGTATGTGTAATATTGCAGTATGGAATCAAACAACATCACACACAGAGATTATACAGCAT
>JAFVEM010000034.1 GCA_017476005.1 Selenomonadaceae bacterium | reverse complement strand
GTCTCGCGTTTCGCAAGAAATACCGTTGATTCCCTTACCACCATCCGAAAATTAAAGGAAAATGGAGTAGAAGTTTACTTTGAAAAAGAGGGAATTAGAACATTCGATAGTTCCGGCGAATTGCTATTAACCGTGTTAAGCTCAATTTCGCAGGAAGAACCTCGGAGCATTTCGGAGAACACCACTTGGGGACAAAGAAAACGGTTTGCCGACGGAAAAGTAAGCGTAGCGTTTAGTCGTTTCCTTGGATATGACCGAGGTGAAGATGGCAATTTGGTGGTCAATCCTGAACAGGCCGTAACGGTGAAACTCATCTACAAACTTTTCCTTTCCGGGCTTTCTTATACGGCTATTGCCAAGGAATTAACAAATAGGAAAATAAAAACTCCAACGGGAAAAGACAAGTGGTGTCCGAGTACGGTTCAGAGCATTTTGACCAGCGAAAAAATGAAAGGCGATGCCCTTCTGCAAAAGAAATTTACTGCGGATTTTCTCACGAAAAAGTTAGTGAAAAACGAGGGGCAAATCCCGCAATACTATGTAACCGCCAACCATGAGGCAATAATCGACCCTGCCACATTTGACTTGGTGCAAGCCGAAATCGAACGGCGCAGGAGCGGAGGAAGATATAGCGGAGTTACGATATTTTCCAATCGCATTAAATGCGGCGAATGTGGACATTTCTATGGCTCGAAAGTTTGGCATAGCACCGATAAGTATCGGCGAGTGGTCTATCAATGCAACCACAAATACAACGGGCAGAAATGCTCCACTCCCCATCTTGTTGAGGAGGAAATCAAGGTGGCTTTCGTTACGGCATTCAATCGACTCTATGCAAAGAAGGATACGCTCCTTGAGAATCTCCGACTGGCGCAGAAGGAAATCTGCGATACCACAAAACTTGAAGCCGAGCAACGCAAACTCTCGGACGAGATGCAGGTCTTGGCGGATATGGCGCAGAACTGCATAGGCGAGAACGCCCGCATCGCTCAGAACCAAGCCGAGTATCGGGAGCGGTACAACGAACTGGTTAGCCGATACGATGCCGTGAAGAAAAAACATGACTCTACGGCGGAGGCCATCAATGCCAAGCGGGTCAAGGGAGAAACACTTGATGCCTTTGCCAAGGCACTCCGTAGTAGAGAGGCGATGCTCTCGGAGTTCGACGAGGGGCTTTGGGGGACGGTGGTGGACTTCGTGACCGTTTACGGCAAAGGAAACTTGGGCGTGACCTTCCGAGACGGCACGGAAATCCGCATAATGTAGGCATTGGCGCAGGGTTTAGGCTCTGCGCCAGTTTTTTTATTTTCTTTAGCAGGAGAGAGAGGATAGCTTGTAGAATAATATATGGTTAAGTAGGAGGGAGAGTGCGCCCATGCGAAAGGTACGCATCACGGTCATACGGAAAGCTTGCTATAGGGATTTGATGGAGAAATACGAAAATCCCATAGAACACGCCTGCGATATAGAGGAAGGGCAAGTATTCATAGCCAACGGCTGGCACCGACCGGACGGACTCTGCGAGAGCGCATGGGAAACGATGTCTCCCTTCGTCATGGGGCTTGCCCACGGAGCGGAGGGCTTCTACGACGGGTGGATGAAGAATCCCCGCTCGGCGATGATTTCCTGCAACGATGGCTTTCGCCCAGTGAGTTTTTTGTTGGAGGCGGTGGAAAATTATGACTGATAACGCATTAGATACTGCCTCATGGTCAAAAGAAAAACTCTTGCAAAGAGATGGCGACTCGGATTTTTTGAAAGAGAAGCTAAACAAATGGCACACATTGGCTTATCATTGGACTATGGAGCGACCAAGAAAAACCTTCCTTACAGATGCCATTGACAAAAAAATTGACCAAGGAGTTACCCTGCGAGAATGGCTTGACATGATATACACGCCTTTGGAGGCAACAATTTTGGCTGCAGCCATTACAAGTTGGGAGTGGATAGTTCATTTATTAAATGAAACTGGATATCACACAGATGAGGTTTACATGGCCATTAGCTTTGTGGATGTTGCGATGGTTATGCCAGATGGCGTTGATGGCTCATTTGCCGATATCATCGAGCCGGATACGCGATTGTTTACACACGATGTCTCCTTGCTGGACATTATTAATGTCTTAGACAGAGAAGTTGCCAAACATTTGTATAAGGAAACCTGACGGTTAGGCGGTGTCTAAATGAGTTCAGCGGCAAACGATACTATTGAATTTCGATTAACCGGCTACTGCTATGGACCGGACATATTCCCCACACCAACCGTGGAAATATATATCAACGGCGAAAATTTTCGCAATAAAGTTAATTCCATAGAACATATCTTTGCTGTGGATGAAGGTCATCCTGAAATCACTGGTCATGCTACAATCACACCAAGGGAATTATACGACTCATTGCACGATGATTATTTGCGTTTCGATAGCGTATCAATTTTTGGTTGTGGATGTGGGGTAATTGAATGTTGGCCTCTTGATGTTGCGGTAGATGTTGGCGCAAAGACGGTTTCATGGTATGGCTTCAATATGTACCATCGTACAAACTGGGATTATAGCGATTTGGGAAAATATGTCTTTTATAAACAGCAGTATTTCCAAGAAGTGGACAAATTGTTGCTTTTTGAAAAACAAGGTCAAGAGATAGTAGAAAACTTCCAAGTTGGCTTTGACGTTCAGGAACATGGCTGGGTTAAAATGCATATGAGTTTGGAAGGGAAAAGATGCATCACCAACTTATCCTATTTGTTCTCTCCGTTTGATGATTTGCTTAATATGCTAAAAAGGTTAGAGTCTGATAGTTCCTCCGAGCAAGTCAAAATAGACGAGGAAGGCGTTTATACAAACATCTGTGTGGAAGAATCGAATGATGTGTTGAGCGTAACGGTTGTGCAGGAAAACGCCGATACTACACCCAACGGTCATTATAGCTGTGAAACGTCAAGGGAAAACTTTATACTGGCATTTAAATGGGCATTTCAGATATTAGAAGATGAGGGCTTCGACCCAAATTTCTGGGACGAACACGAACCTGGCTATCCTTACGATGAGGAAGATGAAGTCAATCCTCGTGAAGTATTGGAATCATTCTGGAAGGACGAGTGGTTTCAATTTCTGCGTGAGCCGTAAAAAAGATGGCATCTTGCCCCAAATGCGTAAGCCCAATACTGACAGGGCTTCACGATACTGTCAAACGGTATGCGACCACCCCGAAAAAATTTGAAACCACACAAACGGGAACGCCGTTTGATTGTATCATTTTCATACTGCTGTTGGACCCGGCTTGCGGTTCCGGCAACTTTTTGACCGAAACTTATATCTCACTCCGTCGGCTGGAGAATGAACTCCTAAAAGAGAAGTATGGCGTACAGATTTTAATGGGGGACTTCGATAATCCCGTCAAAGTTTCTATCGGGCAGTTTTACGGCATTGAAATCAATGATTTTGCCGTGGCTGTCGCTAAGGCCGCTTTATGGATTGCCGAGGCGCAAATGCTACAGGAGACGGAGGAAATCGTACATCGGACGATTGAATTTTTGCCAATCCAATCATATTCGCATATTGTGGAAGGCAACGCCTTACGCATGGATTGGGAAAGTGTACTTCCTAGAGATAAGTGTAGTTACATTATGGGGAATCCGCCTTTTGTGGGTAATGCTCGTTTGTCGGACGAACAAAAACAGGATAGACAAAAAATATTTGTCGGTAACGGCGGTGATTTGGATTACGTGGCTTGTTGGTACAAAAAGGCGGCTGATTTTATGCAAGGCGAAAATATTCGGTGCGCTTTTGTATCAACCAATTCTATTTGCCAAGGCCAGCAAGTAACGCCCTTATGGCAGCCGCTGATGAATGAAGGCATAAAAATTAATTTTGCCTATCGAACATTTGTCTGGGATAGCGAATCTACTCTCAAGGCTCATGTTTATTGCGTGATTGTAGGCTTTTCGCGGCAAGATTTATTGCCGACGTTTATTTACAACGACAAACAAAAAATTGCCGCAGATAACATCAACGGTTATTTGCTGAACGCGCCCAACATATTTGTTGCCAAGAGAAAGACTCCGCTTTGCGATGTGCCGCAAGTCATTAAAGGTTTCCAGCCAACGGATAACGGCTATTTAATTTTAGACGACAACGAGAAACAGGAACTTTTAGCCCAAGAACCGCCAGCGGCGGAGTGGATACGTCCGTTTATATCTGCCAAAGAATATATTCACGGCAAAAACAGATGGTGTCTGTGGCTAACTGACATGAAACCGCATATTTTAAGCAAACTTACTAAAATCAAAGAGCGTGTTGTAGCGTGTCGCGAGTGGCGTTTAAAGCAACCCAAAACGGGAGACGCATACAAGCTAAGGGATATTCCGATGCTGATGCGACCAAACGGTAATTTCCAAGAAGCACCTTTTATTATTATACCGCTGCACACTGGCGAAAATCGTCGCTATATTCCTTTTGGTTTTGCCGCTAAAGGTACTATCCCGGGTAATAGCATTTCACTTGCCATAGGCGCAAATAGTTATCATTTTGGCGTACTGTGTTCCAACGTTCACATGGCTTGGACTCGCGCTGTTTGCGGCAGACTGGAAATGCGCTATCGCTACACCAGCGACCTCGTTTACAACAATTTCCCATGGCCAAATCCAACCGACAAACAAAAAGCCACCATCGAAACGACGGCGCAAGAAATTTTAGATGCGAGAAAAAAATACCCGGACAGCAGTTTGGCGGATTTATACGACCCGGCCTCTATGCCGCCGGAACTCACCAAAGCTCACCAAGCCAACGACCGCGCCGTAATGGCGGCTTATGGTTTTGACGTTAAGAGCATGACGGAAGCGGAGTGCGTGGCGAGACTCATGGAGATGTATGTGGAGCTTACGAAGTGATTTTAGGAGGTGATAATTTTTTACGCCGCAGCATTTCACTTCTCCATAAACTTTTGCATCACATATCCCAAGACAGCCGTGATGGTCAGCACATCCGTGCCGTTTAGGATAATGTTTCCATTACCAAATATCCCAGTAGCACCTTGCCACCCCTTTCATATAAGGCAGTAAATGGCAGAACGGACTCGACAGTGATTGCCGAGTCCGTTCTGAGGCTTACAAGAACCGTTGCATTAGGGAAGCTCTAATTACAGGTAATTTTCAGAGGTTTTCCTTAGAGAAAACTTTCTTCCCTTCAAAATAGGTTGCTTCAGGCTTGGCAGTATGAATATCCGTCACGGGGCAGGTCAGCACATCCTTATCGACTAGCAGGAAATCCGCATATTTTCCCTCTTTGATGCTACCTCTTTCGTTTTCAATAAACATTTGCTTGGCCACATTGATGGTAAGAGCTTGAAGAGCCTGCTCACGCGTCAAGAGTTCCTCCGTCCACCAAGGTTTTGCCTTTTCGGGGTAATATACACCCGTTATGGCGATCTCCATAATACCAAAGGGGTCATCAGGGCTACCGGCCAGTGCGGGGAAGTCCGAGTGCGAGGAGACATTGATGCCATAATCGAAATAGGACTTCATGGGATAACCTTGGGTACTCATGTTAGCCGGGAGTATGCGCAGAAGCTCCTCTTGTAGCTCCTCGTTAGCGTGATGCCACAGCATTCCTTCGGTGACGTGTATATTGTGGTCTGCCATACGCTGATAATCAGGCTGATTTACGCCATAGACGTGTACGAGCGTATTGCGCATTTCGTCTTTGCCGCCGCTCACAAAGGCGTTGACAACGCGAGTCACGCCCTTGTTGCCCATAACGTGAACGTGCATGGAGAGGCCATTGGCATTAACTTTTTTCGTTATATTCGTCAGTTCATCTTCCGACCAGTTGGGGATACCCTGATGACCATCGGTATAGAGCGGCTCGATAAAGCCGGTGCCGCTTTCCACCGTACCGTCCATGAAAAGTTTCATCCAGTTCGGTTTTATGTGGGTTGAAGTATATTTTTTTGCATCGCACGCCCTATCTATAACTTTATCAACATCCATCCAGCTATCCAATTCGTAGGCTGTACCCAATACAAAGTGCATATCCCCGGCCTTGTCCATTTGGTAAGCGGCCTTGTAGAAATTGTCGTTAAAGAAATAAGTGGAGTAACCGTCGAGATACATGGTATAGCCTTCCGACAGCAGTTGTTCCTGAATTTTGGCCATGTTGTCTTTCGCTGTTTCCACGGAAAAAAGGTTTTCGTTGTCCATGAAGGAACGAACATAGGTCCCGGCCTGTTCTGCCAGATAACCGTTAGGCGTACCGTCTGCGCCCATACCAATCTCGCCGCCGCGTATTTCTTTTTTAAGGACAGTGCCGTCTGCCTTCATGATACCGGCATTGACCAAGCAAACAGTGTTGGCGAGTCCCTTGTGACCTTCCTCATCGGCAAAATAAATGGGGATATCGTTGCATATTGCATCAAGCTGTTGACGGGTGGGCATATTCTTCGGGAAATTCATCATGCTCCACCCTTGGCCGAAGATGGCTGTGCCCCATTGTCCTTGGCCTTTTTGACCGCCGCCGGAACTATTTCCGTCAAAAATTTATCCACATCGTCATCCATACTCATAATCGTTCCCACCGATTGAATGGCATAACCCATGGAATAATGGGCGTGACCGTTGCCGCAACTTGGCATCACCAGTCCCTTGCCGGTATAGTCCACGACCTCGGTCTTGCCTTCTTCGACAAGCGCGGCGGCTCCTTTCTTGTCGCCGATATAAATGTACTTTCCGTCCTTCACGGCAAATGCTTCTGCCGTTTTATTGTCCTCGGCGGTAAATACCTTGCCATAGACCACGAGATCGGCGCTCTGGCAACTGGCAAATGTACAAGTTCCGATAATAAAGCTGATAACTGCGAGGCAGGATAGCAACTTCATATAACCTTTGTGAAATGTTTGTCTCATGAATAATTCTCCCTAAAACAATTATAGCGTCGTTCCGTCATTTCCGGTCTGCTTTATAGGCGGCAATGCGCTTGGCCACGTTGTCCTTGATGTTGTTGTAGTAGAAGGTGTAGTCGTTGTCGTGGAAACTGGCCGGGCCGAAGAAATCGGGCATGGGGACAGGTTCGGCTTTGGCGTTCGTCACAATCACGCCGCGAGCGAGATTTATTTGCGCGTCGGCTCCAATGTCGCCAATCTTACCCATGCCAAGTTTCTCATCACCTATGAGGGAACCTAAGTTCTTGCTTGACGGCGCATAAGTTTCGTCAAGTTTCCAATTCAGCGGGTTGATACTGATTGCCCCCGGCAATACCACGACGTTTTTGGCATTTTCCTTCACATTCTGCTTGCCTTCGGTGTTCCAACTGATGATAACGCCTGTATCGCTCTCGCCGGTGGCAAACTTCAGATGAGGGTTAGCCGCGAGATAATCTTTCGTGACGGCGTAGCCGATGGGGTAGGCGGCAACCATACGCTTATAGTAATCGGGGTGCTCCTTGAAGTATTTTTTCAGCACCAGCAAAGTCATGGCCGAGCCTTGGCTGTGACCGGCAATGATGAAGGGACGACCCTCGTTGTAGTGGGTAAAGTAGTAGTCGAGAGCGGCGGTAATATCGTCATAGGGCATTCCGGAAATCGCCGCCTCGATGCTTCCGGTCTTAGCACAGACTTCCCCGGCATAGCGCATACCGACTTGACGGTAGTACGGGACAAACACGTTGGTAGAGTCCTCATATACGGTGGCGTGCGCCACATATTCACTCTGCGCCAGCTCCACCATTTCGGGATTATCAAGGGTGGCATAATCTGGAGCGCTCTCCTTGAAGCTAGACTCGATATACGAGGTGGAGTAAATGTAGAACGTGTCAACGTCCTTAGAGATAATATTCGGTAGTTTGCACCAGTTGGCCTTTTGGGAATAGTCGATAGCGCCGCCTGCGCCCGCAGCGGCTACTGATGCAGTAGTGCATATGGCCAGACTAAAGACCATAGCACTAAGCATCATTGTTAATGCCCAAAATTTCTTCATCTCGTTTCCTCCTTTTTCCTCGGCAAATAAACAAAGCCGCCCAACCTAACAGGGTATAGTAACCCCGTCAAATCCGACGGCTATCCATCGCGGATGTTATATCCTACATTTTAGCGTGTCATTTACGGTTTGCCTAGGGGAGTTCCAGAGTGTCACATTGTGTCGGTTTAGTATTATTTTGTGTCATCGTCACGGGTGACAATCAAAACACCACTAGGACGGGTTTTGAGTCAACAGTCAGAAAAAGACACCACACATTTTCAGGCTGCATTAGTGCGAGATTTGGCATAGCTCATTAGCCCGACTATTCCATGCGCTTTAGATTCTGCTTCCATTCGTTCCGCCTCGTCGTTGCATATATCGGCTTCAGTCAATAAGGCCAGCATTTCTTCTCTCGTAGCATTGTCGTTGATTATAGGCATTTTAATGGGATTTGACATAGGTAACGCCTCCTTTGAAACAATTTTTTAAAAATAACTCTACCGCTTCTTTATCATCTACTATGCCGACAATATATGCGTGACTTATCTTGCGTCGCATATCGTTGGCTATGTGTCGGCTGTACGCACTGCTCTTCATCAGAACATATACTTCGCCTTGATTAGTCACGACCGACAACAAACCTATTTGTGGGGTACGGATGAACTCCGTAATATCGGCGAAGGAAAATTTGTTAGTGCTAGGGTGATTGTGCAAGTACATCAATCCATATACGCTGGATGAAGTAAATATTCCGTACGCCTCGGGGGTAGTGGTGGGATTGACATAATGCTCACTACCCAACACGCGAACTTTGCGGTCTTTGGCGTAGTCCCAAACGGTCAAAACCTCGTTGCTGTCATTTTTCTGCTGGGCTATCCTGAGAATTTCTTTATGTTCCTCATGGAGAGCGCGACAAATTTCTTCTGATAGCCCCGGTATGCCGATATATGGGACTTTACTGATGGCTACATCTGTAATCATAACCTTGTGGTCACGCTTTTTGGCTTGTTCCACGCTACCTCCTCCTTCCCCGTCGCTATTTGGTATAGCACACCGGGGAGCGAAACTGCATAGCGCAGTGTCCACGATGCGAGATATTGATTATTCCGCATCGTTTTCCTAATTCAAAGACTTTATCCGCATCTTCGGTGAACCCTTGATTTCCTCCGAGGTAATCCAACACGATGTTCGTGTCCAAAAGTACCCTCATAATCCCAGTCTTTCCTTTCTGACCTCATCCGCATCCAAAGGTCTGCCGGCAATGCCTTTCAGGCTTTTAAACTCGATCTCATCGGCTTCTTCCTCGGAAATCGGTGTTATCGTCACCTTAAAGGCGGTGCCATTCAAGTTATCTAAATCAAAAATACCCTTCAATTTGTCTTTACGAACCGCAACGGTTCTCGTCATGGCAGCCACCTCGTTTCACGCTGTTATTATCTCCAACCCCAAACCGGAGAGTAACGCCGTGTGATGTTATACTACAAACTGTACTCTCTCTTAGTCCCTCTTAGTGTTACCATTCTACATTTCCTTGCCGATTCCTGCTAAAAAATAATTTTTAAATTTCTGTCTTATTCCCGAAAGTTCAACATAACGGGCTGTTGCTTCCAGGTGAAATTAAGGGACTGCTCATCAATAAATTTTTCTTCTCGCTTGTCACGATAATGGCGAATTTATTGATGAACAGTCCCTAAGCGAAACACGCTTTACAGAAAAATTTTTACAGTCATTCGTTGGCGAATATTCTCCTTACCACACTCGCCTTATCATCATCGAAGCCGCCAAATCCCTGTCATGGCCGCCCTTTTGGAAACGCAAGTCGCCGCCTAAAATCCAACCTTTCTTAAATTCCGTGTCCCCAGTAAGACTCATCACAAAATGGGTCTTGTCCTGACTGCCCTTTAAGGTGTAGGTACTGCCGGGGTTGCCCTCGTAGTTGAAATTTATTTCCGGGTCGGCGCCGCTGAAGGCGTGTTTTACCCCAAGGCGCAGGGCGTAACTTCCCTTGTTGACATACCGCTTGAACTCTAAACCCGTCTGCATGGCAAAGTAGGTATTTCCTTGGGAGTCAACCTGCTGGTTGAAAACTCCCGCGCCTTCTTCACCGTAGCTGGTCTGCGTTAAGTGGGAAAGTTGCGCGCCGACGAAGGGGCTGACATGCCACATTTTGCCGTCGGTGGCGTGGAGGTCGTGTTTATACTCGCCGCCCAGTTCGATTAAGTGGCTGTTGTAATTGGCCGAGGCGGTCATGCCCATAACGCTTACGCTTCGGCGCAATCTGTTTCTCTGCCAACCGTAATCAAGGTAAATATAAGCGTCGTCGGCGTTCTTGTGATACCCGGCATAGAAACCGAATCTGGTATCATAAACACTGCCGCTAGCCGACTCCGCGCCGTAACTCATATCGTTGTAGGAAAGAAAAGTCCCGACTCGCCAACAGGGATTAACCGCCCGGTCATAGCCGCCGGAAATGGCGCTACCATGATAGTTCGCGCCGCTCTTCATTTCGCCCCAGTGTTTCGTGAATTTCACCCAACCGTCACCTACGGTGGAAACCGGCATATCAACAGGGACGGTGAGGGAATTTTCGTCTGCGTCCTCTGTCAGATTATTTGTGGGAATGGTCATATCTACCGGGGTCATGGAGAAAGCGGTTGATAGTCTGTCGCTGATGGCTTGCGCCGCAACCGTGCTTTGTTGCGCCATACCTAAAATTTGCGTCGCATCGTTAGAACCGATTTCCGCCAAAGACTTGCGCGCCGTAGCGGTATCGGAGGCTGCAAACAAAGGACGCAGTTCGTTCATGCCTGCGGTGTCGTCCTTAGCCCGCAAAATGCGGCTCATTTCGTTCATGGCCGCCAAGGTTGCTTGTTCTTCGGCTGTCGCCCCGGCAAGATTATCGGTTGTCACCGTTTTGACGTTCAGGACATTACCTGATGCTTCGCCGTACTGATTGACGAGTGCCGAAACGGCCAAGGGATTATTTTGGTCGTTCGCCACCGTCCCGGTGAGAGTTCCGGCGGTCACAATTTCGTATTCGCCGGGCAAAGCGTCCTCCACCATCACTGTAGCCTTATTGACATTAGCCGTGTTTTCCACCGCGAATTTCGTGTTTTGCCCCGCGGAGTTGACTTGGGAAAGCAAAATACCGCCTTCGCTGTTTAATTCTTTGACGCGGAGATTGCCGTCGCCGTTATAACCCGCCACGGCAATGCCTTGGTTGTTGAGAACGCCGCCAATTTTACCGCTACCCATGAGAGTCCCTGTTCCCGTGGTCTTAGCATCGCCTGCCACACTGCCGTTAATGGCGAGCGTCCCTTCGTTCACCGTGGTCATTCCCGTGTAGGTATTTGCCCCCGCAAGGGTGAGGCTCCCTGCCCCGGTTTTTGTAACCGCCCCTTCCCCGGTGATTGTGCCGCCGTAGAAATTGGCGACATCGGCAGATAAATCCACCGTCATGTTCGACAAGGTTTTGCGATTGGGCTGGGCGGCATCCGTGCCGTATATTTCTGCGGCTTTGCCCAAATTGATAACGGAAGAATGGTTACTGCCCGTGTCGTCGAGGTACGCCACGGTAAAATCACCGCCGTTGGCAAGGTTGGTTTCCTTGCCGCGAGCTACGAGGAAAAAGTGCGCATCTTGCAAATCCAACTCCGCTGGCGTGGGCACAGGCACTCCTTCAACGACGTATTGCTCCGTCTGCAAGTCTTCCCCGGCCCGGAAATACTGCTCATACTCATCAAAAGCGTGCCAGTCTATTCTAAGTTCTTCTACCCAAGCCTTTTCATCGTAGTCATAATAATATGATTTGCCGACACCGTTATAACCTTTATAACCCGTAAATTTACTGCCATACACACCGCCGCTGGCTTGCAGGAACATGGAAACCGGTGTGCCGTCTGTACTGATGGTGGTGGCTTCCACCACATAATCCTTCCCTTTAGGGAGCATTATGTACTTGTCAAAATCCACGGTGCGGAATCCGGCGTAGGCGGCGGTGCCGTCTTCGCCGAAAGTTCCCGACTGGGTATAGAGGACATTCCCATCGCCGGGAGTAGTCCCCTCTCGCACCTTGATTTCGTATTTCATGTTGGGGGAGGAAGCGTAAACCATAGCGGCCTTCAGGAATTGATTGTCTTCAGACTGAAAATAGGAAGCCACGGGCTGCCGGTTAAAGTAGCCATTCTCGGATCTTTGCGCCAGTTCGTACTGCACAGCCGGCGCATTGTTGGCGTTAATGGTGTAGCGAGCCGAGTCTAATTCTGCCTCGTGGAAATAAATCTGTTGCAGGGTGTTATCCTTATAGGAAATGTAGCCATACCCCCCTTGCTTGCCCGCATTTTTGCCCCAGTTGTTCCTCATTATAAAAGCGCCTTTTAAGTCGCTGCCGTCCGTATCCTTGAAGCCCTTAAAAACATAATCGTCATCCCAACCTACCAACGTCTGAGCATGATTGGCAAGATTTTTTGTACTGTACCATTCACCGTACGTCGTGAAGGCTTCCTTGTTGTCAGCGTTACTAATCGCTACTACTGCGCCCTTGTCTTTTATCATAGATTTTATTTGCGCCAACTGGTCATCGCTTAAAGGATCAGTTCGATAAACCGCTACAGAGTGGATAGGGACAACATAAGAATCATGCAACCCGCCCGTCGGGGCAATGGATTTGTCAACAGCCCCGTAAGATGCGTTACCGACTATTTTTCCCCATTCGCTCGCTATTTCTTGCGAATATTGTTTGTTGGCCTGGTCATAAGCCATAGTACCTTCGTGAATATATTTAGTGTATTTTTGTTGGATTTTTTCGCCAGTAGTGCTCTTAAAATTTGCCCACTCATCCAAAAATGGCTGATAGGACACTTCGTCTTCTTTTACCACCCCCTTGTTTATCATGGACATGGTAACTTGATAGGCATAGCCGCCGGCATCATAATAAGGATGAGGTTCTCCAGCGCCTTCGTAGCGCAGTACATTATCCGTAGCGTCTTCGTTCACGGCTTTAGCGTAAGTCATATAAGCCAAATAATGCTCGGAAAAATCCGGCATGGTCAAGTTTATATTTTCGCCACGCTCCTTGGCCTCTTTAAGTTGTCTAAAATAACTGGACTCGTAGGAGCCAATCCCGGCAAAGGCCCAACAGGTGCCAAAGTGGCCTTGGTCTTTCACCTCAGGCACGATGCTGAGGCTGTCCGTCCCGGAGGTGCTATCCGTAGGATCGTTCAGCCGCCAGTCGAAAAAGGCGGGCAAGTCGGCGGCATAAGCCGTTGCGGTAGCACCAAAACAGAGGGAAGTCAGTAAAGCGGCGGCCACATAGCGCGCCAGTTTCTTTTCCGGCCGACGGTTTTTTCGTTTCATGGTATTTACTCCTTTGGGGTAACTGAGTTTTCTCAGCTAAAACTTCCGTTTTATAAGTTGTCAGTCTCAGTGTTCGCTCCCTCTCCCCGAAATTCCTGCTTGCGCGTACAAATTTTTGCAGAAAAAGTTGGCGGCGATTGTGTTGACACATCAACTATTCTGCTATACCATGTTTTTGAGGTGATAAAAATGATGTACCCTTTTTTGACCCTAGATGATGAAACCGAGATTGTCCACTCTGAATTGCTAGACAATAACGAGGTTAAGGTTTATGTGGAAAAACCTGACGCTAAAGACTGTTTTCATCATATGACTTGCTACCTTCCTGCTTACCGTTTGGATGAGGTAGTGGGCTTCAATGAAAATGAAGTTGATAGATATTTGTCTATTATTCGTAGCACAGCGCATCTCATTATGGAATTTTCTCGAGGTGGAGGTTTTGAGTATGCCGCAAATTTTTAAGGTGGGTGCATACTGGGTTTACTTTTGGGCAAACGAAAACGATCCACTTGAGCCTATTCATGTTCACATCGCCGAAGGAAAACCGACAGCAAATGCCACTAAGGTTTGGATTACCCAAACAGGAAAATGTCTCCTTTGCCATAATAAATCTAATATACCGTCAATTACGCTAAGAAATATTATGCGTATTATCGAAGCGCGAAGCGCAGAAGTGATACAAAAGTGGAAATCATATTTTTCTGAGATTGATTTCTATTGCTGATTTTAAATTTGCAATAGACAAGCCGCTTTCCCTATCCACACGGGAAAGCAGCTTGTTGCCGTATAAAAACTATTACCACACTCGCCTAATCATCATCGAAGCCGCCAAATCCCTATCGTGGCTACCCTTCTGAAAACGCAGGTCGCCCCCTAAAATCCAGCCCTTCTTAAACTCCGTGTCCCCGTTAAGACTCATCACGAAATGAGTTTTATCTTGACTGCCCTTTAAGGTGTAGGTGCTGCCGGGGTTGCCTTCGTAGTTGAAATTGATTTCCGGGTCGGCGCCGCTGAAGGCGTGTTTTACTCCAAGGCGCAGGGCGTAACTCCCTTTGTTTACATAACGCTTGAACTCCAAACCCGTTTGCATGGCAAAGTAGGTATTTCCTTGGGAGTCAACCTGCTGATTGAAAACTCCTGCGCCTTCTTCGCCGTAGCTTGTCTGCGTTAAGTGGGAAAGTTGCGCGCCGACGAAGGGGCTGACGTGCCATATTTTGCCGTCGGTGGCGTGGAGGTCGTGTTTATACTCGCCCCCCAGTTCGATTAAGTGGCTGTTGTAATTGGCCGACGCGGTCATGCCCATAACGCTTACGCTTCGGCGCAATCTGTTTCTCTGCCAACCGTAATCCACATAGATATAAGCGTCGTCGGCATTCTTGTGATACCCGGCATAGAAACCGAATCTGGTATCATAGACACTGCCGCTAGCCGACTCCGCGCCGTAACCCATATCATTGTAGGAAAGAAAAGTTCCGACTCGCCAGTAGGGATTAACCGCCCGGTCATATCCCCCGGAAATGGCACTGCCGTGATAGTTCGCGCCGCTCTTCATTTCGCCCCAGTGTTTCGTGAATTTCACCCAACCGTCGCCCACGGTGGAAACCGGCATATCCACCGGCATGGTGAGGGCATTTTCGTCCTCGCCATCTTTCAAGTTGCTAGTGGGAATGGCCACATCCACCGGGGTCATGGAGAAAGCGGTTGATAGCCTGTCGCTGATGGCTTGCGCCGCAACCGTGCTTTGTTGCGCCATACCTAAAATTTGCGTCGCATCGTTAGAGGCGATTTCCTTTAAGGCTCTTTTGGCGGCAGGGGCATCCATTTGATAGAGCGGGCGCAGTTCGTTCATGCCTTGCGTGTCGCCCCTTTGCACCATGCTATGGCTCATCTCGTTCATGGCGCGGAAGGTTTCGGCTTGCTCCCCGTTTACGCCCCCAAGATTATCGGCAGCCACAGCCGTGACATTTACGCCTCCCAATGTTGCCGCGCCGGAGACGTTCAGCATGGCGGAGACAGGCACCGGGTTATTCTCGCCGTTGGCAGGGGCGCCGCTTACGCCCTCGGTGGCAGTTAGCGCGGTGAATGTTTCCCCCGGCACGAGATTTTGCGCCGTCACGGTACTGCCGTTTATGTTCGCCGCCCCCGTCACGGCAATTTTCCCGCCGGAACCGCCGCCGTAACCGAGCAAAGTGCCGTCGGACACAAGCTGTCCTTTGATGGCAAGATTCGTGACGTTATCCCTTGCCCCGATGGTGCCGTGGTTGATGAATTGCCCCGTGGTGGTGTCGGCAAAACCGGCAGCAAGAGAGGCGGTCATGTCATTTACTTGGAAACTGCCGCCGTAAAGCGCGCCGCCTTCCGCTACGGTGACATTGACCACATCAGCCGCGCCGCTGTAGTTAAATGCGCCGCCGTTGACTTTCAGTTTCATGTTGTCCTTGCCCGTGATATTTCCCCCATAGGAAAAATCGCCGTTCACATTGAGATTTGTCACCAAGTCCGGAATGTATGCGTGGTAATCGTAGCCATTGTCGGCTACATGGTCGTTGCCGTACTGGATTTTCAGCGGCTTACACTTCTCCCCCGTGGGCGCATAACTGCCGTCGGTGTCAAAATGTTTCCAATCGCTGACGATATTGCCCATAATGCTGGCGCCTTCGTTTATATTTATTGCTTTGACAAAGGCGTTTTTGCCGATATAAATGGCGTTGTCTGCCCCCGACAAGGTGCCGGACAAATTGTAACTGTCCACCATGGCGCCGTTCAGTTCGTCGGCGGCGGCGTTATATTGAGCCGCTGTCATATCGGTCAAGTTGAGATTTACAGCGAGGTTAATTGTACCCCACTTTGCTTCGGGTACTTCAGCATCATATCCTTGCACAGTGCGGGCATAGCGGATATACGAGCCGCGATATTCATCTAAGGCGCCGTTGGAACTGGAGCCAAAATCAAAACGCACCCCCGTGCCGCCTTCGCCCGTGGCCGTTACCGTGCCTTCTTGCGTGAGGGTCTGATTGCGACCGTAGGCAATGAGGACTCCGTTGCCGCGATAGCCGTCGGCGTGTATTTCCGTACCCGTCGGGATGGTCAGGTTATTTTGCATCCCGTCGATTCTGATGCCCGTCGCGCCCACGCCTTTGGTTAAAATGTTCGCTTCTTGGGTGATGGTGTTATTCGAGCCGTAAACGTGGAGACCAATGCCCAGCGGCACTTGGCTGTAATCGCTGGTGTAGGCCGTGCCGTCCGCGTTGCGGGCAAAGTAGCCTTGGGTGTTTATGATATTGCCGCCGTCCCCGTAGATAGACTTCCCAAAGTAAGCCTTGCGGTCTAGGCTATAGCCCAAATCCTGCATAACCGCCAGTTCCACTTCGCCGTCTGCCGAAAAATTCCTGCCGTAATTTTTTCCAAATGAAAGCCAGCTACCCGGAGTATCATCTCTTAATTGTGCCGGACGTGGATATTTCGGATTAAAAAAAGGGTTGTCACCCACCTGCCAGCCGACACGGGATGGCAAAATGGGTGACAACCCTTATCTTTTCAGTTCCTCATACTGCACCGCTCGACCTACGCTGAAATGAATAATCCATTCCGTTTTGCCCGGGATGGGCATCCAGTAACCGTAAGCGCGACCGAAAGGCCCTTCGTAGGCAACGCCAATGGTTTCTTTGGTATCAATGGCCTTGTTGCACAGGCATCCCTGGTGATCTTCGGGCTTGCCGATGGTGGAGCATTTGATACCGGGCGCGAGGCCAAATTCCGCCGCCTTTTTGTTTACGGCCACAATCTCCCGGCTGCGTTGGGTGATGGTCACCGGCTCCGGGAAATTATCCCACATGGCATGAAAGGCTGCAATGATTTGCTCATCGTTCATGGTTTGGCTCTCCTTACGCTCCCCAAATCACAGCAACTTCTCAATATCCGCCGTCATATCCACCGGGCTGGTGGTCGGCTCATAGCGTCCTACCACATTTCCCTCCCGGTCAACGAGGAACTTGGTGAAGTTCCACTTGATGCCGTCTCCTTCCAAGTATTCGGGGAAATTGGCCTTGAGAGCTTCCGTCAGCTTTTCCGCGAAGGGATGCCCTTTGTCAAAGCCCTCGAACTTCTTTTCCTGCGTGAGATACTTAAAGAGAGGCTGCGCCGTTTCGCCCCGCACGTCGCCTTTCTCGAAAATCTGGAAGCTGACGCCGTAATTCCGGCGGCAGAAGGTCTGCACTTCCTCATTGGAACCCGGCTCCTGCGCCCCGAACTGGTTGCAGGGGAAACCCAAAATTTCCAGCCCCTTGTCCCGGTACTTGTCGTAAAGCTCCTGAAGCTCCTTGTACTGGGGGGTGAAGCCGCACTTGCTGGCGGTGTTCACGATAATCAGCACTTTCCCCTTGTACTCGGCCAAGGACTTCTCCTCGCCCTTGTTGGTTTTCACCGTAAAGTCATAAACGCCCATGAAAATTCTCCCTTCTGTATCTATGCCGTAAGGCCGAGCAGCTCATCTAGCTTCGCCTTGTCGAAACCCAAGACAAAATTTTTGCCGTCTGCCGTGGTAACGGGAACAGCCTCGTCTCCCGTGAGTTTTTGGCACTCCGCCAAAGCCTCGTCGCTGGTTTCAATGTTGCACTCCTCGTATGCCACTCCCTTGGATTTCAGGTACTTCTTCACCTTGTCGCACCAAGGGCAACTGGTGAGCGAATAGACTTTTACCATAGGATTTTCCCCCTTTTCTTGTTCGCGAGATATTTCTCAGCCAAAATCGCCGCGGTTGTTCCGTCGGCGGCGGCTGTCGTAAGCTGTCGTACTTCCTTGGCGCGCACGTCGCCGGCGGCAAAGACTCCCGGCACATTGGTGCGGCAGTCCTCCCCGGCGCGGATGCGTCCGTCTTCGGCCAGTTCCACTTCGTCTTTGAACAAGGCGGTGTTCGGCGAAACGCCGATATTGACGAAGATACCATCGACGGCCAGTTCCTTGGTTTCCCCGGTGGTCTTGTCCAGAATTTCCAGCCCCTCTAGGCGCGACGCTCCGCGCAAAGCCTTGATTTCCGTTTGCAGTAGAATCTCCGCCTTGTGGTTCTCGCGAAGTTTCTCGCGCGAGATTTCATCGGCGCGCAATTCACTGCGATGCACCAAATACAGCTTCTTGGCGTATTTGGTCAAAAAATTTGCCGCATCTACCGCCGCATTGCCGCCGCCCATGACGGCAATCACCTTGTCTTGGTACAGGTGTCCGTCGCACAGTTCGCAGTAATGAACGCCCTTGCCGGCATATTTTTTTTCTTCCGGCAGGGGGAGTTTGCGCCGCTCCATACCGGAGGCGATAATGACCGCTTCCGTCTCGTAAATGCAAGACTCCGTTTCGATTAGTTTCGGCGACTCCTTTAAGGAAACCTTTTGGATAACGTCGAATTCGTCAATAACCGCCCCGAAACCTTCCGCCTGTTCTTGCACCGCGCCGATAAGGTCTTTGCCCGATACGTTAGGCAATCCCGGATAATTTTCAATCCCCGTGGCGTTGGCAATCTGACCGCCGACGATGGCGTTTTCCAACACCAACACCGAAAAGTTCATGCGTCCTGCGTAGAGCGCCGCCGTCAGTCCCGCCATTCCCGCGCCGATAATGACCACATCTTTTTTTATACGTTTTTTGTCAGCCATAGCCCTCTCCCGTCATGCCTTGTTGAACTTGTCCTTACTCTGCCGACAACGGGGGCATTTCCAGTCGGCAGACAAATCCTCAAAGGCGGTTCCGGCAGGAATACCATGCTCCGGGTCGCCCACGGCTGGGTCATAAACATAGCCGCAGACGGAGCAAACATACTTGCCCGTGGCTTTTTGCGTCGTGTAATTCATGGTCGGAGGAATGGGCGCAGGCATATTGGCGAGGTCCACCACCTTTTTCACCGCCAAATTTTCATAGCCAAGGGGCGTATGGGTGGACAGATAAACGGTCTTATGCTTTTCCATGAAGGCGCGAACTTTGTTCAGGGTATCGCGAGCCGCTGTTTTGTCCTCGGTGGCCACCGATAATTTGTTCTGATAAAGCGCCTCGTCCGTATAGGTGACATCGCCGTGGATGATGTAGCGCAGTCCTTCGTTTTCCGCGATAACGATACTGTTGCCCGTGGTGTGACCGGGGGCAAATATATAATAAACACCGTCGGCGATTTTTTGACATTTAGCGAAATTTTCATAGGCACCGTCGGTGAAATCCACGCGCACCACGTTGTCGCCCTTGAGTTCCATGGCATCCGCTTCAACGCGGGAAATGTAAATCTTGGCGTTGGGGAAACTCCGAAGTTCGCCGGTATGATCGGGATGTTTGTGGGTGACGAGAATTTTTGTCACTTGCTCTTTTTGGTAGCCTAACTTGGTGAGCGCGGTCACATAGTCGTCAATACGAGAGCCAAGATAAATGGGAGCGTTCACATCCGGCACCATATCCGGCTGTTCCAAGGGCAAACCCGTATCCACCAGTATTACTTCGTCGCCGGTGTCAATGAGGAAGTTCTGCAAGGTACTGCGGTATTTCACGCTTTTGTCGAATTTGTCCTCGCCGTCCTCCAGCCCCATGGCAAAGGGCTGAGTCATAAAACCGTTCTCGTAGAGTTTTACCGTCTTGATTTCCATGCTTTTTCCACGTCCTTCCGCAACCAAAGAAAACTGCCCCACCGCCAAACAGGCCGCTCCTAGGCCTACGCCTTTGATAAATTCGCGACGATTCATGTAGCTTCACTCCTACGCCCTCAGACGGAAAACCTTTTTCGGCTGACCGCAGATCGGGCAGACAAAAGTCTCCGGTTCCGCATCCAAATCGCCGATATACTCGTAGCCGCAACAGGCGCAGACATAGATGGTCTTGTCCTCCACCTTCAAGAGTTCCGGCTTGTACTTTTCGAGTATTTTCTTGAGTACAACGCCGTGATGCCCTTCCTGCTTGGCGAAAATCTCCATCTCGTCGGCGGCTTCGGTAAGTCCGGCGGCGCGGAATTTGTCTGCCATACCCTTGACGGCGGTTTCGCCGCTGGTCTCGGCGGCCATTACGCCGCGCACCATCGGCCAGAAATCCTGCGGCACTTTGCCGTTCAGCGTAGCGTAAAATCCGGCATGAACAGCCTCTTGGTTCGCCGCCTCGATGAAATCTGCGGCCACGTCATCCAGCCCCTGCTCTTTAGCCAGTCGCGCCAAGGCGTAATACATCATGGTGCCGTTGGCCTCTCCCTGCGCCAACATGGCCGACATCTGCTCGAATTTGGTTCCCTTGGTCTGTCCGTGTAAGCTCATGTCAAATCTCTCCTCTTTTATACACATAACGAACGAGAATAATTGGGGCTTCGCCCCAAACCCCACAAGAGGGTTTCACCCTCTTGACTCCTAGCAGGGACTTTCGCCCCTGCACCCCTTTGTATTTAGTCTTGCTCTAGTATAGCATAGTTTTGTGACCTCAATGTGACTTTGGCGAAGGTTTTGGCAAAATATTTTGCGGCAGTGTTACGCGCATCTCCGTTCCCCGTCCGACTTCGCTGTGACATTCGATGGAACCGCCCAAAAGTTCCACAATGCGCTTTACGATTGAAAGCCCTAGCCCATGTCCCTGCTCTTTGTGGGATTCCTCGCACTGATAGAATCTGTCCCAAATGCGCGCCTGTTTCTCCGGCGGTATGCCGATTCCCTCGTCTCGGATGCTGACCACAACGGTATTGGTCGCTACCTTGCCCGTAATATGGAGTGTCGTACCGGCAGGAGAATACTTCGAGGCATTATCGACGAGATTCAGCCATATATGCCTTAACAAATCCGGGTCGCTAACGACGGTCATTGCCTCCAACCGAATATCCAACAGTTGTTCTTTGTGCGCGAATTTTTCCGTGAGCAAAATCAGCGATTGGCGGATTTGCTCATCCACGGCCACCGTTTCCTGCCGCGTAACGATTTCTTGGGTGTCCAGCCGCGAGAGACGCAAAATGTTCTCGGCTAGGCGCGACAACCGCAGGGCTTCCCCCTGGACAAGGGACAGAAATTCTCGCTGTTCTTGCTCGTCCAAACCGCCGTCCAGCAAAAGTTCCGTCAAGCCGACAATGGAGGCAATGGGGGTTTTGAACTCGTGGGAGACATTACTGATAAACTCTCGGCGCATCTTATCCATGCCGTAGAGTTCTCGCGTCATAAGATTGAAATTTTCTATGAGAGCCACGCCTTCGACGGTGGTAAGATAAAGTCCCGGCAAGGGTATCTGCACGGAAAAATCGCCCTTTGCCACTTTGGCTGACGCCTGCACCACAACTTCTGCCGGGAATATGTAATATTTGGCTTCCCACGCTAAGACCAAACCGCCGATTATCATCGTCAACAAGCAACAAACTCCCAGTGCTTGCCACAAGGCCAATTCAATTCCCACGCTGGCGTTCAGCCAATAAACGATACCGCCGGAAAGCAAACAGGCGGCGCACAGCGTCACAATGGAGGATATGGCGTGATACAGCCGCAAGGGAATAACCATGCGCCCGTTCTGCCAAAAACTGCCGAATCTCCCCACGCCGCTCACCTCGTCTTGAACACGGCCTTATAGCCTAGTCCGCGCACGGTCAGAATGTCAAAATCGGGATTGCTTGCGAAGCGCTTGCGCAATTTTTTTATGTGGGCATCCACATTCCGGCTGTCCGAATCGCTGTCCGGCCCCCAAATTTCATCCAGCAGTTCCTGCCGGGTGAATATCTTGTCGGGCTGATTGAGCAGTTTGAACAAAAGATAAAATTCTTTCGGCGGCAACTGTTCCGTGACATTTCCCCAAGTCACCGACAAGGCATCGTAATCCAATGTTGTCCCCGCTATGGCCACGCGTTTTTGGTTGACGAGTTGCGCCCGACGCAAGAGCGCCCCGATACGCAGGAGCATTTCCTGCAATTTGATAGGTTTTACCATGTAATCGTCCGTTCCGGCCACAAAGCCCTTTTCCAGATCCTCCATTTGGTCTTTGGCCGTTATCATGAGAATGGGCAAATCAAATTTGGCGTTGCGCAGGGTTCGCGTCAGCACAAGTCCGTCCATCTTGGGCATCATCACATCGCTGATGATAAGGTCAATATGTTCATGCGCCAAAACAGCCAGCGCCTCCTCGCCGTCAAAAGCGGGGAACGGCTCGTAGTGAGCCTGTTTCAGCTTGGCGCATATCATGCGATTGAGGGTGGTATCGTCCTCGGCCACCAAAATGGAAAACATACTGCGCTCCTCCTTTCCGTTTCTCATGGATTGTATAACAGGAATGTGACCTCGCAGGATTGGGGTGTAAAGGGCATTAACCGAATAATTCCGAATGGCTTCCCAGACGATACATCATGAGTATCAGTGTATCGTCTTGAATTTCGTAGATTAACAGCCAATCCGGCTCAATATGGCATTCACGGCTACCTTCGTATTCGCCTTTTAAATCGTGATCTCGGTATTTTTCGTCTAGGGTTTCGCCGTTTGCCAGTTGCTCAATGACATCATATAGTTTGTCTAAGTCTTTTCCTTGTTTCTTTGCTAATTTCAAGTCTCGTTTGAATCTATTGGTAAATCTGACTTCATACCTCATGATTCAAGCGCCGCCCTCAAATCGGCCATATTGGTGTACCCTTTTGCGTGAGGGTCTTTGGCAATTCTCCGTCCTTCCTCAATAGCTGCTTTCGTGATGCTGCTCGGCGTATCTATCGTTAAAGGAAACGGCATACCGTGTTCGCGGATGGAAGCCCTTAAGAAAATATTGATGGCCGCTGTCATGGTCAGTCCAAGTTCGCTAAATACGGCTTCAGCTTGGCTTTTTATCTCGCGATTGGTGCGAACATTCAAATTTGTCGTTTGCATATATATCACTCCCAAAAGCAGTATATGGCGTAAGTTAGTATTTGTCAATACATTGTCATTAAAGATTGAGGCTTGATAGCCGAAAAAAATAAGAAAAATTGGGCCGGCCACAAGGATTTGTCCTATTCAGCTAGAATAGTTAATAAATAAGAAGCGAAGTAGGGAGTTTTTGCCATGCCGACTGATTTTGATATTGATTTTCAGATGCCCTTCCAGCTCCATGGGATTTTATCCACCATGGGTCCCCGAGATTTGCTGGACATTTTTATTGTGGCGGTCATCCTGTACAAAATATATGAGATGCTCCAAGACACCAGAGCCATCGCCTTGGTGAAGGGTATCTTGGTTCTTTTGGGCGTGACGGTGGCTTGCAACTGGCTTGAGCTGCATGTTATTTCTTGGCTCCTTCAGAAGGCGGTCACCTTGCTCTTTGTGGCGCTCCCCATAGTTTTTCAGCCGGAGCTAAGGCGCGCCTTGGAGCGGCTGGGGCAGGGGCGGTTTTTTAGAAGTTCCGGTCTCCTAGACGACGAGGCGGCGCGCTCGGTGGTGAGCGAAATCGCGCGCGCCGTGAAAAATCTCTCCGCCACCAAGACCGGCGCTCTGCTGGTGATTGAAAGGAAAATGGGGCTGAACGATATTAGCGACACGGGGGTACACATCGATGGCCTCATAACCGCCGATTTTCTCATGAACGTCTTTATTGTCAATACTCCCCTTCACGATGGGGCGGCTATTATTCGCGGGAATCGCCTGATTGCCGCCGGTTGCCTCCTGCCCTTGACGGAGGATCGCACTCTTTCCAAAGAACTGGGGACTAGACACCGGGCGGCTATCGGTCTTTCCGAACAATGCGATGCCTTGGTGGTGGTGGTCAGCGAGGAGACGGGAACGATTTCCGTGACGGAGAACGGCCACATTCTGCGGCATTTGGATATGGATACCCTGAAGGCCATCTTGACTCCGGCCTTTTACCTCCCTCAGACGGGGCTAAAAGATCTCATCATGAGCTGGAGGAAGAAGAAATGATAACAAATCTGAAAAACGGGGTCAAACGCAATCTGCCGGCGAAAATCATCGCCTTGATAGTGGCCTTTACCCTCTGGGGCGTGGTAATGGAGGATCAAAATCCCCTCATCGAAAACAGCTTGACCCTAGAGGTCACTTCCCTCAATCCCCCCACCGAATTTCGGGTAAGTCCCCTGCGAGATAAAGTGAAAATTAAAGTGCGTGGGCAGCGTTCGGCCTTTCTCGCCCTCGACAACCCGGAGGAGAACGGCTACAGCGCCGCCGTCGATATGGAGGGCTTGGGGGAGGGAATGCATCAGCTCAAACCTCAAGTCACCGTCCCTCAAGGGGTGGAACTTTTGGAGGTGCAGCCGGAAACCGTGAATTATAATTTCGAGGCCATTATCTCCAAAAACCTCCCCATTGATTTGGTGGTCAATGGCGCCACCGCGCCGGGAACGGCGGTGGCAAAAATCACCCAAGCCGCCGCTCATGTGACGGCCACGGGCCCCCGTTCTTTTTTGGATAAGGCCATTCGCGCCATCGGTTATGTGGGGCTGGCCGGCAATGACACGGATTTTACCCTCGACGTCCCCCTGACCGCCATTAACGACGAGGGACGGGAGGTACCCAACATTACCTTAAGCGAGGAAACCACCTCCGTGGAAGTGCAACTCGCCAGAGGCCTCAGCAAAAAAATCGTCTCCGTCAAACCGGTGCTGGGGGGCAAACTCCCCGAAGGTTACAGCATTACCGAAATCCGGGTCGATCCCTTGAAAATTGAAATCGCCGGGGATGAGGCCATTACCGAAACCTTAACCGCCGTGGCTACGGAGCCTATAAAACTGGACAACATGACCACGCCCTTTAACCGCACGGTGAAGTTATCCCTGCCGGAGGGCGTCACCGTTACCAATCAGATGGTCAGCGTGAATGTGAAGGTGGAGAGGAAGGCGGTAAAAGAGAAGCCCAAGGAAGAAGCCGACAAATCCACCCCTAAGGAGACCACCCAGCCATGATAAGGATAGAAAATCTCGCCGTCCCCTTTGACGACGAATCGCCCCTAAAGGTTTTGGCGGCTAGGCGGCTCCAAATCTCGCCGGGGCTAATCAGAGAGGTGCATATAATCCGCCGCGCCCTAGATGCCAGACGGTATCGCGGCGCGCCCTTGCAGTTTGTTTATGTACTCGAAGTGATGGTTGAAAAATGCAACGAGACTAGTATTTTGCAACAACACAAGAGGGACAAGCATATCAGCCGCGTATCCATCGCATCTGCCAGCCCCTTTAAGCAGCAAACCGACGCTTTAGCGTCGTGTGAGTCGCTTATGCACTCGCAGTGGGGTTTGGGGCAAAACCCCAAGAAATATAACCCGGTCAAAGACTTGCCCCCCGTGGTGATAGGCTTTGGTCCGGCCGGAATCATGGCGGCGCTGACCTTGGCTAAGGCCGGGTTTTCTCCCTTGGTTTTGGAACGGGGAAAGGATGCGGTGACTAGGCGGCTGGCGGTGGAAAAATTTTGGCGAGGCGGCTCATTAGACCCAGCGGCGAGTGTCCAATTCGGCGAAGGGGGCGCCGGGACTTTTTCCGACGGCAAACTTACTTGTCGCCTGAAGGATCCTTTGACGGCGGAGATTTTGGCGGAATTTGTGGCCGCCGGCGCGCCGGAGGAAATTCGGTATTTGGCCAAGCCTCATATTGGCACGGATTTGCTGGCACCCATGGTGCAGAATTTGCGGCAAAAAATTATTGCCTTGGGGGGCGAGGTGCGTTTTGGAGCGCAGGTAACTGATTTGGAGCTGACCAACGGGAAAATTACTGCCGTCATCGTAAACGGCGAAGAGCGTCTGCCGGGGAGCGCCTTTTTCTGCGGCATCGGCCATTCGGCGCGCGATACTTATGAAATGCTCTATAGGCGAGAGATAGCCATGGAGGCCAAAGCCTTTGCCGCCGGGGTGCGTATCGAGCATCCCCAAGAGTTTATCGACCGGGCGCAGTACGGCGCCGATGCCGGACACCCTAGGCTGCCTAGGGCGGATTACGCCTTGACTTACCGAGATGAAGTCACGGGACGGGGCGTTTATTCCTTCTGTATGTGTCCCGGGGGGCAGGTGGTGGCGGCCGCGTCGGCGGCGAGACAGGTGGTCACCAACGGCATGAGTTGCTACGCCAGAGACTCCGGCGTGGCCAATTCCGCGCTGTTGGTGACGGTAACGCCGCAAGATTTTGGCGAACATCCCTTAGATGGCCTTCGTTGGCAACAGACATGGGAGGAAACAGCCTTTCACCTGACGGGGGAGAATTATTTTGCCCCGGCGCAAACCGTAGGGGATTTTTTGCGCGGCGCCCAAGGTAGCCAAGATTTTCTGGTGTCGCCCACCTACAGACCGGGGGTAAAACCGGCGGATTTGCGAGACTGTCTCCCTCCATATATCTGGGAACCGCTGGCGAGAGCGCTCCCCCATTTTGACCAAAAAATTCCGGGCTTTGCGGCCGGCGGCGCGGTCTTAACGGGAGTAGAAACTCGCTCCTCGGCGCCATGCAGACTGCTTCGTCATAAAGAAACCTACGAATCAATCAGCCACCAAGGGCTGTATCCCATAGGCGAAGGCGCCGGTTACGCCGGCGGTATCGTAAGTTCCGCCTTGGACGGATTGCGAGCCGCGAGGGCTTTTATGGTAAAAGCAATAAATAATGGGGCTTTGCCCCAAACCCCACAAGGGGAAATAATTTCCCCTTGACCCCTTTATTAAAGGGTGCAGGGGGATTATCCCCCTGCTGGGGCTTGGGGTGAAACCCCAAAAATAAATTCGTTACTGTACAGTCTTTATAAAACTTTAGGAGGCAATACTATGGCAAGACTGTTTGGAACCGACGGGGTGCGTGGGGAAGCTAATGTTTCTTTGACGCCGGAGCTGGCTTATCGGTTGGGGCGCGCCGCTACCGTGTATTTTGGTCGCAATCGGAAGCATCGTCCCCACATTTTAATCGGTCGGGATACGCGTATCTCCGGGCCTATGTACGAGGCAGCGCTGGCGGCCGGCATCTGCTCTGCCGGCGGTAAGGCCATTATCGCCGGGGTTATCCCTACGCCGGCGGTGGCTTACTTGGTGCAAAAAATTCGCGCCCAAGCCGGTATCGTGATTTCCGCTTCCCATAACCCCTTTCACGACAACGGCATAAAGTTCTTCGGCGGCGACGGCTACAAACTCCCGGACGAGGCGGAAGACGAACTGGAGGAGCTGGTGCACCACATCGAGAAAAACGATTATTTACTCCGGCCGGTGGGAGATAAAATCGGGGTGGTGGTGGATCGTCACGATCTTTTGAATCAGTACATGGATTTTGTGGGTTCCACCTCCCCGGAGCGTTTTGACGATATGAAAGTGGTGCTGGATTGCGCCAACGGCGCCGCCTACGCCGCCATGCCCACCATTCTCCGGCGGCTGGGGGCAAACCTCAAGGTCATTCACGCCCTCCCCAACGGCACCAATATCAACGAAAACTGCGGCTCCACCCATCTGGAATCCCTGCGGAAAACGGTGCTGGAGATAAACGCCGATTTTGGCATCGCCCACGACGGCGACGCCGACAGATGTTTGTGTATCGACGAAAAGGGCGAGGTCATCGACGGGGATCACATCTTGGTCATGTGCGCCACGGATATGATGAGAGCCGGTAAGCTCAAGGACAACACTGTGGTTTCCACGGTCATGGCCAATATCGGTTTCCATCAGGCCATCAAAGCCGCCGGCGGCAAGGTGGAAGTCACGAAGGTGGGCGACCGCTATGTTTTGGAAAATATGCTGGCTCACGGCTATACTCTGGGCGGCGAGCAGTCCGGCCACATTATTTTCCCGGAATACAGCACCACCGGCGACGGCCTTATAACCGCCCTGCAAGTCCTCTCCGCCGTGAAGCGCAGCGGCAAAAAAGCCTCGGAGCTGAACGCCCTAATGACTACTTTCCCTCAACTCCTCATCAATGTCAAAGTGGCCACCAAAGAGGGGTGGGAGGAAAATACCGCCATTAAAGAGGCCATTGCCGCCGGGGAAAAGGAACTGGGGGACACGGGACGCATTTTGGTGCGGCCTTCCGGCACGGAACCGCTGATTCGGGTCATGGCCGAAGGGCCGGAGCAGAAGCAATTGGAGGAAATTTGCAACCGCATTGCCGACGTGGTGAAACAGGAGCAGGGACAGTGAAACAAGCCATTGTGTGGACGAGTTTCGGCGTAACCGATATAGAGGCCGGGAAGAAAAGCATTGGCGCGGCGGCGCAAGAGATAGCCGCCGCTTTTCCCGCATACGAGGTGCGCGAGGCCTACACCGCCAATTTTGTCCGCCGCAAGCTACGGGAGCAGGGCGTGACGGCGCTGTCCTTGGAGGAAGTTTTGGGGAGGCTGGCCGCCGAGGGTTATGAGAAGGCGCTGGTGCAACCCTCTCACTTAACCCCCGGGGAGGAGTACGAAAATAAAATTTTGCCCACCATAGACAAGTACCAAAAGGCGTTCGTGATTTTGGCGGTGGGCAAGCCCCTTTTTGCCGAAGAGTCAGGCTGCCCCCAAATTTTGGCGACGATTTACGGGCTACTGGAACTGCGAGAGGGAGAGGCGGCGGTTCTTTTGGGACACGGCTCCCCCCATCGCCACAATCCCGTCTATGAAAATTTGCAACGCATCGCCGACGAAAATAAGTGGCCGCTCCACATTGGCGTGGTGGAGAGAGGCGACACGCCGAATTTTTCCATGGTTTTAAGGCGGCTGAAAGCCGACGGTTGCAAAAATTTACTGCTGGCGCCGCTACTGGTAACGGGAGGCGTGCATGTGACGGAGGATATGGCCGGAAACTCGCCTGATTCTTGGAAAAGCCGCTTGGAGGGCGAGGGCTTTAGCCTTCGGGTGAATTTGCGCGGTTTAGCCGAATATCCTGCTTTCCGAAAAATTTATGTAGATAAACTGGCAAAAATGGCGCGGTAGGTATATAATAGAAGCTGTTTTTTTCTGCCTAAAATTTTAACGAGGTGATTTTATGGGACATCCGGTGACAACCAATCCGTTTATCATTATGACGATAAACATGACCGTGGTGTTTATCGTGCTGATGGCGCTGATGGTGCTGATTAAGGCCATTCACGCCCTTGACCCCACCAAGGAGAAAGAGGAGCCGAAACAGGCAGCTCCGGCTCCCGTAGCGGTGGCGCCCCCTCCGCCGGTAGAGCAGGTCAAGGAAGAGGGCATCCCCGGAGAGGTCATAGCGGCCATAGCGGCGGCGGTGACGGCCTGCGGCTACAGCGCCGGGGAGATTCGGGCTATCCGTCCCATCGAGCGGAACGGCTGGAAGGTTTCGGGACGCAGTTTTACTAATAATCGCTTGGCTTAACGGGGAAAGGAGGAAAAAGAGTGGAATTTTTTAATGCATTTTTGGTTTCGTTGCAAGCCGTGTGGAACGACAGCGGCTTCTCGGCTTTTACGGCCGGCAACGGCATTATGATTTTGGTCGGCTTGGTGCTGCTATACCTAGCCATTGTCAAAGAATTTGAACCCCTGCTCCTTGGCCCCATTGCCTTTGGTTGTATTCTGGCCAACTTCCCCCGGACGGGCTTTTTGGACGAAATGGGACTTATGATGGCTATTCATTACGGCATAGCCAACGAAATATTCCCCCCCTTGATATTTTTGGGGATAGGCGCCATGACGGATTTCGGGCCGCTCTTGGCGCGACCTTCCACTTTGCTACTGGGGGCGGCGGCGCAGTTCGGCGTTTTCGTATCCCTAGCCGGCGCCATGATGCTGGGCTTCAATGTGCAGGAAGCGGCGGCCATCGGGATTATCGGCGGCGCCGACGGCCCTACCGCCATTTATCTTTCCATTAAATTGGCGCCTCACCTCTTGGGCGCTATCGCCGTGGCGGCTTATTCCTATATGTCCTTGGTGCCTCTCATTCAACCTCCGGTGATGAAGCTCTTAACCTCCCAGAAAGAACGGGAGATTCAGATGGAGGAGCTTCGTCCCATTACCCGTTTCGAGCGAGTGGTCTTCCCCATTGTCACCACCATTTTCATCAGCTTGCTCCTGCCTCCCATCGCGGCCTTGCTGGGTTGCTTGATGCTGGGCAATCTCTTCCGGGAATCCGGGGTAATGGATCGTCTTTCCGATACGGCGCAAAACGCCCTGTGCAACATGGTGACGATTTTCCTCGCCACCGGTACCGGCATGACCATGTCGGCGGAAAGTTTTCTCGTGAAAGAAACTTTGCTCATCATCTGCTTGGGTTTGGTTGCTTTCATCGGCGGTACGGCGGCAGGACTCATTCTGGGCAAAGTAATGTGCCGCGCCACCGGCTGGAAGGTGAATCCCCTCATCGGTTCCGCCGGAGTTTCGGCAGTGCCCATGGCGGCTCGCGTCAGCCAAATTGTGGGCATGAAAGCCAGACCCGGCAACTTCCTCCTCATGCACGCCATGGGGCCAAACGTAGCCGGCGTCATCGGCACCGCCGTGGCGGCGGGAACCATGCTGGCCATGCTGAAGTGATTATAGGATAAAAAAATAACCCCGGCGAAAAGCTCCAGTGTAGCTTTTCATCGGGGTTGTTTTTTGTTGATAGAAAACAAAAGGCTTGTAAAATCATTTACCACGCACAAACTCAAAATACCGCAATCACAATCTCCCAGTTTTTCATGTTGCAACATATTCCAAAACCGGCATCTATACTGGATAACGTTAGAGCTTTCCGTAGGAAAGTCTTACGTTATCCGTATATACCGCGGACGGATTGTCCGAAAAAGGAATAGTTTTTCTTTCGCGAGTATAAATCATATTCAGACACAATGGGAAAGATAATAGTGCAAAATACTCTTGATTTTTTCTGAAAAAGTAGTATATTTATATTGCTAGAGGACTTCAAAGTGAAAAGGGGATTGCCATGAGCCAAAAGAAGGTAGCGCACAATAACATCGAGATTATCCTCAAAGCCTTGGGCAATGAGTACCGCAAT
>JAFVEM010000033.1 GCA_017476005.1 Selenomonadaceae bacterium | reverse complement strand
TCGAAATAAGTAAATTTCACCGTAAATCCCTCCTTTATCTTAATACAACCTATTTTATCATCATTTTGCCGAATTTGTCAATTTTTAGAGATTCCCTTTATCATCATTTTGCCGAATTTGTCAATTTTTAGAGATTCCCTTAATTTTCTCGCCCTTGTCGTAATAGAGTTTAAAGCGAAACCACTGCCGATAGTCCAGCCGATTCTTTACCGAAGCCTGAAAGGCATCCGCTTCATTTTCCTCCATCTCGGCCGCCTCTCTGGCTTTTTTTATGAGGGTAACAAAATGTTCCTCTAGGCGTTTCATGTCCTCTTCCTTCATGAGGTTGGGATCCCCGTGCAGGAGTTTCACCAGCTGCGCCGTATCAAGCTCCGTATCCTTTTCTCCCACCTTGGGCGACCATTCCAAGCGAAACTTCAGGCCACTGGAGGTCTCGCTCTTTGCCATGAGGCGGTTCATTTTCTTTATCCAATCTTCGGCGCCGTAAATCTTGTCGCTGATGGTGCGACCGATGCTGTTTACGATGATCTCTTGATAGATTTTCTTGTCCTGCTCGGAAAGAAGACTCTCCTGTTCCGTCAGATGAGCCTTGAGTCTCGCCATTTGTGCGTAGGGACTAAGAGGCTTGCCGCCGGTTTCGGTGACGGCCAGTTGCCTGAGCGCTTGATCCTTTAGCGTTCGCCAACTGGGGGCGAATAAGGCTTCGTCATCGGGGTGCAGGGACGGCATTTCCCCCAGTTCATCCGCCGTTTCCCTGAGGGAAAAACGGTACTCGGCGATTTCGTCCCGGTGCAGGAAATACTGACTTTCCACCCGTTGCGCCAGAGAATGCAGCGGCCGCTCCTCCCGAGCCTTTTGCCTCTCCTGCATGAGCTGACGTAAAGGCTTATTGTCCGGCAGGGGGAAAGAGCGTTGTTCTTCTGCTTTAATTAAGCTCTGCCATTTTTCCAGCAATTGACGATAGACATCCTGTTGTCTAGCTAATCTCTCCACTTCCGCCGTTAAAGTGCGGCGGAGCCTCTCGGCATCCCCTATTTTTTTGCCGGCATCCGTCAACTCTTGAGGTATTTGGTCAAGGCGAGCCACCACTGCGGCAACGCGCTTTTCGATGGCCTCGGCATCCATGGTGTTAAGTTGCGCCGTCAAAGCCGCAAGGGTCTTATCAAGCTGCGCCAGAGACATTTCCAGCGTCAAGACTTCGCCCTTTAGCCTATCCACTTCCTCGGCAGCGTAAGCGGCCTCCGCCTCGTTTTGTCGCTTAAGGTCAGCAGCATGGGAGTAATCAGCGGCCAGATGCGTCAACCGATGCCACTCCTCCCCGTATTCGTCTAAGGCATCCAGCGCCTCTTCGTAAGCGGCGGCGGCAAAAGGCAGGGTGGTTTGACCACGCTCGGACTGTATCTTCAGTCTGTCCTCGCGCAAGGCTAAAGCGAGCTTCTTTTTGGCTTCGTCCTTTTCTCTAACCTTGCTTTCTTGACCCTCGATGTCCTTTTCTTTGCTACGCGCCGCGTCGTAAAGTTCTTGCGCGTCCTTGGGCGAGGGGAAGTTCCCCTGCGCCGTTTGCAGAGCCTCGCCTTCCTGCAGTAAGCGTTGTTCCTCGTCCTTGCGCGTTTGCCATTCGGCTTTTAGGTTAGTTATCTCCGTTTCCTTGAGGGCGATTTGCTGGCGGCGGTAATTTTCTCGCGCCTGTTTGCCGATGAACAGGGCAGTAGGTCTTTCCACGGCGCGACCGGCGATGTTTCCTAAGCTGTAAGCTCCCTTGCGAATATTGACGGCGGTTTTGCCTACGAGCGCAAATAACTCGTCGGTTACGGCCACGGAGGACAGAATGGCCGTGATGCGCTCCGCCGAAAGGCCGCTGTCTCCGGGGACAGGCTCCAAGTAATCGGCTAGGGACTCCGCCAAAAGTACCGGCTCTCCCCCAAAGATAATTTTGCCGCGCATACTTTCCGGTAGCGCAACGGCGGCCTCGTCATTTTTCAGTAGCAACGCGTCCAGCAGCCCAGCCGCCAACAAGGCGGATTCCAACCGTTCTTGCACCTCCGGCGACACCTGAGGGCGATACTCGGTGGCCTCGTACAGGGGCAGGAAGGGGATACCCATTTCCCTTAAAATATCTCTGGCACTGCTTTCCTCGGGAGAGAGTTCCGGGGTAGCCTCCTTGGTTTCCTGCAAGCGTTTTAGTTCGGCGCCGGCGGCGTTTATTCCCTTCTCTAGTCCTTGCAAGGCAAAACGCGCCGCGCCTATGGCTGCGTTTAGTTCTCGTTGCCGAATACCGGCCGCTTCCCCCAAGAGGTTTTGAATATCCAGCCATGTTGTTCCCAAGTAAAGATCCCTGAGGGCGGCAGACATGCCGCTTTCTTGCTCCTTATTAAAGGGCAAGCTGGTCTTGCAGTCCCTTTGCCACTCGTAGAAGGCTTTCACCAAAGCCTCTCGCGCCTGCTCCAGTAGCTCCAGCAGACGTTGCCCCTCGAAGCGATAGTGATCCAAGCGGCGATTTTCCTCGCCCAGCTCTCGTTCCAAGGCCGCCGCTTGTTTTTCGCCTTGTTCATAACTAAGAAGTGCCTTGTGCAGATTCTGCAAGCGTTTGCCGTAAGCTCTCCATTCCTTTTGCCACAGGTCGAAGTATTCCCTAGCCGCCTCCAGCTCCCAGGAAAAGCCTTGCGCGAAGGCGGCGTGGGCGGCAAAATCCGCTGCCGTCGCCAGCTCCTCCATGTCCGCCAAGATTTCCTGACTTTGTGTTTCCAGCTCGGCAATATCCCCCGTTTGCGCTTTTATTTGCGCCTCTAGGGTAAGCTCTCGACGGCGTTTTTCCGCTAAGCTTTTTTCTTTTTGCGCTAAATCCTGCTCCTCTTTATCACGCCTAAGTTCCGTCTCTTTTTTCCGCTCCGCCAATTTGTAGGCCTCATGCTCTCGGAGAGCGGACTGTTCCTCTCGCAGGGCGGCCGCCTCCACGGTGAGATCCTGCTGGCGTTTTTGCGCCGCTATAGCTTCCTGCGTCGCTTGCGCCAGCTTGTCTCGCTCATTTTTTTCTTGCGCTACCAATTTCCCCATGGCCTTTTGACACTCTGCCGCCCCCAACGCCCGTTCCGCCAGTACTGCGACGTTGTAATCGGTGTAGCTCTTGCAAATGGCGGCAAAGGCGCCTTGCTCCCGTTTTAGCTGTTCGATGGCCAGCTGGGTTTTTTCCATATTCTCCAAGGCCTCCGCCAAGGGGCGCAAATCCTCCTCCGATAAGGTGGGGAGGGCGGCGTTTAAAATTTCATAGATGACGCTGGGCTTAAAATCTCGGGAAAGTTTGGGACTGCGTAGCTGTATGAGGAGTTTCATGAGTTCCTCAAATTTGCCCATGTCCTCATAGCCAAAAACGTACTGATTCACCATGGCCATGTATTCCCGTTGCTCCGTGGTGACGCGTCCGTCTTGGCCAATGGCGTTCTCCAGTTCCTTACGGCTGAGGGGGATTTTTTGCGCCTCGCCGGTTTCCGGATTTTTGGACAGACGGTACAGCACTAAGTCCCGGGTTTCGTCTTGACCGATACGCCGCCCGTTATGCAGTAAAAAACCCCAGAAATCCACCTTGGAAATGCCTCGGCGAGCGTGGAGACCGATGCCGGTAGTGACGTATTGGTCGCTATTTACGCGTTTGTATTCCAAGTAAAGATAGCCCGTGCGTTCATCGTAATCGCTGATCTCTTTTTCTCCCAGCAAATAATCGTCCATGGTTCGGGATTTGGAGCCGAAACTATCCAGCCTGTCCGCCCGTTTCACCCCATCCAATAGTACGGTGACAAGGCTCTGCATGGTGACGGATTTACCGGAGCCGTTGCTCCCCCTAAGAAGCAACCGGCCGTCGGCAAACTTAAACTCCGCCTCGTCGTAATACCAATAATTTAAAATGCCGGCTCGGTTAGCCTGCCAAGGATTTTCCCTCATTGCTCCTCCTTAGATAGAAAACGATAATCCGTGGGGTACTCGCCCTCCAGCCGAAACAGCGCCGGCAAAAGGGTAATTAACCCGTCCTCGGCCACTCGCGCCATACCCCAAGAGACCATTTCCGCAAGTAGGGTTTCTGCCAGTCGTTTTAGGCTCATCTCCCGGTATTCCTTCGTCCAGCCCTGTTTGGTCTTGGTGGCCAGTCCATCCAGCAGAGACTGCCACTCGTTAGGGGTTAGCGGATGGCCTATATCCTCCCGAGATTCTTCCCTGAGGTAATGGGCGAGGTGCAGGATAATATCGTGAATCCCTCGAAAGCGCACGGGGAAAATATCCCTAAACCAAGCGTTCTGCTCCGGAGATAGAGCCATGACGGCGTTTTCGTAAAGTTCCAGCCTGAGGCCAAACCACTCTTCCAATGGTTCGGCTAATCGCTTGTACTGATTGCGCAGATATAAAAAATCCTGCTCGGTGGCTTCATTCCGGTAGTACACCGGTTTCAGCAAAAGCTGGCGGTAAATGCGCTGACGACGCTGGCGGATAAGTTTGGCCTCCTCCGTCAGTTCTGTCTGAAAATCCGCCGCCGCCAGTTCTTCTAAAGAGCCATAGCTTTGAATTTCCCTGGGAAAAGAGCGAAGAAAATAACGCGCCAAGGAAGTTACCTCGTAGAGAGCCTCCCCGGCCGCGCCGCTTTCGGTCATCCCTCCGCTGAGAAAACCGGCGCTTTCGTCCTCCACTACTCGGATAATATTTTCTTCTGCCAGATAATTCAAAACACGAATCAAAGCCTTGCGCCAGTTATAGGACTCCCAGCTTAATTTTTCGGTCAGGGAATCCTCCGGGTAATAAGAAAGCAAGGCCTCCGCCAATTCGCCTAAAAGGAATTGACTGCCGGAATCGTATTCTTCCAAAAAGGCCATGACGCAGGCCAAAAGTACATAATCCTCCGCAGAGCGCATGGCGCTAAGTCCCATGAAAGCCTCGGGGCTAACGGGGATTTTTTCCAGTTTATAAAAACGCGCCGTCACGATGAGCGGCCAGCCGCATCGTTCCCGGAAAAATTGCCGCAGACTTTTCTCGTGACGGCGTATCAGTCCGTACTCCTCCGGCATATCCCGGCGAGTGACCCAGCGGTTCTCCAAGAGTATTTGCGCCGCCGCTCGCAGTTCTTCCTGTTCATCCATAGTTTTAAGTCCCTATAAAAACATCACGAACATATCCGAAATTTCAGGTGGGGCAAGGAAAAATCACCGTCTTCGCAGTGCATTACAATGGAGCTTCTGTCTTGCCGATTCCACATGAGTTCCATAACGGTACCCAGTTCCGTGTGAATGGGATTGCGCTGCAACGCCTTAGCTACCCAACCCAGAAGCATTTGCCGCGCCTCCCGGCTTAGTACGGGCAACCCAGCGAAATCTATTATCCCGTCGGCGGAGAGACTTTGCATGAAACCGGCCAACTTTTGTTGGCGCAACAGGTGTGCTTGTCTGGCCGCCGCTTTTTCGTTGCGGCGGCTTTGCACGGGGACTTGACGGGTGCGTTCCCGGTAGGTATTTACCCTCGGCTTTAGGGTTAATTTGGTGGCCGGCTCCTCTTCAAGGCGGCGATTCATGTCTTCAGCTTCCCGAGGCTCGCCGTAAAAATGGCGTCCACCGGCTACCCCAAAGACAATGGCGCTCAATCTGTCCGCCTCCTCCTTAGTGGGGAGCCTAGAAAACCAACGCGCCAAGTGCAGATATTCCGCCTTGCGGCTACGAAACACCTGATGTTGCTCCGCCAGACGTTGGGCGAATTTGGTAATACGGCGAATGGTATCCACCGTTTCTCGGGAAAGGGTCGCAAGTTCGCTGTCTCGGTAGCCGGTGCCGATGAACCATTCGCGCATAACGAGAAAACTTTCGCGGAAATCCTCTAAGTAGGCATCGCGGCTCTTTTCCTCCCCCAAGCGTGGGATAGACAGCTGATAATCCGTCAGCCGCTGAAATAGAGCGTCCTCCGCCTCCGGGGTGCTTTGCTCAAAGAGGTTTTCTAGGCGTTTGGCGGAGCGTTGCAAGCCCACCACGAAAGTTTGTAGGTATTGGGTAAATCTGTCCTTATAAACGATGAAGGCAACTGTCTGCATCCTTTCTTCCACTTTGGCGCTTTTGATGTGGGCTAGGTAATCGGAAGCGTTTTGCACCAAGGTATGAAAATAATGCTCTAAATCCTGCCAAGTCTGATTGAGCTCTTCGTCGGAGAGGGGCTTAGTGGGCAATAGGAAATCGCGCATTGCCCTCAAGATGCGGTCAAACTGTGTTGTTTCCAAGGAACCGCTGAATTCCTCCCCTAAGGTTTTCAGTCTTTCCACCATCCGTTCTATTTCTACCGTGTAAGGAGTACACTGGTAGCGGTAACGCCTTTTTTTGAAATCGGCGATGGTTTTGGCGCGACCGGTTTCTTGGTGGGGGATAAGATTTTTCCAACTAACCAGCATACTTAGATCCTGTTCCAATTGCTCGAAGGTGTATTCCTGAAAACTAGGGTCTTTTGTCAGCTCATGGAAAATATCTTCGGGATAGACGTAGGTCTGCATATGTTCGTGGCGCTTGAAGCAAAAATGGAGGATGGCACGATAACGCCAAGTGTTATCCGTATTCAGATAACTGACCTCCGTAATGCGCCGCAAATCTTGTTCGTCCATGTGCGTACAATCCTTTCACCGCGAGTGGCGGTTGCCTTAAATCGCTATAAGTTCTTCATTCTACAATAATCACCGCCACTCCTGCAAACCATGCAAAAAAATTACGCAGAACCGAAGCCCTGCGCCATAAACACGCCACGCACGTGCCATCGTAACACTTTTTACATACAAATGACAGTAATCCATTAACCACATATTCAAAACAAACTATCCCCTCGATTCAAGGCTGTATGGCAGGGTGTGGATATCGCCGTACAACAAAAGAAGCAACCGCCCGGCGAGGAGGAGACGACAGTGTATGATTTAGATGCCGCCACCAATCCCACGCGACGCATGGAGCTTTACCGGGAGTTTGGTATTGTGTGAAGGAGGAGTTTTGGCAAATCTTGCCCTCACGGAAAAGGAAGGGGGACTGCGAAGCTTTGTGGGAAGGTTCAAGCTAGTAGCGCGGATTCAGGTTATATAGCGCAAAGAGCCAGCTCCTTGGTTTGGGAGTTGGCTCTTTGCACATCTTATGGTTTGCTTTTTTCATACAAGATATAACTTGGATTACGATAACATTCAGCGTAATTATTGTCTGTCAAATAGTCGGCCAACATCTCATCCAGTTTGGTTGAGGTTTTTAGGGTTGCTTGTTGTATGACTATAATCTTGGGTTGCCTTTTCTGCAAATCGCTAAAATACGCCTCGCCTATTCTTTCATCCACCATGGCGATGGGGAATTGATACGAATATACGCTGGCCGACTTGCGCGGCGTGGCAACGTAAAATACATCGCGATTCCCATATACCGAAATAAAATCCTCCTCGTTGGTACGTTTTTGGATTTCCGTAATAGCGCCGTGTAATTCTTCATCGGCTAAAACGTCAAGGTTTGTATAGCCGTTGAGATACAGCGATTTGGCTTGAATGGCCACGGGGAACAACGCTAGCAAACTCAGCCCAACAAATAAAGTTATCCCCATATACTTGATATACTCTGACTTTATACTACTGATAACGCTAGGAATTATCACGGCGCAGGGAAAGGCCAATGCCGGCACCAATACCATCCCATAGTGGCCGTATTGCTGGCCTGATATGCAAATAGACACGAGTACCAGCAGTATATACAGAATATAGATTTTATACAGAAACAGCCTTTCGGTGACGGCTTTGCAAAGGCATTTATAAATCAATATCCCCATCGCTACCAACATCCAAGGGCTTTTAGCAAAGAAATAGAATGTTTTTAGCTTGTTATACAATGAAGCCCGCGTCGGGTCGCTAGAATAGGCGATATTAAACTCAATATAGTCAGCAAAACAAGCTGTCAAAGCATCGCCGCTATACAGCCAAGCCAAGATGAAAATGCCCGGTATGATAAATCCCAGCAAGAAAGACATTAGGGGCTTTATGATGGCTTTTACCGAAGACGATATTATGTCACTTGCCAAAATAATAACGGGAAAAAATACAAAGGGTACTACCATATTGACGCGTAACATAGCTACAGCCATAAAGGAAACGCCGATAACAGCCCATTGAGCCGTCGAAATCTTATGACCGTGAAAATAGGATAGGAAAAAATAAAGAGAGATAGCTATAAAAGGCATGGCAAAATCTTCGGTTAGACCGCCGCCTTCTTCGTAGTATTTGCGTAGTGCTGGTATGGTAGCGACAGCGGTCGTTAGGCACGCATAGTATCTGTTCAGTCTAAGTCTAGCGATTCTATACATGGCGAAACAAGTGCCAAATAGTGAGATGAAACACAGGAGCCAAACACCGTGGTTATAGGAGATATTCATTCCCAACCAGTAAAATAAATACAGTAGCGGCCCCTTGTGGTCAAAACTATCTACATAGGGCATCCCACCCTGTTGTATGGCCAGTCCAACCGTGCGAAAAACGCTTGTATCCGTCCCGGTATTTGGCCACGCTACTATCGGGTTCATGGGATTTTTCATCGTCCAAAGTAAGGATAAGAAAAGTAAAAACGCAATGGAGGCATACCTCCGCTTAAAAACATTGGTCATTTAACACATCCTCCCTAGGCGCCGGATGAGGTAATTTTCCTAAACACCACATACTTGCTGGCCAAATAATTCCCCACGATAATCAGGCAATTAGCCAACGCTTTCATGGCCACGTCGGGAAACCCCAGTACTTCCACGAAAAAGCCCATGGCTACAATGTCAATAAGACCGGTGGCCAAACGACAGCTGAAGAAAGCCACCATTTCCCGGAAAACGGCTGTGGGGGAAAGATTTCTGGCGCGGAATACCACCCATTTGTTGGCCACAAAGGCAAACATTACAGCCACTACCCAAGCAATCGCCGTGGCCGGCATAATCGCGCAACCTAGTAGCCGCGTGAGACAAAAGTAGCTGGCGATGTTAATTAGCGTGGTCATTACCCCTACCACCAGATACAGACTGAGTTGTCGCAGGGATTCACGTTTCATGGTTGTCCCTCGCTTTGAGTTGCCTGTTGATACGGTAAAAATCCTGCACCGCCTTCAGCCCAATGCGAAAAATCCGCGAGAGATTGATGGAGTTCACTCCCCCTTGACGCGGTCGAAAAGTAATAGGACGATACAGTATCCGACGTTTATCTAAGGTATAAATGACCGTGATAATCACGTTGGCCAAATTAAAGTCGGTGGGGACCAAGGGGAGCGTCTCTCGTAGCACTGATGCCTTCATCAGGCGAAAGGGAGTATTAGCGTCGGTGACGGTTACGCCGAAGGTAAGGAGCAAGGTATATTTTAAAACTTTGGTGACAAATATCCGGGATAGGCCATCCTCCCGATGATTGCGGTGGCCGATGATCATGTCGTAATCCTGTCGCGCCTCCCAGAACGGCCAAAATTCAGCCGGTCGTGTCTGTCCGTCGGAATCCGTTTGAAAGATGTAGTCGGCGCCTGCCTCCAGAGCGTAGCGGTAAGCGTACAAAAGCGTCGCCCCGTGGCCGCCGTTGGACTTGGTAAGGGCTATCATCTGAGGATGCTCCTTGGCAAAATCCTGTAACAGTGGGTAGGTATTGTCCCTACTGCCGTCGTCAACCACCACCAGACGGCTATCGGAGCCGATTTTTTCCACCAGCGGATACCATTCACTGAGAACCGTATGGATATTCGCTTCCTCGTTGTAGGCCGGAATGACGATATATAACCGCTCGTCAACGGAATGTTCTTTCTCCATGGACATCTCCTTTTCCACGCAAAAACTCCCTAAAGGAATCGGCAAGAGGCTTTGCATCAGGCGACACAAAGACACCCTGTCCCTTAGGGAGGGTCGTTTTTGGCTATGAAATTGGAGAGAATCCGCGTAGTTTTTATAAATGCGAGAGGTCTGTCCCCCCCCCGTGGACATTTTGGGGCGTCAACAAAGAATTTATGGACACCATCAGCGCTATGCTGAGCCGTTTCATACTATCACCTCCTTCATAAAAAGCCGGGAAAAACGTAGGTATTGTAACAAAGGCGGCGCGATTTGTCTATTGTCTTTTTTCGTTAGGCGACCCGCTCGCCGACAAATCCCTGTTGCTTTATCCCCACGCTTTATGTATAATTCACCCTGTGCGAGGTGGGAACGAGTGGGCATAGCAAAATTAGAATCCTTTTTGGAGGATCGCATCGAAGGTTTTTTTAATCGGAAATTCGCCAGTTCCCTAGAACCCGTAGAGCTTTGCAAGGGACTGGAACGGGAAGCCACGCGTCAGGCCAGAAAAATTGACGGGGAGAAGATTTTGCCCGATGAATATACTTTTCTCCTGAGCGAGGAGGATTATCAACGGCTTTGCGCCAAGCGGATTTTAGACGAACTCTATGAAGTAGCCGAGAAGTTGGTTATCAAGAAAAACTGTTTTATGGACGGGAAGCTGAAAATAGAACTAAAAAAGAACCACGACCTTAGCAAGGGGATGCTGAAGGTGACGGCCGCTTTTGGGGGAGAGGACAAACCCGAACCGGAGGAGGCGACCGAGGCGAAGTCCGATACCTTAGTCCTGCAAAAACCGAATTTAAATACAGCTCCCACCCAGCCGCCCAAACGGAGCCTAGCGACTTTGCAAGTGGTGGAGGGGGAGGACAAGGAGGCCAGCTTGGTGCTGGGAGAGCAACCGGTGTATATAGGACGGCGTGAGAAAAGCGATTTTATTATTACCGATACCAACGTCTCCAGAACCCACGCCTACATTGCCTATGAGCGGCATCGCCATCTGCTCTCCGATGCCGGTAGTTTAAACGGCACTTGGATAAACGGGCGGCGTTTGGCTACGCATTGTTTGCAAGTGGGGGATCGTATCGGTATCGGTAGTTCGATACTGGTTTATGGAGTGATTTAGTTTGACTGAGGGTTTGGTCATCAAGATAGTGAGTGTTGTCGCCCAATATGGGATGCTCCTGTGGCTTTTGTATTTTGTTATCCAGCTGGGGACGCGTATGTGGCGCGATTTGGCGACGGTGGAGAGTTCGGATGCCGCCGGGACTGTCTCCCCCAGTGGAGCTTCTCTGACGGTACTGGCCGCCGAGGACGAATCCCTAGTGGGGCGGCGGTTTAATTTTGACCGTAAAATCACGGTGGGACGTGGCGCCGACAACGACATTGTGGTGGCGGACGCCTTTGCCAGCCATCACCATGCGGAAATTACCATGCGGAATAATCTGTACATTATCGAAGATCTGGGCAGCGCCAACTATACCTATGTGAACGGTCGCGTACTGGTGGGGAAAGCCTACCTGCGACCCGGTGACGAAATTCGCATCGGGCTTTTGGCGCTGAAATTTGCGAGATGATATTATACATGGGACAAAAAAATTACGCTCTTTTACTGGCTCCTTTGGGGATTTTACTCTGCGGCCTGACGATGCTGAGCGCTAAAGACTATGCGACAGGTCAGCTTGATTTTGCCTACTGGCCGTATCTCTTGACGCTAATCGTCGCGGTGGGGCTTATTCAGGCCATCCTCAGGCGCATAGGCGCCGATACTTGGCTCTTCTACTGCGTATTGCTCCTTCTCAGCGTGGGGCTTGTCATGATTGCTCGCCTCGCGCCTGATCTCTTTATTCCCCAACTTCGTTGGGCTATCATCGGCTTGCTGATGTTTCTGCTGGTACTGCGGTTTGACCAAGTTATTTTAAAATTGACTTCTTATCAGTATATACTGGGTCTTGCCTGTCTCACGGTACTGGGACTGCCTTTGTTTTTCGGCACGGAAATCGGCGGTAGCCTAAACTGGCTGGTCTTTGGCTCTTTCCAAGTGCAACCGTCGGAATTTGGCAAAATACTTTTGGTGTTTTTCCTCGCCGGGTTTCTCAGCGACCACGCTTCGGTATTGAAACTGCCCCGGTATAAACTGCTGTTTTGGCGCTTGCCTCCGCCGCGCTTTTTGGCGCCTCTCCTTTCCATCTGGGGCATGGCTCTCGTTATGTTCGTGGTGCAACGGGATTTGGGATCGGCTTTGCTGTTTTTCGGTATTGCCGTCCTGATGACCTACATCGCTACGGGCATGATGTCTTACGTCGCCATGGCCTTTGGTTTCTTCGCCATGTCCGGTATTTTAAGCTATAATCTTTTTAATCATGTCCGGGTGCGCCTTGCCATTTGGCTTGACCCTTGGGCAGATCCCACCGGCATGGCCTATCAAGTGGTGCAATCCCTGTTCGCCTTCGGTTCCGGCGGCGTTTGGGGGGTGGGTTTCGGCCAAGGCTCCCCCCGGTTTATTCCCGAGGTACACACGGATTTTATTTTCAGCGCCATCGCGGAGGAACTGGGGCTTATTGGTTCGTGGCTCCTGCTCCTCGTCTATGCTCTCTTCTTTTTTCGGGCGGTGAAAATCGCCTTGGCCTGTCGGGGGGAAGATAAAATACTGCTGGGGCTGGGCGTGGGAATCGCCTTTTTCTTGCAGACCTTTATTATCGTAGCCGGGGTGACGAAATTCCTGCCTTTGACGGGCATTACTTTGCCCTTTGTGAGTTACGGCGGCAGTTCCATGGTGTCCGGCTTTATTTTGCTGGGCATTTTGGCGGCCTTGTCTCGCCGCAAAAACGGGGGCGAGACCGCATGAAACAAAACGCAAGGAAAGTCGCTTGTTTTTTGCTGATTTGTTTAGGGGCGTTAATGCTCTATATCGGTTATTTGCAATTTGTCCGGGCGGATTTTTTGGCGCATCACCCTCTTAATCGACGCAACGTCCAAGAGGAACTTAATATCCAGCGCGGCAGAATACTGGCTGCCGACGGCGAAGTTTTAGCCGAAACCACGGACTTGGGTCGTTTGTATCCTTTAGGCGAGGCGGCCTCTCCCGTCACCGGCTACTTGGGAGAAAATATCGGCAGCGCCGGGCTAGAGGCCTATGCCAATGGGGAGCTGACGGGACTTACCAATGATTTAGAAAGGCTTGGCCCCATCGCCCAAATTTTACGCCCCGAGGGGGGGAGCGACCTTTGGCTGACCATTGACAGCGAAGCGCAGACGGCGGCTTATCGCGGTTTGGATGGAGCCAAAGGAGCGGCGGTGGTGCTGGATGCGACTACCGGCGCCGTATTGGCTCTAGTCAGTTCCCCGGCTTATAATCCTTCCTCCGCCGAAGAGCGGTGGAGTGCTTTGGTGACGGACGAGGACGCGCCTTTACTGAATCGCGCCTTGCAAGGACTTTATCCCCCCGGTTCCACCATCAAACCTTTAATTGCCGACGGAGCTTTAACCGAAGAGCTAACGGATTTTCACGAGGTTTTTCACTGCGACGGCGAACTGAATGTGGGCGGCGGTCAGACCATTCGAGAAAGCCACGGGGCTGTCCACGGCAGTGTAAAACTGGGGGAGGCGCTGGCCAAATCCTGCAACGTCGCCTTTGGCACCCTAGCCATGCGGTTGGAGGCCAAGGGTCTGGCGACTACCTTCAAGCGTTTTGGCTTCGAGGAAAAATTGGCTAATGAGCTGGTCGAAACTCCCTCTCGGTTGCCGGATTTCGGCGACCTAAGTCAGGGGGAGCTGGCGCAGATTGGCATCGGACAAAGTACCCTCCTAGTTACGCCGCTGAGAATGGCGCTCCTCATGGCGGCTTTCACCAATGGCGGCGCAGTCATGCGACCTTATCTCATCGATAAAATAACCTCCGCCGGCGGCATGATTCTACGGGAAACGAAACCCGAGGTTTGGTACGAAGCCACGGAGGCAAAACGTGCCGCGACCATTAACGACTGGCTGGAGGACGTGGTGACAAGCGGCACCGGCGGCGAGGCCTACGTTAAAGGCGTAAGAGTGACGGGCAAGACCGGCACGGCGGAAAACGGTAGCGGCGAGGATCACGCTTGGTTTATCGGCAGCGCCGAACTGGATAGTCGGCGCATCGCCCTAGCTATAATCGTGGAGAACGGCGGTAGCGGCGGCGCGGTAGCCGCCCCCATTGCGCGGCAAATTATACAAAGTTTGGCAAGGTAAGGAGGCAAGCACATGGTGCAGATATTGGATCAGCGATACGAAACGGAAGAGCTGATCGGTAGCGGCGGCATGGCCGATGTATATCGCGGCAAAGATAAATTACTGGACAGAACGGTGGCCATTAAGGTTCTCCATCCCCAATACCGAAACGACGCCGAATTTATCGGTAAGTTTCATCAAGAGGCGCAAGCGGCGGCCAGATTATCCCACGCCAATATCGTCAACATTTACGACGTGGGCGTGAGCGGCGACGAGCATTATATCGTCATGGAATATGTCCCCGGCGCCACTTTGAAAGACCTCATTCAACAAAACGGCAAACTTCCCATAGCGGAGGCCTTACGCATTGCGCGAGAAATCGCCCAAGCCCTCGCTCACGCCCACGCCAATAATCTGGTGCATTGCGATATAAAACCCCACAACATCCTCATCATGCCCGACGGTCAGGCCAAGGTGGCGGATTTTGGCATCGCTCGCGCCGTGACGGAATCCACCATGACCTACAGCGGCAACGTGGTAGGCTCGGTGCATTATTTTTCCCCTGAGCAGGCCAAAGGAAGTTTCATCACCCCTAAGTCTGATGTGTATTCCCTCGGGGTGGTTATGTATGAAATGCTCGCCGGCGCCCTGCCTTTTAACGGCGAAACCCCTGTCAGTATCGCCATGAAACATTTGCAGGAAAATCCTACTCCCCTCAGAACCTATCGTCCCGAAGTGCCGCCGGTGGTGGAGGCCATTGTCATGAAGGCCATGAGTAAAGACCCGGCCATGCGTCCTGACAGCGCGGAATTGGTACAGGATTTACAACAGGCGGAAAGAATGATGGGGGGCGGCGCCTCCTCCGCCCAAGACCCTTTCGCTACTCAGCTCATGCCTCGGGTGACGGAGGGGGAGCTGGCCACCTACCAACGCCAACCGGGGTATGTGGACACGAGCGAAAAGGAGGAAAAGTCGGTACTGGGTTCCAAACTGTTTATTTTGGGACTGGTGCTGGTACTCTTTTTAGGTTTTGGGGTGGGAGCCTTTCTCTCCTTCGGGAAATTTTGGAGCAATCAAGAGGCTACGGTGCCGGATGTGGTGGGCAAGCAAATGACCTTGGCGCGACAGATTTTGGAGGACGCCCATCTACGCGTTAATGTGGCCGAAACCTACGATGCTGAGGTACCGGCGGGGCAAGTGGTGTCTCAATCCCCGGAGGCCGAGGCCACCGTCAAAGAACAACGGCTGGTGACTATTTATGTGAGCAAGGGCGGCGAAGATCTCGAAATGCCGGATTTAACCGGCCTGACTCGCGCCGATGCGGAAAATAAACTCAAGAAAATGGGACTGAAACTGGGTGACGGAGTCTATGAAAAATATTCCTCCGAAGAACCGGGAACGGTCATTGGTCAGGACGTACGCGCCGGCTCCAAGATTACCAAGGGGCAGAGCGTTGACATTACCGTGTCCAAGGGCGAAAAAACCAAACGCACCACGGTACCCAACATTGTAGGAGGAACGCTGTCCGCCGCCGAAAGCAGTTTAAAATCTCACGGGCTAAGGGTGGGAACCGTTTCCAAAACCCCCAGCGCTCAAGCGGAAGGCACCGTGGTCAGTCAATCCCCCGTTGGCGGCTCCGATACCGACGAAGGAACCAGCGTTGATTTAACGGTGGCGGAACCGGAAAAGAGCAGTAGTCGGGTAGCGGTCGAGGACAAAACAACCAATGAGTCCAATGCCGCCAGCGAAAGCGAAAACAGTGCCGAAACAAATGTTCCTTCTCGCACCGGCGCCACCGGCAGAAGTCGCTGATATAAACTATAACGAAAGGAAGGTTAAGCCAATGATAAAACTAGCCCCCTCCATACTGTCCGCCGATTTCGGCAATCTGGCCGCCGAGATAAAAAAAGTCACGGCTTTGGGCGCCGAGTACATTCATATTGACGTGATGGACGGCAGCTTTGTGCCGAATATCACCGTAGGTTCGCCGGTGGTGAAAAAATTGCGGCCGGTGACGGAGGCTGTTTTCGATGTGCATCTCATGACGGAGCATCCGGAAACGCAGGTAGCGGCCTTTGCCGAAGCCGGCGCCGACATCATCACCTTTCACATCGAAGCCACGCGCCACGCCCATCGCTTAGTACAAACCATCAGGGAGGCCGGGTGCAAAGTAGGGGTCGCCTTAAATCCCGGCACCCCGCTTACCATGCTGGACGAACTCTTGACGGATATTGACATGGCCTTGATAATGACGGTGAATCCCGGCTTCGGGGGGCAAAAATTCATCGCCACCATGCCGGAAAAAATAGCTATTTTGCGGCACACAGCGGAGGACAACGGCCTTAACCTCGATATAGAGGTAGATGGCGGCATAAACGGCGAAACCGCTGGTACGGTACGCGAGGCCGGCGCGAACATTTTGGTGGCCGGTTCCGCCATTTACGAAGCGCCGGATATGGCCGCAGCCATGGAGCAAATTCGCAACGGCTAAAGAGTAAAAAAAAGCCCGTGTGGGAGCAACCTGCTCGCACATGGGCTTTTTTTCACGATTTTAGTCTTTTTGACACAGGCGATCGATTTCCTCCACCATGGTTTTGGCCAGCTCATGATCCTTGACGAGGAAATACTGCGCCGGGTAAATGTGGGTGGTTAAGATGTTCTCAATATCATCTTCGCTTATCTGGGCGCCGGTAATGATAATAAAGGGAAAGCCCGGGGTGGCGCGGTGGCAGAAGGCGATAAGCTCCGCCGAAGAAAATTCATCCCAGCCCGTCTCCAGCCAATCGCTGGCGATAAGTAAATCGATGGCTTTGGCGATAACGTCCCCATTGACCTCACCCATAAGGTCGGCCTTATGTCGCCCACCTACATTATACTCCACAAATTTTAAGTCACTCTGCTTGGTATAAGCCAGCACGACTTCCTTGACCTTAATGCGCTCCTCGTCGGAGTTACTCATAATCGCAATTACAGCCATTTGTCTGCCTCCCTTTGCCGCTATATATAAGTTCGCACACCTTTTTTCTTATAGTGTAATTTCCCTGCCGAGGGACAAATACCTTTATAAGTATAACACAAAACAGCGTCTTCGCCAAAAAATTTGTTTAGCTTTTCTTGCTGGGCGCAGTTTAAAAAAATTGAAGGATATGCTATACTGTGGGGAGCTTGTTTTGGGGTAGCAGAGATAGGATGTGCTTTGGCGTGCGAATAATTGCCGGCGCGGCTCGCGGCACGAAACTTTTGGCGCCGCGTGGGCTGGCCACTCGCCCAACCGCCGACCGAGTGAAAGAATCCCTCTTTAACATTTTGGGAGGAAAAGTGGCGACGGCTAGGGTTTTGGATATTTTTGCCGGCACGGGCAGTCTCGGCCTCGAAGCTCTTTCGCGCGGCGCGGCTACCGCGCTTTTTGCGGACAGAGCCACGGCCAAGACCATTGCCGCCAATGCCGAGCGTACCCACCTAGCGGCGCGAACGGAAATTATCCCCCAAGATGTTTTTAAGGTACTGGCAAAACTTACGGCGACTGAGCGACAGTTCGATTTGGTTTTTGCCGACCCACCCTACCACATGGATTTGGCGTTGCGAGTGTTAAACTTTTTTGAGAATGCGGCAAAGCTGCTGGCGCCGACGGGACTGTTGATACTGGAACACGAGGCGGTCGGCCTTAATTTACCGGAGTTAAAAAATTTTATTTGCGTAGATAGACGGCGTTACGGCGCTGTCACGGAACTCAGTTTCTGGCGGAGGGTAGCTGATGAATAGCATAAGGCGAGGCGTCTGCTCCGGCAGTTTTGACCCGGTGACCTGCGGTCATGTGGATATTTTCGAGCGCGCGGCGCGTCTCTTCGACGAACTGACTGTCTGCGTCTTTCACAACCGGCAAAAAGAAGGTTTTTTCTCCGTGGAGGAACGGGTGCGACTGTTAAGAGAGGCGACGCGGCATATTGACGGCCTCAAAGTGACCGCCTTTTCCGGCCTACTGGCGGATTTCCTGCGGCAAGAGGACATTCATTTTATCGTGCGCGGCTTGCGTTCGGTAGCTGATTTGGAATATGAAACCCCGGCCGAGCGGCTGAATCACCAGCTGGGAAATCAGGTGGAGACGGTATTTTTACTGACAAATCCCCGGTACGGCCACATCAGTTCTTCGGCCATTCGGGAGTTGGTGGCTTTCGGCGCCGATGCGAGTGGGCTGGTACCCCCTTGCGTGGCGGAGGCTTTGGCGGGTAAGACAAGGTAAAAATTGTAGTATATATACAAAAAGGTAGTGATAATATGGCGGTACGCGATACGCTGGATCAGATAGAAAATTTAGTGGCCGGAGCCTCTCATGTGCCTCTCACCGGCAAAAGCATGATTGACGAAAACGATTTGATTCACTTGGTGGAAGAACTGCGGAAAGACCTGCCTATGGAACTGGAGCGAGCCAACGACATAATGCGAGATCGGGATAAGATTATCGACGACGCTAAAAAGGATTCCGACGATATTGTGCGTCAGGCCAAGGAGTACGCCGCCAAGATTGTGGATGAGAACGAGGTGGTGGTACAGGCCAAGGCCAAAGCCAAGGCACTCTTGCAACAAGCGCAGGAGCAGGAACGGGAGATTATGGAGCGCACCAAGGCCAATTCGCAGCAGCTAAGAGATGATGCCGACCGCTACGCCAATCAGGTCTTTGACCAGCTGATTACCCACGTCACCAACACCTTCCAAGGGGTACAACAGGCGGAGCAAGGTCTTCAACAGGCGCGGCAGGTACTCTTGCAAGCCAAGGAGCAAATGAATCGCAGTCAGCAACAGGCGCAAGCCCAAGCTCAGGCTCAGGCCATCGGCATGGCGCAACAACCCTCCATGCAACAGCGCCTGTAAGGTACGGGAGGGCGTCTAAGTGACGGAAGAAGCCCTGAAAAATTTGTTGGCGCGGTATAAGCAGGGAGAAATTTCCGAGGAGGAGGCGGTGGCCTCTATCCGGGATCTGCCCTTTGAGGAAATGGGCTTTGCCGCCGTTGATCATCATCGGGAGTTGCGCCAAGGTTTTCCGGAGGTGATTTACGCCGCCGGGAAAACCAAGGAGCAAGTTCTGAAAATCATGACTTCCCTACGCGCCAAAACCGGCAGTAGCATCATGGCCACTCGCGCCGATGGAGAAAAATACGCCTATGTTAAAGCCTCTCTCCCCGAGGCCAAATATCAGGAAGCGGCGCGCATCATTTACATCGAGGGCGAAAAGCCGGCCGAGGGTAACGCCGGACGCTACGTCCTCATCCTGACCGCCGGTACCAGCGATATTCCCGTGGCGGAGGAGGCGCGCCTCACGGCGCATCTTTGGGGAAGCGAGGTGCATACCTGCTACGATTGCGGCGTGGCGGGGATTCATCGGCTTTTTGCCCACCTAGATGAAATCAAAAAAGCCAATGTCATCGTGGTCATAGCCGGTATGGAGGGAGCTTTGGCCAGCGTAGTGGGCGGACTCACCGACAAACCCGTTATCGCCGTGCCTACCAGCATAGGATACGGCGCCTCTTTTCAAGGTCTGTCGGCACTTCTCTCCATGCTCAACAGTTGCGCCTCCGGGGTATCGGTGGTGAATATCGACAACGGTTTCGGCGCCGGCGTGCTGGCCGCGAAAATAAACAGGATGCGGTGAGGTGACTAAATTATGCGAGGGATTTATCTCGATTGCTTTGCCGGCATCAGCGGCAATATGCTCTTGGGAGCTTTTCTGCAAGCCGGAGTTCCGGCGGCGTATCTCCAGCAAGAACTACGAAAACTCCCCCTTACAGACGAATTTTCCCTGAACGTCCACGACGTTACCAAGAACGGTATCCGCGCCGTCTATGTGGATGTGGAGCTGGCGCAAGGGGGAAGGCATCCCCATTTGGCGGAAGGGCATGTTCACTACGCCCACGGCCGAGTGCGTCCCGTGAATCTGGCCGACACCTCCCCCCATTTGCACCGCGATGGCTCGGAGGCACTTGCACACGAGCATGAACACGAACACGAACATGAACATGAGCATCATCACCGGAGCTGGCGAGATATTCGCCGCCTGATTGAGGAGTCGAAACTCAGCGCCGCCGTCAAGGGTAACAGTTTGCAAATCTTTACGGCGCTGGCGGAAGCCGAGGGTAAAGTACACGGCAAGAGCCCGGAGGACGTAACTTTTCACGAGGTGGGAGCCACCGATTCCATTGTAGATATTGTAGGGACGGCTATTTGCCTTGATTATTTGGAAATCGAACGGGTTTTCGTGTCGCGAGTGAATACCGGCAGCGGTTTTGTTAAGTGCGCCCACGGGCTGATGATGGTGCCGGCGCCGGCCACCGCCGAACTTTTAAAGCCATTTCCCACCTATAAGCAAGAGGCCGAAAAAGAACTTACCACGCCTACGGGAGCGGCGGTGCTTAACGCCTTGGCCGTTTTTGCAAAAAGTTTGCCGGTAGATTTTGCGGTGGAAACTATCGCTTACGGCGCCGGTACTTGGAATCTGAGTTTTCCCAATGTCCTCAGGCTTTACCTAGGGGAATATGCAGGCTCCCCCTCTCCCCGTCGCTATCTTTTGGAAACCAATATTGACGACATGAATCCGCAAGTTTACGGCTATTTGCTGGAACGCTTGCTCGCAGCCGGAGCTTTGGATGTGTGGACGACCCCCATTTACATGAAAAAAAATCGCCCGGCCGCCACTCTGTCCGTGTTGGTAGCGGAAGACAAAAAGGAACCTTGCGCCGAGATTATTTTTGCGGAGACCACCGCCATCGGGCTGAGAGTGCTGGCCGTTGACGAGCGGCTGGAGGCGGAGCGGCAGATGGCCAAGGTGACCACCAAATACGGCGAGGTCAGCGTGAAGGTCAGCGCCTTCCACGGCAAAATAGTTTCCGTGTCCGCCGAGTACGAGGATTGCCGCCAGCTGGCTCTGGCGCATAAGATTCCCTTAAAACTGGTACAGCAAGAAGCGGTGCAAGAGATGCGCCGTCGGTTAGGGGATTGACAGGAAGCTGGCGAGTGGCTATAATACTTGGGGTTGATGACGGGTGAAAATAAATGTTTTCGGCCTCAAGGCCGGCGAAAAAGTTCCTTTTGCCTTTGCGGTTCCGGCCGCGCCTTATAACGCTTTCCTCGCGGACGGAGAATTTAAGAGCGAGATCAAGGTCACGGGAGAGGTAACCTTGGCAGGGGACGGCTACTTGGTTTCCGGCCTTATCAAGTGTCGCAAGGCTTTTGTTTGCGACCGCTGCCTAGAGCCTACAGAGGTTGAGCAAACCCACCCTTTTGCCGAAAAATACCGCCAAGACGGTGTAGCGGATGATGAGGACGCCGTGCCTTTCACGGGAGAGACCATCGACCTTGCGGAAATGGTGCGCGATACTTTAATCGCCGCTCAGCCCATCGGGAATTTGTGCCGAGAGGATTGTTTGGGACTTTGTCCTAAGTGCGGTCAGAACCTTAATCAAGGTTCCTGTTCATGTGTAATCGAGGACATAGATCCGCGGTTGGCCGATTTGAAACAGTTACTAATTTGATGATTATGCCGACCAAGGAATAATTTCTCCTAGTGGCATAGATTATAAAAAAGAAATGATGAGCTATCATAGAAGGAGCGTAAGAAACAATGGCAGTACCTAAGAGAAAAATGTCGAAGGCGCGGCGCGATCAGCGGAGAGCCAACTGGAAATTAGAGGCGCCGGGATTCACCCCTTGCCCCCAGTGCCACGCGGCGAGAATGCCCCATCATGTATGCCCCGAGTGCGGTTATTACGACGGCAAAGAGGTCGTAGAGGCCGGAGAATAAATTTACAAAAGGCCAGCAGAATCCTAGATTCTGTTGGCCTTTTGTAAATTATAAAATCATCCAATCAAAACAGGAGAAGCGCATGAAACTCATATCATGGAATGTCAACGGCCTCCGCGCTTGTCTCAAAAAAGGATTCATGGAATCCTTCAAGGGACTGGATGCCGACGTATTTTGTTTGCAGGAAACGAAAATGCAGCCGGAGCAAGCCATACTGGAACTTCCCGGTTATAAGCAATATTGGCACAGCGCCGAAAAAAAAGGCTACTCCGGCACGGCCATTTTCAGCCGCCTTGAACCGCTTAGTGTCACCTACGGCTTAGGAATAGAGGAACACGACCACGAGGGCAGAGTTATCGCCATGGAGCTTAACGATGTTTATGTGGTGACGGTTTATACTCCCAATTCGCAAAGGGGCTTGGAGCGTCTTAATTATCGTATGACTTGGGAGGATGCCTTTTTGGCTTATCTCAAGGAACTGGATCAAAAGAAGCCGGTTATCGTCTGCGGCGACTTAAACGTGGCGCATCAAGAGATTGACCTCAAAAATCCCAAGACGAATCATCACAACGCCGGTTTCACCGACGAAGAACGCGCCAAATTTTCCGCCCTTCTCGCCGCCGGCTTCAAAGACACTTTCCGCGCCCTGCACCCCGATAAGATTGGCATTTATACTGGGTGGTCGTACCTCAGGAAGGCCAGAGAAACCAACGCCGGGTGGCGCATAGATTATTTTGTGGTATCCGAGCGACTTATGGAACGGGTGCAAGACGCCACCATCCACAACGAAATTTACGGCAGCGACCACTGTCCCGTGGGACTGGTTGTAACATAAATTATGTCTTACACTTAAGGATTCCAAAGGGGATTATCCCCTTTGGCCGCCGGAGGCAAAAAAAGGGATGGAGGAGAAAAATTGTCGGAGCAATTAGCCAGTCTGGAACAGGAAATAAAAAAACGGCGCACCTTTGCTATTATATCGCATCCGGATGCGGGCAAGACCACGCTCACGGAAAAACTTTTGCTATATGGCGGCGCCATTCATTTAGCCGGGTCGATAAAATCCCGGAAAACCCAACGTCACGCCGTGTCGGATTGGATGGAAATTGAAAAACAGCGGGGTATCTCGGTGACTTCTTCCGTGCTGCAATTCGACTACGAAGGCGCGCGCATCAATATTTTAGACACCCCGGGACACCAAGACTTCAGCGAGGACACTTATCGTACTCTTATGGCGGTGGATAGCGCCGTCATGATTATCGACGCCGCCAAGGGCGTGGAGGCGCAGACCAAAAAACTCTTTCGGGTCTGCAAGGAGCGGCACATTCCCATTTTTACCTTCGTGAATAAACTTGACCGCTACGGCAAAGCGCCTTTGGACTTAATGGATGAGATAGAACGGGTGCTGGGGATTCGCTCCTATCCCATGAACTGGCCGGTGGGGGTGGAGGGTAAATATTTGGGAGTCTATGATAGGCATAAAAATCAAGTGGTACTCTTTGCCGAAGATACCACCCACGGACAGGAAGCCAGGCAAGCCGATGCCTTTGACATAGAAGACGAGGCGTGGCATCGTCGGGTGGGGGATAACGCCTACCATAATTTGCAGGACGATATTGACCTCTTAAACGAGGCCGGAGAACCCTTTGACAGGGCGAGAATTGATCGGGGGGAGCTTACCCCCATGTTTTTCGGCTCCGCCATGACCAATTTCGGGGTGCAAAACTTTTTGGAAGAATACCTGCGATTGGCGCCGCCTCCGGCTCCCCGGGAATCCTCGGTCGGCCTTATCGAACCTCAAGACGAAAAATTCTCCGCCTTCGTCTTTAAAATACAGGCCAACATGAACCCGGCGCATCGCGACCGCTTGGCTTTTATCCGCATTTGCTCCGGCAAGTTTACGCGAAATATGAGCGTCTGGCATAGTCGCGCGGAGAAAAGCATCAAACTGGCGCAACCCCAGCAATTTTTGGCGCAAGACCGGCAAATCATCGACGAGGCTTATCCCGGGGACATTGTGGGACTCTTTGACCCGGGCATCTTCGGCATCGGGGATACCCTTTGCGACGAGGGAAAGAAGCTCGCCTTTGCCGACTTCCCGGTGTTCCCCCCGGAAAAATTCGCCAGAGTACAGGCCAAGGACACCATGAAACGCAAGCAATTTGTAAAGGGCATGGAGGAACTAACCCAAGAAGGCGCGGTACAGCTTTTCCGCCAAGCCGGAGCCGGACAGGAATCTTATATCGTGGGCGCCGTGGGAGTATTGCAGTTTGAAGTCCTAGAATACCGCCTCAAAAACGAGTACAACGTGGAAATCCTCATGCAACCTCAACCCTACGAAGTGGCCAGATGGCTCGCCTTCCCCGACAAGCGCGAAGTCACCCCCGGCGGTCTAAAGGGAATTGACCGAGGGATGTTCGTCTATGACCGGGAGGAGAGGCCGGTACTCCTCGTTAATAACGAATGGGCTTTGGGCTGGATTACGGAAAACAATCCGGACTTACGCCTACTTACGGCGCCGGAATAATTTCTCGTCCAAAAGCAGGAATTTTTCCCTACAGCAGCGAAAATAGTTCTCATCAGGGGCAACGCCCCACTAAAATCGAGGTGCAAAATGCTAACTATTTTTTCCTCCGGCAAGAAGAACGAAAAGCCGCCCTTGGCCGAGCGCATCAATCCGCCGCGCAATGTGGAGCAGTGGCAAGACATAAGGGTTAGCTACTTAGCGCAAGGCGAATTGGATGCCCGGCACCTAAAGGAACTTTGCAATGTGGCGGAAGGGGCGGCTCTGATTTTAGGCTTCGTGTCGCCGGATTTAAATACGGACAGCGTGGCGGAGGCCATAAAACGCGAAATCCCGGCCGGTACTAGGCTCATTCTGATGACCACCGCCGGCGAGTTGTGCCGCCCCAGCGGCAGTAATACTCTGTACGCCGACGGTAGCGAGGGACGGGGCAAGGTACTCTTGCAAGCCTTCTCCCACCGTATGATTGAAGACACTTATGTCATGAGTTTGCCGTTGCCCAATGAGGATTTGAAGGCCGGAAACGTCGAAAAGACCGTTAATCAGCGCGTGGACGAACTGACCGCCGAAATAGAACGGCACCGCATCCCCTTCCGCCTCAGCGTGAATCATACTTTCGCCTTGGTCTATGTAGATGGGGTGTCCAGCTGCGAAACTTTCGTCTTGCAGGCCATGTATCGTTCCGGCAAACTTCCTTGCCCCTACATCGGCGGCAGCGCCGGGGGGAAAATGGATTTTGCCCACACCTATATCTACAACGGCGAAAAAACCTTGGAAAATCATGCCGTCATTACCTTGGTGCGACTAAAAAAAGCCTTCCGCTACGGTATCCTGAAAACCCAAGCCGTGGAGCCAACGGGGGATGTTTTCACCGTGGCCGGAGCCAATACGGCCATGCGATATATTACCTCCGTAGCCGAGGAGGGAGGCGAGCCTAAATCCTTCATTGCGGCGCTGAAAGAACATTTCGGTCTCAGTACGACGGCAGAGTTACAGGAAACTTTACAAAGCTATACCTTCGGCACGGATTTGCAGGGAGAGTATTTCATTCGCTCGGTGGCAAGCCTAGACGAGGCTAGCGACCGCATTCATTTCTTCTGCGACGTAGTGGCCGGGGAAAAATTGGCTCTCCTTAGGCGCGTTTCCCTTGATAAAACGCTGGAGAAAGCCATACAGGAGTTCCAGCAGGGCAAACCCTCTCCCTTGGGAGGAATCTTAAACGACTGCATCCTGCGCCGACTGGGCTATCCCGACGAAATCGGCCATGTCGATAGGTTCCGGGGCGTCCCCGTGGCCGGTTTTTCCAGCTTCGGTGAGATAAGCGGTCTCCACGTCAACGAGACCTTGACGGCCATCTTTTTCTATCAAGTGCAACCCGAGGTCAGTTTCAGCGACGAATATCTGGATCGCTTCGTAATCAATTACGCGACCTGCAACGCCTTTTTCTATAACCGGGTCATCGATCGCAAACAGCAGATTGAAAACCTGAAAGACAGCCTTATTCGGATGTTCCAAGATTATCAAAGCAAACTGCCCGGCATTATCAGCGCCATCACGAAAATGTCCGGGGACGTAGCTAATATTCAGGAACTGATAAACCGTCTTTCCGGCGGCATCGATCAGCAGAATAAGCTCTTCAATCAGCTCACCAGCCGCAACAACGACATTACCCCCAAACTGGATATTTTGAACCAAAGTACCCAAAAAATCAGCAAGGTTATGAAGATGATCAACGAAATCGCCGACCAGACCAATCTTTTGGCGCTGAACGCCGCCATTGAAGCAGCCAGAGCCGGGGAGGCGGGGCGAGGCTTTTCCGTGGTGGCGCAGGAGGTCAGGAAGCTCTCGGAAAATACCCAAGAGAGCGTTCACTCTTCGGAAGAGGCCATCAATCATTTGCTCCACGACGTACAGGAAATCGATAACATCATGTCGGGGAATCAAGCCTTTGCAGAACAAATAAACGAATTTGACGCCAGTTTCAACACCCAGATGAAGAACTTGCATCAGAATCTGGCCGACGGTTTCCGCCACATTCAGCAATCAACATCCTCCATCAAAGAGCTGGAGGCCATGAACGCCGCCACGAGACAGCAGATGGAGAAACTCACCACCATCATTCATAACATTGAGCATGGTATTTGACCATGGAGAAGGGCATCACCATTTATCCGGGCTTGGACAATACACCGGAGGAAAATCTTTCCCTGTTGGAGCGAGCAGCGGATTACGGGTTTCGTCGCGTCTTGCTGGCGCTCCTCCTCCCTTACGCCGATAGACTGCGCGCCAAGGCGGAACTGCCGAATATTTTACGGACGGCGCATCGGCGAAAACTGGATGTTATCGCCGCCCTCAGCCCCGAAGTCATGGAAGTTCTGCATATCACGCGCCTTAAGCTCAGCGCCTTTCACTTCATGGGTATCAGCACCCTGTATTTGCGGCATTTTTCCCTAGCCAATATCGCGGAACTCTCCCATAATCATTACAATATCTCCATTCAGTTCGATGCCTCCAAGCTGACGGAAGACGATGTGGCGGAACTCTTGGAGAGAGAGCCGAAAGTCGAGCAGCTGGATGCCCTCCACAGTTTTTATCCGCGACTGAACAGCGGCATGTCGGAGGAAAATTTAATCCGTAAGACGGTGCTACTCCATCGCGCCGGCATTAAAGTGGGGGCGTTCCTCCCCAGCGCCGGTCGCAAACGCGGCCCTTTTGGCGACGGCATTCCCTCCATGGAAATGCACCGCTATTTCAGCGCGGATTTGGCGGCGCGGCATTATATTGCCATCGGCATGGACTCGGTTTTTTTCGGCGACTCCCTGCCCACGGACGAAGAACTGGCGATACTCAGCAGTCTGCCGGATAATGATATTACGCTTTCCGCGAACACCTGTACTAAGCAAGAGGCGGTCAAGCGAATCCTCAGCCATCCCTTCACGGCGCACATCGACGAGGCGCGAGATTCGGTACGCGCCATAGAGGGCAGTTGGTATTTAAAGCGGGAGCGAGCCACGGTTCGGCCGGAGAACACCATTGAGCGGCAGGTGGGTCACATTACCGTGGATAATGAAACCTCCCCCGGTTACATGGGAGAGGTAAACATCGTAAAACGCCCCTCCGCCGCCAGCCCACGCGTCAATGTGGCGGCGGTCATCCCGGAGGACGAAACCTTTCTCGTGAACTACATAATGCCCGGTCGGCGTTTTCGCTTGCGCTTAAGTTGAGTGGGGGCATGGCATGAAAAAATTTATCGCGTTTACCTGTATTATTTTTGCCTTTACCTTGCTTTCCATCTTTGTGGCGGAGAAAACCGATGTGCTAAACTTAGCGGAACGGGATCTCAAGGCCAGCTTTACCCAAGACGAGGACGGTAGGCTCACCCTTTCTTGGGAACGTCTCCCTTATCCCTGCTTTTACAAGGTGGAAACCTTCAGCAAAAACTCCGGCCTCATCAACCACTCTCCCGATTATCACTACATCACCGGCGAATATACCATGAAATCCTCCTGCCCGGTTCCCACCAGCGCCATTCCCATGTATTACCGGGTGACGGCCTACGGTATGTTTGGGCGCATTACGGCGCCTTCCCCGGCAATAGCCAATCCCCTGTACGCGCCGCCCCTCGCTCCCGTTCCCATAAGCCGTTATACCAAAGAAAATCCCGCCAGTCTTATGCCCTTTTTGGTGTGGCATGTGGTACCCACCGCCGTTTGTTATGAAGTGGAAATTCTCTCGGGGCCGCCCGATGAGGAATGTGGCACACGCCTTTCCAAGGGCAATCACTTAACTTCCACCAGACAGGTATTCACCAACGGTTGGCAAGCGGATTTGCGACCCTTTCAAAAGGAAGCCAATCTCTACTGGCGCGCCAGAGCTTTAGGACTCCATCATGAGGCCATCGGCGAATTTTGCCAAGCGGAGCCGATTTACGTCAGCTCCGAGGCCAAAATCCCCAACAGTCCCTTGATTAACGATTTTGACCGCATGCCGGATTTCAAGCAACCCATTTACCCCGTGTATGATTGGATTCCCCTGAACGGCCAAAAACGCTACGAGGTAGAACTCCTCATTCATCGCCCCAAGGTGGAAAATAACGCCATCCCTACCGCCGACCGCGTGTGGTACCGCACGGTGGAGGATCTTTCCACCTGTTATGACGAATATGCGCGGCCTTACGCCGGAGAATATTATTGGCGCGTCCGCGCCATAGACGAGGATGGTGATACCGTCGGCGCCTACTCCGATACCGCCGAATTTGTGGTAAACGCCATGCCTTCAAGGGTACGCACCGCCGTTTTCGGCGACAGTATCACCCATGGCGGCGGCTCCCTCTCTTATTCCCCGGCCTCTTTAGAATATAGCTATACCACCTACTTGGACTTTCCGGCGATTAACCTAGGGCGTAGCGGCGACACCTCCCACACCACCGCCGAGCGTTTTAATACGGACGTACTACCCTTAAACCCCATGAATCTCCTCATCCTCACCGGCTCCAACAGCCTGCGCGCCGCCGGAGTCACCGCCAGCGATGTCATAGAGGACTTGGAGGCCATCAGAAAAGCCTGCGAAAAGAACGATATTCGTCCCATCTTCCTGACTCTCATGCCCATCAATCCCAAAAGCATCAGTTACGCTTTTCGTACCGATACGGATCCCAAATGGCGCAGTAAACTAAACATCATCAACAACTATATCAGGCGTCTCCCCTACCACATAGACATAGAACCCTATTTTTACGACGCCACTCACACGGTTATGGATTACGATTTTGCCATCGACGGACTTCATCCGGACATACGCGGCAAGATGATGATGGGAGAAATTATCAATCAGCATCAAGATTTATTGCGGTAGCTTGCCCCCTCTCAGCTGATGAGGGGGACTTTTTTGCCCAAAATTCTCCCTTGACGCGAATCGGGCGAAAGAGGTATAATACCCTTTGTCGCAGTTGAAAATTTCCAGCAGAGGATTTTCACACAAACGGGGGTAAAGGGATGGACGCAGAGGCGAAAGTCTTAGTTAGTACAGATGAATATGCAGAATTTGCCAATTTCACGGACGAGGAGGTTCTCCTCGAGATTAAGGACAAGTCTAACGGCGATGCCCTTGACTATCTTATCAACAAATACCGAAATTTCGTCCGCGCCAAAGCAAGATCTTATTTTTTAATCGGAGCCGACCGGGAAGACATCATCCAAGAAGGGATGATTGGTTTTTACAAGGCCATCCGCGACTTCCGTAACGACAAACTTTCCTCTTTCCGCGCTTTTGCCGAGCTGTGCGTGACTCGTCAAATCATCACCGCCATTAAAACAGCCACCAGACAAAAGCATATACCGCTAAATTCCTACATCTCCCTCAACAAGCCCATTTACGACGAGGATTCCGACCGTACCCTCATGGATGTCCTAGCGGGCGCCAAAATCTCCGACCCGGAGGAGCTGGTCATCAGCCGGGAGGAATTTGGCGATATCGAAAAAAAGATGGAGGAGATCCTAAGCGACCTAGAGTGGAAGGTGCTGATGTCGTATCTCGACGGCAAGTCTTACCAAGAAATTGCCTTCGAGCTTAGACGCCACGTTAAATCCATCGACAATGCGCTCCAGAGGGTGAAACGGAAATTGGAACGCTACATGGAAACCCGGATAGACGATATTGATTTAAGTACCGTCTATCGCGGCCTTAGTTCCATTAACCGCCGCTTGCGAGATGCCTAGTAAGTTATTCACGGGCGAGCCACCAAAAACTTAATACCGAAGGAAACAGGTGTCGCAAGACTCAATAGGGAAGTCGGTACAAGCCGACGCGGTCCCGCCACTGTAAGAGGGAGCGGCTTCGCATAAGGTCACTGGAATTTTCCGGGAAGGCGCGAAGTCGCGAGGATCTCAAGCCAGGAGACCTGCCTGTTTTAACAATCACCGCGGTGGGCTTTACGCCCACCTCACCTGCGAGCGATGGGGAGGAGATTTGGGCGTGGCGCCCAGCGGCGCCGTGTTTGTTTATTGCGGCCAAAACGAGCCTTCTTCCTAAAATGTGGGGGAGAAGGCTCGTTTTATATTGTCTTTTTTACAGGGAGGAATTTTTTTATGAAAAATTGGCAAAAACTCTTGGTAGCGTCCCTTGCCTGTTCCACGCTTTGCGGCGTCACTCCGGCGGCAGAGGCCGCCTACGAGCTGAACTCCGAGGTGCGCAGCGCTACTCCGGCTCTAATGACGGCGGCTTCCATCGGCGTGTTGAAGCACGAAAATCCCAAGCTCCAGAATCTAGAGAGCAAAGATGCCATTCTGGTGATGAGCTTCGGCACCACCTACAAAGACACCCGGCAAAAGACCATCGAGGCCACGGTGGCGGATATTCAGGCTGCTCATCCCGGCGTGAAAGTGGTGACCTCCTTCACCTCTCATATCATCATTGACCGCATCAAGAAAAACGAGGGGCTAAGCTACCCCACCCCGGAAGAAGCCTTGACTCAGCTGAAAGCCGACGGCTACACCAGAGTGGCTTTGGTATCCTTAGACGTTATCCCCGGCATGGAATACGGCTACAACCGCGCCGTGTTTGAAAACTACAAAGACCAGTTCAAAAAAATGACGCTCGGTACCTCCCTCATGTACTGGCAGGGACAAGAGGAGCAACCCGACGACGTGACGGAAACGCTGAAAGCTCTCGCTACCCAGTTCCCGGATCAGGATGACGACGACGCTATCCTCATCATGGCTCACGGCACCCCGCAAGTTTCCAACGCCTACTACTCGGTAATGCAGCTGAAACTTGACGAGCTAGGCTACAAAAACGTCTTTGTGTATTCCGTGGAAGGTTGGCCTAGGTTAGAGACGGTACTGCCCAAATTGAAGGCGAACGGTATCAAAGATGTTACCTTAATTCCCGCCATGATGGTGGCCGGGGATCATGCCAACAATGACATGGCCGGGGACGAAGAGGACTCCCACAAGAGCATTCTGGAAAAGGAAGGCTATAAGGTAAACGTTTATCTCCACGGCATCGGCGAAAACCAAGCCATTCGCGACCTTTATGTAAAACGCGCCAACGACGCTTGGGATGCCTTGGAGGGCAAATAAATTTTTTGGTGTCGGCTGTCCCCCCCTCTATGAGGGGGCTTTTTATTTAAATTTTCCTCAATTCCCTCCTTGACGTGGGGAACGCGGCCATTTATAATCTATGAAGACAGCGAAAGCAGGGACTATCCGTTCAGGAGAGTCCCGTTTTATCGTGATTATACTGGAGGTGAAGCATCCTCCTAGGGAGAGAATTTTTGGATGAAAGCTATGTTTGCCGCCTTGTGGCAAGATAAGTCACTGGCTGAATTAAAAAAAATATTCGACGACTGCACCGCTACCTTGGTTTACGGCCTTTCCGGCACCCAAAAACACACGGCGATAGCCGCTTGCCACGACTTTAAACCGCGTCCTTTGGTAATTTTGGTACATAACCAAGAAAATTTACAGCGCTGGCAGGAAAATTTGCGCGCCCTTTTGCCTTACGCCACGGTGCTGGAATTGCCGGAGCTGGATATGGCGCGCGTGGAAGCTACGGCCAAGAGCGTGGAGCTGGCCGCCGCGCGTATGAATGCCTTGGGGGCTTTGCTGAGGCAGGAGCCGGTTATCGTTTTAGCGACGGCTGCGGCGGCGGTACAAAAGGGCATGTCGAAGGCTTCCTTCGAGAGCATGAGCCTTGAGGTTTCCCTAGGCGCGGCCTTGGGGACGGACAAACTGAAACGTCGCCTGTCGGAACTTGGCTACGAAAACGTCCCCGAAGTGGAACACATGGGGCAATTCAGCAGCCGGGGGGGCATCTTAGATGTTTTCCCCATTAACAGCCTGACTCCCCTGCGAGTGGAATTTTTCGGGGACGAAATCGACTCCATCCGCGAGTACAACCTAGACACCAAACGCTCCAGCCAAAACATCAACCGCTTCTCCGTACTGCCCTTGGTCGCCACTGACGAAACGGGCAAGCCGGAGCTTTTCCTGTCTTTTCTGGCTAAAAAAGCCACGGTGATTTTTGACGAACCCTTGCGCCTCCGAGAACAAATCCGCACCATGGTGAAGGAAAACCCCGAAATAAAAAGCACCATCTTCAAATGGGAAGACCTGCTCGCCGCCGCCGAACACGCCAACGTCATCTACACCACCCTCATGCTCCAACAGATTCACGGCGCACAGCCGGCCAAAACCATCGGCGTCACCGCCGTCAACATGACTCCTTTTCAACAGCAAATGGATCTCCTCTACAGCGAAATCACCGGCTGGCTCAAACAAAAAATGCGTGTGCTAATCCTCCTAAGCGACCCACACAAGGCCGATTCCCTCCGGGAACTTTTAACCAGGCATCGCATCCCGGCCGCCGTGAACCGCGCCGCCGAGGAGCTAAACCCTAAAGTGGTAAATATAGAAACCGGCGCTCTCCTAGAAGGCTTTGAACTGCCGGGGGCGAAGCTGGCCGTGGTGACGGAAAAGGACATCTTCGGCCGCCAAAAACGGCGGCTGGCGCCGCGCCCTAAACAGGAAGATCGGCTGGCGCATTTCCGGGAAATTAAACCCGGGGATTATGTAGTCCATGTGAGTCACGGTATCGGCAAGTATCTCGGGGTGGAAACCTTAGAAGTCAACGGCATCCACAAGGATTATCTACACATCAAATACGGCGGCGACGATAAACTCTTTGTCCCCACCGACCAAGTACAACTCTTGCAAAAATACATCGGCTCCGAAGGCGAAATCCCCCGGCTCCATCGCATGGGGGGTACGGAATGGGTGAAGGCCAAAGCCAAGGCTAAAGCCTCCGTGGAGGACATCGCCCAACACCTCATCAAAATCTACGCCAAACGCCGTAAGGCCAAGGGCATCGCTTTCTCCCCGGACGACAACCTGCAACGTGAGTTCGAGGACGCTTTCCCCTTCGAGGAAACGCCGGATCAGCTCCGCGCCATCGAGGAAATCAAAAAGGACATGGAAAGCGAGAAGCCCATGGATCGTTTGCTGTGCGGCGACGTGGGCTTCGGCAAAACTGAGGTGGCGGCTCGCGCCGCCTTCAAGGCCGCCATGGACGGCAAACAGGTGGCGGTGCTGGTTCCTACCACGGTGCTGGCGCAACAACATTACCAAACTTTTAGCTCTCGTTTCATGAATTTCCCCCCCAAAATCGACGTGGTCTGCCGTTTCCGCACCGCCAAAGAGCAAAAGGAAACCTTAAAAAAAGTAGCCCTGGGGCAGGTGGATATCCTCATCGGCACCCACGCCATTTTAAATCAGGCCAAGGTGAAATTTCATAATCTGGGCTTACTAATCGTGGATGAGGAACAACGCTTCGGCGTCAAACAAAAAGAAAAAATCCGCAGCCTCTCCGCCGGAGTAGATGTCCTCACCCTCTCCGCTACCCCTATCCCACGCACTCTCCACATGTCCCTAGTGGGCGCCAGAGATATGAGCATTATCGAGACTGCCCCGGAAAACCGTTTCCCGGTGCAAACCTACGTCATCGAAAACAACGACGAGGTTCTGGCTGCCGCCATCCGCCGCGAGCTTAAACGGAAGGGGCAAATTTATTTCATTTACAACCGGGTGGAAACCATCGACATCATGCGAGATCATCTAGCGGAAATCGTGCCGGAGGCGCGTATTATGACCGCCCACGGGCAAATGGCGGAAGAACTTCTGGAACGGGTGATGATGGATTTTTTCCAAGGTACCTACGACATTTTGCTGGCCACCAGTATCGTGGAAAACGGCCTAGACGTGGCCAATGCCAATACCATCATCGTCTATAACGCCGACCGTTTCGGTCTCTCCCAGCTCTACCAAATGCGCGGCCGGGTAGGTCGTTCTCATAGGCTCGCTTTCGCCTATTTCGTCTATCAAGGAGACAAGATGCTGTCGGAGACGGCGGAAAAGCGACTCCAAGCCATGAAGGAATTTGCGGAGCTGGGCGCCGGTTTCAAAATCGCCATGCGCGACCTAGAGATCCGCGGCGCCGGAAACCTCCTAGGCGCCGAGCAACACGGTCATATTGCCACCATCGGGTTCGAGATGTACTGCAAGCTCCTAGAGGATGCCGTTCACGCCCTGCAACAAGAAAAACCGGCCGAGGAGACCCCGGAGCCGGTGGTAAGTTTACAAACGGAAGCCTACATAGACGACGGTTACGTCAGCGACGCCATGCACAAAATAGAGCTGTACCAGCGCATTGCCGCCATCAGAACGGAACAAGAAATCACGGATCTCACGGACGAACTCATCGACCGTTTCGGGGAGCCTTCCCCCCAGACCCTAGAGCTGCTCAACGTGGCGCGGATTAAAAATTATGCCCGGGAGCTAAAGATTCGCTCCGTAACGGAAAAATCCACGGTGCTGGACATAGTGCTAACGGACAGACTGGTCGTCCCCACCTCCCGGATGCAAAAGCTCACCCAAACCTTCGGCGAAAACCTGCGCCTACTCCCTCACCAAAATCTCCTCCGCTTCAAGCTGGCGCCCTTAACGCAAAAACGTTTAACCCAGTTTGTGCTGAGGGTTTTGCGTATGATGCATGATGATCGAGTAGGAGGGGGTGACTAACCCCCGTCCTCTCACACCACCGTGCGTACCGTTCGGTACACGGCGGTTTCAGTAGTTGACGTACATATGGACTGGTATGCTTTGGCTAAATCATAAAAGCCGAAGCGTATCAGTCT
>JAFVEM010000032.1 GCA_017476005.1 Selenomonadaceae bacterium | reverse complement strand
TAATCAATTGCAAACCGTAAATCCCGGTGAGAGTATCGTCTTTACGGAGGCTCCTGTTCCTTGTAATCGGGGCTTGGTGCGTCACCGGGACGATACAGGGGCGTTCCTTTTAAGGGGCGTTGTACCGTATAGCGGCGGTTGTCGTTGTCAACAGTCCCAAAGCGCCATTTACTTGGTGGACTTCGGAGCTAATATCGCCGTTCCTACCGGGGAGACGGTGGGGGCTATCAGCGTGGCTGTTACGCTAGACGGAACGACTATCCCGGCATCTACTATGACGGCTACCCCAGCGGCGGTGGAGGAATTTTTTAACGTCAGCCGCGCTGTCAATGCGCAGGTGTGGAAAGGTTGCTGTCAGACGCTCGCTATCCGCAACGTATCCGCAATCCCTATTCTAGTGCAGAACGCCAATGTGATATTCTCGCGGCCGGACTTGGCTGTAACGAGGTGAGGTGACTAAGATGGACAGAAAACTTTTACATAAAACCGAGGATAACCTTTGGGAAGTACTGGAAAAGTATGCCACCATAAACTCTGCCGACGACGTGGAAACAATAAAGCACGCCCTCTCCGGCATTTTCAAAATCAAGTGCTTGGAGGGCATGGACGATTACCTTGAAGGTTCTTTCCGTGGCGGTCGTTCGGGCGATGGCCGTTCCAACGATGGCCGGAGCTATATGTATTACGACGAGGGGCGGTACGCGCCCAGTTTTGGCGGTCGCTCCATGGACGGCGGCTCGTACCGCTATTCTCGCGATAACGGCGATATGCGGCATAAGCTCGACGAGCTTATGCGGAGCGCCACGGACGAACGCCAGCGGCAAATTATTCGGGACATGATGAACCGGGTTTAGGATAGCGGTAACAACGCAGTCAAAGCCGCCACCAACGGGCTTAATAGCCTTTTGGTGGCGGCTCTATTTTTTTGTAAAAACACACGAGATATTTTTGATAAAAGCCTTGACTTCAGTTAGTACTGGAGTTATTATGCAGACAGCTAAATTGATTAAAAGCACTACAACAATAGCGACTAAGCACACAGAGACGGAGGTAGATAAAAATGAAGAGGTTGGTACTTAACGCAGAGCGCGAAGCCTACGATATAGGGCAAATTCGCGAGACCATGACCACCGGAGAGCTTATTCGATTGCTTGAGGAATACGATGAGGACACGCCGATTTACCTCAGCCACGATAATGGCTACACCTACGGGGCGGTGCTGGAACGTCGTTTTGATGAGGTCTGGGAGGAATAAGCCGAAACGCTCCTTCGGGAGCGTCAGCCGGAGATGACTTACCGGCTCTGATGATGGCAGGTCAAGCAGGAGGTAAAAACGATGGACACGATGAAAACGATAACTCGCGAATTGGTGCTGACCGAGGCTAAAGAGGTAGTTATGGCGGCTCATGGCCGGAATGACTTTTACACTTTGGCTGAAGCCCGTGCGCGGCTGAACGCTGTAATACACATGGCTAGGCGTTTGGGTTTGCTGACGGATGACGTGGTAAAGGACATTAAGCGCGAGGCCAAAAAGGAGCTGGCGGAAGAAAACTAGGATAGGCGAAAAAATAATTTGACTCCGCTACAAATTTTTCTCTTTACGGTACACTCCTTAACATGATAAAATGTATGGCGTAAAATCAGGTTAGGGGGTGTTTCTCATGCCGGGAAAAGCCACACGGCCAAATGACGGACGGCACAATAATCCGGGAGGGGCGCGACCGGGTGCCGGGAGGCCAGCTCTTACGTCACCAGAGCAAAGTAAGGCGCGACCAGTCCACCAATTACGCGCTCACGCCAATGAATGGGAGGTAATCAAAGAGTTTTGCGGCCTCGTAAAACGTGACCTACCGCAGTGCCAGCTTGCTGTGTCTTTACTTAAGAGTAACATTGAGGCCAAAGAGATGGGGCTAATATAAAAACGGAGCCGGGGTACGTTTAGTTTGTACCTTGGCTCTGTTTTTGTCTGCATTTTGTCTGCAAATCCTAGGGAAATTTAAAAATTAAGGCTTGTTAGGGTAAGCCCCGAATACCTTATGTATCCAAGACTTACGCGTATTTCACTGTTAGACTTTGTAGCGGCAAACTAGAGGCTTAACTATATGTACCATAATGCGCTTATTCACCGCTCTTTTTTATAAATTTGGGGGCTTGTTACTTTTCCACATAGTAATAAGCCAAATGGGATTTTGGGCTTGCATCATGTCGTAGCCGCCTGTCTCAGCGAGGCGGTTTACTTGCACCTGTACCGCCTCGTGGGCGAGATAGGCGCGGCTGCGTAAAAAAGCGAAACAGCCGGTTAGGGATTGCAGGGTGATACACAGCGCCACCAATCTGCCCGTGGGCTTTAATTTTTCCATGGCCACCCCTAAAATTTCCGCCAGTTTCCCACCGCTGCCGCCGACAAAAACTGCATCGCAAGGAGGCAGGGCGCCCATGGTGGCAGGAGCCTCTCCGGGGATTATGGTCACGTTGTTAGCCCCGAATTTTTCGGCGTTAGCCGCGATTAAGGCCAGCGCTTCGGGACTGCGCTCCAGCGCATAAACCTTTCCCCGGGGGGCAAGGAGCGCCGCCTCTATCGTCAGCGACCCCGTGCCGGCGCCCACGTCGGCCACGAGGGCGTCGGGGGCAATCCTAGCCTGCGCCAAAGCCAAAATGCGAATTTCCTTCTTGGTAATGGGGACTTTACCGCGGATAAAATCCTCTTCCCCGATACCGACGCAGTGCATGATTACAGCCCGGCCTTGGCGGCGTAATCTTGCACCACGTCGGCGGCTGTTTTGCCTTGGAGTTGCGCCAGCTCCTCGGCCATCAGTTCCCCGGCCGCGATGACCCCGGCGAAGAGATTGATGATGTTTAGCAAGCGGTTGATAACGGCGTAATCAGCCTCGTGGTTCTTCATGTCATTTAGATCCTGCAAGGCTTTTTCACATTTTTTTTTGAGGTCGGTGGCCTCCATGTTCATCATTCCCCTTTGTCACTTATTCTCGCGTGCAATGCCGTGGCAGTAAGCACTCTCTCCAAGCACTCTTGCGCCAAACTCGCGGCGGTACCGCTGCTGGAATATTCGTCGCTGTAACTGCGAGTGACGCTTTTATTAAAAACCTCATCGCGGCGGCGATCGTATCCGACAAGACGGAGGGTAACCCAGCTATGCAGTATGGGGCCGCGATCAAACCGCCAGCCCATGCCCTGATATTCTGCGTAACGCTCCACCACGGGATAAACCACCAGATCCGCCCCTAACTTATCGGCTAGGGGCTTCATCAAGTCCTTAAGACGCGCCTTGTGACCTTGGACTGGCGCCGCCTCCGCTAATGTTTCTGCCCAAGCCCTTTCGCAGTCGTCATCGCTAAGGTAGCTTACTCGTCCCAAAAAACCATTCAGCGGCACATGTAATGCCCTATCAAGGCGCGTCTCCAGATAATCCAAAACCCTAGTGGGAACCCTGCCCCCTTGCTCCTGCCAAGGGTATTGCGCCACCACCAAAGGCGCGCCTTCGACGCTAATCGTCACCAACCAGCAGAGCCAGCCCAGTAAAATTATCCGTCGCCACATTATACCACTTCCCACCAACAACCATAGCAAATTTATTTTTGGGGCTTTGCCCCAAACCCCACTGCGATTGCATAAGCGACTCACACGACGCTGAAGCGTCGGTTCGCTGCTTAAAGGGGCTGGCAACCCCTTGACCCGGCAATAAACAGTTATTTGTTTTGTCTTTTACTTTTATCTATAGAACACCATTATTACAACTTTTTTCATTTCGCCATTTATCTAAAAAAACCTGCTGCTTAAACCCCACCGCTGAGCAAAGAATTTACATATTGTTGCGCCGTGCGGCCTGAGATGCCGGAGTGGCTCATTTCCCAGCGTCTGGCGCCGGCCTCCAATTCCTCGTCGGTTAGGGTGATTTCCGAATGGCGACGCGCCAAGGTTTTAACGATGTCAAAATACTCCTGTTGCTTAGGCAGGAAATAACCGATGGATAGACCAAATCTGCCGGCCAAGGACAATTTTTCCTGCACCGTATCCGTTTGGTGCATATCCTCCGTCAGCATATCCGGGCGGTCTTGCCAAGTTTCTCTGATGAGGTGACGGCGGTTGCTAGTGGCGTAAATGAGAACGTTGTCCGGCTTTACCTCTAGGCCGCCTTCGATAACAGCTTTCAAATATTTGTACTCGATTTCAAATTCCTCAAAGGACAGGTCGTCCATGTAGATGATAAAACGGTAATTGCGATTCTTGATGGCGGCGATAATGCGAGACAAATAGCGGAACTCGTGCTTATACACTTCAATCATCCGCAAGCCCCGGTCATAGTATTCGTCCAAAATGGCCTTAATGCTGGTGGATTTTCCCGTGCCGGCATCGCCGTAGAGCAACACGTTATTGGCGCGTCGCCCCTCCACAAAGGCTTCGGTGTTGGCGCGCAGCCGCTTTTTCTGACTTTCGTAGCCCACGAGATCGCTGAGTTTAATATCGCCGGTGGTGGTGATGGCCTCCAAAAGTTCCGTACCATCCTCGGCCTTGGGGGACAGGCGAAAGGCCTTGTTCAGGCCGAACATTCCTACCCCGTAGCGGCGATAAAAATCCGTCACCACGTTAAACATGGCATCACCGGTCTCGGCTTCGGCCAGCAAACGGCTCAGTTCCTGCACTTTGTCGCTGACGCTTTTGTTGTAAATTCGCTCCGCCTTGGCCACCGCTTGGTAATGGGAAACGGCGCTGAGGGTAGTGAGTTTTAAAGCCCTTTCCAGCGGCGTGAAATCGTAATGCAACAGTTGCCGAAAAATATCCAAATCATTTTGCGCCAATAGGTTGACACTGCCCTCGCCGGCGCCGTGTTTTTCGCACACTAAAGTGAAGGGAGTTTCCGTGGTGGCGAGGAGGAAAGCCACATACGATTGCCAGAGATTCCCGTCAAAACCGTAGCCGGTGGCCAAATCCAGCAGACGATTTAAGGCGGACAGCACCTGTCCCTTTAATTCCTCTCGCTCCTCCTCGGCGGTAGCGAAATCGTAGCCCAACCTATCAGCTTTCGCGCACACATCCGCCAGTTCCGCTAAGATGCCGTCTTGCGGCAAGCGGCGATAGACCACCAACTGATTGATTAAACGATGCATAGCGTCAACCCTCCATAAGCAAAAAGGAGAGGAGCCAAAGCCCCTCCCCGGATTTTATCACATAACACGGCGAGCGCCGATGTAGCAAGATCCCCAGTAGCCGTCGTGCAAGGAATCCACTGCCACCCCACGGCTGGAGGAAGCATTGATGAATTTACCATCCCCCAAGTAGATGCCCACATGGGACGCGCCGTAAGTATAGGTAGAGAAAAAGACCAAATCCCCCGGCATAAGCTCCCCGGTAGGAATAGGCGTACCCACCTCATATTGCTCGTCCGCCGCTCTGGGGAGATACACCCCGGCGCTGGCAAAGACGTAACGCACATAACCGGAGCAATCAAACCCGGCCGGCGAGCTACCGCCAAACACATAAGGAACGCCGATATACTGCAAAGCCGTGGTGGTAACACGGCGAGAAATGTAATTGTTGCCGCGGCTCACCTCGGGCATAGCTTTGCCCAAAAGCGCGCGATAAGTAGCCTCGCCCACCGCGCCGTCGGCGGTCAGCCCCCGGGAGGCTTGGAAAGCCTTCACGGCTTCAGCCGTAGCCGGGCCAAAATCCCCGTCGGCGGATACATCATAACCTAAACTCGCGAGCTGCCCTTGAATCTCGGCCACTTCGCTACCCTGATCTCCCACCCGGAAAGAGGAGGCCTCTACCGTCGTCAAAGAACAGCACACCGTAATAAACATGGAAAATGCCAATAATCTTGCCAGTACCTGCTGCAAAAAACCACCCCTTTGTTATCATTCCCACTCTTTTCAGATTGTTTTCAGATTTCCTCGCCACATAAAAACAAGCTGTCCTAAAGACAGCCGGTGGGCGGAAAAATGTCAACATAAGCAACCGATAAGCCGAGTTCTGTTTCTGCCAAAAAGCAGACGACAATCATTTATCTAGGCCGACGGTCACCCATCGGCTCCAGCGACGCTACCCGGAAGGTAAGCGGGCCGCCTCAAACCCTTCCCTATTCGGTCTTGCTCCGTGTGAGGTTTACCCAGGCCAAGCGATCACTCGCTTGCCGGTGCGCTCTTACCGCGCCTTTTCACCCTTGCCGATGAGTATCGGCGGTATAAATTTCTGTAGCACTTTCTCTGGGGTCGCCCCCGCCGGAGGTTATCCGGCACACTGCCCTATGGAGCCCGGACTTTCCTCGTCGGCTTCAAAGCCGCCGCGATTGTCTCGGTTACTTACATCAACGGTTGCAGGATACCACAGCCGACAATAATTTGTCAAGGGTCGCCCGTTAAATTATCGAAAATTTTTTTCGGACAGCAACAAAAAGTCCGTATGCCATCTTTTCTCTGGGGAATTGTCATAACATAAAATTTAAGGTAAAATAACCTTCGTTGACGGACACCATAAAATTTTTGCAGAGGGAAGTGACGAAATGTCCGATTGTATTTTTTGCCGGATAGCCAAGCAGGAAATTCCTGCGACTGTCGTTTACGAGGACGAGTCGGTAATCGCCTTTAAGGATTTATCGCCGCAAGCGCCCGTTCATATCTTGATAATTCCCAAAAAGCATGTGGCCAGTCTCATGGAGGTAAGGGCAGAGGATAGTCAGACGCTGGCGCATATTATGGGCGAAGTGGTGCCTAAGCTCGCTAACGAACAGCAGCTAAGCGCCGGGTTCCGGGTAGTGATAAACACCGGGGAAGAAGGCGGCCAAACGGTGAATCATCTGCATTTTCATCTTTTGGGCGGACGCAGTATGCAGTGGCCGCCGGGCTAAAACTGGAGGGCGGAGGTGCAACCGTTGTTTTTTGACAGCCATTGCCACACGGAGTTTTCGGCGGATTCCTCCCTGCGAGCCGACGAGGCGCTGGCTCAGGCCAAAAAATTAGGCTTGGGGCTGGTTTTCACCGAACACATGGACATCGGCTTTCCGGGAGAGCTGGATTTTACTTTTGACCCGGCGGCTTATTGGCAAGCCTATGAGCCGCTACGGGGAGACGAACTTAGCCTGGGGATAGAAATCGGTTTAACGGCGGAAGCCGGCGCCGCAAATTTACGGGTGACGAAGGCCGTTCCCTTCGACATGGTGCTGGGGTCTCTGCATTTGCTTCGCGGCGAGGATATATATTATTTGAGCCTGTATAAAACGCTGGACAAAGGGGAACTGTATCGGGAATATTTGCAAGCCTTAGCTAAAATGACGCGAGAAAATCCCTATATCGACGCGCTGGCGCATTACGATTATATCTGCCGTTACGCTCCTTACGCTGATCCTGCCATGAGCTATGATGAATTTGCCACCGAGATTGAGGCGGTACTGACCGCCGCGCTGGAAACCGACACGGTCTTAGAGCTAAACACCAGACGGCTGGAAACCGCCGCAGTCTATCAAGAGATGCTCGCCGTTTATCGGCGCTACCGAAAGCTGGGGGGACGGTATATCACCGTGGGTTCGGACGGACACAGTGCCTCAGCCGTGGGAAAAAATTTTGCTGCCGCCAAAGAACTGGCCGTAGCCGTAGGTTTAACCCCCGTTACCTTTCGCGAGCGGCGGCCGGTGATTTTGCGTTAAAATTTCGTATGTTTGAGTACGATTTACCTGCTATACTCGCGAAAGAAAAACTATTCCTTTTTCGGACAATCCGTCCGCAGTATATACGGATAACGTAAGACTTTCCTACGGAAAGCTCTAACGTTATCCAGTATAAGAAAGCAACGCAAGGCGCAAAGGGAGGTAAGACAAATCATGGGAGGAAAAGTTCTGCCACTTCCCTCGGACAGGTTTGTTCGTATGGGAGAAAAGATCGGCGAAAAGCGCGGCCAAAAGCAAGGCGAGGATCGACTAGCTAAACTTATCAACACGCTCCTAGGAGCCGGACGCGCCCAAGAGATTCCCATTGTAACCACCAACGAAGAACGCCGCCAAGAACTCTACCGCGAGTATGGCATCGCATAAAAACACCCCCGACTGTGACCGTTTGGGTCAGTCGGGGGATTTTTTGGAGCCACTCAATCCTACGCTGTTTGTTAGTCATTCCGTATAGATTATCATAATAACGCAGCCAATTTAAGTTATCGTTCCAAAGATGCCTCTTTTTTGACTTCTATGTCCTTGACATAGAATGACGGCAAGGGCAAGTAGAGCCTTTTTGGATATTGACGGCACAAAAACACTTCCTTATTTTGAGCTTAACTGCGTAGATAAACAAAACCAAATAATCGTCATTATTCACGGGTGGCAGTCAGCGGAGACAATTTTTGTTTAAGCTAATGTTCTCTCCATAGGTACCGCGTAATATAGATACTCGTTAAATCCCAGAGGCGAGCCGCTACGATATTTACGCAGGTAAATTTTATAGTCCTTGGCGACGCTCCACACAAGTTCGGGAATATCAAATAAATCGGTAGGTTTATGGTAAGCACAGATAGCTAAAACAGGTCGCCATTTTTTTATTATTTCTCTAGCACCGCGCAACACGCCCATTTCAGCACCCTCTATATCCATGTTTATCAGCGTGACTCGCTTGTTGGCATATCGATGGTCAAAATTTTCCTTATGCTCGTCTATCCCGATAAACTCATTTATGCAATGTATATTCACAAACCCTAATTCGCGCAACTTTCCTACTGTCCATGAGAGGTCTTGGAACTCCTTTGCCCCCCCTTCGTAGGCATAAATACGGCTGTAGTGATAATTGTTAATATAGGCGTATTTAACAATAGTATCGCCGGTTGCCGCGCCACAATTTATCCACACTTCATCCTCCAAATGACGGTAGCACTCCCAATATTTCTTGTCAGGGACTCCTTCGGTAAATCGCCAAATATCATTCTGCTCACAACAACGCCAGATTTCATGCAATGCTTGTCGTGAGGTATCGTCGGCAAGTTTTGTGGCTAATTCATTTAATTTATCCTTATTGGCAACAAAATAATCGTAAATAGCTTGCTTCTCCATGAGCAAATACGGTACTTGCAAGCGTACGACATTTTCGTGTCTCTTAATCATTATCGGCAGAACACGTCGGATAAAGCTTCGCTTATGTTTTCCAATATCCGAGTAATTCTTCATCTCGTTAATAATCATGTCAGCTACTACAATAATATTATCATCTCGGCTAGCATAGTGAGACATATTTGCAATATAAGATTTCATATTGTCATACTCGATAAAATTGACAATATTAGACCCAAAGACATTTTGCAAATATCTAGCTACAGTGAGTGTCTCTATATCAGTACGTTTGTGACATAGGATGACGACCTTCTTGCACAGCATAAGTTTGACGTATTCGAGGGTAGTTTCCTCCCATTCCAACATACGATTATTGTTCAAGGCGCACTCTCCTTTCGACAAATCACATTCTGCTCAGTGTACGACTACAGATTTAGCCAATAGTTTTAGATACTTCTTTACAAGTATGGGAAAAGTAATTCCTTGCTTCAACGCCCATAATGTCAACTTGTTGCCCCAATTAACTCCCGGTGTAGTCTCACCTAATCCTTCGCCAAATTTGGCGAATTCATGACTTGGCACTGTAAAATAGTATTTTCTTATTAAACCGATTGCGTATTTAGATAGAAATTCATCCCCACCTATCATATTAACTTTTGTGAAAAACTCTCTTTTGAGTTTTAGACATTTAGCATCTGAATTAAATGCTTTTATACTGGGACTACTAGAAAGGGAAGAAGGATTTCTGTGCATATAGTGATAAAGGCATTTGGGGATGTACCTATATTCCCCACCCATTACTTGATAATATTGGTCGTTAAATATTTGATCTTCGGCCATAATGCAATCCTCAGGGAACGTCACCTTATGTCTTTTGATTATATCCAAACGAAAAGCCTTACAACAGTTGGCAAACACTCGCGAATTCAGCAAACAATAGTCCTTGATTACGTCTTTACCTGAAAGCTTGCTAACGTTCAAATAATCATTATGCCTACTAACTTTACCATCGCCATCAAAGTTCCAATTGTCAAAGTCAGTTATAACAAGATTTACGTTGTCTGTAAAAGCTACTGCCATACTAGCTATATAATCAGGTTCTATAGAATCATCGGCATCGACAAACGTAATATATTTGCCTGTGGCCAGTTTAATGCCGCAGTTTTTAGCGTTAGACGGCCCAGCATTTTGATTATGAACAACTTTGAATCGAATGTCGGTAGCAGCGTATTGATCACATATTTCACTAGAACCATCGGTACTCCCATCATCAATCAGTATAACTTCTATATTAGTATATGATTGGTTGATCACATCATCAATTGTACTCTCCATATATTGACGGGAATTATACACCGGTATAACTATCGAAAATAAATCGCTCATTTTATTTCACCGTTTTAGCAAATAATATACGTTTCAGCATATCAGTAATACACAATCCATGCGTAACATTCCTCTGCCCACTAGTCGCCATCTTTTCTCGCTGTTTTTCATTAGCCAAGTAGTATCTTAATTTACTTATGAGAGTCTCAACATCTTGATATACGTCACAGTCGATTCCTGGATGTATAAGCTCCCTATAATCGCTTCTGTTATCTAGCAATTGGAAGGAGCCTGTGGCCATTATATCAAAAGTTCTAGGGTTTAATCCGGAATGATTAGCGTTATGTATGTTTAAACAAATTTTAGACTTCCGATAAACACGGGCGACTTCTTCTGGTGACATATCTCCATTATATATGTATTTATACAAGATAGGATATTTGCGCTTGAAAATATATTTCTTCCAAAAATGATGGGAGTCATAAAATTTGCCGGAAAGCCACAATGCGAGATTGTTGTCGCTGGCATATTGTGCCACCGCCACTAAAAACGGCAAGCGTGTCATTGTTGGAGTACCGACAAAGCAAATATCATATACCTTTTTGGTAATGGCCACTTTATTGGCATAAACCGTGCCGTATCCTACCGGGCAATAGAATACGTTTCGCTTACCGGTAAGATCTTGTATATATTGCACGTCATCAGGTTCAAAACAAAAAATCTTGTCACATAAGGGTAAGTAATCATTGGCATTTTGCATCTTGCGTATGCCATCAACAAGCCACATATAAACGTTGATTTGCCCTGCGAAGGTTTTGAGAAAATAAGGCGATAATATTGTATCTGGTGGATTGATCAACAATATAATATCTGGCTTTATTTCATCTACTGTTCGTGTAAACTCGTTCTGCTTGTGAGTGATATATTCTTCTTCGTTATTCAATAGTTTGAACTTATAAAGCCGTTTATTTAATCGCGATAGTCTGTCATAATATTTATCAGTATTAAATAGCGAGTAGTCAATATCTAAACTGCGTAGCGTTCGATTCATATCTAAAATTTCTTCAATCCAACTATTAACACCACAAACCACCTTCACATCCTCACCCACTCTCTAGGCACCACATCCGCATATTCGCTATTGTTATCTCGTACCCATTGTTGCGGCGCAACAACAATTTTATTCGCGTAGGTACTGAGCCACGCGCCCCACCAACTGAAAGAGCTGTTGGCTATGATATGATGATGGCACATACTCATTAACTGTATGTCGGCATAGCCTTTATCTTCGTTGTTGCTCGCCACGAAGTTTAACTCTTGCCGGGTTTTTAGGTTTTCTTTAGCCCAAGGAATATCGTTCGAGAATACAAAGATTTGTAGCTTGCCTAGGCGGTCACTCAAGTACTGTATGCCTCGCGCATAATAATCAAGACTGCACAGGGCGAAATTGGTATTGAGGTAATCGCCTCGCCTGATATGTAGTGCCACCGGGTTAGCGCTCGCCTCTATCCGTTGGGCTACGGCGAGGTTATCGGCGGTAAGTTCCGGCAGGAAACGAAAATCTTTTAAGATGTCGGAACGAATATCGGCAAAGTATTGTTCTGTTTGCCAATAGCCTTGCAGATAAACATTCTTGTCCTTGGCTCGTTCCACCACAGTGGCATCAAAACGCGGCGATTGCTCGATTATAAATTGCCCCTGACCGAGGAGCTTTTTGCTATGATATTTGGCTAGCTTACGGTAAATATTACGGGTAAAATGAACATTCTTCAGCCAAAACTCGCCAATCGCTCCGACCTCATTTATGCGCCGACAATTCAGGGGAAACACTGCCAACTGAAAGAGACGTCGACCACGATGTTTGTTTATTTCGTACCAACTCATGTCGAAAACAACTTCGGTATTATTTAGCAGTGCCAGCTTTTTTGCTAAAGCATATTGAAACATTTGATTGCCTAAACCATCCGATAGGCGCACGATTATCATGGGTGCCACACTCCTAAACAGTTTACGCTCCCAAAATAAAACGCTTCAATCTTGCCAGTCGCTTGCATTTTCTGGTAGGCCAAACCGTTATTTCTTGAGGAATTTTTTTGCCGGGGTTCTTGTCCATTTCTTCGGCTAAAATGGCAAAGAGATTATACTTATCCAGTGTTAATTCTTTGGCCTGTTTTATGTAAGGATAGCGTTCTTCATAGGGGTCGGAAGCCAACACTTCTTTGATAACAGCTATTGCTTCCTCGGGTTTCTCAATATCAATTTTCGTCATGGACTCCGCCGGATAATAGTCGTCTATGTTAGCGCAACCGTAATAAATGGGATAGGTTTCCGCCAAATAGGTATTCATGAGTTTCTCGGAGAAATAATTTTCTTCCCGGGAATTTTCCAAGGCGATATGGTATTTGTAAGGTGCGATAGCATCCCAAGTATCTTCAAAGGTGTTAATGCCAAGACCGTATAAATCTATTGCGTCGCCGAATACGTTTTTGAGTTGTTTGGCAAATTCCAATCGTTTCTTATGCAACGGCGTGAGGGTTTTGAAAGAACTAATGACAGACAGCAGTTTCGTTTTCGGAACGCGAGACATATTCTTTAGTTCATCGTAGTCCTTATCCTGCTCAGGGAGCAATTTCCCGTTTACCAATTTAGAGCCAACACTCCACCGCAAAGGAGTGAATTTCCGTACATATGGCATCCCATAGTCTCGATTTTGACTGCTGATAAGATTATGAAACTGATGCAAAAAGTTTTTGCGAAATTTTGCCGTGGAAGTCGGTTCACCTCCAACAAAATATGTGTTTTCCGGAGCGCATTTGACAGTCACCGGATTTTCGATGCCGTAAAATACAAACCAATAATCACATTCAGTCGTATCATCGTTGATAAAAAAAGTATACTTTCCCCATGTTCCGTTCCTGCCCGGTGTTTGTCTTATAATATCCGTATCGATGGTGTTTACTTTTACTTTTATCACGTAGTTTCTCCCTTGCCTTCCGTCAAAGTAATTCCGCGATGGTAACGCAACATTCTAAGTTGCCAGCGTCTGCGCCAATCAAGATTAGTACTTATATCTTCCCATGTTTGGCGGCTAAATCGTTTTATGGTTTTATCGCTGCGCAGAAGATGAAAATATTCTCTTGCCCACGAACGACGCAACTTCTCATAAACATCTGTGCCGTACAAATCCCCCTGCTTGTCGGCAAAATTCAAGAGCATTTCCATAACGGTTAGTTTGTCGCGATGGCGTTGCCTTAGATGTTGCTCGTCACGAGTAATGCTGTTGGGATTTTGCCAGTAGCAATATAACGGTTCATTGACAATAACGCATTGTCGGCTATGGTACAGATAAAGAAATGAAGCGTACAAGTCTTCGTGATATAGTCGCGGCGGAAACTTCACCAGTTCGGCCAACTTGCGCTTATAGACGGTATTCCAAGCCACCACCCATAAGGCACCTTGTCGATAATAACGGCAAAGGTTGTTATCGCCAGTGATAAGCGTTGTAGCGCTAATATCAGGAAATAAAATATATTTATCGCGCTGACCATCGGTTTCCGCATAACCGCATTTAATCATTTCAGCCAAAGGATAACATTGTGCCGCCGCCATTAAACGGCTAAACATGGACGATTTCACCCAATCATCGCTGTCCACAAATGCGATATATTCGCCCTTAGCAGCAACCATGCCGCTGTTTCGTGCCGCCCCCAGCCCCCCGTTGGCCTGATGAATAACATTGACGTGGGCATATTTGGCCGCATAATCATCGCACAGCGCACCGGAATTATCGGTGGAGCCGTCATCGACCAAAATAATCTCTATATGTGGGTATTCCTGCTTCAGCAAGGAATCCATACAGCGCGGCAAATATTGCGACACGTTGTAAACCGGCACAATAACGGACAATAATACTTCATTACCGCTATCCATAGCCTCAACCGACCTCACTTCATAATTTTCCCCATACTGTCTGCTACCTGCGCATCCACATCATCTTGAAAGGCGAAACGTTTGCGATAGACGGCGCGTTTGCGCGTGGGGACTTCCTCCATGGTTTTTCTCGTTTCCGTCAAGGGGAGTTCGTAAAACCGTGGGTCGTTCGTCAGGCTTCCCCCCACTTCTTCCCAAAAGACACCAAAATCGGTTTTGAGTTTCCGGTCTGCTCGCACATGATTTTGGGCGTAATAACCGGCATTGGACACGGCGTAAATGTGTTTGACTTGGAATGCTCGCGCTACCGCCATGGTGAGGTAAATGGCGAGGTTTTTGGTGCGATAGCGAAAGGCGCGTTTCGTGGCTTCTTTGATAAGCTCTTGCGCATTGGCCACGTTTGACCCTTGCAAGGCACCTATCCATAGCGACGATTCGCCATGCTGATCTTCGTTTAGCCAAAATATGACTTGGTACAGGGGGATACCTTCCCAGTACATATTGACCGCCAGCAGACCTTCTTTGCGTTGGCCAGGACTAATTTGCAGATCGGTTTGCCAATTTACATCGGTTTCATTCCATTTCCATATTGTAAGTTTCTCTCCGGTATGTAGCCGGGAAAACCATTCTGGCTTCGTTATTTTTTGCGCATAGGCTAGATGCTTTTGTACGATTTGCCGCCGTTCTGCCAAGGTGGAACCAGCATAAAAAAAAGCTCGCGTCACCTGCTCTAAGTAAAAAGGATATTGACTTAAAATCTCGCGTCTCAGTTCGTCGGCCTGAAACCAAGCGTAAAGTTCCGTCATGTCTCGCCTACACAAAAAGCAACGCAACACAAACACCACAAAACGATGAGCTTCGCGCCAGTTGCTAAGGCGGTATATTTGGCGACCAAGGGTCAGAAAATATATCATGTTGCACCTTTCCTATGGTCGATGATTATTGTGCCAGTGCCACAATATTTTCGGCCATTCTCATTGGTGAAAAGTCACGATAGGTGCGCGCTAATTCCTGCTTATATGTATTTCTTTGTTCGTCAAAGTTATTGACAAAATCTTCTAGGATATGTCGCATAGTAGCGTCATCCTCCGCAGGAAAGGCTAAACCTATTTTGTACTGGGCAAGGATTTCCGGGTTTACGTTATCCACCGCTAAAATGGGCTTTTGATAGCCCATGGCGTTGCTTATAAGAGCGGAGGTGTGATAGCGATAACGTTCGCCGCCGTAGGCGATAACAATGGCATCTATCCCGGCCAAAGCCTTTTGCCATTCCACTCCGATAAGTGGATTGGCCCAAAACTCCATGGTCGACACATGACGGTATTTGGTCATGATGTCAGCAAAGGCGGCGGCATCCTCCGGTGTCTGGGTGGCACCTTGCACGATAAGTCGCACCGCCCTATTGAATTTTGCTCCGGCAAAAGCGTCCAAAAACGGCTCCAGTTTTTTCTCGCGACGGTATTGGCCGAAGAAACCCAAGCGCAATACCTTCGTTTTATTTTGATAATCATTCGGACTAATATCACGCGGAATATAGTTAGGCGGCGCGTAAAGTCGCATATTGTCTCCGTTAAGCTGGAGTTTATCAGCGGCAAAGGTCTGCACACCAATTCGTATGTGAGGGTATTTGGCCACCCTTTGCGCCGCTCGCTTCAATAATTGAGCTTCGCTGGGCGTGGCACCATGAATGAGAAACAGCACCGGCACGGGTGAGTGGCGCAAGGGATTAAACCGCAAAGCTCGGAGATACCGATAAGTAGCCGAAGGAAAAATCACCGCATCAAAAGCCCTGCTAAGAGCGTAGGTGTGCAGAGCGCGATACCAGCCCTGACGATGTAGTTCCCGTTTGAGGGAAAGTGCCAATTTTTTTAACCCACGAGTACCACGATAGGAAACGCCACTGCCGGGCAGATGATGTACCGGCACACCGTAATTCCATTTGAACTCGTGACCTGTCGGCACATAAAACTCCACGCTATGCCCCAGTGCCGTTAATTCCTCTACCAAAATTCGGTCAAAATCAATCTCGTGACCGCCGGGAGTTACTACGCTCTCCATAATGGCAAAACGCACTGTTTACCCCTTTTCTCTTGATTTATAATGATGTATCATACATATTGTGGCTGTTTCTGCCCTACTACCTTATGCGCCGCGAGAAGGCTTTCAAGACCATTGATAAACCTCCCGAACAAATTGAAGCCCTGAAAAATGAGCTTAAGGAAATAACCGCTCGCTGGAACAGCAATCCCGTACTGCAAGTTAGGCCGGACGGCTACGTCGGCATGATAAAACTAATCAAGCGCATAGCCTACTACCTGCTCCGAAAGCAGACCCAAGCGCAAAGGGAGGTCAGAAAAATCATGGGAGGAAAAGTCCTGCCGCTACCTGCGGATAGATTTATTCGTTTGGGAGAAAAACGCGGAGAAGCGCGTGGCGAAAAGCGTGGAGAAGCGCGCGGCGAAAAACGCGGCGAAAGTCGCATGGCCAAATTGATGGCTATCTTGCTGGGAGCCGGTAAAAATCGAGACGCTACCGAAGCCGCCACCAACCCCAAACGTCGCCAAGAACTCTATCGCGAGTACGGCATCGCCTAACTCGCGCTTTAAGCCGCCGTAAGGCGGCTATTTTTCGTTGCGCCACAGATAATAAAGTTTCACATATTTCACCAAAGTATAAAAACCATGCGTTACGGCGAAGATTAGACCCTGCTTGCCGTCCAAAAAACCCAAGCGAATGAAATAAAATCGTACAAAACCAAAGATGGCGTGGGCATATATCCCCATAAAGCTCGTAGTCTTGCCCTCTTCCCACATCCGCTGCGCCATTAGCGTAGTGTAGCTGTTAAACTTGTCAAAATAACGTCCCCAGTCGTCGTAGGTATGATGTCGCAATATACCTTGCAAAGATTTTATGGGTAGCGATGTCACAGGGCGTTCGTGGACGATGCCCTCCCATTTGACGAAGCCGCGAGGGAAAAGCCGCGTTACCCAGTCGGGAGCGTGGCCGCCGTGACGCATGACTTGCCCGAAGACGATGTTCAGTCGTTTGATTTTGTGAGCCGCATCGCGCCGGTTATGTGTCACAATGGTCTGTATCTCGGCGGCGGCCTCCGGTGAAAGTCGTTCGTCGGCATCCAAATAGAAAATCCAATCCGCCTTGGTTTGCGTGAGGGCAAAATTGCGTTGCCCGGCAAAACCTTCTTCGGTCATGGGGTGGGTGATGAATTTTGCGCCTCCCTCGCGACTAATTTTTTCCGTGGCATCCGTACTGCCGGAATCAAGAACAATGAGTTCATCGGCGAAAGCAACACTCTGCAAACAGGCGGCCAGATGCCGTTCCTCGTTACGGGTGAGAATAACAGCCGCCAAGGACATCGCCCTTCCCCCCTTATTTTGGCTATCAAGGGTGGCAAAAAAACTATGGTTTTTTTGCCACCATAAAATTATCTTGACATGAGTCGCTGGGGAGACTAATATAGTGCATAATTAGGAAAGAGGATCTTTTTGTGGCCAAAAGTGGCCAAAAAATAAAGTGGCAAAAAAACCATGGTTTTTTTGCCACTTGCCTAGGTATGTATTGGCCGGGGGAGATGCTACCATGCGCATAGCCATTTTTGAAAACATTATGACTCCCGGCGGTCACGAAGTTGATTTTGACCGACTGCTGACGGAAGAACTGAAGACGCTGGGGCATAGCGTGAGTTTTTATGTGCCGGAGGGCTTTCGCTTCAGCCTTGATTACGGAGTACCCACCCATGAACTGAACGGCGAAGTGGTCTCTTACTCCGGGGTCACCGGGCTAAAAAAATTTTGGCGAACCCTCACGCGAGAACGAAGGCGTCTGGGGTGGTATCGCCAGCTTTACGCGGCGGCAACAGACGGCAAATTTGACGCGCTCATCGTTCCCACCTCCACCTATCGCTACCTGCGAGCCTTGTCTCGTAGCGTCCTGCGGAAATCTCCCGTACCCCTTATCTTTATCCTCCACGGCATTAATCCCAAGGAAGCACCCAAATTTCTGCAAGGGGCGGACAGCCTACGGAATTACCCTAAAATTTGTCCCACGGTTATCACCTTGGCCGCCGATATTTTCGGTGAGAGTCGCGAGAGCATCCGGCTTATCCCCCCTCCTACCTATACGCCGCGAGATATTGACTGGCAACCGGGGGAGGCTAATTTTTGGCCACAGGCTCCCAGACTGCAAAATTTTATCGGGGAAGGGAGCTTAGACAGCGATACGCGACCTCTCTTGCTGGGATTTTTTGGCCAGTTCCGTCGGGAAAAACGGCTGGAGGATTTTTTGCGGACGTATTTGTCGGCCAATTTCCGACGGCCGGCGAAGCTCTTGGTGCAAGGTTCCACCATGCATCCTGAGGATGCCGTCGCTTTTACGGACATAATTCACCGCTATCAAAAGGAGAAAAGCCTCGTCTTTTGGCACAAGGGACTGGTGGGCTATGAATGGCAAGAGGCCATTGCCGCCGTGGATGCCCTGCTTATGCCCTATTCTGCCCCTCGCTATCTTTACCATTGGGGCGGTATGCTCTTTACGGCCATCGGCTACCAAAAGCCCATGGTGGCCAGCGACGACATGAACCCCGAAGTTTTTAGCCGCTTCCCTGTAGGCGAAACTTTTAAGAGTGGGGATTTGGCGGCGTTGAAAACTACGCTGGAAAATTTTGTCAATAATTTCGGCGAGCGTCAGCCCCTTTATGCTCAGGCTTTGCGCGAAGCTGCCGCCGTATATTCGCCCGGTGCCTTTGCTCGCCGCTTGACGCAGATTATGGAAGAACACAGGTGCAGTTATGTCTAAGTTAAGTGTTCTGATTTTAGCCAAGAACGAGGAAAAGAATATTGCCGACTGCATTAAGAGCGTGGCCTTTGCCGATGAGATAGTGGTGATTGACGATTTCAGCGACGATAAAACGCCGGAGATAGCCGCCTCGCTGGGGGCAAAAGTAGTGCGTCACGCTCTAAACGGCGATTGGGGGGCGCAACAGACCTTTGCCCTTGGTGAAGTTGCCCACCCGTGGATTCTCTTTTTGGATGCCGACGAGCGCGTTTCCAAGAGACTGGCGGCTAAGATTCAAGCCGTTGTGACTGCCGATGATCGTCGCTATGCCTATCTGAATCCACGGCTCAATTACTTTTGGGAGCAACCCTTGCGGCATGGCGGTTGGTTTCCCGATTATGTGGTGCGCCTCTTGCCAGCCAAGGGAACCTATGTCACTGGGCAGGTACATCCTACCATTTGCCACGATTATGAAGAACGCAAACTGGGACGCGACGAGTATATGATTCACTACCCTTATCGCGATTGGGAACATTACTTCGGCAAACTCAATTTCTACACTACTTTGGCTGCCAAAAAAATGCAGGAAAAAGGCAAACGGGCGCACTTGTCGGATTTCATCACCCACCCTTTTTGGGCGGCGTTTCGGATGTATGTGGTGCAGGGCGGTTGGCGCGATGGGCGGGTAGGTTTTGTGCTGGCTTGCTTCCATTATTTCTATACCATGGCTAAGTATGTAAAGCTCTATTACCTGAATAAGACTAACAACCATGTGGGGGACGAGGCATGATTTGGGCGGTCATTGGCTTAGGCAAGCAAATGTACGACGTAAAAAACTGGCGCGAGGCGCATCGTTTGGCCGTCTATATCGGGCGCTGTTTCCTCCACAGCGAGGACATGACGGAGCTGTACGCTTGGTTTCAAGCCGACGCGACGCGGCGAGAAATTTTGGCCAACAACCCTTTTCCCATGGAGCAGGTGACTCGCGCTTTTTTCTACGCCGGCTCAACCTTTGCCGAGCGGCGGCAAATCGTCCAATATCATTTGGCTTATGAGCAAAACATGATGCTACCCGAATGGTTTTTGAGACTCCACACGGATCATAATCTGACAATATGGGAAGTGCCGGAGGCCAATCCCTCTTGGTGTGCTAAGCTACACATGGCGCCGGGACAGCGCAAAGAAGGGATGCTGTCAGTGAACATGATTTGGGAGGATGTTACCCTTTACCAAGTGATCTTTTGGTTAAACGAAAATCAGCTTGGCGAGTCGTCCTTATGGATAGGCGCTTTGCAGGGGTCAAATGTAGCCAACGCCCAAGAAATCATTAAGGAAGCCACTAAACGCGCCTTTCGTTACCGCACAAAAAATCTGGCTATCTACCTTACCCAAGCTGTAGCGCGAGAACTTAATGTCAAACACATTTATGCCGTGTCCAATGTCGGTTACTATGCCCAGAATCATGTGCGAGCAGACAGAAAGCTCAAAACGAATTTGGGAGCGTTTTGGGAAGAAATAGGCGGACGCTTAACTGCCGACCCACGCTTTTATGAACTGCCCCTTACGGAAAAGCGCAAGACCATGGAGGAAGTACCCACGCGCAAACGCGCCGTGTATCGCAAACGCTTTGCTTTTCAAGACGATGTGGATGCGCAGGTGGCGGCGAATATGGGAAAGATAATGCGACAATAAAAAAGCCGCCTAACGGCGGCTTGCGTTCAGGCGATACCGTATTCGCGGTAGAGTTCCATGCGGCGGTTTTCGTTGGTGGCGGCGGCGGTAGCATCTTGATTCTTTCCTGCTCCCAACAGTATGGCGATCAATTTACCTAGGCGGTTTTCGCCTTGGCTGATGCCTTGGCTGATGCCTTGGCTGATACCCTTGACAAATCCCTTATTCTCCCACTCGTCAATCCACTTGTCCATTTTATCGTCCCCCTTAGCATGACGTTCATTATACATTTCAAGATAACGTTTATCCTGAGTGACCGCCGAAAATAGCTCCATGACGGCGCGAATATGTTTCCATTCTCCGGGTGGAGGGGTATATCCCTTGTCTAGCCGCTTCTGCCGGAAATAGTCGGCCACAAAGCGAAAGTCGCTCTTGAACAGCTTGATGGTTTCTTTCGGTAGCCAAGCTACCTCCACTACATGAATTTTGTAGTCGTTTACATATGGCTCTATTTCCGGCGGTATTTTGAGGCGTTCCTTGAGAGAATGCGGACTTGTCCAACGTCTTTCATTGTAAGTTTCTCTGTTGCGTCTTTTTCGGCCATAAGCTCGCTCCTTTCTGGGCAATATTTTCTCACCGAAGACAATTATACCACACAACCCCAGCCGACGCAAACCATAATCTATATCTGGCGGTGCAATATGAACGTAAACAACTATCAAAATATCCTCATTAACGCCCTTGTGAATTTAGGCGATGTGGTACTGGCTACCAGTGCGGCGGCATGGCTCAAAAAGGCCAATCCGTCGGTTCGCGTCACTATGCTTGTTCGTCCCTTCGCCGCGGAAATCATGGAAAACAATCCCGTGGTGGATGATGTGTTGGTTTTTTCCTACAAAGCCAAGCAACGCTCTTGGGGGACAATGCGGGCGATGATTGAGCGTATTCGCCGCGAGAAATACGATTTGTGCATATCTTTAGACAGAAAACTACGTCCGGCTATCTGCACCTTTTTGGCGAGAATCCCGGTACGCGTCGTACCGGAGAGAATTTTTGACAACAAGCCCAGTCGCGTGACGTGGTTTTATAATCACGTTGTTCCCATGCCGAGCGATTTTATTCATACCCCTCAAGCGGAAAATTTTCAAACGCCCTTGCGTCGCCTGTTTAATCTGCCGGATTTGCACACGTTACCGGTTATCGGGTTGCCGCAGAAAAATAATGTGACGAACGCCGAAAAATTACTGGCTGAACTACCAGCGAAAAAGTTAAGAGTTGCCCTGTGCGTTCAAGGTTCTTTTCCCCTCAAAACGTGGCCGAAAGAACATTTTGTAGCGCTCATAAAAATGCTTTTGGCGCAATATGATGCTTGTTTCTATATTGTAGGAACCGCCGGAGATTCTGTGTATGCCGCCGAATTTTTGACTGAAGGTTTACCGATAGTCAATTTTTGCGGTCGTACCTCTCTCAAGGATTTGGCGGTACTGTTTGACCGTAGCAATTTGTTGGTCACGGTTGACACGGGAGCTTTACATATTGCTGCCACCACCTCCGTTCCCATCGTCGCCATGTACGGTTGCGGCCCGGCGGATCGTTGGCCGCCTCTGACCGAAAAGCGACGCATCATAACTACTCACGAAGATTGCTCGCCCTGTCACTATGCCGCCGACGCTTGCCCTTATCTGCCTCGTCCCAAGTGTCAATGGAATATCACGCCGGAGGTGGTGTTCCAGGCTTGCGCTGAGTTATTGAAGGAATGAATAGCATGGGAAAGCTCGCCGACAAACTGGCGTATAACCTGGGGAGAATACCGAAATCCCACACTGTAACCGACGACGGACGGATTCATTATTACAATTTTGGCGGTGTGGAGACAGCGTGGTTTCACGAATTTATTAAGCGCAACGTCCAAAACGATACTGTCTATAATTTTATCTCCGTATTCGGCAGTAAGCTCTTTTGTTTGCGGCATCGTTTGCCCCACAGTGTATTTTATTCCTCGGAAACGGTTCACACCAACAAGCCTTTTTTAGAGTATCGGGATTTGTTGCTTGACCGGGTGGATCTTTCCATGTCCTTTGACCGTTTGGAGGCGCCCAACTATTTGCGTTTTCCCAACTGGATAGCTTATCTGTTTGAGCCGATAATCGATCGCGACTTAATACGCGCTAAAGTGGCAGCGGTGAACAACACCGTCAGTACGCAAAAATACGAGGCCGTTTTAATCTGCAACCACGACGGACATAAAACCAGAGCACCCATGGTTGAAGATTTACAGGACATTTTAGACATAAAAATCGCCGGTCAGTGGAGAAATAATACGCGTCAACTTTGGGACGAATACGATAACGATAAAATTCGCTATGTCCACGAGTTTAAGTTTAACATTTGCCCAGAAAATCGCAACGTGGTTGACTATGTAACGGAGAAAATTTTTGAAGCCTTTGCTGCCGGTTCCATTCCACTATATTACGGCAGTAAACAGCGTCCGGAGCCGGACATTATAAATCAAAATGCGCTGCTTTTTTGGGATGTACGTCACTCGCACAGAAATGATGCCGTCAAAAATAAAATTCACGAGTTAAACACTAACCCACGACTCTATCAAGAATTTTTACAGCAAGAGAAACTTAAACCATATACGGTTGACTATGTTTATGACACATTGCGCGAGTTAAAAGCTAGGTTAGAGAAAATCTGATAGCGTAAATTAGCGCCGAGGGGGGAGCCAAACAATGCAGAAAATCTTCGTGGCCAAACAGGGCGGCATCGGCGATGTTCTTTTGGCTACTCCCGTGTTGGCGGAGATAAAAAAACGCTTGCCGGATTGCCACATAACCCTCATGATCTTCGACAATGCTAGGGATTTGGTGGAGGGGTTGCCATTTATTGATGAGGTATTCTGCTACAATAAAAAACGGGACGGTTTCCTGAAACTATGGCGCAAACTTTGGGGGACGGACACGGCTATCTTTCTCGATTTAACCTATCGCCCGGCAATGGCGGCGGCCTTGGCCGGTGTTAAAAAGAGAGTGGGCATAACCCATAAACGGGGCTTTTGGTTGACAAAAAAAATTCCTTGGCAGGAACGCATGGATCATATTTATGAGCCTTATGTGTTGGCCGAAATTGCAGAGAAAGCCTTGGGATTTTCTATTCCGAAGGAAAATCTGGAAAAACCGTTCATTGTCGCGGCTACCCAACAAGAAAAAAGAGACTTGCAAGCTAAACTGGAGGAAAATGGCTATCAAAAGGGTGCAAACTATGTGGCTTCTTCCCCCGTTACCGCCTTTTTCCTCAAAAATTGGCCGCTCGACCGCTGGAACGAACTGTATCGACAAATATATGCTCGGTATGGCTTAAAAACGGTTATTTTCGGCGGTGGTGAACTTGACTTTACTTGGGATAACGAAGCGGTTATCAATCTTTGGGGTAGGCTGACCTTACGACAAGTAGGCGAGCTTATCAAGGGAGCGCAGTTGCTCGTAAACTCTTGCAGTATGCCGGCGCATATTGCCGCCGCCACAGCAACTCCCTGCGTAATTTTATACGGTTACGGCGACCCGGAAAGATGGGCACCTCGCCAGAATTGTCGCCGCGTGGTAACGCCCCTTACCTGCAGTCCCTGCGATGGTTATCGCGGTTCCCGTTGCACAGACCCACAGTGTATGAAGCAAATGAGGGTAGCGGAAATGTTCGCGGCGGTGCAGGCAATGTTGGGGGATGCCTCATGAAAGTTTTTTGTCTTACGGCCACACGCAACGCCAAGATATTGCAAATGGAAAACACCTTGCAGTCATTGGGATTGGAATACGCCATGGCCTATGTCGATCCCTACGAGAACACTCATCCCTACTTGCAAAAAAAATTGGTGGAAACTTTTTTCCCACGCCTTACACGCTCCTGTGACTCAAAGCATTACCGCTCGGCTATAGCCAAAGCTAAGGAATATTCGCCTGACATTATCCTCGGCATAAATTTTGGTTTTGACCAATGGGCAATGGCAGAATTAAATCCGTCAATCAAAAAAATAACTTGGTTCATAGACAGTATCGTGGGTATTAACTGTGATGCTACCCTGCGCCATGCCACCAATTTTACCTATGACCGCGCTAGTGCAGCCTATTTGTTAGCTCACGGCGTTAATGCCAATTACTGCCCCGTTGGCTACAATGATGCGTATACATATAGTTATGCCCCCCACGAAAAGACATTGGACGTTGTTTTTGTCGGCGCACCTTACAAAAGGCGTTTGGTCATCTTGGAGACTGTCGCAAAAGCGGCGCAGGAAAATAATTGGCGGTTTAAGGTCTATGGCCCGTTTTTCCGACCCTTTCATTTTTGGAAAGAGTGGCAGTCGCGGCATCGCTATCCTCATCTGTTTTCTTACATGGTGAATGGTTCGCTGTCGCCTCAGGAAATTGCTACGATATACGCGCAAACCCAAATTTGCTTAAATATCCATGACGAAAAAAACAAGGGAGTAAATCCTCGCACCTTCGAGATAATGGCCACCGGTAGCATTGAATTACTGGATGCCAGAGAGGACTACGACATTATTCACCCGGGCGAAGACGTGGTCGTATTTCATGACGACACTGAGGCAGTGGAAAAAATTGCTTATTACCTAGCTCACGCCGAGGAACGGGAGAAAATTGCCCAACGTGGCAAGGAACGCATTTGGGAACGACGTAGCATGAAGGCGTGTTTGCGGCAAGTTTTGGGGTTGGCACAGGAGGAAAGATAAGAGCGTGGCAGGAAAAATTTCAGTGATTATGCCGGCCTATAATGTGGCCGAATATGTAGCTCAATCTATCGACTCGGTGCTAAGGCAAACTTACGCTAAACTAGAACTAATCATTATTGACGACGGCTCTCATGATGCTACTGCCGCAATAGTAAAAGCTAAAGGCGAGCAAGACAAACGCATCAAATATTTTCGCCAAGACAATCAGGGTGTATCGGCGGCGCGAAACGCTGGGCTCAGCAAGGCCACGGGGGAATATGTGAGTTTTCTCGACGGTGACGATTTGTGGGATGAGAACATCTTGCAGAAATTGTACGAACGAATTACCCGACAGGATAAACCGAGTTTTGTTTATGCCCGTACCGAAGAAATTTTTGCCGACGGTCACAAGGCGTTAGTCGGCCCCACCCATAATACCGAAGGCTACCTAGAAAATTTTTTGTATAAAACTGGAGAGTTGCGGCTGACTTTCCACATCAGTGCTATGTTGATAGAAAGGCAACTACTTGTCGAAAACAATTTACGTTTTGAAGTAGGGGTAAAAATATCCGAGGACACCGGCTTTTTCATCGAACTCCTGTGTTTGACTGCGGCCCACTGTGTGCCTGAGGTTCTGTCCTATTATATGCGGCGGCAAGATTCAGCTACGGGCAAAAAGTGGCATCCCACCGATTGGGAAGGGCAACCCTTAATCTTCGAGCGCATTGGCGAGCGAGTAAAAAAATATCGTCCGGCGGCTTGGACGGCTTTTTGTAAAATGAGAGACTATGCTGTTTATCGTTTTATACGCAACTGTGTAAAACACGGCTACAGAGAGGAAGCAAATGTTTATATAAATCGTTGGCGCGAGTATTTGAGCGAGTTTACACATAACGGCGGCAAGTTTGGCGATAGGATGAAGTGTAGGTTGTTGCTGACAGAAAAATCGCGGCTGTATAGTCTTTTCATTTGATAAATTACGACAATAGGTGTTTCTATATGTTTATTGTAAAGTTCATGGCTGGTCTGGGTAATCAGATGTATCAATATGCCTTTTATAGACTACTGGAGACATTGTTCCCTCATGCACATATATATGCAGATATTACGCCTTTTAGGCGTGATGACTCGCATTGGGGATATGAACTGGAAAGGGTATTTGGGATACATGTAAGGGAAGCAAACGATGATGATATAACAAGATTGACTGGAATTAGACCAAAGAAAAGAAAGATACTCAATACAATCTATAAACTATACTTACTCATTACGAGACACAATGTACAGATCACGCCAAATGTATTTTGCTCTGTTGATTGGCCACTTATTGATATTCAAGAGAAAATGAAATCTATATCAGATTCTGAAGATATATACTTCGACGGGTACTGGCAATATCCGAGCCTGTTTGCACCAGTAAATCATCTTCTTCGACAAGAATTTGTTTTTAGATACAAAACCAATCATAAGTTGCAAGGACTCATCGCGGATATGGAAAAAACTGAGTCTGTGGCTGTTCATGTAAGGCGTGGCGATTATGTGGGTACGGCATTTGAATGTATCGGTATGCAATACTACCATAAGGCAATAAATATATTGGAAACCAAAGTAGAAAATCCGTTTTTTTACATATTTTCCGATGATGAATCATATATAAAACAGGAGTTCTCCTTTCTAAAAAATAAGTTTTTTGTAACTGGAAATGAGAGGAAAAACAGTTACCTAGACATGATGCTGATGAGTAGATGTAAACATAACATCATAGCCAATAGCTCATTCAGCTATTGGGGTGCACATCTTAACCAACACGAAAACAAGATAGTGGTCACACCTCTGAACGATATAGGCTTTCGCTCATTGGTGGATGATGGATGGATAGTGTTATAATAATGATTGCAGCATTTAATATTTATAGTAATGACACCTAAGAAATGGTTTCACTAGCCTAACACGGAAAGCACAGACGTGTGAGTGTATGGCTGAGGTTTGAACTGTAAATGTAAGCGAGGTAGATGATAATGAAAACGCTTGTCAGTTTTGCTCAGGAATGCGAGGATATTATACTTTATCATTTGTTAGAGAATGTGGCAGACCCCATCTACTATGTTGATGTGGGAGCCAATGACCCGGTGATTATATCTGTAACCAAATTTTTCTCTGACCGAGGTGGTCATGGAATCAATATTGAGCCACAGCATGATTACATTGAACGCCTTAATGAAGATCGTCCTGGGGACATCAATCTGGAAGTGGGTATTGGCAACAAACCCGGCAAGCTTAAACTATATGGCAGTGGTGCGGGTGCTAGCTTTGATGCCAATTATGACAATGAGGCGGCTTCACATCATGATGAACCGGCGTCGCATCGTGAGGTTCCAATAACCACTTTGGAGCGTGTTTTTGCTGAGTACGTTCCCCAGGCGCAGCCTGTACACTTTCTGAAGATTGACGTTGAAAACTATGAAAAGCAGGTTTTGCAGGGTATGGATTTTGAAAAATACCGTCCATGGATTATTTGTATGGAATCTACCTTGCCCAATACCGATATTCCTTCATGGGATGCATGGGAGGATATTTTGTTATCCAATAATTACCAATTTCTCGGCATGAGTGGCATTAACCGTTATTATGCTGCTGTAGAGTCAAGATGCCAGTTAAATGATTTTTGTGACGCCGACAAGTTAAAAGAAATGTACAATATTATTATATTGTATATCATGCTTGAAAAAGCTGCTGATTATGACCAGCACGAGGTTGTGTATAAATCAAAAATAACCAATGTCCTAAAACATATTTACGGTACAAAGTAGTTGGTTATCTCCTTCTACTCAAGATAGTGGTGTCACACCTAAAAAATATAGGCTTTCGATCATTGATGGGCGATGGATGAATTGTTGTATAATGTTGTCAATGTCATTGACACTCAGTACATTTTTTCTGATGGTGATAGCAGTGGAGCCGAAAAAGTATTACATCATTTATAGAGATGGAGTAGGTGCGGGTTTTTTCTCCAATGTCTTTCATGTTCTTGGTCATGTATGTGTAGCTCAGGCTAAAGGTTTGATACCGATAGTTGATATGGAAAGACATGTTACCCTATATAACGAAGACCATAGTATCTTGGGAACAAGGAACTCATGGGAATATTATTTCCATCCGCTTGTTGACGACTGCCCCCCCTTAGAGGACATATACGACAAGGGTAACTATGTCATGTCCGATGGCAAATTCCATGGCTTTATATTTGATTTGTGTATGTCGCCCAACAACGAGCAATTTGTTGAGATAATGAAACAAGTGATTAAGCCCAAAAGATATATTATGGAAGCTGTCAATGCATATGTGCGTGAGAATTTATTGTCAAAGAGAATATTGGGAGTCCACCTCCGTGGATGGGAGATGTCTATTGCAACGGGACACGCTCATCCACCAACATGCGAACAAATTTTGGAGCGTATATATTACATGATGAGTATCTACCCGGTAGATAAGATTTATTTAGCTACTGAACAATCTGACTATGTGGATATGTTAAAAGCAGAGTTTGGTGATAAATTACTTTACTACCCAAATTATTTTCGCACGCCAAATAAAGTGAATGCATATAAGTTGCGTCCATACCCACGCGATGATCATATGTATCTTCTTGGCAAAGAGGTTCTCGTTGACACCATTATACTGTCGCGTGCCGACTATTTGATATGTTTAGGACACCCACAAATACCAAACATTAGTGGAAGTAATGTGGCCACCGCCGCCATTATGATGAATAACAAAAACTACAAACATATTGATTTCATCCATAACGGCTGTAATTTTGACGGTAAGATTTCACCTGCTTATAGGATACAAGCTGAAGAGGCGTGGCATGAGCGGCATTTTCTTTCTGCGGCAAAACTTTATCGGCAATATCTTGTACGCAAAATTAAAGGGAAGTAAGACTGAATAAAATTCCATCAAACTAAAATAACACCATTTGTTTCGTTGAGCCAATAATAACTCAGGTTGAATATTAAAATGTGGCGTTGATAATAATTAGAAGGTGGTAAACATGCCCATGCCGAAATTTTCGGTAGTAATCCCGGCGTACAATGTGGCTCCATATATCGAAAAAGCGGTGCGCTCAGTAATGGAGCAGACCTTTAACGATGTAGAGATTATAGTAATCAACGATGGCTCCACGGATAACACGTTGGATATACTGAAAAAAATAGAGTCCAATGAGAAAAAATGTATGATATTCACCATAAAAAACGGCGGTTTACCACATGCCAGAAATTATGGCCTTGATAAAGCAAACGGCGAATATGTGATATTTCTTGATGGTGACGATTTCCTTGACAGTAACTTCTTTGCTGCCATGAGCGAGTATATAAATTGCCATGAAACCACTGACGTGTTATTTGGTGATGCTAAGACGTGGCAAGATGGTGTTATTCGAGATGGGTTCGATAGGAAGTTTCAAAAGGATGGTTATATAGAAAGTTACATGCACAAATCCAACGAGTTAAGGACACCAATATGGACTTGTGTTTTTGTGGTGAAGAAAGCCTTCCTAGAAAAATATAACCTCACATTCTATGAGGGAATTCATTTCTGGGAAGACTTTGCCATGTACATGTGTTGCCTGATGTTATCACCGGGACATTTTGTCGATGAGGCTATTGGCTATTATAGAATCAGAACTGGTTCCATAACCCATAGCAGTTATCATCCGTCTAAAAATGACCATGTGGCCAGAATCTTTTCATATGTAGAGGATTTTGCCAAGCAAAACTGTCCTGAGAGACTGTCAATTATCCAGATTGTACGACATTACAACATATATAAGTTTGTCGTAAATTGCATTAAATGTGGTTACATCGACGAGGCATTAAATTACGCCGAGCAGTGGCAAGATGACTTACGAGCATTTACGCAGGACGGCGGCCTAATACGTGATAGATTGAGATGTAGGTTGCTGCTGACGAGAAAACGGTGGGTGTATAAGCTGCTGGCCTAAAGGATAGGTGTATTTCTCTATAGCTCATGTCTTTTCAAATTTTATATTTAACGATAAAACTCATATTATATTATACTGTGATGTTGCCAAAATGTTAATGTTTTACTATGATTTGTGAAAGTCGTTTTCACTATATTGCCATGCCATCGTTAGGCAAGATGTAAATGACTTTTGGTTAGAAATAACTTTCACTTAATTGGTGAAGAGTAAATAAAAACGGAAGAACGAATGTTAAATGGCACATAATAAGTTTGATCAGTGAGTTAAAATAATAAAACAGTTTACATCGTGAAATTGCTATTCGTCTCAATATGTTATTGGAGGTGAACAAATCCGATTTTATATATCGGTGCTACAATGAACATTGATTCTTGTAATGACGAATTCTTTAGTGAGTACGACATGTTCATGCGCAAAGTGAATATGGCAGAAGATAAGAAATTATTTTATCATTTAACAATGATGGACATAGAACGTGAAATACTGACTGTCAATACGGTTTCTATCCCTATATCAGTGATGATTGGTATCTTAGGTTATGCTGCAGGCATTGCTGATTCATGGGTTCTTGTTTTACTTGTTATGAGTGCTTTTATTTTTATAATTGGTCTGGTGGTGTCAAAAAGGTTAAATACATTAGCAGTTAGGAAACATGCTCTTGAAATGGCATTGGAAATGCACAGAGCCAATGGTAAAGAACACCAGCCTATTAATTTTAGCAACATTGGTAATACAGATAAGATAGTATATTTGGATATTGGTTGTGGCATTTTATTGCGTGCTATTGGTATTGTAATTTTAGTTTTTATATTAGTGTTTTTTACAAAAAAATTTTCTGATATGGTATATAGTTATTTTAATGAAATTTGTCCATACATACATTACGTAGCTTATAGTTGTGATATTCTTGTAGTGCTGTGGCTATCTGTGAGTTTAGGCAGATACGGATGTTTAAGATACTATGAATACAAGATGAAAAAATTTATGGAATCCACAAAGCGCACAGCAAGCACAAATGACACCGATAACGACGAGTGACTTCTGCATAAAAAGTAAACTTCTTTACGAATAGGAACTCAGATTTTATAAAGACATATTATTGGGGAGATTTTACAATATTTATATGTTGATAGCTGCTATCAACAAGACATTTTACTCATAGTAGATAGGTATATGAGTGTTTGGTATGAACTTGTATAACTATGTGTATAACTATGTAGAGCATGTTATCGGAATAGACGAACGCCCCCGACGAACCTAATTGGGTTGCAGTCGGGGGCGTTGTTTTACGCGATACCATACTCGTGGTATAGTTCCTTGTGGCGCTTTGTGTTGGTAGTCGCACTGGCTATATCGTTTGTTCTTTCGGCAACAAGGAGAGTATGGATAAGTTTAGCGAGACGCCCCTTGCCCTGTTCAATGCCTTGATCGATACCTTGCTTTTTGCCAATACGGATAAACCTGTCCGAAGGAAGCGGCAGAACTTTTCCTTCCATGTTTTTTCTTACCTTCTTTTGTGCTTTGCGTTGCTTTCTTAGTAGGGCAAAAATAGCCACATATTCTTGGCAAACAGTTTGTCAAAATTGTATTCCTGTATTTTGATAACCGGCACTCCGTAGGAGACGACCTCGCCGTTGGGAAATCGCATCTTTAGCTTCAAATTGTCCGGCATAGCGGCAGGGTGGCGCAGGAATACCACCCGACCAAGGAAAGATTAAAGAAGGCTTCTCGTCAGTTGAGAGCATGAGGTGAAGCTGGAGGAAAACACGCCGCGAGGTTACACATAACTGATATTTTAAGGATAAGTTGGATCTAGAATTCGAATCCGTCGGGCATAGTCGCATGGGCTTTTTGATTTCTTGTCCCCAATACTTACGCCCTTAGGCCGCTCTGCGTCCGACGCGACGCGCCGGCACTTCCCGGAACCAATCGGGATGGGCTTGTTTTTCGCTCAAGGCATCCATGTAGAGGCTGGCTTCTTCCACGCTGGGGATCATGTCCTGCTCCACCTTGCCTAAGATTCGCCCCACCAGCTTCGCGCCCTCTGCGTTGGGGAAAATGTCTTCGAACTCAGGATTTAGGGAGTGGAGCCGGTCGTGTCCCTTCTGCTTAATCACACCGCCGTAGCCGGGAACATGGAATATCCCGATATCCCCCACCTTGAGTTCGGTGCAATAAGCCACCAGCACCCTATCTTTGTCCATATATTGCGGCTCCATGCTCCGGCCGGTGACGGTGATTATCTCGTCGGCTCTGTTGGTCAGGGAACCGTTGTAGAGGATAGTTCCGTTTTCCTCAGGGTAATCCGGCCAATCCTCGCCGGCTCCGGCTGCCGCCAAGCGACCATAATCCGGGACGGACACCAAATCGGCGTAAATCCGCACAACTTTCCGCCGCCACGCCTTGGCTTTCATGGAGGCGGTGAAATCGCGCACATCCTCTTTCCCATGCTCGTCCAAAATGCGATAATCGTCAATGAGTCCCTGTTCGTCGGCGGTGAGGATACCGCCAAAGCCTTGAATGCCGAAGAAATCATTGGGGGAAACTCCCAAGGCCGGAAACATAGCATAGAGGTAATCGGGGTCGGGGCGGGTCAGGCCGCACTCCCAATTCCGCACCGTGCTGATGGAGACATCCAATGCCGCCGCGAGCTCACCGGCGGTCTTGCCGGCGCGCACCCGGAACTGCTTAATTTTGTTGCCGTAATGCTCCATGTTACGGCTTTTATTATCAATTTTATCGTTCATCTTATTTACCTCCCATAAAAACACGCCACAAATCATGGCTTATGATAATATAAACCATAATTCATGGCGTGTCAAGAGGGAAGATAAATAATCTTAGCTTTTTTTCGGCGTTACCTTAAAATGCTTCAGTATCATTCGCTTGGCGATTTTGCCGGTGGCGGTACGGGGCAGGGCGTCCAGCTCGTGAAATTCCCGGGGGATCTTGTAGAGCGCCAGATTTTGCTGTAAATACTTTTTCAGCTCCCGAATGTTAATGGTGGCGCCGGGGAGTAGGCTGTAATAGCAAGCTCCGGCCTGTCCTCGCAGTTTATCCTCCACGCCGATAACTGCCGCTTCTTGGATGCCGGGAAATTTATAAATAAGCTCTTCCACTTCCCGGGGGTAAATATTCTCTCCCATGCTGATAATCATGTCTTTCAAGCGATCCACAATGTAGAGATACCCGTCCTCATCCACTCTGGCTACGTCCCCGGTATGGAACCAACCGTCTCTGAAGGCCTCCTTGGTGGCCTCCGGCAGATTCCAGTAGCCCAGCATGATATTGGGGCCTTTGACAATAAGCTCCCCGGCTTCCCCCTGAGGAACGTCCCGACCATCCCCGTCAATGAGTCGCCACTCTATCTCCGGCACCATGGGGCCGATGGAACCAACTTTGGCCTTGCCGGCCGGATTCATGGTAACCACCGGGGAGGTCTCGGAGAGGCCGTAACCTTCGGAGATGGACACGCCGAATTTCTCAATGAAATCATCGGCGATTTTTTGGGGGAGGGTAGTGCCGCCGCTGACCACCAGCCTGAGACTCTTCATGTCCTCCGCCGTCCCCAGCCGCGTAATAAGACTGCACATGGAAGGCACCACATAAATATCGGTGATTCCCTCCCGGCGAATGACATCAATGGTTTCTTTGGGGGTAAAGGAATCGAGGATAACGACCCTAGCCCCGTGATAGAAGGGGTAAAGAACCGAGCAAGTCCAGCCGAAACAGTGATACATCGGCAGAACGCACAGCACCCGATGGTGGCTTTCGCAACCCATGTGAATCATTTGTTTGGCGTTGCTGATGAGATTTTGATGGGAGAGGACGGCTCCCTTGGGGGAACCGGTGGTGCCGGAGGTATAGATAAGGACGCAGGGATTCTGGGGGGAGAAGTCCTCGGGCAGCGGCGGCGCGGCACTCAATCCCTCCTGCCGGATACCGCACTTAGCAATATCGTGGCGAACAGTTTGGACAAAGTAGCCCATTTCCCACAAAATATCGTCAATCTCCAGGGGCTGATAGGTCATAATGTGTTTGGCGCCGGAATCCTTAATGATGAAGGCGATTTCCCGGAGGCTCAACTGGAAATTGATAGGTACAGCCATGGCGCCCAAGGAAACGATGCCAAAGTAGGCAAAAACGTAATCGGCGGAATTTCGCGAGAAAATCGCCACCCTGTCCCCTTGGCGTACCCCCTTAGCGTATAGATAATCCCGGCAAGCAGTCACCGCCCCCTGAAAATCCTCATAAGTATAACGGCGCTCATGGTCGATAATGGCCATATCATTGGGCTGGCCGCCCTGCGCCAGTTCGTGTACCAGCATTATATCACTCTCTACTTTCCTTTTAGGCTATTTTTCTATGTCTTTGACAAACATCGGTAACATCATCTTGCCAAGCTTCCAATTTCGTTACTCGTTCATCCAAAGCTACCATATTCTTTTTGGCCTCGTTTTTCACCATCAACAGTGAGGTTTTGGTCGCCTCCTGCTCGGCCTGAATGTGTACCTTGCGTTCCTCTCGTACCTCTTCTCGCAGGTCGTCAATTTTCTTGTCCGTAGCATCGATTTTCGTGTTCGTAGCATCAATTTTCTTGTCCGTAGCATCAAACCGCTGGTTAACTTCTTCTCGCAGGTCACCGATTTTCTTGTCCGTAGCCTCAAACCGCTGGTTAACTGCAGTGGCGAGTTCCGCCGTCGTGGTTTTCATGACCTCAACGATCCACGCCTTGTCCTCTGCCGATAAAGCCATAACTATCCCCTCCCCCATTCTCTTTCCCTTGCATTATACATCACGGCGGCAAAACTTGGCAAGCAAAAAGCCTCCCGGTTAAAGGAGGCTTTTTGCGCTTTTCAAAAGTCGGTGGTTCCTTCCAGCATCATCATTTGCTGAATGGCGGTGTAGGTCTTTAAGCCCTGCAACTGTGAAATACCGGAAGCGTATTGCAGGAGAGAATTTTGCATTTGAGCTTGCAGACGCTTTCTGGCCAGTTTAAACCAAAAATTCCCGGAGGAAGACCGATTACCGGTGATGTCGAAATCGAATATCTCCGACAGGAGATAACTTTTAATGTCTCCCGGATAATCCTTGCCCCAATTATCTACCGAATAGGCTTCTTCGCTGTCAAAAAAGCGATGAATGGTGTAACTGCCGCTTCCCAAGGTACTCCAGGGATCAGCCGAGGCTAAATCAGCGGCCACGGTACTCACTACCCAATTTTCATAGGCGGCATCGCTTTTCATTCGTTCCCAGCCGTTATCGGAAATAATCACCGCCGTAGAGCTTTGGGCGCGAGTTTGATGTCTGGTAAGATTTTGGAGTTTCTCGCCGATATAGGACTGGTATTCCTCCATGGTCATGGCGGCGGTGTCCGTGGCCGCAGGTTCTTCCGTCTTGGCGGCGCTCTTGGCTTGCAGAGAACGCAGAATGTCCAAATAGCTCTCGCCACTCGCGGCGGTGGACTTTAGGCCGGTCGCAGTCAAACTTTGGGTCAGAGGGGTCAAGGTGGAATCAATAAATACGGTACGGCTCATGGCTAGGACTCCTTTTTACGCCGCTCTGCCGAGGTTCACCGTGCTACCTTCATTTTGAATCTCGGCGCTTTCGTTGTCAGTTTCTTCCTCTTCGCCATCCTTGTTCTTGTCATCGTCATCATCATCCGTGACCTGCTGTTCTTCATCCTCATTGTTGTTGCTGTCCGACGAAGAATCGGCGTTTTGAATTTCCATGTCGGCATCGTCCTCTGCCTCGTTGTCACCGCCGGCAAGGCTATGTTCGTCATCATCGGTATTTGGCTCGTTGGTTTCGCTACCGGCGGTATCGCCAGAACTTCCCGTATTGACATTGTCGGCATTGGCGGTAGTGCCGTCAGCGTTTAAACCGCTCATGCCACTGTTGTCAGAGGTGCCGTTTCTGTCCATGCCGCTCGCATCATCGCTGTTTGTCGCGTTGTCGCCGCTCAAGCCGCTGATACTGTCGCTGTTTGTCGCGTCACCGCCGCTTAGGCCGCTCGCGCCGTTGCTATTCATGCCGGCCGTGTCGGCAGAATCGGTGGCGCTATCGTAGCTGTCAAAGCCGGTGCCGTTTGTACCGAGATTCATTGCCACATCGTTAGCCTCATTCCCGGAGGCGTTGCTGCTTACGCCGGAGGAAGAATCGCTACCGTCCCCGATATTTACCTCCGTGATGCCGTTTTCGTCAATCAGCGAATCATAAGCCGCCGTGTTGGCGTAATCTCCGTAATCGGCGCTGTTCAAAGTTTCGGAGGTGTCGCTGGCAGTGTTGCCGGAGGCGTTAGCCGTGGAGGTGCCACCACCGGAAGCGTTGGCAGTCGAATTGGTAGCGCCGCCGGAGCTAAGGCTCGTATTTGCGCCGAGGGAATTGCCAGCGAAGCTAAGGCTGGTATTCGCGCTTAAATCTGCGCCATTTACCGAAATACTGCCGCCATTGGAGTCGCCGCCTTCAAGGCTCACCACGCTACCCGTATCGGAGATGCTGATGGAGGAAACGTCGCTATTCGTAGCCGCCTCCAAATTTGCCGTAGTGCCGTCGGCTCGCATGGTTTCCACCGTCATGGTGGAACTGTAACTCGCGCTGTCGGAGGTGTGATCTTGAGAGGCGTCGGCGTAAACGTTGTAATCGGGAGTGACGATGTTGCTGGGATCAAGAGGATCGTCGGTGTTGGTGGGCATGGGGGTTATGGTCAGCGATTCGTTGGCGACGTTTTCAAAGGTATAGTTCAAGCCGAAGTTGCCGGAGGTGGCATCGTTATACCAACCGTAAATTGGGTAAGTGCCGGCTATCTGATTCGTGTCGGCCTCCGTCGGCCCCCAAGTGAAATCACTCGCCGTGACTTCGTTACCGATACTGCCCGACACATTGCCGGTAAAGCCGGCGTTCAGCACCATTCCGGCCACTACCTGCATGGGCTCGGCTGTGAGGGTCAAGGGAGCGCGAGTAATGGTGCCGCTGCCCGTAACCAGACCTTGAGCGGCGTTGCCGTTGTTTTGTTGGCCATCGGCCATTTGGTAGTTGCCGCTGGACAGTCCAAAGGTGTATGTCACCACATGATTTTTGGGGTTAGTGGACGATTCGGCGTCGGCGGCGTTCTTGTCGTCGTAAGTTCCGGTTAAGTTGGTAACCGTCAAAGTTTCGCCGGGCAGTACCCCACTAAAGCTGATGGTGGGCAAAGTGGTTACGCTGGTGGTGCCGTCGTAAACCTTGGTCACAGCGCTAGGCTGGCTGGCAGTTACCGTCAAAGGATTGATTATCGCTGCAAAGTCCGAGGCTTTGTTGGCGCTGTCTCCCAAGGTGGAGAAAGTAGCGTTCGCGAGGCCACCGGTGACGATGTAATTCCCGGAGGAATTGCCGGCAAGTCCGGACACGGTGTAAGTCAGGTCTTTACCGGTTCCGGCATTTTTATCGGTGTAAACTGCGCTACCCAAGTTGTAATCAATATCGCCGGTTACGCCGTTCACATATAGCCGGAGAGCGTCGGCGGCGTTGTTCGTGCCGCCGTTCACCGAAGTTACAGCCGTGGTTCCGTCATAATCCTTGCTGACGGTGCCTTGCCACTGATGTTGAATATCCCCCAAGCTGATAGTGCGAGGATTGATTTGGCCTTTGTCGGCGGCGGCACTGAAATAGAGAGTATTGCCGTTGTCATTGAGAGTACCCGTGCCGCCTTCCGTCCAATCAAGGGTATAGTTACCGTAGTCCGTGGCGTAGTTGTTCCCTAAGTAATTTTCCACGGCATCAATTCCCGTGTAGCTAACGGCCTTCGGCGCAACGACGGAGCCGTTATAAGCCACGTTGGCATCCGGCGTAAAGGCAGTGCCGGAGAGGTTGCCGTAAGTCCCGGTAAGTCCGTTTTGAGCGTAATTTTTCAAAGCGTTGTAGAAACCGCTGTCGCCGCTGACATAATCGTCGGGAGTTACGGTGATTTGCGGCGTACCGTCAACATTAGCGGTGCCGTTGTAAGTCTTCTCTATCTTGTCAAAGGACAGGGCAAGGTTCTGGGGCGTGATTTCGCCTTCGCCTTTCAAGGTCGAAAGAGTATTGCCTTGGCTGTCGTAGTAACTGATGTTGTAGTTGCCGCTCATGTCGTCATTTGCGGTGTCTTTAATGTCTAGCTCATAGGTTACGGTATTGGCGGTAAGCACATCCTTGGTGTTGTAAGTGCCGCCCTTAACGGTCACATCGTCGCCTTGTAAGCCCGTGACGTTAATCAGACCGTCGATATTTTTGGCAGTGCGACTGCCGTCGTAAACTTTAGTGGCCTTGGTGTCGCTCACAGTCACCGTCAAGGGAGCCGGGTCGATGCGACCCTGTTTGCTAGTGAGAGTGCCGCTGACAGTACCGCTCGCGTAGGCGGTGTTGGTGAATTCCTCCGTGCTGTTGTCCTGCTGCAAATCTTTCAGCTGATAGTTGCCGTTCGTCCAAGAAAGCTCATAGTAAACTTTCTTATTGGCCAAGGGAGTGCCATCGGTGTCACGCAAAACATTTTTCGTGTCGTAGGTGGGGGTAGCTCCCAAAGTTACGTTAAAGGTGTCGCCCAAAGTGGAATTGACGCTATAGGTATTATCGTCGGTTTGGGTGCCGCCCGTAATGTTCACGTTGGCCATGGTGGCGTAGTCAACGCCGTAGTCCTCGCTTTTCTCTTTAACGGTATTGTCGCCATCGTAGGTTTTGACGATGTGGGGATCAACCAAGGAAACGCCAATCTCCACGGGATTAATCTGCGCCATATAATCGCCGTTGGCGTTGGTGTTGGTGTCGGTGGCCATGTAAGTCAATGTACCTTCCTTGTCAAGTTTAGTGGTATCGTCAGTGTAAACGGTGTTGCCCGTGACAATTTTGTAGTTTCCGGCCATAGTGCGGTTATCGCTGTCCGTATCGTATTGGCGAATGTAGTCTAGCACATCTTGCAAGCCCGTATATTGCACGGCTTTGCCAGCGACACTGCCATCAGCGGCGCGGCTGACGTTGGCATCAGCGCTAAATATGCTGTTGCCGTCATCGTCGGTGGTAATGTTGCCGTAGTTGCCCGTGACGAGTGGTTTTTGGGTGGTTGGGTTATCTACAGTGGTAGTAGTGTTGTACAAATTGTTAAAGGCATCATAGGCAACTGCATCCACGTCGGCAAAGTCATTTGCTAGTGTGAATGTCGGTAGCGTATCAACATCAGCAGTTTTGTCATAGGTTTTGGCGACGTTTTCGGCGGAGACGGTGAGGGATTTGGGGGTGATTCTGCCTTTGGCAACTATGTCTTCAACGATATTGGTAGTAGTGTCCTTTACCACGTTATTCTGGCCGCTGTCGTAGATAATATAGTTTCCTTGATTGGCAGTATCCATCTTAAAGGTGTATTTAACATTCTTATTGTAGCTGACTCCGTTACTATCGTAAGCAACATCCTTGGCCGAAACGGGTTTCCCATTTATATCATCGGTATATTCATAGACGCTATTTACAAATTCGAAAGTAGAGCCGTCGTTCAGCAATCCATATTCCGAGGAATCACCTTTCTTTTTCAATAACTCGTACGCTTGGTCTATAGACACAGGTTCGCCGTCAGGATGATCAGAATCGTGGAATTTCGTAACCTTCTCATTCCCGTCGTATTCCTTATCAGCGTAGCCCACCGCCAAATATATCTCACGTGGCTTTATTACGCCCTTGCTCGTCACCAATTTGCCGCTGTAGGCGCCTGTGGAGTCTGTCGTCCACGTTACGCCATCATTCTCGTCCGCTTTCGTTAAGGTATAGTTCCCGTTAGTCCAAGCCAAGTCATAAGTGACGTTGCGAATCGAGCCGTCTGTATTGGCGTTGCGGTTGTCATAGGTAGGCGCATCGGTCAGTGAAATATCAAATGTCTCGGTAGAAGTAGCTCCGTCCGCCGTGAGTACATTAGTGGTAACGGTGTAGGTTTGGCCGTCGCCAGAGGCTGCGCCGCTCATGCCAACAGAGGTCAGGCCAAGATTTTTGAGGTTGCTATACACTGTGGTTGTTCCGTCGTCGTTTTCTTTATCCACCACGTCATAGTCGGCATTGTATTCCTTCGTTACGACAGGATCTAGCAGATCAATACCGATTTCTCGCGGCGTAATTTTGCCGGAACCTTTCAAGCGGCTAGCGTCATCGCCCTTGGCATAGACTAAGTAATTACCGGTAGCGTCTTTGGTTGCGTCGTCAGTTTTCTTTAACTGGAAATCCGTATAGTAAATATCTTTAGCCGCAACCTCACCATTTTTCCGGTACACGTTGCCATCGGTGGCATAGTTCACACTAATATTAGCCGTATCAAGTTCTACCTCATCCCCGGCGATTATACCAGTGTTGCCCACTATGTCGAGCGCCTTCACGTCCTTTTTGTCATCCACCGAAGTATCCCAAGCACCGCGATATTGCCGATCTGCGCTTACGCTGTCACCGTCGAAATCAACATAGACAATACGCTTTTCAATATCTCCTCGTTTTTCGTAGGTGTTTTCGGCGGTAATAACATTATTTGTCGGTACAACTCCATCTGCGTAGGAGTCAACCACATCTTGACTCAAGGTATAGTTCCAACCATCGTAGGCGGTTGTGCCATCTTCATTGTAGAGGGTAAGGTTAAAAGTCATGTCTTTGCCATACTCAACAACACCGACCTCTTTAGCCGGAGCCATACCACTCGCAGCGGCAACCAGTGCCTCAGCGTTGGGATTTACGTTGGCAGTCGTATCTTCAAAGGAGGCAGTCCAATCAAGCACCACGCCGCTGTTACTCGTCACCGTACCCTTTCCAGCATCAGGTGTAGCATCATAAATCTTGCGGTAATAGTCGTTCGGCTCGAAGGTCAAGAGTTTTGGCGTGATAATCCCGGTATTCACAGTGAAGTATCTGTCGATAACGCCGCCGCTGTCATCCGTAAATTCGTAGTTAGTGCCGCCATCAACCTCAACTCCGCTGAATCCGGTGACGTGATAGGTGACAGCCTTGTCTATACCGGCATCGATGGAATAGTTGTAGCCACCATCAGCGGTATAAGTGCCATACACAGCTCCCTCGGTTGAGTCATACAAATAAGGGATATATACCTTATCACTGCCCACCGTTACATAGAGCTGCATGGCGTTCTCACCCGTGCCGTTATTGGTGTAGTCGGTGCTTTCGGCTGTTTCGTATTTGGCCGTGACTTTAGCATTACCATCGTATTCCTTGACGATTTTCTTGCCTTCGGCCAGCAAATCATCAAGTCCAAAGGTCAAGGGTTTTATCTTACCCTGCGCCTGACTCTCCGTGAAGGTAACGGTATCATTGCTATAAGTCGCCTCGGTTGTGCCATCATCCTCATAAACCTTAGTAATGATGTAGTTGCCGGCGAGGAGTTTCGTGGCGGCATCCGTGTCCGTATCGGTTTCGCCCACACCGTTGACGCGTATGTCATTCAGCAACGCATTTATCCCCGAATATGTTATAGCCTTGTCGAGAACCGCATTGGAGGCAGTATCACGGCGCACATTGGGATCGGGCGCAAAAGTGTTGCCATTGTCTTCGTAAAGTCCGTAAATGCCTTTGAGGACTTTTTCCCCGTTTTCATTGTCAAGTGCGGATTGGACAGCTTTGGCCGTATTGTATTTGTCTTGGAGGGCACTGTCATTCGTGGTGCTGTCGTTGATAAGGCCGTTCAAGGTAATAGCTACGCCCGACAAGGTAACATCGGAAGTGCCATTGTAATATTTCTCTGCGTACCCGACAGTAGCGGCTAATTCCTTTGGGGTAATGGTTCCGGTACCGTTAAGGGCACTCACAGTATTACCTTCGGCATCCTTCATAACGATGGTATAATTACCGTTATCGTTAGCTATAGTAGGCGTGTACTTCACCACTTGGGTGGCGTAATTGCCGTCATTGTCGTAACGAACATTGACATTTTCTGCCGAGCCGTCCTTATCGTAGAATGTACCATAACTGGCGTTAGAAGAACCATCTCCGTTAACTAGACCACTCAATGTGACAATATCGTTGCTATCAGTAGAGACTGTCCCATCATCTAGCGTGACTTTGTAAGCTGAAGTTCCGTCGTAAACTTTGCTTTGACCGTTGTTGGCGATGGTGGCTGTGATGGTTTTTGGGGTGATGGTATTGGTTTCACTCTTCTGCAACGGATTGAACAGCCAAGTGCTTTTATCTGTAGAACCATTTGTGTAGATGTGACTACCATAGCTATTCTCTAGGTTAGTCCAGTCCAACGTGTAGTTATTACTGCTAAGGGCAAGCCAATAAGTAACGGTTTTATCTCCTTCAGAAGCCTTAACCGCATCCTCCGTCCCAAGACGCACTGCGTCAAGGTCGGTACCGTTGCCATCTGTGCCGGTGTACGCTTCGGAGCCGAAATAGGCGTTTTTTACGGTGTAGCCAAAGAATTTCTTAGTCTTGTCGGAGTCCAGATAGCCGATGATATAGTTGTTGTAGTCGCTGTCGCTGACTCCTGTGTTGCGAGTGCCGTCGTAAACTTTGGTTATGTCGTTAAACTCAAAGAACAGGTTAGCCACATTAATAGTATCGGGATTGATGGTTCCTTTGGCCGTGTAGGTGAATGCCGTCCCATCGTAAAATCCGGAGGTAACGGTGTCTGTGCCGTACGACGGTGTAGTCGAACTGGTATCCGTCATGTACACCCGATTGTAGCCGTCTTTGGACAACTTATAGTTAAAGGCATCGCTACCGTCCAAAACCGCCGTATAGACAATATCCTTATTGTCGCCTACATTGGCCGTATCGTAGTCGTCCCCGGTCAATGTCAAATAAACGTCATCGGCGGCACTGGCTCCATCTTTGGTCATCACCTCGTCGCCGAAGGTGTATTTATCTGTTTGATTGTCGGTAGTTACGCTACGGAAAGTTGCATCGTCCAAACTTGTACTGCCGTTATAGGTTTTTGTAGCATAATAGAAAGTAGGCGTTAGTTCGCGTTGGGTGATATAGCCCTCTCCCTTTAGTTCTTCGGTACTGGTACCCTTTGAACCATCGGACTTTATTAGTAGTTTTCCACCATCCGTTTCGCTAAAATCTGCATTGTCGTAAACATTATAGTTGCCCACGTTCGTTCCGATATCAATGACATAATTAACGGTTTTTATTCCTTCAATGGTAGTACCGTCATCGCCTAGAACAGTTGCATCCGCATACTGGCTACCCCCCATGTCAAAACTGTCGGTTGGTACCCAGTTCTCCATGACAATGGCACCGTCGTAATTAGGATCGTTAGCCAGTCCACTGATAGGTTTCTCGTTGACTTTTACCGTAGTGGTGCCGTCGTAAATCTTTGTTACTGGGGTAGCATCCACATGAGCGTAAACAGGACGAGGGGTTATAATGTGGTCGGCGGCGGTGTCGCCGGTGACAATGCCAGTTTGTTCCGTCTCTGTCATGAAATCTTCAATATTAAAATTATTGGTATCGATGGAGGGCTTAATGCTGTAGTTCATGACCTGAGGCGTTTCATTGTAGCTGTTTTCGGTACTGTAGGTCAAATAATTGATGTCGTAGGTGTCAAAATCCTTGGTATGACCGTTACCTAAGTCAATGTAGTGGGCACTCACAGCCTTCTCTTTGACGTTATCCAAGGTGATAATAGTTGTTTTGTCGCTATCGGACAATAGATAAGTGTTGCTGTAAGGAGTATTGAGAACAGTATCGCTGTCATAGACCTTAGTGAGTGGTTTTAAGGCGAATTTAATATTGTCCTTATGCAACACGAACTTAGTTATCTTGCCTTCACCCGTAATGTCGCCCATTACATAATCAGTGGTGTACTGATTGGTACCCTGAATTTTATCGATGTAGTCTCTTAGACCGCTATAATATACGGTGCGATTTCCGGCATCGGGCAAATCATATTTTGCGCTGATTTTATCATCGAGATTGGTGAAAGCCGTTGCCCAGTTCGTTTGGAGCGTGGAGACTTCCCCAATCATCTCGGTGGTAGGCTCTTCGCCGCTATCCAATACAGCGCTGACGCTAACACCGTTTTCGCCGATTGCTTTCAGATCATCCGTCTTCACGTCGGTAGTAGTGTCATACTCCTTTGCCGGCGCGGGAGTCAACGTGACATTTAGCTTCCGGGGAGTGATGCGCCCGGTAACGGCATTTTCATAGTCATCTGTCTGTATTTTGTTATTGTAAAGAGGCGTCACCGTCTGGGCGTTGCTGTCCACGTCGTAGGTTGTGCCGTCTCTAAGAGCCTTGGCCGCCGCATCGTAGTCATAATCGGCCTTGTCGGTGACGGTCAGGGTATAGTTCTTGTTCTTGGTGTTGGCACTATCGGTAAAGTAAGCATATACGTTAATGGAGTGGGAATTTTTCAGGATTTCATTAGCATTGTTATTAGAGTCAGTTGCGGCAAAGGTGGGGTTACCACTAGCATCTTGATAAACCACCTTGCGCTCCGCGCTTGTTCCCGTAGTGGCATTATAGGTGCTACCAGCAATGAGCGTTCCATTGTACTTAGCCGTACCGTCGTCAATAGCCGTATAGACATGTTGGTTGTCGTACTGGCCGCCAATCTTGAACTCGACTTCGTTGTTGAGAATTTCGTCGTTGTATTTACCCTTATTGCCCGACACGCCATCCAGCAGGTCTTGTGTAGCGTCGTAGGTTTTATCTACATTCTCCTTATCTTCAAAGCTAACAATGATGTTCCGCGGTATGATGAAATTATTGGCTTCACTGCTGAGAATAGCCGCACCTTCCTCGGCTCCGGCCAGATAGTGTGCATCATCGGCTACTCCGGGGGTATTATCATAAATGAAATAATTAGTCGCCTTATCAGAGTTGGAACCAATGGTATAGGAAAGGTAATAGTTTTTATCTCCGGCATATTCACCCGTGGTGCTGTCAATATAGGCGTTAGCATCCGACTCGTGGCCATCGTCACCCAAGGCGCTGGCAAAATAAATATCGCCCGTGACGCCGAGTTCTATCTCGCCGGTTTCGGTACTGTAAGTGCCAGTGGACGCATCGTAGGCACCGATGATGCCATGGGTAACACTCTCGTTGTTGGTGTTTTTTATATCAACATAATCAGCACCGTACTTGAAGTTATCCCCAGTGACATCAGTATTGGTGCGATAGGTGGGAGATTCGGGATCGTCGTCGGTGGGATTGTCGTCATACTGGGCAGCCTTGGCATTGCCGTCGTATTTTTTGTAGATGCCGCCGCTGTCGCCAATGATAAGATCGCTCTTCAAGATGGCGCGGCGGTCTATCGTACCCGTGCCGGACAAGGTGCCGTCAAACGCATAATTCTCATCATGTTCGGTGTCTAATTTTCCTTCCACCAGCACATAGTTATCCTTATCGTCCCCCTCTAAATGTATGCCGGAATAGGTGACGGTATAGGCGTTGGCGGTGTCGTTGGCATTGATCATATCATTGCCACTAGAATCCTTGTAAGTCCCCTGTGTGCCAACGACCAGCGAAACATTCTCTGCCACCGTCTCGCCTTCTTGCAAGCCTTCCAGCAAAACATACTTATCAGCATTGGTCACGGATGAATAATCAGCCAGCTTGTAGGTCTGGGACACGTTCTCGGCAGCTAGGTTCCCACTATAATCCTGAGAATTATCCGTGTAGTTATTTTCAGAATCTGTCGAGCCGTAAGTGTATTTCTCCTCCGTACTTGTGTCTGTTGCTAGATTGCGTACCGTGGCCGTGCCGTCGTAGATTTTGTCAATATCAGTTGGCTTGGCCAGCGTCACATACACTGTCCGCGGCGTAATGGAGCCGGTGATTTGGTCGTTGGGGTTAAAGTAATAATTTTTGTATCGCTCTGCTATGGTGGTGTCGGCGTTACCTTTGTATGTATCGGTGGCCGACAGCACATAATTCTGGGTGTTCGTCAGCTTATCATCATAAGACAACTTTTGCCACTCGGAGAAGCTGGCGTAGGAATTATCACCGTTGGCTATCCCCAAATATATTTCGTCGGAGGCCGGGGGATCGGTGGAACTTAACGTGTAGTCACCCACATTTTTGCTACCGTAACGGAGGTCAAATGCATCTACCGTGCCGCTGTCGGTATCGTCTTTCGTATGGAAACGCACATAAGTTTTGTCATCGGTGATAAGCCCGGTATCCGTTAAGATGGCCGCCAACTGAGCATTCGATAAAGAAACGCCGTCTTTCAACTCAACTATGCCGCCGTCACTGGCGGTGTATTTACCATTGGTCGGGTTAAGCTGTACGGAACTGGCGGTAGCGTTCAGCGCATCGAGCAATCCGGAGGTATCGCCCTTCTTGGTGCCGTCATAAACCTTGGAAATATCAAAGCCATTCTCCGGCGCCAAATTTCGCGCCACGATTTGCGTGGTGTTTTTTTGTGCTAAGTCATAGCCGTCCTGATTTTTGCAGTAAAACCATTCATTTATCGGAGTGTCAGTAACATATTTAAGCGTCTGGTCTGTTTTAGCGAAAACATTGCTGTCCCAGTCCTCTAATACAGATTGCTCAATGCCCACCTTAAAGCCGCTATACACAATATCGTTAGACACGCCGGTGCGAGTAGCAACGGGTGTTCCATCATCCGCGTAATAGGTCAAGGGAAAATCAGACACTTCCATGATGCCCGGATGAGGATTCTTGGCATTAAGTCCATTGGCCTGCAAAAAAGAGCGGAGAAGCGGCAGACTGTTGCCTTCGTAAATGCGCCATACGCCGTCATCAGTCGTGGATGAGTAGGTGGTGCCGCCGTCAGTTGTGGGGAAGAAGCCGTAGGTGGAGGCGGAGGTGGAGGACTCCTCGGATGGTTTTACCAAATACAAGTTCTGCGTAGCATTAACGGTTTGACTATCTTCATTTCCTTGCGAAGAATAATCGTGTGTATATAACGCCGTAATGGTGATAGCATTGGCACCCAGTATATTATTTTCTGCAGCGCTTACGCTATAAACGTTGCTTACGTTGGTAGATGCACTTCTATCTGGGGTAGTAACATATATTCCATATCCCTTTAACTGTGATCCAGGCATATTGTTACTGTATATTTGGCCAATGTTATAGGAATTTTTTATGCCCCCCCCATTTAGATATCCTACCAATCCGGCTCCACCATATACCCCACCAGAATTATAGGAGTTCTCTATTGTGCTATTTTCGAGAACACCTACCAGTCCACCAGCGGCATTTGCATAATATCCCGCTCCCATGTAAGACAGCCACTTATTGCTAACATTTTGTGGGTTGACCATTAGTTGCCAATAAGATGCACCTACATCATCTATGGCGCTAGATGTTAGTTTGTTATATACATTCCTAATGGTAGTACCTTGTGCGTAACCGACAATACTGCCTGCAACAGCAACACCTGTATAAGTGCCACCATAGCTACCATATCCAGTTGAATTATTTCTTAAATCGACCAGACCAATATTATCAATCACAGCTCCCGTGGTAGTATAACTAAACAAACCAACATTTGCAGTGGAAGTGGCCTTAAAATCAGTTGAGTTAGGATTATGATCAGAATTTCCTAAAGGTATAGTGGTGGTATTGGCCTCAACACTCTGTACATCCAACGTCAAATTTTTTATTTTATAAAAATTACCGTCAAACTTCCCCGAAAAACCCGTAGTGCCGCCAATCGGCGACAAAGCATCTTCGCCGCTGGCATCAATATCATTTGCCAACATATAATTGCCGTTAGTAGTACCATTATCTATATCATCTTGTATAGCCTTTAATCCTTCAAAACCAGTAATCAGCTTATAATCGTCATACTCACTCGTGCTTGAAGTGACTACATAGCCTAAATCTTTTGAGGGGGTACTGGCCTTGTCCCCAGTAGCTTGATAACCGATATGCACATAACCGGAGGCATTTATGGAAACATTGCCATTCGAGTTTGATAACGGGGTCGTACTCTTGGTGCTAGAGGTGTCTGCAACACTTTTGTAATTAAAATCAGCAGTATTGACCAACCTAATGTTGCGACCTTCCATCTGCACTTGTGAAGCTTGTACATTGCCGCCGAGGTTCACAATGTCATGCTTGACATTAGAAGCGCCGGATATTACATCGTCGAATGTTTTAGTAGGAGTAACTGCCGTAAATTGCGAGGCTTTCAATTCTTCTTGCGTAGAAAGATAAAGGCTCCCGACGTCAATGTTGGCATCTTGACCGATCGTTATGCCCTTGGGATTCACCACATAGACATTGGCACCGCCAACTATATTGCCGTTGAGGTAAGAGCTGGCATCGCCGGTAACAAGATTTAGGTAGTCGTTAGTTTTGGTGTAACCACTCCCAGCGCTATTTGTAGCATCAAACACAACCTTTTCGTCACTGGCCACGGAAAAATCTTGCCAGTTTATTACATTACTGGCGCCGTCGGCTTGAATAGCCGTAACCTTGGCAGAGCTATTCTGCGTAATGGTGGTAATAGCGTTAGCGACATCGGTTGCCCCTTTCACCGTGCTACCGCCGGTGGTAAGATCCAAAACCGGCATAGCCGAAGCATAAGGGGTAAACAACCACATGCCGGTCATAAGGCTGAGACCAACTTGTGCCGCCAGCCTATTCTTTCTATACATCCTTTTCATTGTCCTTCGCCCCTGTTTTATGTAAAACACACGGCCGCAGACGCCCTTTGAGCAGTCTAAGGGTCACATGCGTCCATTTTTTATACGTTTTAGGATTGATACTTGTCATGTCATTTAATTTTAGGCCGAACAAGCTTCGGTCAATGCTTCTACCTCGGAGAGAAGAAGTGGCGTGTATCTACACTATTGGCCGTTTCCTTTAAGAAAATTTTTCACGGCCTCTAGTAATTCTGAGGCATGAAGATACTGTAACTCCGCATCTTTCTTTGCCACTATATAAAAATCGCTGTAATCAGCCGTGTTACGTTCATTGAAGGCATCTCGCAGATATTCAGAGTATTTGACATCAAACAACCCTGTTTTAACATATTCACGGTTGAAATAGCTAATGACGGCAGAATGTTTTTTGAAGTCAACTCTTCGTTCTGCCAACAGTGCTCTAATGGCGGAAAAAATAGCATAGTACGAACGGCCAACCGAATCATTGAAATATCCACTATCCAACAGGTATTTTGAAACAGCCAGTCGCTCCGCAGCGGCAGATAAACGATATTGCGCTAAATCATTCAAGTCTAATACCCTCAGTTTTTATGTTGCGATAATACGGCAATTCATCTATGTACTTATGAAACTCCTCAGTGGGGATAACCGTAGGCGATGTGACTACATCATATTCTAGATCAATTTTCGCTGTCTCACCCCACAGTTTTTTCATCTCCTGTTGTAGAGATAATCTTTCCCCATCAACAATAGCCGCAAAATCTACATCAGACTCCTCATCGAAGTCACCTCGTGCATACGATCCGTACAAATATATTTCTCGTATATCTTTGCCGAAAATCCTTTGATAACTCTTGACCATTTGTTCGCATATAGTGTCGAGATTGGCAGTAGCGTTCATATATGTTTTCGCCACCTTTTATTGTACATCGTAAACCTCTTTATTCATCTGGCAAAGAGTTTCTTTAAGTTTATCTCTAAATCATCGTACATACTAAGTTTCAATGTCAAGGTTTGCATGGTTCTTTCTTGACGGGTAAGCGCATCCCATTCATCGGTATTGAACAGGTGGTGTACCACAGGATTCATATATCTATCGTCTTTTAGCAGGTATATGAACACATTTTTGCCCGTTGGGTCTATAATCCAGTATTCGGGGACTCCGAATTTCTCATAAATAGACTTCTTTTCATTGAAATCTCTGGCTTGGGTTGCCGGGGAAAGAATTTCTGCCACAAAATCAGGTGCGCCTTCTATATGATTTTTTTTTATTTTATCCCTATCGCAGATCACTAAAATATCCGGTTGCAACCAATTTTTTTCGTCAAAAACCACCTTTGCCTCCGAGTAAACTCGGCATTTCTTGCCCTCGAGATAGTTTTTAATAACCTGATATAAATTTCCTTGTACATCCAAGTGGGGCATAGAGGCTGCGGCCATCATTATCTCTCTGCCGTTGATAATTTCGTACGCTTCAGGTTCTTCTATATTATTTTGTATTGCTGTATTTTCCATATTAAATACACTCCCTCAAGCCGCCATTATAATTTAGGCATACTACGCATTTTTACTCACAGTTTTGCATTAAAATATTCCTTCGTGACCTGAAGTTGTCGATGAAGGATTGTATGCCATAAATTCCCGTTAATCTGACCGGGATTCTTGGATACCTTGGTCAAACGAATATTGCCGTTTGCATCTAACTTGCGGTAAAAATAATGGTCTGTTTGCTTATAAAGTTCCCAACCATCATGTTCGCAAAACCGTCTCAGCTCTTTCCAGCTAGGCATTGGATACTGTCTCCAATCTTTCGCGTATCGCCTAAAAAAAGTGCTTTAAAAACGTAAGGAATATGTGACCTGCGGTTCGGCGCACTCCCCCAATACGCAAAGTCGTTATAATAGTCCTCGGCATATTCTAGGATAGCGGCCGCCAGTTTCGCACGAGCATCGTTATCGTCCTTGCCATTTTCCACCAGATCAATCTCATTAAGAGCTAAAGTAACTGACCCGTCTTCTTCCTCCATACGAACTGCCGAATATGAGTATCCAGCGAGTAGTGCTTTAATGAAATTGAGATTGGAAAGGAGGACATAATCGCTGGTGCGCTTAAATAGCTGCGGTTGTACTCTTACTGTAGTAGCAACATCGGTTGCTGTTTCCATGAATTATCCTGCCTCCTTTACCTACTCTCAAATATCTCATTTACTTTTATCTCCAAATCATCATAAAGGCTGATTTTCAAAGACAGTTTTTGTCTGGCTCTTTCTGTATCTGTCAAGTACTCATTCCATTCTTTCTCGGAAAAACCGTGATATACTCCGGCTACTCTGTATTTCCCATTTTTCCATAAGTGTACGATGATATTTTTAGCCACCGGATCGATTATCCAGTATTCTTTCACGCCGTACTTTTCATAGATATTCTTTTTAATGGTGTAATCCCTTTCTTGGGTGCTGAGGGATAACACTTCCACAATAAAATCCGGCGCGCCCTCTATATGCGTTTCTTTAATCTTGTTCTTGTCACACACTACCAGTAAATCAGGTACAAAAGAATTTTCGTCATCAAAGTCAACTCTGGCCTCGGAAAAGACTTCGCATTTTTTCCCTTTGAGAAAATTGTACAGAATGTTGAAAAGATACCCTTGTATTCTGATATGAGGTATAGCCGCAGCCGCTCGCATTATCGTCTCGCCGCCAATTATTTCGTAAGATTCGTCCTCGTAATCTATAGCTAGGGCTGTATCACTCATAAATATCATCCTCCGATTAGTTCAAGCCACTAGTTACCGTCCACATATTCCCTTATCATAACTTTTAGCGAATCCACCATGGATTCAAGCATAAACTCCACAAATACCTTACTGTTATCGCTGTCTTGACTTACGGCCAAAGCCTCAATATACTTGGCCTTATTTTCTCGTTTTAAAATGCTGGGTAAGAGTCCCTGTTCTAACTGCAACATATTCATCAAAAGACGACAGGTGCGGCCGTTACCATCTGCCCAAGGGTGTATAGTTACCAGTCGATAATGAGCTTCAAAAGACATTGCATAGATAGCTGCCGCATCCGTCATTTGTTTCCGTCGTTCGGCGTTTAGCCAGAGACAAAAATCCTGTAGTCTTGGCGGCACTTTTTGATAGCTGAGATAGCTTCGGCCACCGCGTCCGGCGCTAACATTCACGAGTCTTAAATCGCCGGCCGAAGAATCGAAGGTTCCCAACGCTGTGTTGTAAATACTGCCGGTATTTTTCATCACCAATGCTGATAGATGTTTTAGAAAATCGACGGTGATTTCCCGGCGACTATTTAATATAGAAAATACATGATCATAGGCTCGTTTCAAATCGAGATTCATCAGTTGCTCGGTCAAATTGTGTCCGCCGGGTACGATGCCTTCGTCGAACATGATTGTGTTTTCGGTTTCCGATAGGGTAGAGCCTTCGATAGCTGTGGAATGAGTAATCAGCGAATACAGATATAGCTTTGGAAAATCGAGCTGTGCCGTGATGCCTAGCTTAGTAAACTTCTGCATTATCATGTTCAATCTATCATACACGGTGGTCATAGTACTCTCCCTATTTTCCCCTAGCAACAATCTTTTTTTACACCAACTACGGCTTCAATTATTGGCCATGATAACGTCTTCCGTTAAGCCAATCAATCACTGCTTTGTCGTACATACTGCGTATTTTTGCCGTTACCGATTTTAAGAACTACGCCATCGTCTGCTAGCTTCTTTAGCGCCTTGGTAGCCGATGTGTTGCTGAGACTGGGACACTCTTGCAATAAATCTTGCTTAGAAAATTTACCTAGAGTATTTAGGGCATACCGTTTCACCGTTTCATAGGCCGCTGTGGCACCTGCCGATGAATCAATAGTGGCTAGGCGTTTGGCTAAGTTTCGATAGCAACTTAGAATTATGGCCAGCATATATCGGATAAAGGGTAGCGGCGTATTAGTACCCTCATGCCACCCTTGGTCGGAGGCTTGTAAGGCGGTATAGTATGATTCCTTGGTGTCGGCAATAGCCTTTTCGAGGCTGATGTATTTGCCTACTGTATAGCCGGAGCGATATAGCAGTAGTAAAGTTAGTAGGCGGCTCATTCTACCGTTGCCGTCGTTAAAAGGATGTATGCACAGAAAATCTAGGATAAAACAAGGAATAAGGATTAAGGACGGCACTTTCTCTCGCGCCAGCGCAGCTTGCAAGCTCCCACAAATAGTTGCTACGGCCTCCGGCGTTTCGTATGGTGCCAGCGGCCTAAAGCGCGACGTAACCGAGCCATCAGGCGCTAAGCCGATAATCTCGTTGGGCGTAGTCTTGAATTTGCCGCCGTAAGAATAAGCAGTATATTGGAGCAAGTCACGGTGCAATTGCAGTATGTATCCGGAGGTCACAGGGATGTATTCGTAACTTTCGTGGATGGTATTCAGCGCATTGCGATAACCGAGTATTTCCCACTCGTCGCGATTGCGCGGCTTAGTTTTATCGGCCATCAGTTCTTTCAGTCTGGCATCGGTGGTAATGATCCCCTCAAGGCGATTAGAGGCGTCGGTGCTTTGTATTTTTGCCAGTGTCATCAGTTTTTGCAGTACCGTCGGTTTTTCGCGTGAGAATAATTCTTGTCGGCCTTTGTATTCATGTATTTGCGCCACATAAGAAAGAATCTCATTGTCCCAAGTCACCTGCTCCAACAGCCCATAGTCAAAGGTTTTCATGGCTTTCTCCCAGACTTAATCTTCGTAGTGTCCTTGACACGATATTATGTATATATATCCATCTGGCTGAATATCATATACCAATCGATTAGTATCGTCTATTCTTCTGCTCCATCCGTCGCGGTATTTCAATTTCTCTGGCTTTCCTATTCCTATATCAACACCGTTACGTTCTATATCCTTAATAAGACTGTTAATTCTCCTTAGCGTCTTTTTATCCTGCATTTGCCAATATAAATATTCATCCCACGCTTCGTCAGACCATTTCTTTTCCATCATTATGCCTCTATCAGTTCATGGGATTTACAAGTTCCGGCTTTCATTTGCCCAATTCCGCGATCTATCTTTGCTAAATATTCTGCGTTGCGGAGAGCCTTCATGATAGTTTTATGAGAAAATTCCTCCACGCTGATATTCTGAGCCGTAGCTTGTGCTTGCAACATTTGCACATCGGCAGCGTTAAAATCTATGGTAATAGACATATCCATTAGCCCTCCCTAAAAACAAACGGCAGCGAGCTAATGCCCACTGCCGTTATTATCTGTTACTTTTTCCGCAAACCAAGCAGCGACACCTGTCCACTCTCGGATTATACCACGCCATGCCGCCCTTCGACAAGAAATTTCAAGAGAAAACGAGAAAAAACCGTCATAAATCACCCCTGCAACAGGCTCAAAACCGTACTGCTGTTCTGGTTGGCCTGCGCCAGCATGGACTGGGAGGCCTGTTGGAGGACGTTAAACCGCGCATAGTTCATCATCTCGCGCGCCATATCCGCATCGCGAATGGTTGACATGGAAGCCGTGGTATTCTCGCTGGCCACCGTCAGATTAGCGTCGGTATGGTCAAGGCGACTGAGAGCCGAGCCGATGTCTGTTTGTTCGTTGGTGAGTTTAAGGAGTGCACTGTCCAGCACGTTGATGGCTGCATTGGCCTCAAACTGCGTACCTACACTAAGGAACTTCTCTTCGCCGGTAGCTGACACCAATCCCAAGGCCACAGCTCCGGCATCCTCAAGGGAGACATTCATGGATTGCCCGGCTTTGGTGCCGATTTGGAAAACCAAGGAGTTGTCCTCCGAATAATCTTCCGCACGAATGGTTTCGGTGAAAGCGTCAAATACAGTATTGGCCGCCGTGCGTGAATTGCCATCACTATCGAAGAAATTGAAGGTGATGCCGGCAATTTGTGCGGCTACACCGACATTTGCCGCTACTAGCGAAACAGCTGGCATACCGTCAGTGGTTGTTACCTCTCCATTGTGTCCATCTGTCCCTATATGTGCGGTCACACTCGTCAACAGAACATCATTGTAGAGAATATCGCCTGAGACGTTAGGGTATGAATATAGCGAACTAGTATTATCAAAAAGGTCACCCAAAGTAATAGCCGTGTAGGTTGGATTTCCACTTGGGTCAAATCCAGCAAGGGACACAGGCCTCACAGTCATCTCTTTGGTCTCACCATTTATAACCCAAGAGACAATCAATTTGTCAGTTTCCAATATTCCCAAAGGTTGTTGAGAACGCCCCACCAAATCGGTAAGTTTGGTACTAGCCGTAGTATCCGTCGAAAAACTCGTATTCGTCAAATGGGTCGCCACCGCATCGGTAGCGCCAAGGCACGACCCATCCACCAAACATTTCCCGTTGTAGGTAGAAATGGACTGAAAATCAATCTGGTCAATATACTGCTCAAATTCCTGCTGAATGGCCGCCCTATCTTCGTCCGTTTTATCATCGTTAGCCGCCGAGATAGCTTTTTCTTTCATGGCGGTGAGGATGTTAATGCTTTGCTGGATGGCGCCTTCGGCTACTCGGAGCATGTTTTGGCCGTTTTGGGTGTTCTGGCGGTCTTGGTCGAGGCTACGGACGTTTACCTCCATCTTTTCAGAGATGGCGTAGCCGGAGGCATCGTCCCCGGCGCCGTTGAGTTTCAGGCCGCTGGAGAGTTTCTCGTTTTCCTTTGTCACCGCGCCGGAATTGTATTCTAATATGTTCAGCGCCTTAAGCGCCGGCAAATTCGTCTTGATGGTCATGGACATGGTGTATCTCCTCCCAAATATATGGCGTCCTTCCCTCCGTGAGTCCACTCAGGCCGCCACCGCTCGCCATTCCCTAGGCGCAAGCCTCCTCGGCGACCGAAAATTATCTGCTATAGCTCTATCACTTATATCGACGAATGGCAAGGAAAACTTAAGGGAGCAACTCAAATTTTTTTGTCGTTTTCAGCTTATTTTCATAAAAAATTTCCCGACGAGGGGAAAGACGATGATATTTTTTTCTGAAACGAACCTGGAAAACGTCAAAAAAATTTTGGCCTTTCCCATGGCTTGTGGTATAATGAGCCGTGTTTTTGTCAATTTTGTTTATTTTATTTATAAAGGAGGTATTTCTTTGTTTTTCGTGAGCAACAGGCGTGTCACCGCGCTGTTTGTTGCCCTCACTGTGGCTTCATCTACGCTTTGGCTGACGGGGTGCGGCGACAAGGGACAGCAGACGGCGCAGACGCGCGCTTCCCAAGTGAAGGCCATGAAAGTCTTGCGGCAGGATACACCCCTCACTTCGGAATTTGCCGGTTCCATCGTGGGCAAAGACGAGGTAAGGGTGCAGTCCAAGGTCAGCGGCAAGGTGGTGGAAAAGTATTTCCACGGCGGCGATTTCGTTACCGTGGGGCAACCTTTGTACAAAATTGATTCACGCCAGTACGAATCCGCCGTTCTCCAAGCTCGTGCCAATCTTTCTCAGGCGGAAGCCACTTTGAACAACGCTCGCACGGATCTCTATCGCGATCAAGAACTGCTCGCCTCCGATGCCATTTCCGAACAAACCGTCACCACGCAACAGGCGCAAGTAGATGCTTATGCGGCGGCGGCGGCGGCCAATGCGGCGCTCCTCCGCAAGGCGCAGGAAGATTTGGATGACACCGTGGTCTATTCCCCCCTCACCGGGCAGCTTTCCGTGGATGATGTGGCGGTAGGCACTTACGCCGTGGCCGGCTCCACTACCCTCGTCACCGTGGGTAGCTCCGATCCCATCTACGCCCAGTTCAGCATCTCCGAGTCGGAATACCTGCGCTTCATGGGTATCAAAAACACGCCGGGACAAAGCGTGAACCCGGGGATTACGGTTATCTTGACACTATCCGACGGCACGGAATATCCTTTGCCGGGTCGCTTGGTGGAAATGGATAGGTCACTCGCTGATAACACCGGCTCTCTCACCTTGAAAGCCCTCTTTGAAAATCCCACGGGGGCGTTGCTACCCGGTATGTTTGCCAGAGTGCGACTCACCGGCGAGGTTGTCCCCAACGCTATTTTGGTGCCGGAACGTGCCGTGCAGCAACTTTTAGGCAAATCCTTCGTCATGGTGGTGGGCGACGGCAACAAGTCGGAGGCCAAAACCGTGACCTTAGGCGACAAAGTGGGTAGCTACTACATCATTCGCGAGGGACTCACCGCCGATGATATGGTGGTGGTGGAAGGTCTGACCAACTTGCAAGAGGGCGTGGACTTAAACGTGACCACCGTCACGGCTCAGGATATGGGCTTCTCCTTAAATCCCGATATGCGCCAGTACAACCCCGATAAAGATAATAAATAGGGAGGTGGGGTAACTTGGCCAAATTCTTTATCCACAGACCCATATTCGCCATCGTTATAGCCATAATTATCGTTATCGTCGGTATATTGGCCGCCTTGCAACTGCCGATAGCTCAATATCCGCAGATTTCGCCTCCCACTATCTCCGTCGGCACCACTTACACCGGCGCCAGCGCCAACGTGGTGAATGAAACGGTGGCGCAAATCATCGAAGAACAGGTCAACGGCACGCAAGGTATGGACTATATGAGTTCCAACTCTGACGACACCGGGCGGTACAGCCTCTCCGTTACATTTCAGGTGGGTACCGACTCCGACATGGACTCGGTAAAGGTGCAAAACAACGTGGCAGTGGCTAACTCCAGTCTCCCCACCGACGTGCAGAATATCGGCGTTACCACGCGTAAAGCGTCCAACGATATGGCGCTCATGATTTCCATGTACTCCCCCAAAGGGTTGTATGACCGTACTTTTATGAAGAATTATGCCACCATCTACCTTTTGGACAGAATCAAACGCGTGTCCGGGGTGGGTGATGTGCAGGTTTTCGGCGCCGACTATGCCATGCGTATTTGGCTGAATCCCGATAGATTGGCGGAATTGGGGCTGACGGTGGGCGATGTTACTGGCGCCATCAAAGAACAAAACGTCCAAGCCCCCGCCGGTACTGTAGGCGCGATGCCGGTTCCTAACGCCCAGGAGCGTCAGGCCACGGGCAAAGTGGACGGGCGACTTGTTACCCCGGAGCAGTTCGGCAATATCGTCCTTGATTCCAACGGCAACGGCGAATTTGTTCGCTTAAAAGATGTGGCGCGTATCGAAACTGGGCAAAAAACCAACAACATCATCTCCAAAGCCAACGGACAACAGGCGGTTGGCTTCGGTGTGCAACTCACCAGTGATGCCAACGCCATGCAGACCGTGGCCGAAGTGCGGCAGATATTGGACGAAGCTGCCGCCGATTTTCCCCCGGATTTACAGGTTAAAACCATCGTTGATAGCACGGACTACATTGACGAATCTATCACGGAAGTGGTGCATACCTTTGTGGAAGCGCTCCTCCTCGTGGTGTTCGTTATCTTCATCTTCCTGCAAAACTGGCGAGCCACTTTGATTCCGCTCTTGGCCGTGCCGGTGTCCCTTATTGGCACTTTTGCCGCTTTCGTGGTGCTTGATTTCTCCATTAACACCCTCACCCTCTTTGCCATGGTGTTGGCTATCGGCCTTGTGGTCGATGATGCTATCGTGGTTATCGAGAATGTGGAGCACCACATGGAATCGGGGCTGACCCCCATTGACGCTACGGAACGCGCCATGGACGAAGTGCAAGGCCCGGTGGTGGCTATCGCCTTTGTGCTGGCGGCGGTGTTCGTGCCGGTGGCTTTCCTCGGCGGTATGATGGGCGTCCTTTATAAACAGTTCGCCTTGACCATCGCCATTTCCATGGCCATTTCCGCTTTTGTGGCCTTGACGCTCACCCCGGCGCTGTGCGCCATGATCTTAAAACCCCATGACCCCAATGAGGCCAAAGGTATTTTGGGGCGTTTCTTTACTGCCTTCAACAACTGGTTTGAAAAGACTAAACGAGGTTACATGGGCATCGTGGCCAAATTCATTCGCCGGTCGCGCCTGGCCATTGTCTTTATGGTCATCGTGTGCGGCCTGACCTACTTCATTTACAGTAATTTGCCTTCTACCTTCGTGCCGGAAGAAGATCAGGGCTATTTCATCGCTTCCATCAGTTTGCCGGAGGGTACTTCCGCCAACCGCACCCAAGAGAGCGTTGACAAGGTGATGAACGAGATTCGAAAAATCCCCGGGGTGGAAAACGTCATGGGGGTCACGGGTTTCGATATTATGTCCTTCGGTTCCAAGTCTAGCGCCGGTACGGTTTTCGTGGGCATGCGACCCTGGAGCGAACGCACCACGCCGGATACTGCCATCAACGCCATCATCGGCAAAGTTTTTGGCATAGGAGCCATGGTAGCGCCGGAAGCGCAGGTCTTGGCCTTCAATCCCCCGGCTCTCCCCGGTTTGGGTATGGTGGGCGGTTGGACAATGCAGCTTCAGGATATGTCCGGTCACACCGACGAAGAGCTGAACAACATCACCAATCAAATTATCGCCGCCATGAATCAACGGCCGGAACTCCAAGGTGTGCGCACCACCTACAAAATAAATTCCCCGGTGTATAACTTCGAGATTGACCGCGATAAGGTTAAACAGATGGGCATTTCCCTGTCTGATGTCTTTACCGCCATGCAGGTGAACTTCGGCGGCGCTCAAGTCAATGATTTCAACCAGTTTGGCCGGTCTTACAAGGTTATGCTCCAGTCGGATATGCCTTACCGCAGTGAGGTGGAAGCGGCTCGATTTATCTTTGTGAAGGGCGATAAGGGGACTATGGTGCCGCTTGATACCTTGATGAAGCCCAAACTTAGCACGGGCGCCTCCATCATTTCCCGGTTCAATTCGGCGCGAGCGGTGCAGATACAAGGTAACGCCGCTAGCGGTTACAGCTCCGGCGAAGCGCTGAAGGCCGCCGAAGAAGTTGTCCATGAGGTTGCCCCCACGGGTTTCAATATCGAATGGTCGGGACAGAGCCGCGAGGAGAAAAACGCTTCCAGTTCCACGGTAAAGGTTTTGGCCTTGGCCTTGGTCTTTGTGTTCCTGTGCCTCGCCGCTCTGTATGAGAGTTGGAGCGTACCTTACGCGGTGCTTTTGACGGTACCCACGGGCATTTTCGGCGCGGTGGTGTCGGAGTACGGCTTGTCCATGATTGAAGGCTTCTTCGGTCATCAAAACGCCGGTCTCCAAGACAGCGTGTATATGCAGATCGGTATCATCATGATTATCAGTCTGGCGGCGAAAAACGCCATCCTCATCGTGGAATTTGCGAAGATTCGTGTTGACCGCGGCATGGAGCCGGTGAAAGCCGCTATCGAGGCGGCGGGCTTGCGTCTCAGACCGATTCTCATGACCTCCTTTGCCTTCATCATCGGCTGTCTGCCGTTAGCTGTCGCCACCGGCGCCGGCGCGGCCGCCCGTAACGGCATGGGGGTCGCCGTGGTAGGTGGGATGCTCTTTGCCACTTCCCTCGGTATATTCCTCATTCCGGTGTTCTTCGTCATCACCGAATGGGTAGCGGCTAAACTCGGTTTCCTCAAACAGGCCAAGAAGAAACGTCCTTTGGACTATATGTAAGGTGTAAGGTAGGGCATTTTCGGGTGATGCTTTCCGTCCCGAATGATGCAGGGATAACACGATAAAAAGTTTTCCGTTATCTAGCATGTTCAAGTAAACGGAAACCGATTTGCAGACAAATGGTAGATAAATAAAAAGGACGCTCCGAAGGCAGAGCTAGAACTGCCCTCGGAGCGTTTTTATAGTTGCTTGGCGGTTAGTTTGGTGGTCTTAGGCCACTTGGCGGCTTTCCTGTTCGACAATTTCAAAGGCTGTCGCCGGGTACAGATAATCTTCGCCGCTTTCGTCAATGACTCGATACCAATCCCCTCCGGGGCCTGGCTCTACGGCAACGACAGGATAAGACTTGCCGTTTATGCAAGACAATGGCGAACCCTTAGCGATATATTTAACCGTCATTTATACCACCTCTTTGCCTTAAACTCTACCTTCCCAATGTCCGTGCATTGAGACCAATGCACCTCTGCTTCACATGTTTCATTTCCATTTTCCACAATAGCGGTTCCTCTCGCTTTTATCCAATCATCTGGATGTGTCAGTGTGCCGTCCTGTTTCTTATACTCACTCACAAGTCTTTTTATGTCCTTTATCTTCTTACCGACTGCAATAGCCTTTACTCCTGTAACGGTACTACCTTCTTTTAGGAACCACCCCTCATCGCGCAACGGCTTGTCAGTTTTGACATAAAATTTTTTCGCCATCGCGCTTAGCGTACGCGGTAACGTAAACTCCGGCTCTATTACTGCTTCATTCTCCACCGCCTCACCGCCCTTGCCAAACTTGCCATCCTTGCGTCGTGGGTGCTTGCTTTCCTCCCACTTTTTCCCATCCATCATAAAACTTAACCGGCAGTGCGTCAAGAGTAGTCGCGCATTTAAAAGCAGGATATTACCATCTTCATGGCTGTGGCTTCGGTAAAACGCTGGAAAATCCGACTTTTGGCAAAGTTCAGCAAAGCGGCTTCTAAGAAGCTGTTTTCACAAAACCCCTCCGCCCCTACGGACACCTCCCCTTTAAGGGGAGGCATAAAACTATCACAAACGCCCCTGCCCTCCCTGAAAGGGAGGGGAACCGCGAAGCGGTGGGAGGAGGGTTCCTCAAGGTAACTCCTTGTGAAAACAGATTTAAGGATTGGCTCAGGCTGAAAGACTTTTTTGCCAAAACGACTATTGCGACGAAATATACCCCGGAAGAACGCCGCCGCCTGATTCTCAGCCGTTTTCTCTCCGGGGTTATATATTGACAGACATGGTACAATAAAGAAAAAAGCGATGCGAAAGGGGGCGTTGCCATGGCTGGCAATGCGGAACAAGAACGATGAGTTCTATACCCAATACAGCGATATTGAGACAGAGATGAACGCCTACATTGAGTACAACCCGGATGTTTTTCGCGACAAGACGGTGTTGCTCCCTTGCGACGATCCCGAATGGTCGAACTTCACCAAGTATTTCGCCGCAAATTTTAACCGCTTCGGATTAAAGAAGCTTATTTCCACTTCTTACGCTCGTAGCGCCGGCTCGAAGCAACTAACCCTCTTTGAGTCGGAGTCCCCTTTATACGACGAAAAAAAGCACAAAAGCAGCGGCAAGCTATTCACCCTTACACGTCAGGGCGAGAGCAAGGTTGATACCGACGACATAAAATTTTCCGGCTATCTCAAAAGCGACGGCGATTTTCGCTCCCCGGAAGTATGCCATCTCAGGGACGAAGCGGATATTATCATCACCAATCCACCTTTTTCCCTCTTTCGCGAGTTTGTGGCTTGGATTTTAGAGGGGAAGAAGGAGTTTGTTATATTGGGCAATATGAACGCTATCACATACAAAGAGGTATTTCCCAACATAAAAGAAAATAGAATTTGGATGGGGTATAAGTCGCTCAATGAAGATATGTACTTTAATGTGTCAGATGAATATAAAAAACGGCATCGCTACCATGATTTACAAGCGAATTTTCATTCGCAGGAAGTGAAATAACCCCTCCGTCACGCCTACGGCGTGCCACCTCCCCTTTCAGGGGAGGCATAGAAGGTGCGGTGATTTCTGCATCCTCTGCAATGGGAGGTATCCCATAGGGGCGGAGGGGGTTTAAGTTTCACGGATTCAGGAAAAAGAGAGGAGGTGAAAAATAATGTGGCGCGCTTTTGCTAAGCCGTTTAAGAATATAAACTACATTTTTCCCACACAACAACAAGCCGTACACGATATGGTGGAAGTCTGTCGCAAGGACGAGAATATTAAGAAGGTCATTGTCTTTGGTAGCAGCGTCACCGCCGGCTGTCACCCGTGGAGCGATATAGACATATACTACGAAATGGAGAGAGAACCAAAAAAATATCCCGTAATCCTCAGCGACACGGCTTTTGATAACTGGAGCAACTTTTCCGTTGATGAAAATTTGCTGGCGGAAATAAATCGCACGGGGGTGGTTGTTTATGAGCGAAAATGAGCAGGGGGAAAATATGCTCGATATGGCGCGACGTAATCTTTTTACCGTGCGGAAAATGTATCCATATATAGCAGATGATGACGGCATGGTAAATATAGTTGGCTACCACTTGGAACAGACCGTGGAACTGGCTTTGAAACATTATTTAGAAACCCACGGCATAAAATTTCCCTTTACCCACGATATTTCTGTCTTGACGGAATTGGTTCCGGACATTGACCGCGAAACTTTTGCCGAAGTGGAAAATATGGCGGCCAATATTACCAACATGGAAGCTAAGACACGTTATGTCAAAAATTATAGGTTGAGTCTGCGTCTAGTTGATAAAACCCTGCACATAGCGGAGAAATTGTTGCAGGATATAGCTGCCATTGATGAGCGTGACAAGGTGATAGCCGAAGAAGAAGCCGATGCAAATGACAACACAAGCGAATTTCATTCGCAGGAAGTGAAAAAGGACGATAATTAAGGGGGTGAAACTATGGAGTTTTGTCGGGTTTATGAAGATGATAACAACACGCTGACTTACAGCATCACCGATTACTGGGATTCAGCCAAGACGGGGCAACATGTGGAAATGCACATCGAGCGCGACGAGGATCCGGAAGTTTACGCGGAGTTCTCCCTCCCAGCCTACCACTGTCACCACGCCTACGGCTTCAAGGATAGCGACCTAACGCGCATCGAAGAATTTTTACGGAATAACGCCGTTTCCATTTGGGATATGGCTAGGGGGTATTAGCCATGCCAAAAGGACTTATGGATTTTCTCGGTTATGTAATTTATTTTTGGATTAACGAAGGAACGCCCACGGAGCCGATTCACGTTCATGTAGCCAAAGGCAAGCCAACTTCCGGCGCCACTAAAATTTGGATAACCAAAACGGGTGTTATGCTTGACCACAATGACAGCAAAATTCCTCGTAAAGACCTTGCGAAATTGTTAAGTTTTATCAATGACAATCGTAATACTCTTATAGCCAAGTGGGCAATGAGATTTGAGCAAGTCAAATTTAAGCGCGATGACGCATAATCTTTTATGAAAACATTATTCCATAAAAGAGGTAGCTACCTATGACAAAAAACAAATACTTAGCCAAAATAAAGAAAATGGCGTTGGCGCATTTTGAGGACACTCCGGCCTACATTTGCCTTTTTGGCTCTTGGGCAAGAGGAACACAGCGCCGCAGTTCCGATGTGGATATTGCTATAAAGTGTGACAGTCCGGATTCTCGCACAAAAATCGCCGAACTCAGGGAGCTTTTGGAGGAATCCACCATACCTTATCGCGTGGATGTGGTGGATATGAATTTTGCGTCGGAAACCATACTAACGGAAATACAGAAGGACGGCATAGCATGGACAGCCTGAAAAAACGATTGGCTTTAGCGGCTAATGCTTTGAACCGTTTGCGAGAGCTTACAGAAAAAGAAACTCTATCAGCGGTGGAGAGGGATGCTCTTATTCAGCGGTTTGAATTTTGTTTTGAAATTATGTGGAAATGCGGCAAGGATTATCTTTTGGATATGGATGGCCTAGACGCCGCCTCGCCTCGCAAAGTAATTCGGCTCCTGCGAGAAGTGGGCGTATTAGACGATGAGGAAACGGAACAGGCGTTATCCATGGCCGGTGACAGGAATCTGACCGCGCATACATACGATGAAAAAACGGCCATAACTATCGCCACACGCATTTGCGATTATGAGCCTTTGATGCGTAATTGGCACCAACGCATGGCCGGGGAGGACGCGCCATGAAAACTACCTTACACACCGATTGGACTGTGGCGGATGTCTGCCAAGGGTTTATCTATGACCGCAATGAAAACAAAGGCTTGTTTGGTCTAAACGGCCAGTCGAGCCGCCTTTGAGGCGGCTCTTTATTTTTGTCCCGAAGAGGTCGGGACAAATTTGTTTGGGAAATTTACTTCTCCCATTCTTCAATCACACACTCATGCCTCCGACTCCCCTTGTCGTAGCTTACCCCCACGAGGAGCATCCTCCCCCGAAAATCCTGTAGCGTTTTAGGATAATCCTTAGCTTTTATCTGTTTAATGGCGGTTTGTGCGCTTTTATCCCATTTTAGCTCCAAGATAAGCGCCGGTAAATGTTCTTGCTTCGGACGCGGCAGGAAAACTAAGTCGGCAAAGCCTTTTCCTGTGGGCAGTTCTCTAATGAGGAGATATTTTTGTCTGGCGGTATAATAAGCCAGCGAGATGGTATAGGATAGGGCGTTTTCGTCGTTGTACTGAAGGTGACTGGTTTCCAAGTGCGCCTCTGCGATGCCCCTGGCCACTGCGTCGCTGTCTTTGGCCAAGGTGGCGGTGAGTAGGTCGCCGGCGGCCTTGACTGCCCTTGCCACCATATCCCAATTATTATCGTCTTCTACGGCGTTGCCATATTCCAGCATTAACTCCTGATTGGGGATATAAACAGTTTCCTCCGCGAAATTAAACCCCAAGTACCCCAAATGTATCAGCAGGGTCAGTACATCGTCCTTGCTATTGAAGGTGGTCATATCGTTGCTGAACTTGTAAGGATTGACGCGCACTGTCTCCCCGGCCATGAGGGCGATAACTGCCTCGCGGAGACCGTCGTAGTTTAAATCAATATAGACCTTTAGCGCCTCAAAGGTCTCGGTTTGGTTCCAGTAGGGCCTATATTTGCACGATTCCATACTGGCCACCACCGAGCGAGGGCAATAGACCGCTCCTACCCCTTCTAATTGATAACCATCGTACCAGCGTTTACATTCGTCCATATCCATGTAAAAACGCTGGCACAGTGCCGCTACTTCCTGCTCGGTGAAGCCCACATACTCTGCCAGTGCATCGGGATCGGTCATGGAAAATTCCCGGAACATATTTAAGGCTGAGTGGGTACCGTATTTTTTAATGGGGAGAATCCCCGTCATGTAGGCCAGTCCCACATAGGACTGGTCTTTTAGCCAAGCCCTCAGAAAATCTAGGTATTTCGTCTGCCAATCCCTACGATTTTGGTATTCGCGGAAGATGGAGTCCCACTCGTCGATGACGATGACGAAGGGACGGCGCGTTTCCGCATATACATCTTGCATAGAAAATATCAGATTGGTTTTGTCAAGATAATCAACCGTAGGATATTCTCGAATCAGCTCTCGCAGAATGCTTTTTTGCAACAATGCCAATAATTGTTGCATATTTTCCGCGTTGCTCAAAAAAACCTGCACATTCACCTGTACAACGTCATATTTCCCCACATGAGCGGCAAAAGAGGGGTCGTCTCCGATTTTGAGGGAGCTCAACTCTTTTTCCATGCTCGCCGTGCGGTCGTAGTAGGCGGCCACCATATTGGCCGCCATGGATTTGCCGAAACGCCGGGGACGACTGACGCACACAAAACGATTCTCGGTGCGAAAAACG
>JAFVEM010000031.1 GCA_017476005.1 Selenomonadaceae bacterium | reverse complement strand
TCGAAATAAGTAAATTTCACCGTAAATCCCTCCTTTATCTTAATACAACCTATTTTATCATCATTTTGCCGAATTTGTCAATTTTTAGAGATTCCCTTTATCATCATTTTGCCGAATTTGTCAATTTTTAGAGATTCCCTTTAGAAAAACGTAGGGGTTTATGTCCATACGGAACATTAAATTCATTGTCTTTGTTGAATCTTATCATACCATTAAAGCATGATCTATTTAAAAACAAGAAATCTAGCGGGTCGTGGCTTTCATTAAATCTATTGCGAACAGCATAATAATGTTTATCGTCACCTTCCTCTAATAATTTGCCCTCTCTCGCCAAAAAAGACTTAACAATACTTGGCGTTATTCTTCCCTGTTTTATTTGCCTGTAAAACTCAATAATGTGTGGGTTAGTATCAGCGAATATAGCATGAGAAGGCTCCATATTAAAACCGACAACCCCGGAACCCATAAACGGCTCAATCCATACGGCTTCTTTATTCATAAGTATATTTTGACGAATCAGCGGTACTAGCTTAGTTTTTATTCCCTGAATTTTGATCGGAGGAACGAAGGTTTTTTCTTTCATTGCTCCCTCCGTTTAGGGGATTTGGGGTTATATAAACTAGGCGGCAGTCCCCGGTAGTGCAAATACTTTTCAAAAGAAGATAACTTTTTGCGTTTTCCATTTTTACGAATTTCTATTTTTCCAAAGTTTGTCCAATAATCATCAAAAAGCTCCTCGCTGGCCTTAGCGAATACCCCATTACCCGCTAATATATCATCTATCTTTTGTATGCTACCGATATTAGCGGTATTACCGCTACCGCCCTTATCACTGGCAATTTTCCACTTTTCTTCGGCAAAGAATAAAAAGTTTTTGATAACGGCCGGTATCTGTTCTATATTATTTACTGAATAAAGCTGTGTTTCCCTATTTTTATCAATTGTTACCCGAGAATAGATAATACCCAAGCAAAAATGGCCACTATAAGCATCGTAAGGATACTGTATGTTTTTGCTACTCGTTCTATCGACAAAATACTCACCATGAGACCCCAGCGTAAAACCATTACAAAATCCCGGGTAGCCTTCATCTCTGTACGTTGTTTTTAAGTCAACCGCAAATTTTATGGCAGGGTCCCTTTTGAGAATGAACGTTAAATCCGGATACCAATTCTGATATGTAGCCAGTTCTATTTCATACCCCATTCCTTCTGCAAATGATAGAAAGTGGGGAAATAAATGTAATTCAAGCACCTTAGAAATAACTTTAGTATCTGTAGAAATCTGGTATATATTTTTAAATATGTCAATAAAGCCTCTGATTGTCCACTCATCGCCTCGCGAAATATATTGTCCCAAGGTAGAAGCAAATGCCTTTAGTTGCTTAGTAAATAATGCCTTTTCATGCTCTTTTCTCATAGAAATTACCTCTCATAAAGTCCTATTTTCTCACAGCAAGATAGCGAAAATATGTCATACGAACCTATCAACATACCCTAGCCATGTTGCCTTGAGCGGACAAAAAGGTGTGTCTATGGCGAGTATAGATTTTCGCTTCACCAGTGGTACTTCTCTCCCCGATTTATCTTGTAGGCGCGGTAAAGCTGCTCCATGAGGATAAGCCGCATCATTTGGTGAGGGAAGGTCAGACGAGAGAAGCTGAGGCGTTCGTGAGCGAACTCGCGCACTTTTGGCGACAGCCCGAAAGGGCCGCCGATTATAAAGATTAGCCGACTTTGCCCCGTAAGGAGCAGGTCGGCTATTTTTTTTGCCAGCTCTTCCGAGGAAAGCTCCCTTCCCTTGACATCAAGAAGCAAGCGATAGCTTTCCGGCGGCACCAGTTTAATAAGCCGCTCGCCTTCTCGTGCTAGGCACTGTTCCTTTTGCGCCGGGGAGGGGCTGACGGGCATTTTTTCTTCTAGGGTCTCTAGGATTTTCACGGTGGCGAAGGGGCGGAGCCGTTTTTGGTACTCCGCCACTCCTTCGCGCCAATATGTTTCCTTCAGCCGCCCCACCGCCGCGATGGTTATTTCCATATTGGATAGTTAGCTTTCCTGAGGAACTTCCTCCAGGACAATGTTCACCGTTTTTTCCTGACCGTCCCGAGAGTAAAGCACCTTCACCGTATCGCCCACGGCGTGATCCGCTACCGCATTTCGCACGTCGCTGACGGAATTTACCTCTTTGTCATCAACCTTCAGGATAATGTCGCCCCGTTGCAATCCGGCTTTCCCCGCCGGCGCCGTCAAGGCCACTTGGAAGACATAAACTCCCTTGTCAATGTTCAGCTGGTAACCGTAACGCGCCGCCGATTGCTTATCAAAGATGGAGACACCCAGATAGGGTCTGGCCACATAGCCTTTGTCCATGAGTTGCTCGATGATGGCCTTCACCGTGTTGCTGGGAATAGCAAAACCCATGCCTTCTACGCCGGTGGAGGCCAGTTTGGCGCTGTTGATGCCAATGACTTTTTCGTCGGCGTTTACCAAAGCGCCGCCGGAATTGCCGGGGTTAATGGCCGCATCGGTTTGCAAGAGTTTCACTCGGCGATCGCTTATGTCTAGGGTACGATTCAGGGCGCTGACCACGCCGCTGGTGACGCTACCCATAAACTCCATGCCCATAGGGTTGCCGATGGCAATAGCCGGTTCGCCCACCACCACGTCATCGGAGTCGGCAAATTCGGCGGTAGGCAGTCCCTCCGCATCTACTTTTACCACCGCAATATCCGTTAAAGCATCCGTTCCCACCAAAGTACCCTTGAGACTGCGACCGTCGGAAAGAGAAACGATTATCTCGTTGGCGCCTTGTATCACATGATTGTTGGTGACGATGTAGCCGTCGCTTTTAAAAATAACGCCGGAACCGACACCTTCCGTGGAAACAGGATTGTTAAACCAATCGCGGACGATGGCTTTGTTGGTGATACCCACCACGGCTGGGCCAACGGTTTTGGCGGCGCGTACCGCCGGGGTGTTGCGCTCGGCGGAGAGAGTCCCCCCGAGGCTGATGGCCGCCTCGGAAGAGGAGGAAAGGCCGGAGGCGGTGTTATCGCCCCCAAAGGAGCAACCGGCCACATAGACCGCTCCCAAGGATAGCATTATTGCCGCCGCCATGGCGCACCTTTTTTTTAGCGTTTTCATGTCGTTATACCTCTTTTACTTGGTTTAATGTTTGGGGTTTCGTTATACTAGAGAGCGTTAGACATTCCGTAGGAAGGTCTTAGGCTCTCTGTATATACCGCGGACGAGCATTTACATTTTGGTAAATTTCATTGCTCGCGAGTATAAATCGAAGTTTAGCCTAGCAAATCTCTGCTGTCAACACATCTAATCATTTTATAATATTTGATTTTGCGCTATTCGGAGGTGCAGAAAATTTGCAAGCGACCGTTTTCTATTCTTACATTGAGCGGACGAACCAAACTTTCATCTTCGGGAACAGAAAAGTTTAGCAGATGATTTTTGTCGTCAATTTCATAGACAAGGCGACTAAACATGGTGGCGCTGAGTAAAATCTGGCAAGGCAATTCATGGGGCGAGAAAATAACAGGGAAATTAGGGAAGGTTAGATCGCCAACGCAGAAGAGGGGAATACGATAAAGGTCGCCTTTGGTCGTTCCACCAAAGCCACCGAAGGGAACGTCACTCATGGCAAATTCTCCACCGATACCGCGTAGTTCTTTTTCGGTAGCAACCCAAACAGGAAATAATGAGCCGGTATCTAACATGGCATTTAACGGCAAAGGCTGTTTCAGTATAACGATGGGTCGTTGCGCGTTTCTGTTAAGGTATAGGGTAAATTGTCTCATTGAGTCACCTCAGTATAAATTGTTAGGCGTAGTGTACATGGTGAATACATCCTCGCCCGACCAAGCTCTCAGCATGAAGTCCTCAGACTTGTTACTAGCTCCCAACACCACCGCCGAACGCACATTTGCCTCATCTTCCCAATCAATTTTCGACATACCAACCCATTTATCCGGGTACTTTTCCACAATCTCATCCCAGGTCAGCCTTTTTTCTTCCATGGAGATCACCTCCTTTTATAATCAGATTATAACCGTGATCCAAAGGCCCCGAGCCTTTGCCTAAATTCAGCCCGGCTTTCAACGCTCCCGTGACGTAATCTTTAGCGCGGCGCACCGCTTCCTCTAGGTTTTGCCCCAACGCCAACCGAGCGGCAATGGCGCTGGATAGGGTGCAACCGGTGCCGTGGGTGTTGGGACTCGCTACTCGCTCGCCAAAGAAGGAAATCAGCTTGCCGTCAGCGTACAGTAAATCCTCCGCGTCCTCGCCACAGTGACCGCCCTTGCACAGTACCGCCACCCCGTAGCGATCCGCCAAGAGCCTCGCGACGGCGGCCATATCTTCCTTGTTTTTTATCTCTCGCTTGGCCAACGCTGCGGCTTCCGGGAGATTCGGCGTAATCACCTTGGCCAGCGGCAAAAGTTCTTCCTCTAGCGCCTTAATGGCGTTATCGTTCAGGAGTTTCGCGCCGCTGGTGGCTACCATCACGGGATCCACCACTAAATTTTCCACCCGGTAACGGCGCATTCGGTCGGCCACTACCCCAATAAGTTCCGCCGAAAACACCATGCCTACCTTCACCGCGTCCGGGGGTATGTCCTCGAAGACGCAATCGATTTGCGCCGCCAGAAAATCCGGCGTTACCTCGCTGATTGCCTTTACCCCCATGGTATTTTGGGCGGTTAAGGCCGTAATGGCACTCATGGCGAATACTCCCTGCGCCAGCATGGTTTTTATATCCGCCTGAATACCGGCGCCGCCGCTGGAATCGCTACCGGCAATGGTCAAGGCCGTTTTCATATACTCGCCGCCTCCTTCGGATGGCAAATTTTTTCCACGGCGGCGTAAAGCTGCGCCGTGGCACCCTGAATGTCATTTTGGGCGAAAATCGCCGACACCACCGCCACTCCGGCAATGCCGGTTCCCTGTAACGCTGGCAGGTTGTCAAGGGTAATGCCGCCAATGGCCACCACGGGAATCGTGACGGCGGCGCATATATTTCGCAAGGTTTCCGGCGACACCAAAACAGCATCTTCCTTGGTAGGGGTGGGGAACATTGCGCCTACCCCCAAATAATCAGCCCCGGCCTCCTGCGCCGCTATGGCCTGAGCTACGGTTTGGGCGGACACTCCCAAAATTTTGTCTTTGCCCAGAAGTTGCCGCGCTCTTTCAATCGCCATATCCCCTTGCCCGATATGCGCCCCGTCGGCGCTGATTTTTCGCGCCAGTTCAACTTCGTCATTGATAATGAAGGGAACGGCAAATTTACGGCACAATTCCTGCGCGGCCACGGCTTCGCGATAAAAATCCCCCGGCGGCATATTTTTTTCCCGGAGCTGGAGCATGGTAACGCCGCCTTGTAACGCCGCCGCTACTTGAGCCAAAAAATTCCCGTCCCGTTCCCAGTGACGATCGGTGACGGCGTAGAGTAACATACTGTCCTTAACGGATTTCATAACGCGCCTCTTTGGTGAGAACCTCCGGCGTGAGGTTATAAACGGCGTCGATGATACGATTGCGATAAGTGGCGTTGCCGTCGGTGGCGGCCATATTTTGCCACGCGATTTCTCCGGCCACTCCCATTACGGCCACGGCGGCGGCCACCGCTTCCAAGGGTTCGTCGGGACTGGCCGCCAAGAAAGACGCAACCAGAGCCGAAAGCTGACAGCCGGTGCCGGTAATGCGTCCCATTTCGGCGCGGCCGTTCCTAAGGACGTAACATTTTTCTCCCGAACTTACGAGATCAATGGCGCCGGTAATGGCCACCACCGCCTTTAATTTCTTCGCCGCTTCTTTGGCAAAAGTTACGGCGGCGTCAAGGTTTTCTTCCCCCACCGCATCCTTAGGCGCGGCATCCACTCCCTGAGTATCGCCGCTACCCAGCGCCAGACCTTTCAGCTCCGACACATTGCCGCGAATGGCCGTAAGCGGCACCTCCCGGCAAATTTTCAGCGCCGTTTCGGTACGCAGTGGGCTGGCTCCCACCCCCACCGGGTCTAGCACAACGGGATGTTTTAGCTCTCCGGCTTTTTTTCCGGCCAGTAGCATGGAAGGGATGGTGTTTTCGTTTAGGGTGCCGATATTAAGGCACAGCCCGGCGCAAATGGCGGTAATATCTGCCGCCTCTTCCCTACAATCGGCCATAATGGGACTGGCGCCGCAAGCTAAAATTATATTGGCCACGTCGTTCACCGTGACGTAATTGGTAATGTTATGCACCAAGGGCGCTTGCTTTCTGGTAGCCGTTACATATTTACCGAACATCAATAATACCTCCAAACGTATGATAAAGAAATGCATGGGGTTTGGGGCAATGCCCCAATATTTATTATAATCGAGTAGGAGGGGGGGATTAGCCCCCGTCCTCTCACACCACCGTGCGTACCGTTCGGTACACGGCGGTTTCAGTAGTTGACGTACATATGGACTGGTATGCTTTGGCTAAATCATAAAAGCCGAAGCGTATCAGTCTTTCTTTTGTCATGG
>JAFVEM010000030.1 GCA_017476005.1 Selenomonadaceae bacterium | reverse complement strand
TTTTATGGTAGCGGCGTCACAGTGACCCCTGCATTATAACAAACGCCCTAATAGAGGTCAACGGTGCAGAAAACTTAATCACCTTTTCTTCGCGTTTGCAAAGTGGCCAATTTAACTTTGCCTATACCATTTTGCTAACGTCCGCAAAATGCTTTAGTCCCATAATCACGGGCTTCATTTAATTTGCTTGTAACTTTTGGCGGCGTTGCCCGCCGTTTTTTGCTAAATTTGGCAAAAACTTGCCAAGCAGTTGCCAAAGTTTGACAAGTGGATAACCGCCGCCATTCCCACCCACACGGGAACGGTGGCTTTTTCTATACCTTTAGGCAGCCAAACGTAAAAGAAATTCCGACGAAGTTTCCTCAAAACTGGAGTAATCATAGAATTGCTTATCCATGGCGTTTGTAACCTTTTTTTGATTAACTATACTCAAATCGCCCAAGTTATCATGAACAGCTACGCTAGTAAAGGCAATATTCTCTTTTTGAAAAGCTAACACAGATAGTGCGGAAGATAAAGCCTTCTCGTTACCCCGTATGCCAAAAAGAAAAACAGGCGGTTTATTCTTTATGGAGAATACATAGTCAACCCCGTATTCTTCACGGCCTTTTAATGGCGCATAACCTTTCTGGGGCGAAAAATCTTTGAGCGCAGACAGGATATACTCGTCAAGGTCTTCATAAAACAGACTGGCAACATGTCTTTGACTGGTGTAGCGCAACGCGAGAATCTTGGTTATAGTTTGCGATATTTGCATTACATTCTCAAAAAGTAACTCCGGCGAAGAAGGGATGCAAATGTTTCCATTATCCATGATAGCACCATCCGCATTTAATATATCGGCAAGGAGTTTTTTTCGGTGTTCCGTAGAGATACCGAAGGTGTACGACAAGCGCATCAGCGTCATGCCGCAGTCGCACACGCGTAGCTCGTTTCCCGTGTCTTGGATAAAAATATCCATCATATCGCCGTCATCATAAAATATAGGAACGAATATTTGATACAGGTGATTGCGCTTTTGCTCTATGTTAAAGTGGTTGCCGAAAGAATTTTGCAAAAGGCTTTTTATGTCATTGAAGTTCATGTCATCACACCTCAAACAAATTTATCGTGTAGACCGTTGGAAAATATTTGCTAGCCTCCATTATACCGCAATGCTCGCAGAAAAAGTATATGGCCTCGCTAAAAGTGGAATATTCCGTAGTAATGTGGGCATCATCTTCCTTGTATATTCCATTAGCCGCTTTTTCTATGTTCAGCATATGCGTATGGCAAGCGTGGTGGTGCTTGACGTTTCTATTGCCGCCGTGTTTGCCGTTGCAGCGGTAAATAACAATGGGTAAACCTGCCTCTGAGGAATGCCAAACCAAGAGAGAAGTTTTCTGACAGCCATAAATTTTGCCGCATGAATACCGTAAATCTCTCTTGCTCCTCCATAGAGACAAGGCGAAAGTCATTGCGACGGCATCCGTCGCGCTCATCAAAATACTTTTTCGGCGGAATGATTATCTCTTTCTTGCAAGTTATCAGGTGGTTTAGCGTTTCAGGCGTTATTTCCATACACACATATTGGTGGAAGCGATGTTGCTAGCAATGGCGCATAACATGACTTGCTTGCACAACAAGATACAGTCAGGCAAGGAGGATAGGCATTTATTTACTGCGGCGATAGTAGCGTAAGGAACAACTGAATAAATATATTTTTGCGACAATTTAGCCGCATTACTTAGTGTGCCCATTTTTAAGCAATAGAGAGGATTATTAGTTCAGAATATTACCTAAACGGTGGAAGGAGCTGTCATACGAAGAATTTTTTCCTTCGTGCGACAGCCCCTTTTCTATTACAGAAACGGAATAATAAGCGGTCGTTATTTAGCTAGCCTTGGAGCCAATATCTATTCTATGGCGGAGAGGGTGGGATTCGAACCCACGGTGCGTCGCCGCATCACCGGTTTTCAAGACCGGCTCCTTAAACCACTCGGACACCTCTCCTTCGCTTGCGACCATTGTATTACTTTTTGGCTAAGCCGTCAAGAAACCTTTTCGGCCAAAACCTCATCGAGGATGCTTAGAACTTCATCCACCTGCTCCTTGGTAATGATAAGGGGCGGAATGAAACGCAGTACCGTTCCCACGGTGCAGTTAATAATGGCGCCTTTCTTTAGGCATTCATTTACGATTTCTCGGCCGGGTACAGTTAGCTCTGCCCCGAGGATCAGCCCCGTACCTCGCACCTCTTTTATGAGGGTGGAGTATTTTTGCCTCAGCGCCTCCAATTTGTCCTTGAAATAAGCCCCCACTTCGTTGACCTGTTGCAAAAATTTATGCTCGGGTACCGTGTCCAGCACCACATTGGCCGCGGCGCAAGCCAAGGGATTCCCCCCAAAGGTCGTACCGTGATCGCCGGGTTTGAAAGTCTGCGCTACTTCCTCGGTGACGATGAAAGCGCCGATGGGTACGCCGCCGGCCAAGCCCTTGGCTAAGGTGACAATATCAGGCTTTACATCGTACTTGTCATAGGCAAAAAATTCGCCGCTACGACCTATACCGGCCTGAATTTCGTCCAAGATTAGGAGCGCCTTATGTTTATCGCACAGGGCGCGTACTTTCTTCAGGTAGTCGTCCTTGGGGGGATAAACTCCGCCTTCGCCTTGGATGGTTTCCAGCATAACGGCGCAGGTCTTGTCGCTCATCATTTTTTCCAGTTCGGCGATGTCGTTGTAATGCACATAACTAAACCCACCGGGTAGCGGCTCGAAGCCTTCGTGATATTTAGGCTGCCCCGTGGCCGTTAGCGTGGCCAAAGTACGGCCATGGAAACTGTCCCAAGCAGTGATGATCTGGGATTTTTCTTTGTCTATGCTGTGAGCCCATTTCCGGGCAATCTTAATGGCGCCTTCATTGGCTTCCGCGCCGGAATTGGCGAAAAAGGCTCGGTCAAGGCCGCTGAGCTTCACCAGCTTGGAGGCCGCATCGGCTTGAGCCTGAGTGTAATAGAGATTCGAGCAGTGAATAAGTTTCCTTGCCTGACCGGCCACCGCCTCCGTTAAGGGTTGATAGCCGTGTCCCAAGACATTAACGGCGATGCCTGCCAAAAAATCTAGGTATTTTTTTCCCTCGTTGTCATAAACATAAGCCCCTTCGCCACGCTCCAAAACCAGCTGATACCTAGCGAACACCGGCAGGTAATCTCGCTTATCTTTGGCAAAAATCTCGGCGGCTGTTTCTTTTTGGCTCATACTTCCTCCTGTTTTATACGCTTATGATTGGACATAATGTATGCCTACGGCGCCTATCTTACCATGTTTCTAGGTCAAGCTCAAGGCACGATATTTTCTATCTCGTGCAGATACACCATGCCTTCAATGGGCGTGAGATTGTTGGTAGTGACGCTGTTTACTTTGTAATTCGTTACGGCGCCCGTTAAATCATACAGCGTTTCTTCCAGCGTCAGGCGGAAATTATATTCCTCTTGCTGGACGCGTTTACCCGTGAAGTCGGCTACCAGCACATATCGGCAACCGGCGAGGGCGGCGGCGGTCAAATGCTCTGCTAAGTCTCGCGAGGCGACCGTCGGCGCGAAAATGACTTTTTCCCAAGTAGCTTGCAACCGATCTTGCCAAGCGTAGTTCATATATTTTTCGTCATCCAGCAGATGCTTGTCCAAAGAAAAAGACAGCGGTACCACATAAAGGGCGCCGTTTTTTTGGCGGCTTCCTTGAAAAAACTTAGGCTGGCGTTCAGCCGGCGGCAAAGTTTCTCGTACATCGTAGTAATGGCGAAGGGCTTCGTCTAAATAGACAATGACTTCGTGAGGGAAGCGTTTCAAATAGCGGTTTTGCTGCCAAGCAATCTTGTCGCCGAACTGTACATAACCCATAGAAACCGATTGCAAAACTGCCTTTACCGGATCTCCCGACATGGTGACGCGCTCTAAATTTATCAGCTCCCCGTAGGTTTTGGCAAAAGTGGCGTTCCCCACCGCCGGCGCGCCGAAAGTAATGACGGCGAGTTGCTCCGGCGCCACTCCCATATCGATAAGCCGCGCCGCCAGCAAAGTGGCCACCGCTCCCCCTAAACTGTGTCCCGTCAGGTAGAGCTTGCCTTCGGGATGCGCCATAAGCTCATCCCGAATGACCTCTCCCAAGGTTCTGGAGTCCGTTTCATCGGTGCTGTAAGTAAAAAAGGCTCTTTGCGTGTAATCGTTAAAACCTTGATGCGCCAAGGGAACATTTTTGGCGGAGGGTTCTTTGGCGTAGGCGGCAAATTCCGCCGGAGTACTGCCGCCAAAAGGAACGCGCCAAAGCCGCAGGTCAACTTCGGCGTCTTTCGCGCTTTCCGTGCCGGTGACGGCGAGAAAATAAATCGGTTCCCCCGTGGCGAGAGCGCGTCGAAAGATATAGGCTTTGGTTTCCGCCACCGCGTCGCTACTCTGGAACTTTGACACTTCCCAGCCCATTTCCGCCATTTTAGCGCGTACCAAGAGGTTCAGTTCTTCGCTGTAGCTGGCCATGGACAGGAGACTGCTCAAGTAGTAAAGTTGCGCCCTTTCAAAGGCGGTCGCTTCCGCAGCCTCTGTTCTCCCCACCATCGGCGTACAACACATAATTATGCACCACAGGATGGTCATTAAGTATCTGGCTATAATCATGACAACCCCCGTTCCGTAGTGTTTCTTTGGCGAAATCCTTGCCCCGTAGCCACAAATCTCCCCATGGAGCGAAGTCGTCCTTCCATGCAGCTACGGCATTTCGCCGGACTGTCATTGGCGCAAATTTTACCGGGATAAAGAGCGTAGTTTAACCTAGCCTCTCCCACGGTAACATTAGGCATCACCACGTTGGCGCCGGAGGCGAGAGCGATTTCTCTCCCTCCGGGCAAAATGGTTCCCATGGCGGTGGTGGCCGGGATGTTGGCATCGGGGATAAGCAAGCGAATGAGGGACACCATGCGCCGCGTCAGCGGAAAATCCCCCGGAGGCTCGTGTCCCAAAGGCGTATCCGGGTTAGGGATAAAAGGGCCGATGCCGAGCATATCGGCATCAATTTCTTGAAAAAACAAAATATCCTGCGCCAATGATTCCAGACCTTGACCGGGGAGACCCACTAAAGAGCCGGTACCCACTTCATAGCCTAGTTCCTTTAGGTCTTGCAAACAACGCCGTCGATTGGCGTGGCTCATGCCGGGATCCAGTTTTTCGTAGAGCGAGGCATCCGTGGTTTCTATCCGCAGGAGATAGCGATCCGCCCCGGCCTCGCGCCATAGTTGGTAGTCCTGACGGCTTCTCTCCCCTACGGACAAGGTGACGGCCACATCCAATTTTTTTATGGCCGTCACCACTTCAGCCAAAATTTCCGCCGTAAAAAAAACGTCCTCGCCGCCTTGCACCACAATGGTGGCAAACCCCAAGGCTTTTGCATTCTCGGCCAGTTTCACGATTTCCGTGGGTTCCAAGCGATAACGTTGCAGATGTTGGTTGTCACGGCGCAAACCGCAGTAACAACAATTTTGCCGGCAGATATTGGAAAACTCGATTAGTCCCCGGAGATGTACCCCGTCGCCAACATATCTTTTTCGCGCTTCATCGGCGGCGGCGGCCAAATCCTCCGTCAGTTCGGCGGCAGACAGCAGGAAAGTCAGTTCTTCTAAGCTGAGCCGATGCGACCTTGCCGCCTTTTGTATCAGGGAATGCATATCATACCGCCTTCAGGTGGGAGCGTCGCTTAGTCGGCGATTTTCTTCTGGTTTTCTTTCCAGCAGTAGAAGCGATGCGTCGCTTGAGTTTGAATCTCTTGGGTTTGGGAGGTTTATGTGTGGCAGTGGCTTTTTCTGGCGTGTTAGTTTCCCTAGCCTTCGTTTTTGCCTCTACCTTAGCATGAGGCCGTTCCTTGGCAAAATCCTTGGGTAGTCGCTCCTTAATGGCGGCTTCGATGCGCCTTAGCAGGGGGTACTGGCCGGCGTTCACCAAGGTAACAGCCACGCCATGCTGACCGGCGCGCCCCGTGCGGCCAATGCGGTGAATGTACCACTCGGCATCTTGGGGTATGTCGTAATTGTAAACATGAGTTACCCCCGGTATATCCAGCCCTCTGGCGGCCACATCCGTAGCCACTAAAAACTGAATTTTCGCCTCGCGAAACTTTTTCAGGGCGGCATTGCGTTGGGTTTGCGTCAAGTCACCCTGTAGTTCCTCCGCTAGGTAGCCGCGCCTGGCCAGAGCCAGCGTGAGTTTTGTCACTCGCTCCTTGGTGTGGCAAAAAATCATGGCTAGGTACGGCCGCTGGGTGTTAATGATGTGGCAGAGCTTATCCAGTTTCGTTTCTTCCGTGGTATCCACGATTAGTTGCTCAATGGTTTCTAAGGTAATTTTGCCGCCTGTCGCCGTTACTTTTATCTCCTGCGGCTCTTTCATGTACCTTTTAGCAAGTCCTCTCACGACGGGAGGCATGGTGGCCGAGAACAGCATGAGTTGTCTGTCGGGAGCCGTGGCTTTTAGCAACGTCTCCACGTCTTCGATAAAGCCCATACGCATCATTTCGTCGGCTTCGTCCAGCACTACTTTATTCACCCGACTGAGATCAATGGTATGACGGCGCAGGTGATCCAGCAGTCTGCCGGGGGTACCGATAATGAGCTGAGGTTTGCGGCGCAGTCGCTCCTTTTGCCTCTCTATGTCTTGTCCGCCGCAGATGGTCAACACCGTTACCCCGGTGGCTTCTTGGGTACTGGCGGCTACCTTGGTTATCTGGAGAGCCAGTTCTCTGGTGGGCGTAATAATCAGTCCTTGGGTGGCGGCGGCGCCCCGTTTGATTTTTTCTAGGATGGGCAGGAGAAAGGCGAGGGTCTTTCCCGTCCCCGTTTGCGCCGTTACAATTACGTCTTGTCCTTGGCGAACTATCGGAATAGTTTTTAATTGCACTGCCGTGGCCTCTTCTATCCCCTGCCGCTTTAAACTTTCGCACAGCGCCGGATTCAAATGCAAATCGCGAAACTTCGCCATGCTGCTTTCCCTCCTTCCGTATAGTCTTGGGGTTTCACCCCAAACCCCAGCAGGGGGATAATCCCCCTGCACCCTTTAATATAAGGGTCGAGGGGAAATTTTTTCCCCTCGTGGGCTTGGGGCAAAGCCCCAAAGTTTTTTAGCTGGACATTATCTCTACGCCGGTTTCCGTGATGAGGATGGTCTTTTCCCACTGCGCCGATAGTTTGTGGTCTGCGGTGCGTACCGTCCAATTATCCTTTTCATCTATATCTACTTCGGGCTTGCCCTGATTGATCATAGGTTCCACCGTTAAGGTCATGCCGGGAACCAAGAGCATCCCCGTCCCCTTTTCGCCCACATGAGCTACAAAAGGCTCTAAATGATAATCCTTACCGACGCCGTGACCGCCCAGCGCTGTCACCACCGAATAACCGTTGGCGTGGGCGTGATTGCCGCAAGCAGCGCTAATATCACCCAGCCAGCCCCAAGGTTTGGCGGCGGCAATGCCAAGGTTCATACATTCCTTCGTCACATCTACCAACCGTTGCGCCTCCGGGGTGGTCTTTCCTCCCACCACATACATACGCGAAGCGTCGGCGTAGTAGCCGTCAAGGATGGTGGTGATGTCAACGTTGACAATATCCCCTTCTTTGAGAATGGTATCGGGGGAAGGGATGCCGTGACAAACCACATCGTTGACGGAGATGCACACGCTCTTGGGGAAGCCTTCGTAATTTAAGCTGGCGGGATACCCCCCGTGGCTCAAAATGAACTCGTAAGCGGCCTTGTCAAGACTAGCCGTATCAATGCCGGGTTTTATCATTTCTCCCATCAAATCCAAAGTGGCGTTGTTGACCACGCCGCTTTTTCTGATGCCGTCGATGTCTTTTTCGTTGTTGATAATATTTTGGGGCGGTCTTACCTGTCCCTTGTAATAATTGAATTTGATAGAATCTATCCGTTCGTCAAAATCCCGATGGCATTTTTTATATTTGCGGCCGCTACCGCACCAACATAGCTCATTGCGATCATTTTTTTTCTTGCCCATGAACATACTCCTTTGCTTGACGATACCGACATTATAATTCTTCGCTACCGAATTGTCCATTTTTATTCCTTGCTTTTCGGCGTAAATTGATATATAATCGTGGCGACAAAATCTGAGATTAGTCCTGCGAGGCTGATAAGGGTCGCTGTGGCTTTCTTTTGCCTGGGCAGAGGAAAGCTCTTTTTTTATGATGAAGGAGTGGTTAGCTTGGGAAAAACTAACATCTCTCTCAGCGGACGAGATGTGTTGGCGCTAAAGGATTTTACGGCGGAGGAAATTCGCCTGATACTGGATACCGCCAAAGAGATGAAAAAAATCATCCACCGCGACATAAAAAAAGTGCCGACATTGCGCGGCAAAGCCATTGTCACCCTCTTTTACGAACCCAGCACTCGCACCCGTACCTCCTTTGAACTGGCGGGAAAATATTTGGGGGCGGACGTGGTGAATATCGCCGTGGCCAGCAGCAGTATCGTCAAGGGCGAGAGCCTCCGGGATACTCTCTACACCATTGAGGCCATGGGGACAGACGCTATCGTCATGCGGCACAAGGCGGAAGGCGCCGCCGCTTACGCCGCCGAAGTGGCTTCTCCCGTAATTTTGAACGCCGGGGACGGCGCTCACGCCCATCCTTCCCAAGGACTACTTAATCTCTTTACCATCGAAGAACATAAAAAGAAACTGGCCGGCTTGAAAGTGGCCATCTTGGGCGATGTACTCCACAGTCGCGTGGCTCGCTCCGACATCGCAGCCATGAGAAAAATGGGCATGGAAATTCATGTGGCCGGCCCCAAGACTTTGCTGCCTCGTTTTTGGCAGGAGGAGCCGGGACTCGTTTGGCATGACCGAGTGGAGGAGGCCATCGAGGGCGCCGACGTTATTGAAGTCTTGCGCATCCAGTTGGAGCGCATGAAGGGAGGGCTGTTCCCTTCGGTACGCGAATACGCGCGAATTTACGGCTTGAATGAAGAGCGGTTACAACGCGCCAAAGAAGATGTTTTGATATTGCATCCCGGCCCCATGAATAAGGGGTGGGAGATTGCGCCGACGGTTGCTTACGGCCAAAATTCGGCCATTCAAGAGGAAGTGCAAAACGGCGTGGCGGTGCGCATGGCGCTCTTTACCTTGGTGCTGACGGGAGGGAAACAGGCATGAAGCTACTCTTAAAAGGCGGCCGTCTCATTGATCCGGCGAACAACATCGACGAAGAATTGGACGTTTTGACGGCGGAAGGAAAAATTGCGACGGTCGGTCAGAATCTTAGCGACTCCGAAGCCGAAGTTATCGATGTAAAGGGCAAAATCGTGACTCCCGGCCTCATTGATATGCACGTTCACCTCCGGGAGCCGGGACAGGAGGCCAAAGAGGATTTTCTCTCCGGCACTAAGGCCGCCGCCGCCGGGGGCTACACCACCGTGGCCACCATGCCTAATACCTCCCCCGTGGTGGATAACGCCGCTTTGGTGCGCGCTCTAAAAAAACGTGCCGTGGGCGTGGCCAAAGTACGGGTGGAAATTATCGGCGCCGTTACCAAAGGACAAAAAGGCGAAGAACCGGCGGAAATGGGCGACATGATAGACGCCGGCGCCGTAGCCTTTTCCGATGATGGCCATTTCATTAAATCGGCCAAACTGCTCTTAAATGCTCTTGATTACTTAAAACCATTCGACAAAACAATCATCAACCACGAGGAGGAAACCACCCTCGTAGAAGAAGGCGTCATAAACGAGGGCGTCATAAGCGCCAAACTCGGCATGAAAGGTCGCCCCACCGTGGCGGAGGACATAGCCGTGGCCAGAGACATAATGCTCGCCGAATACGCCAAGGCCAAGGTGCATGTGGCGCATTTAAGTTCCGGTCGCGCCGTGGAGATTGTTCGCGCTGCCAAACAACGCGGCGTACAAGTTACCTGCGAGGTTACTCCCCAACATCTTACCCTCACCGAAGAAGCCGTTAATCCTGCCGACAGTTCCACGAAAATCAATCCGCCGCTACGTACCAAATGGGACACGGAAATGTTACTGGAGGGGCTTAGGGACGGCACCATCGACATCATCGTCACCGACCATTCCCCCCATGCCTACGAGGAAAAAGATCGAGAATACGCCTACGCCCCCAGCGGTTTTCCGGGCTTGGAAACGGCTCTCGGTGTACTCCTAACCGACCTTTATCATACTGGCAAACTTGATTTGACCACTATCATTGCCAAAATGACCTGCATTCCGGCGAAAATTTTCCAGTTGCCGGGAGGTAATCTCGCTGTAGGTAGGCCAGCCGATATTGCCGTTATCGACCCCGAAATGACTTGGCAAGTTGACCCGGCGAAATTTTATACCAAGGGTTCTCACTCGCCTTTTAGCGGACGCAAGCTGAAGGGCAAAGCGATTATGACCATAGTGGGCGGCAAGATTGTGATGAAAGATGGGGTAGTGGCATGAAGGGTAAACTCATCTTGGAGGACGGCAGTTCCTTTACCGGCACGTTGCTGACCGAGGCGACGGCTACCGGAGAAGTGGTTTTCAATACGGGCATGACCGGGTATCAGGAGATACTCACGGATCCTTCTTATTGCAGTCAGTTGGTGACCTTGACCTTTCCCTTGGTGGGCAATTACGGCGCGGCCAAAAACTTTATGCAGTCCCGTCGTTCCTTCGTCAACGGCTTTATCATCGGCGAGCTGTGCGCTAAGGAAAGCAACTGGCAGGCGGAGGAATCCTTGGGGGATTTCCTCAGGGAGGAAAACATTCCTTGCCTGTACAACGTGGATACTCGCGCCGTGACGCGGAAAATTCGCGCCGCCGGTACCATGAAGGGAATCATCGTGGCCGACGATACGCCGCAGGCAAAAATCAACGAACTAATGAGCGTACCCATAAAAACAGACGTGGTGCGCGCCGTCACCGTAGAGAAAAGTTATAATTTGCCGCCCTTGGGGGAGACAACAGCAGAGTCGCCCCATGTGGTATGCTTGGATTTTGGGGTGAAAGGCCATATCTTGCGCGGTTTGCAGGAGGTGGGTTGCCGCTTGACGGTGGTGCCGGCCTTTACCACGGCGGAGGAAATACTGGCCTTGGAGCCGGACGGCATCTTGCTTTCCAACGGCCCCGGAGATCCCAAGGACGTGCCGGAAGCGGTGGAGACAGTCAAAAATCTTTTGGACAAGAAACCAATTTTCGGCATCTGTCTGGGGCATCAACTGCTGGCCTTGGCCATGGGGGCAGACACTTATAAATTAAAATTCGGTCATCGCGGCTCCAATCAACCGGTGAAGGATCTAAGGACGGGACGGGTCTATATTTCCTCCCAAAATCACGGTTACGCCGTGGACGAAAAATCACTCCAAAACTTGCCGCTAGAGGTTACTCATATATCTGTGAACGACGGCACGGTGGAGGGAATGCGCCACCAGGAACTGCCGATTTTCTCGGTGCAATACCACCCGGAAGCCTCGCCGGGACCGGACGATAACAATTATCTGTTTGCCGAATTTCGCGCCATGCTGAAAAGGGGGGCATAAGCCGTGCCGAAGAAGGAAAACTTAAAAAAAGTCATGGTCATTGGCTCCGGCCCCATCATTATCGGACAGGCGGCGGAATTTGATTACGCCGGGTCGCAGGCTTGCCGCGCCCTGAAAGAAGAGGGGCTGACGGTAGTTCTCGTCAACAGCAACCCGGCCACCATCATGACGGATACCCATATTGCCGATCGGGTTTATATCGAACCACTAACGGTGGATTTTCTCACCGCCATCATCGCCAAGGAAAAACCCGACGGCCTCCTTGCGACTTTGGGCGGTCAGGCCGGACTAAATCTTGCCGTTAAGCTGGCGGAGCGAGGCGTACTGGAAAAATACGGCGTGGAGCTACTGGGAACGCCCCTAAAGGCCATTGAACAGGCGGAAGACCGGGAACTCTTCAAAGAAACCATGGAGAAACTCGGCGAGCCGGTGCCGGAAAGCACCATCGTGGAAGACGTGGAAGGCGCGGTGGCCTTTGCGAACGCCATCGGCTATCCTTTGATTGTGCGTCCGGCTTACACCATGGGCGGCACCGGCGGCGGCATTGCCGACAACGAAGAAGAACTCATCGAAATAGTCATCAAGGGACTTAAATACAGCATGATCGGCCAAGTGCTGATTGAGCGCAGTGTGGCCGGGTGGAAGGAAATCGAATACGAGGTCATGCGCGACGGCCATGACAACTGCATCACCGTCTGCAACATGGAAAATTTTGACCCCGTGGGTGTCCATACCGGGGACAGCATCGTGGTGGCTCCTTCCCAAACCTTAACCGATCACGAATATCAAATGCTTCGGAGCGCCAGTCTGCGCATCATTCGGGAACTTGGCATCGAGGGCGGTTGCAACGCCCAATACGCCTTAGACCCGAAATCAAATCGCTATTACGTCATCGAGGTGAACCCCAGAGTCAGCCGTTCTTCGGCGCTAGCCTCTAAGGCTACCGGCTACCCCATTGCCAAAGTTTCGGCCAAAATCGCCGTCGGCTACACCTTAGATGAAATCGTAAACGCCGTTACCCAAAAGACTAAAGCCTGTTTTGAACCGGCCCTAGATTACTGCGTGGTGAAATTCCCCCGTTGGCCCTTCGATAAATTTGTTTATGCCGACCATACCCTAGGCACCCAAATGAAAGCCACCGGCGAAGTCATGAGCATCGACCGCAATTTTGAAGGCGCGATCTTAAAGGCGGTGCGTTCGCTGGAAATCGGCGTACATCGTCTGCACATGGACAAGATGGACGCTTGGGATGACGTGCGCGTCAAAAAGAATTTGGGCAAATGCACCGACGAGCGAATTTTTGTCATCGCCGAAGCTCTGCGCCGGGGTATTGCCACCGTGGAGGAAATTTACGAAATAACGCGCATCGACCCGTGGTTCCTGCAGAAAATCCAAAACATCGTCGTTACGGAAAATCGTCTAAAAACCGAGGAACTGACCCCAAAACTCATGGAAGCGGCCAAAAACGCAGGACTTGCCGACCGTTCCATCGGCGAAATCACGGGCAAAAGCGCCGACGAGATTCGCACCCTCAGAAAGACCATGGGCATCCTGCCCAAATATAAGATGGTGGATACCTGCGCCGCCGAATTTGCCGCCGCCACCCCCTATTACTACTCCACTTTCCGCGCCGAGGAGGACGAAGTGGAAGTGACGAAGGACAGAAAAGTTTTAGTCCTAGGGAGTGGCCCCATCCGTATCGGGCAGGGGGTGGAGTTCGATTATTGCTCCGTGCATTCCGTCTGGGCTTTAAGGGAAATGGGTATCGAAGCCATTATCGTCAATAACAATCCGGAAACGGTTTCCACGGATTTTGATATTTCCGACCGCCTGTATTTTGAGCCGCTGACCACCGAGGACGTATTAAATATTATCGACAAGGAGAAGCCCGAAGGGGTTATCGTCCAATTCGGCGGGCAGACGGCCATAAATCTCGCCGCCTCTTTGCAACGCGCCGGAGTGAAAGTTTTCGGCACTTCGGTAGATGACATTGACCGCGCCGAGGACAGAGAGCGTTTTGACGAGGTACTTACCCAAACCAAAATCCCTCGCCCCCAAGGCATCAGCGTCACCAATTTGGCAGACGCCATTACCGGGGCAGAAAAAATCGGCTACCCCGTCATGGTACGGCCTTCTTATGTGTTGGGCGGTCGCGCCATGGAGATTGTTTATAATGAAGAGGAACTTCGGGACTACATGAGCCGTGCCGTGAAAGTCACCCCGGATCATCCCGTCTTGGTGGATAGATATATGCAAGGTACCGAGGTGGAAGTTGACGGCATTTCCGACGGGGTGGATGTGTTAATTCCCGGCATCATGGAGCATGTGGAACGCGCCGGGGTTCATTCCGGGGACAGCATCGCCGTTTATCCGCCCCAGACGCTGTCCGCCCGGGTCATTTACACCATCGTGGATTATACGAAACGCCTCGCTACCGCGCTGCACGTCAAGGGTTTGCTCAACATTCAATTTGTGGTGTCACAAGGGGAAGTCTATATCATCGAAGTCAATCCCCGTTCCAGTCGCACGGTGCCTTTCCTGTCCAAAGTAACCAACGTGAAGATGGTGAATTTGGCCACGCGTATTGCCATGGGCAGCACCTTAAAAGAACTTGGTCAGCACGGCGGCTTGTATCCGGCGCGGCCTTATGTGGCCGTTAAGGCGCCCGTTTTCTCCTTTGCCAAGATGCAGGACGTGGATATTGCCCTAGGCCCCGAGATGAAATCCACCGGCGAGGTCATGGGCATTGATTATCATTATGCGAGAGCCCTCTACAAGGCAATTGTAGGCGCCGGGACGCAAGTACCCACCGACGGCTGTATTCTCTTCACCGTGGCGGACAAGGACAAGGAGGAAATGAAGCAACTGGCCAAAGCCTTTGCCGATTTAGGTTTCCGCTTGGTGGCCACCCAAGGCACCGCTAAGGCCATTCAGTCTGTGGGCATTGATGCCGATGTGGTGGGTAAAGTCCATGAGCGCAGTTCCGACATTATCCACATGATTAAGACCGGGAAAATTCATTTGGTCATAAACACCCTGACCCAAGGCAAACATTCCGCCAAAGACGGCTTCAGGATTCGCCGCGCCACGGTGGAGCATGGGATTCCCTGCTTGACTTCTTTGGATACGGCTTGGGAGGTTTTGGGGGTGCTGTCCTTCATGCGCGAGCGGCGACTGGTTTATTCCTTGGCGATTCAAGATTATGTGGGCGGCGGTGATGATCTTGCCTGAAACGAAACAAGACCTCATTACGACGCAAAAGCAAAAATTCATAACCGATGCCGTTATTACCGCGCAAGATGAGCTCGCGCCGCAAGTTTTTCGCCTGACGGTAGCGGCTCCGGAAATCGCCAAGACGGCTAAACCGGGGCAATTCGTCCAAATAAAAATTCCCGGTGGGGAGGTTTTGCTCCGTCGCCCCTTGGGGGTGGCCGATGTCGATACGGTGCAGGGCAGTGTATCTTTCGTTTATCGTGTCGTGGGCAAAGGCACGGCCATCTTGTCGCAAGCTAAAGTCGGCGAGCAGGTTAATATACTTGGAGCATTGGGGCATGGTTTCGACTTAACCAAAAAAAAGCCCCTCTTGGTGGGGGGCGGCATGGGGCTTTCGCCCTTGCTGTTTTTGGCCAAGTATTACTCCGGTAAGGCGGAAGTTTTAATGGGGGGCAAAAATGAGGCCGAAATGTTTTGGCCGGGGCTTTTTCGCCCCTATGTAAGCAAAATTTATATAACCACCGACGACGGCTCTTTAGGCCACAAGGGTTTTACGGTGGATTTACTGCCGGAGCTTATAAAGAATCGGAGTTATGACGGGATTTTCCTTTGCGGCCCCGAGATAATGATGGAGAAAGCGGCGCAAATTGCCGTCACGGAAAGAGTAGCTTGCGAGGTTTCCTTGGAGCGGCGCATGGCCTGCGGCTTAGGGGCTTGTCTTTCCTGCTCCCTGGCCGACGCGCACGGTGCGCGAAAAAAAGTCTGTAAGGATGGCCCCGTGTTTAAGGCCGAGGAGGTGTTCCACCCGTGAGGGAAGTCATTTTGCAGACGGAACTTGCCGGACTGAAACTGAGCGCCCCCGTCCTCACCGCCTCCGGCACCTTCGGTTTTGGCGAGGAGTTTGCCGATTTTGTGGATTTGTCGCGTCTAGGGGGCGTGGTGGTAAAGGGGACGACCCTAAAGCCCCGTTCGGGCAACGAGGGCGTGCGCATCGCTGAAACGCCTGCGGGAATGTTAAATGCCGTCGGTCTGGAAAATCCCGGAGTGGAAGTTTTTTTGACGGAAACCTTGCCGCGCCTTATAAAATACCAAACCAACATCATCGTGAACATTTCTGGCAGTACGGCGGAGGAATACGGGACTTTGGCGGAGATGTTAGACGTTCCTGGGGTAGCCGCCGTAGAACTCAACGTCTCCTGTCCCAACGTCAAAGACGGCGGTATCATCTTCGGCACCGACCCTAAATCACTGGCGGCGGTGGTAGAGGCCGCCAAGCGTCGCACCAAGAAGCCCGTCATCTTAAAACTTTCCCCCAACGTCACCGACATCGTACTCATGGCAAAAGTGGCCGAAGATGCCGGAGCGGATGCTCTGTCCCTTATCAATACTTTGATGGGTATGGCCATCGACATCGAAACTTGGCGACCGGTTCTCGGCAATATCACCGGCGGCCTCTCCGGCCCCTGCGTCAAGCCGGTGGCGCTGAGAATGGTGTGGCAGGTAGCCCAAGCGGTGAAAATTCCCGTTATCGGCATGGGAGGCATCACCACTTGGCAGGATGCCGTGGAGTTTTTCCTCGCCGGCGCCAACGCGGTAGCGGTAGGCACGGCCAACTTTGTGGAGCCTAGCGTGACGGAAAAAATCGTTGACGGACTGGGCGGCTATTTAAAGGCCAAGGGAATTAGTAGCATTGATGAGCTGGTGGGGCGGTTAAAAACGTAGCTAGGCACTCCAGCAAAATCTTTGCTCACTGGGAGGAATATTACGCCTTGCAATACCCGATTCATATTTTCTATGGCCCTAAACTGGCTGATCTTTTGCCCGGTGATTTACAGCAATGGTTGCAACCTTTAATGCACTATACCACCCAGCAACCCATAACGGGAAAAGTGGCCGGGCTGGATGGCGTGTTGCTGGATTTTAACGTAGGCTTGCGATTGCAGATACCCGAAGGCAATTGGCAAGTGAAAATCCGCGACGGCCTTAGCGGTATCGTGTTTTTTGACGACACTGTGTCCAAGGTATGTTTGGTTTCAGCCGAGAAATTTTTTGTCCCTTGGGAAATAACTTTATCCCTAGAGGGGCGTATTGTTTTTCAGCATCAGTTTTCACCCGAGGGACAGAATATTTACTGCCGCTTTGCATCCGGTGGCTTAGGAGATCATATTGCTTTGTTTCCTTACATGGAGGCGTTCCGCCGTTTCCACGACTGCCAAGTCTTCTGCTCGGTAGCACCTTATCTGCAAGAGCTGGTGGAACTTTACTATCCCGAGATAGTCTGCGTGAAGGAGCAACCGCCGGAGGACATTTATGCTACCTATTACCTAGCCCCCAGTTTTAATCCCCTCATTACCCCGGAGGAAATGCGCACCGTACCCATGGAATTTTACGGTAGGGAATTGCTGGGCTTGCCTTGGGCAAAAAAACGAATTTACACTCCTACCAAGCCGCGACAGATACAAGCCCCATACGTCTGTATTGCCGTGCAAGCCTCTAACACCGCTAAGGCTTGGCTTAATCCCCAAGGCTGGTCGGAGGTCGTTCGCCATTTAAAGAATTTAGGCTATCGCGTCCTATGCATAGATAAAAACCGTGAAGAGGCGAGTCATGGCCACATTGTTCGCATACCGCAGGAAGCAGAGGATTTTACCGGTAATCTTCCCTTGAGTGAGCGCGTGAATCTTTTGGCCTATGCCGATTTCTTCATCGGTTTGTCCAGTGGTCTGGCGTGGCTAGCTTGGACTACCGATATCCCTGTCATACTCATCGGTGGTATCGTCGCCACATGGTTTGAATTTGCCACGCCCTACCGGGTGATTAACCGTTTGGTTTGTCACGGCTGTCACAACGACACGCATATACCTTGGCCGACTTTTGAAACCTGCCCGCATCATAAAGGCACCCCTCGCGCCTACGAGTGTTCCAAGCAAATCTCGGCCAAGCAGGTGATTGAAGTCATCGAACGGATTCGCGCGCAAAACGGCAGAGTAGCAAAATAAACAATAAAAATTTATTAAAGGGTGCAGGGGAATTATTCCCCCGCCGAAGTCCAGAGGCGGGAGCCTCTGGTGGGGTTTGGGGCAACGCCCCAACTCAAAAAATACGAGGTGAAATAAGTGGATTTTGGACAGGGAAAAGTAGTCCCGGTGAATTTGGAAAACGAAATGAAGACGGCCTACATTGACTACGCCATGTCGGTCATTGTGGCCAGAGCCTTGCCTGATGTGCGCGACGGCTTAAAGCCGGTGCATCGTCGCATCCTGTACGCCATGCAGGAAGCGGGGATGGGGTCTGGTAAGCCCTACAAAAAATCGGCGCGTATCGTGGGTGAGGTTTTAGGTAAATATCATCCCCACGGTGACAGTTCCGTTTATGATGCCATCGTGCGTATGGCGCAGGAATTTTCCTTGCGTTATATGCTCGCCGACGGCCACGGGAACTTCGGCTCCGTTGATGGAGATCCGGCGGCAGCCATGCGTTATACCGAAGTGCGTATGTCGAAAATCTCCGAGCTTATGCTCCAAGATATCGACAAGGAAACGGTGGATTTTGTTCCCAACTACGACGAATCCTTGAAGGAACCGGCGGTACTCCCAGCCAAATTTCCCCAGCTCCTAGTAAACGGTACTTCCGGTATCGCCGTGGGTATGGCTACGAATATTCCGCCCCACAATATGCGCGAAGTTATTGACGGCACCCTCATGCTCATCGACAATCCCGATATTACCATCGAGGAACTCATGGGGGTTATTAAAGGACCGGACTTCCCCACCGCCGGGCTGATTTTGGGAACGTCCGGCATTCGGGAAGCCTATCTTACCGGTCGCGGCATCATCAAAATGCGCGCCGATGCCCACATTGAAACCATGGCGAATGGCAAGCAACGTATTGTGGTAACGGAACTGCCTTATCAGGTGAACAAGGCGCGACTGGTGGAAAAAATAGCCGATCTGGTACGCGACAAAGCGGTGGAGGGCATAACCGACCTTCGGGACGAGTCCGACCGCAACGGCATGAGCGTCGTCATTGAACTGCGCCGAGATGCCAACGCTACGGTTATTTTAAATCAGCTCTACAAGCACACCTCCCTGCAAGAAAGTTTCGGCGTCATTATGTTGGCGCTGGTAGATGGTAAACCCCAGATTCTCAATCTGAAGCAGGTACTCCACTACTATGTAAAACATCAAGAGGACGTTATCACGCGCAGGACGAAATATGAGCTGGCCAAGGCCGAGGCTCGCGCTCACATCTTGGAAGGTTTGACCGTAGCGCTGGATAACCTTGACAGGATAATCACCCTGATTCGGGAAAGTCAGACACCGGATATTGCCAAAGAGGGCTTGATGGGGGAATTCCGCCTGACGGATAAACAGGCTCAGGCCATTTTGGATTTGCGGTTGCAACGTCTGACCGGATTGGAACGGGACAAGATTGAAGATGAGTATAAGGAAACCTTAAAAGCCATTGAGGAGTACAAGGAAATTTTGGCCGACGAAAGTAAAATTCTCGCCATCATAAAAAAAGAGTTGACGGAGGTCAAGGAAAAGTACGGCGACGATCGCCGGACGCGTATCACCGTGGATAGCTCCGACATCGACGTGGAAGACCTTATTGCCGAGGAAGATGTGGTCGTTACCCTCACCCATAACAACTACATTAAACGCATTCCCCTAGACACTTATCGTAACCAAAAACGAGGCGGCCGAGGCGTTACCGGTATGGGAACGAAGGAAACGGATTTTGTGGAAAATATCCTCATTACCACCACTCACCATACCATTCTCTTCTTCACCAGTCGCGGACGGGTGTTTTATCTGAAAGCCTACGAGATAGCAGAAGCCAGCCGCCAAGCCAAAGGTACTGCCATAATTAACCTCCTGCAACTGGATAAAAACGAAAAAATCACTGCCGTCATTCAGGTGAAGGAGTTTAAGCCGGAAAGATTTCTTTTCATGGCCACTAAGAAAGGCATCGTCAAGAAAACGGGACTGGCAGAATTTAGCTCTATGCGCAAAGCTGGCTTAAATGCCATAAATTTAGACGCTGACGACGAGCTGATCGGCGTGAAATTCACCGACGGCGATCGTTACATCATCTTGGGAACGAAGCAAGGTATGACCATTGCCTTTGAAGAGGGTGACGTTCGCCCCACGGGACGCAATGCTCGCGGCGTGAAGGGCATCAGCCTGCAAGAAGGAGATGAAGTTATCGGCATGGCTAATCTCCACCGTGATGCTCAGGTCTTAACCGTAACGGAAAAAGGCTACGGCAAGCGCACCGCCACCGAAGAATATCGAGCGCAGACTAGAGGCGGCAAAGGCGTTATCAACCTTAAAGTCACGGAAAAAACCGGCGCTGTCATCGGTCTCAAGGTGGTGCGCGATGGGCAGGAACTCATGCTCATTACCACCGAAGGCATCGTGATTCGCACCAGCGTGGATGAGATTTCGGTCATCGGTCGCAATACCCAAGGGGTAATGATCATGAAAATTGACGAGAATGATCGCGTGGCATCCATGGCTACCATGGACGCCAGAAGCGAGTGAACACCATGGGGGAGCCTAGGGTGGCAAAGTTAAACCGTCGGGATTTTATCAGGGGGGCAATCGGCTTGGGACTTTGGGGTGGTAGCTCGCTGTGGCTTGCCGGTTGCGGAGCTACCCCCAAAACGGCCTCCGTACCGGGATTTTTCCCCCTGTATCTCAGGCAAATAATCACCGCCGACGCCGCCAATTCTCGGGTCGTTCAGTGGCAACTCACCGGTGAGACGGATGGGCAAATCTTGGAATATCGGCTAAAGGGGCGCGAGGAAATCTTGTCTGCCCCGGCGCTGAACGAAACCTTCACCGATGACGGCGCCACGAATTATCAATATACGGCGACCCTCACCGATTTAACGCCAAGTAGCGTCTATGAATACCGAGTTCGGGATGGGGAGGTTTTCAGCCCGTGGCATGACCTATCTACCCCCGATAACGGGGAGTTCTCCTGCCTGATTTTTCCCGATTCCCAGTCCAGCGATTACCATGACTGGCGAGAATTGGCGCAAAAAGCCGCCGCCCGTCACGGCGAGGCCAGCTTTTTTGTCAATATGGGCGACATTGTGGATAACGGGGAGGATAAAGGACAGTGGCGAGCATGGCTCGATGCGGTGGAGGGCATCATTGACCGAATGCCCTTCGTGCCGGTGATGGGCAACCACGAAACCTACGATGAAAATTGGAAAGTGCGCCTCCCGGTGGCCTACCTCAATTATTTCCATGCGCCGGATAACGACAGCGAAGTTTTTGCTCGTTACTACTATTCCTTTGATTATGGCGCGGTGCATTTCGTGGTGCTTAATACCCAGTGGGAGGAGACGGAGGAGTTTAGCCCCGGCCTCAAGGAAGCGCAAATTGCGTGGCTCCGGGAAGATGTGCGCCAAAGCAAGACTCCTTGGAAGATAGCTCTGCTGCATAAAGACGTATTGCAGTATCGTATTCATAATCGTCCTGAACGCCTAGAGGGCATTTCCGATATTGGGGAGGTCTTTATGCCCCTTTTTGACGAGCTGAACTTTGACATTGTGTTCACGGCGCATTTGCACACTTACCGCGATAGGGGGCATATTTATAATTTCCGGCGCGACACTCAAGGCGCTCTCTATATTCTCACCGGCGTGGCCGGCAATGTGCGCTATCCGGGACTGTGGGTGGATCATGCCCTTGATGAAAAAGTGGCGCCCCAACCGGAAACGGATAATTATCTCACCTTAACAGCTTCGCCGGAAAAACTGACGGTAGTCTGTTACCTGCCGGACGGAAGCGAGATAGACAGGGCAGAGGTTTTCCGGAAGGAAGTGGATAGCCTTGGATAGCCCCCATATCGGTCTATGGCTGGCGCTGACCGCGGGTCTCATCTTTGGCCACGGTTTTTTTTCCCTGCTGGAGACGAGTCTCACCGAAAGTCACCGAGGGCGGCTGGAAAAACTGGCTGACGAAGGGGACAAACAGGCGGCGGCGGCCTTGGAGCTTTTAGAGCGCTCGGAGGAGCATTTGGCGGTTATGCAACTGGGCATTACCTGCATGGGAATTTCTGCCGGGGTCTGCGCCGTCATGCTCGCGACGGAAATTTGGCGCGCCGGCTTTCCTTTAGGACAAGCTCCTGTCCTAGCGGCCAGTTTTCTCATCATGACCGCTTTGGTATTGCTCCTAGGAGAGTTCGTGCCAAAAAAGTCGGCGCGCGAGCAGCCGGAAAAAAACCTCATGAAACACCATTGTTTTATCAGCCGCGCCACTTGGGTCACTCGCCCCTTGACGGCGGCGCTGTCTTACGCCGCCGACTCGCTTTTGCTGGCCTTAGGGCTGAATCCTGCCTACGAGGACACCGTCACCGAAGATGAGGTCAAGGATTTAATCGAGCAGGGTACCGAGGACGGCACCTTTGAAAAAAGCGAACAGGCCATGGTGGATAGGATTTTTCACATGGGGGATCAGACGGCCTACGCTCTCATGACGCCGCGTACCCAAATGCTGTGGCTGGATCTCGCCGACTCTACCCGGCACAATTTGCGCCTGATTCACGAGCATCCCCAAACGGTTTTTCCCGTGGGCAGAGAAAGCCTCGACGATTTTTGCGGCGTGATTTACGTCAAGGATCTTTTGAATGCCATGCTCAAGCGTCGCCCCTTGGATTTGGATCAGTATGTGCGCAAGCCCATGTTTATTCCGCGTTCCATGGAGACCCTACGCCTTTTGGAAAAGTTTCGCGACACGGGAGTCCACGAGGCCATGGTGCAGGACGAATACGGCGGCGTGGTAGGTTTTATTACCCTAAACGACATTTTGCGAGAGATCATCGGCGACTCCATGAGCAGTTTGGACGCGACGGCTCTGCAAATCACGGCGCGAGATGAAAACAGCTGGTATGTGGATGGGCTGTATCCTATCGATGATTTTAAGGCGCGTTTCGGCCTCGATACTTTGCCCGACGAAGAGCGAGATCACTTTCAGACCATGGGGGGCTTTCTCACCTCGTACTTCGGCTACATTCCCAAGGTGGGAGAGACTTGCCGTTGGCGAGATTTTGAGTTTACCGTGGTAGATATGGACAGAGCGCGTATCGACAAGATACTTTTGCTAAAAGGCTAATTGCCTGTGGAGCCAAAGCCGCCCTGTCGTTTGACGCCCTCTCCAACCTCGTCTCCGTCCACGGTTTGATATTTGACGAAAATCCCTTGACAAATGCGCGTCCCCTTAGCCAGCGTCAAGGGATTTTTGCTGTTGTTTATGAGAGGTACCATAATATGCCCCTCATTGGCTTCGCTGTCGTAATAATCGGCATCGATTACGCCCACGTTGTTGGCCAAAGTAATTTCTTGGCTGACAGCCAAACTGGAACGCACAAAGAGGAGCAACACTTCATCGCCCTCCATATACGCCTTGAGTCCCGTGGGAATCATGGTGATTTTATGGGGGGCTAGTTTTATGGTTTCGGCGGCCTCCAAATCGTAACCGGCGCTTTTGCCGGTGCGGCGAGTGGGCAGACGTATGCCCTGCTTGCGGTAGGCGGTGATAACTTCAAAGCCTCGAGTTTTCATGACGAGTTACCTCCTTGTTTTGTTTTTCAAATTCATGACAAACTTACTTTCCCTGCGCTGTTATCTGAACCGAGTAATTTTAGTTCGTATGTAAATATATACCACGGGCGAACATGGGTTGCAAATATAAAAAAGCCACAGTATGAGTGGCCGTTATGATCAAATTTTTCGCTTGACGTTGAACGCTAAAGGAAATATAATGGCGATAAATTTCATAAACAGGGGAGCTTGTATTGGCAGGCTGAGAGGAAGTATCTAACTTCGACCCTTTAACCTGATGCGGATAATGCCGCCGGAGGGAAGTTGTCAAAATCAATTTGGGCAGGAGCTACCTTACGGGGACTCCTGCCTTTTGGCGTACAAAAGTGTAAAATGGAAAGGTGGAAAATTATGGCACATCCAGTAAAACGCACTTCGCTTTGGACTAATGGTTTGATATGGTTCGGCGCCGCTCTCTCTTTGGCAGAGATGCAGACCGGCACCTACTTCTCCCACTTGGGTTTAACCGGAGGCTTGGCGGCCATATTGTTAGGTCATGCGCTGGGCTGTGTACTGCTTTTTGCCGTGGGAGTAATCGGTGGCAAAACCCGGAAAAGCGCCATGGAAACGGTAAAAATGAGTTTTGGCGCGAAAGGCGGTCTGCTCTTTGCCTTTCTAAATATCGTACAGCTTTTGGGTTGGACGGGGATTATGATTTACGAAGGCGCCTTGGCGGCCAGTACCCTTTTTGCCGGCGGTAGAGCCTTTTGGTGTGTCCTGATCGGCCTTTTGATAATTTTTTGGCTGGCTCTGGGCGTGAAAGGTATGGGGAAACTTAACTCGATGATAATGGTCGCCTTGCTCCTTTTGACTATCGTACTTAGTTATAACGTCATGCAGGGGGAGATGCTACACGTTGCTTCGGCGGAACCACTGCCTTTTAGTTTAGCCTTGGAGTTATCCATCGCCATGCCTCTCTCTTGGCTACCTCTGATCAGCGACTATACCAAGGAAGCCGCCAGTCCCGTTAAGGCTACGGCCGTCAGCGTTCTGGTTTACGGTTTCACCGGTTGCTGGATGTATGCCATTGGGTTGGTCATCGCCTTGGGTTTCGGCGAAATGGATATAGCTCAGATTATGCTAAAAGCCGGACTAGGCGTGGGCGGACTGTTGATTATTCTCTTTTCCACCGTGACCACTACTTTTTTGGACGCCTATTCGGCAGGTGTGTCCAGCGAATCTCTGTCGGCAAAAATCCCGGGCAGAACCGTGGCGATGGGGGTGACTGTACTGGGGACAATCGGGGCGATTTTTTTGCCCTTGCTGGATTTCACGGAATTTCTGTATGTCATCGGTTCGGTTTTTGCGCCCATGGTAGCCGTTCAGCTGACCGATTACTTCATTACCGGCAAAAATTTGGCGCAACGAAATTTTTGCGTCCCCAATCTAGTTCTTTGGTTGACGGGATTTTTGCTTTACCGCCTACTTATGCAGGCGGATTTGGCGGTGGGCAGTACGCTACCGACTATACTTATTACCATGGCGTTGTGTATGATAGTCAATACATTACGAGGTAAAAATGCGAGATGAGAATGACAGAAGAAAATAGCAACGAGATTTTATGTTTAGGGAAACACAAACCCCATAAATTTTTGGCAAATACCCCAATTTTAATCCTATATACGAAATAAGTTCCGATAACGATAAATTATCGGAACTTATTTGGCTAAATGAAAATTTTTTCTCTTGGCCGGATGATGATTTTTGCCGGATCAGGGCAGGAAAGAAGCCTTTAGACGACGAACTTACATGGCAGAATAGGTGCTATAAGCACAACAGGAGGTCTTTACTTATGAGCAATCACCATTATACGCCTCAGGAACTTCTCCCCGACGAGGTCAGCGTTCTCAAACAATTATACGGAACGCAAACCATGGACAAAGGAGGGTTTTCCAGAACTAAAATAGATTATCTGCGCGAGCTGACCGAAAAAGAATTGTACTCCATAGAGGCCGGCAGTACCGGTCTGCTAGGCTCCGTGCGGCAGGAATTGTATAAAATCAAGGGAACGCTACTTCCCACTCATTTTAACCGCACTCTGCGCATCATGATTGAGGAGCAAGAATCCCTGCGGCTTAACTATGTTCACCTAGGCCGCCGGATTTTAGCGGTGGTCTTTGTCGCCCGTCCCGATATTCCCGATGTTATCTATCGCAATATGGAGGATTTGGAGGCGGAGGAACTTGATCCGGCCTTGAAGAAAATTATGGAGGCGGATATGCGCCAAGGTTTTGACCTGCGTCACGGCTCTTTAATCCGTTTCGCCGTCTATCACACCGGCAGAGAGGAATATGCCGTAATCGTCACCGGAGTGCAAGCCGTCATGGACAGCTTTGATTGTAGGGAGCTTTTCTGTCGCACGCAAGGATTGCCGGTCAAAACCAATTTCAAAAACCTCCTAACGGCAGAGGCTAAAGATGAGTTGACGATTCCCATTCGCAATTACTGGACGCAACTTTTAAAGGACATGCCTCCCCTCCCTCACTTGCCCTATCGCGATGATGCCGGTGACAGCGTTAATCTTAACCTCGGTCATAGGCAAGAAACTTATTTGGCCTATATCCCCGGCCATATTCTCTCTGATCTAAACGCCCAGTCCAAGTCTAATCGCATGATGCTCATGTCCATTCTGCAAACGGCTTGGGGAGTTCTGCTACAAGAAGACAACCGTAGCGGCGATGTTACCTTTTGTAGCGTGGTACCCACCGGGAACGTGGAAAACGGCGCACAAAGTTTGGTGCCACTGCGTTTCCAAACCCAAGGCATTGCCAAAGTGCAGGATATGGCAGGCCGGGTCTTTCAGCAGTTTTTGGTATCAAAACCCTTTGCCGCATTGGGACGCAACGGGATCAAGGAGTTACTGGGAAAACAACTGGGGGATGTGGAACATCTGCTTAACTTCTACGATTTTTATGTGGAAGAGAAATCCTTCGCCAGCGCCGACGGGGAGACTAGAGGCACCTTGGTATCGCAAGCCACTTGGGATGCGCGAGATATGCGCCTCAGCTTGATTTTCCGCCGCCACGAGAATCAAGTGGCCGTGTCCTTTGTCTATGATACCTTCTATTTCAGTCAGGAAACCATACAAATGCTGGTACGCCGCTACTTCCTCATTTTGCAACAGATGCTTACCGATTGGACGCTGGCGCAAGACAAATTCCGGGAACGCTTGGCGAAGCGGTGGGCGCTAGATGCCGACACAGTTAAAACGGATCGTTCTCGCCGGAAAATACAGGATTATGTTTCTCGCTTGGCTCTTTTGCAAGAATGCGACGGCGGCACTATACAGCATTTTGTGGATGACGGAGTTCTCATAACGCGATTCGAGGGAGATCGCATCAGCGAAAAGGACACTGCCGAGCAACTCGTTTTCGTGATGGAAGGCAAAGTGGCGCGCAGCATCGAGACCGGCGACGGCTGGTACAACGCCTTGGATATTCTCAAGGAAAATAACTGGCTAAACGACAATATCTTTTTAACCGACAAAAAGAGCCGCTTGTCCGCCGAGGTTCTCACGGAGCAAGCGACACTTCTGCTTATTCCTCTCCAAACGGTGCAGGACAGCATCAAAATTTCTCCCCTCATTGCCCGAAACATTATGCGTCATTTGACGCGGCAAATGGGGAAATATCAACGGTTGTGGATTCAGTCGTGAGTATATTGCTAATGCTGGGGTTTGGAGTGAAACCCCAAAAATAAAATCCGTTTACCGTAAAAGAAAGAAAGGAGGCCGAAAATGGAAACGACGCAAGTCGCCAAATTTCGCCGGGAGGTCTTGACGCAGATTGCCCGGTATGTGTGGGAAGGTACGCTGACGGAAAAGATTTATGACATCCTGCAAGTGGTGAAGGAGGATGGCTCTCGGGTTCGTTGTTGCGTGCATAAGGAACGGGCGGTGCTGAAAAATCGTATCCAGATGGCGCTGTGGCAGGAGCGAGGCGGTCATATTGTGGATGGCGCCATGGCGGCCATGGCCGGTAAATTTGACAAGAGCTTGCCGGTGATGGATGTCTTGCCGGATGCCTGCGACGCTTGCCCCATTGATAAATACTATGTAACAGATCTCTGTCGCCACTGTATTCAGCACAAATGTATGGAGCATTGCCCCAAACACGCCATCAGTATCCAAAACGACCGCGCCACCATTGATCGTGATGTATGTATTGAGTGTGGCCGTTGCGCGAAATCTTGCCCCTACGGCGCTATTATCGAAATCACCCGTCCCTGTATCAAGGCTTGCGCCCTAGACGCCATGTCTTCCGGCTCCGATAAGCGGACGGTCATTGACTACGATAAATGCGTCAGTTGCGGTAACTGTCGAGACGCTTGTCCTTTTGGCGCCTTGGACGAGCGTAGCATGATTGCCGAGGTTGTGCTGGCTATAAAATCCGGGAAAAAAGTGGTAGCTATGGTAGCTCCTTCCATTATCGGTCAGTTCGGCCACAAAGTCACCATGGGACAAATCATGGCGGCTTTGAAAAAAATCGGCTTTACCTCCGTGGTAGAAGTAGCTGTGGGCGCCGATATTACCACCATTAAAGAAGCGGCGGAGTTTAAAGAAAAGGTGCCGGATAAGATTCCCTTTATGACCAGCTCCTGTTGTCCGGCTTTCGTGGAACACGTCAAAAAGCACTTCCCGGATTTTGCCCTCAATATTTCCGAGACTCCCTCCCCCATGGTTTGTTGCGGTTTATGGGTAAAGAGCGAAGACCCGAATGCTTTGACCTGCTTTATCGGCCCTTGCATCGCCAAAAAAGCGGAAACGGTACGGCACCCGGAAAGCGTGGATTTTGCCATGACCTACGAGGAACTGTCCTGCGTTTTTGAAGGGCTGGACATTGACGTAACGAGCATTGAGGCCGAAGATTTTGTTACCATCGCCACCGCCGGCGGTTTGGGTTTCCCTTTGAATCGTGGGGTGCAAGGATCCTTGAAAGCCCTGTTGACAAAAGATGGCAAAAACGGCGACGCTATCCTCGATTACGCCGACGGCCTAAAAAATTGCCAAGAAAAACTAACTCGCGTCAAAAAAGGAGAACTCCCCCTAGATTACTTCGAGGGCATGGCTTGCGTCAACGGTTGCGTAGATGGCCCCGGAACTTTGGCTCAACAGGGGGTAACGCGCGTTCTCTTGACAAAATTCACTCAAGCTGCCGCCAAAAAAGTCAGCAACGAAAATGAAGCGGCTGTAAAAGCCGCCAAAGGGTAACATAACAGAGGAAGGGAAGACGTACCATATGATTCTCGACAACGCTTCGTGGCACAAGAAGGCAAAGCGTTTGATTTGGGAAGACCAGTTGCCGGAGTACGCCAACATCCGAGAAAAAGTCAAATTCTTGGATATTCCACCCTACTCTCCAGATTCTGAATCCGATAGAGCAAGTGTGGCGCATCACACGTCGAGAAAAGACACATAACCATTTTTTCGCTACCATTAGCGACGAAACTACAGTTCTCGACGAATGGTTTCGCGGTTTTTCGCCCCCAAACGAAAGGCTGGCCTCTTATGTACGTTCCATTTTGCTCTCGATGCGAATGTGATAGCTTGAATGTATCATATCACTATTATTTTTTTCGTTTACTATAAAATCAAAGCAAAATCACCTCTCAAACATTAGCCGTCATGCCCCCGGCGTAATCGCGCATCGTGGGGAGGGAATTGTACTTACCCTTGAAAATGTCGCGCTTGCCGGCCAAAAAACCTGCGCTGATACCGGCGGCAACTCCGCCGGCGGCTGCGGCTAGTACCGCCGCCG
>JAFVEM010000029.1 GCA_017476005.1 Selenomonadaceae bacterium | reverse complement strand
CGGCGGCGGTACTAGCCGCAGCCGCCGGCGGAGTTGCCGCCGGTATCAGCGCAGGTTTTTTGGCCGGCAAGCGCGACATTTTCAAGGGTAAGTACAATTCCCTCCCCACGATGCGCGATTACGCCGGGGGCATGACGGCTACTGCATGAGAGGTGATAGCATGGATTCGCGTCGAGCCTTGTGTCCCTGTGGGCGTGATTTGGGTAGCAAGCGCATAGATCTTGCCAATGAACACGTTACTCGAGGCACTTGCCCCCATTGCCACAAGCGGTATGTCATTGTACACGGCAAGGGACGGCTTACCGTTAAATACGAGCGTTGATAATATAGTCAGAATACTGCGAGATAGCGGAAAAACGGCTAAAAATGCACAGAAAGCGAGAACCTGTAACGGCTCTCGCTTTTATTTTATTCTCAAACATCATCACATATCAGCGTAGCTCCCCCTAGAAAAAGGATTTTCAACATACCATGGCGAATACAAGAACAGAATGGAAAGAAAGGTTGATGACCATGAAGCTTTTACTCCATGTGTGTTGCGGCTCCTGTGCTTGTTATCGCGCGGCCAAGGAGCGCAAACGGCTGGCGGCAACGGAAGGGACGGGAAACAAATGAACTTAGGCAAAATCATCGGACGCTCGGCGTTGGTGTTGTCCGCTGTGGGCTTAATGACACTGGGGGAATTTTCCTTAGCTCAGGCCGCCGGTTGGCAACCGACGCTGAAAGTGGGACTTTTGCAGGGATTAAAAACGGTGACCCTCTCCGTCAATCAGCCCTGTTTTTTGACGGTGGGCAAAAAGAAATTGGCCGTGACTGCCGGCAAAGACCTCGTTATTACCCGGCAAGGCGGAAATTTTCAGGCGCAGGGAAAATCCCTCCCGGGGGATAAACTGGAGCTTGTAAGTCAGGACGAAAAAAAGGCCGCCGCCCTCATAACCAAGATAAACGGGCAAAGCTACCGGGGCGGCGTGGAACTTGCGGCCAAAGGGCAGGGATTTACCCTTATTAACCTCGCCCTGACCGAGGAGTATTTAAAAGGTGTCTTGCCGAAAGAAATGCCCCCCTCTTGGCCGGCGGAGGCTTTGAAAACCCAAGCGGTGGCCGCTCGCACTTTTGCCCTAAAAAATCGCGGCCGTCATGCGGCGGAGGGCTTTGACCTTTGCCCCACCACCCATTGCCAAGTGTATGAGGGGTTAGGCGCGGAGTATCCCCAGAGCGACAAGGCGGCGAGCGACACCAAAGGAGAGGTGCTGGTGTATAAGGATGCCCTTATCGAAGCCACCTTTCATACCGATTCCGGCGGCATGACGGAAAACAGCGAGGACGTATGGGGGAGTTTCTCACCTTACCTTAGAGCCGCCGAGGAAGTGGAAACCAATACCCATCCTTGGGAAAAAACTATCGGTCTAAACGAGTTTGGGCAAAAGCTGGCCGCTAAAGGCCTCAAGGTGGGTTCCGTCAAAAAAATTAACCTGTCCAAGCTAAGAGTCGGCCATAAAGACACGGACAGAAGCGCCTCGGGACGGGTCAAAGAATTAACGGTGGTGGGCGGCAGCGGCACGGCCAAGGTCAGCGGCAATGATATGCGCTCTTTGTTTGGCCTGAAAAGCACCCTTTTCGATATTGAATTAAAAGGGGATAAAGTCATCATCAAAGGCTACGGTTGGGGGCATGGACTGGGAATGTCCCAATGGGGCGCGAAAGCCTACGCCGCGAAAAAAAATTATCGGGAGATTCTCGCCCACTACTACGAAGGAACCAATCTAAAGGAGTTGTACTAAATTTTGGGGCTTTGCCCCAAACCCCACAAGGGGCTGGCAGCCCCTTGACCCGGCAATAAAATTTTTTAACCGGGATTCCAAAGAGTAATACCCTTTGGCAGAGTCAAGGGACAGCGTCCCTTGCAGGTTTGGGCAGCGCCCAAGAAAAAACGAGGAAGAAATGCTACTGACAGATTTTGATTACGACCTGCCGCCGGAACTTATCGCCCAGACGCCCGTGGAGCCGAGGAACGCTTCGCGGCTGATGGTGCTTGATCCTAGGCGTAAAACCATAGAACACCGTCGCTTTTATGAACTGGCGGACTTTTTAAATCCCGGGGATGCCCTGATTTTCAACGATACGAGGGTGATGCCGGCGCGACTGATAGGCGAACGCGCCGGAGGGGGCAGAGCCGAGGTTCTGCTCTTAAAACGCCTGACGGGGGATAAATGGGAGGCTTTGGTGAAGCCCGGCAAAAGGCTGAAGGTAGGCGCCACGGTGCGTTTCGGCCAGAGGCTTAAGGCCACCGTCGCGGCGAACACGGATTTTGGCGGCCGGGTGGTGGAATTTTCCTACGACGGGATTTTTGAGGAAATCTTGGAGGAATTGGGGGAGACGCCCTTGCCGCCTTATATCCACGAAAAATTAACGGACAAGGAGCGTTATCAGACGGTCTATAGCCGCCAGCAAGGCTCGGCGGCTGCGCCTACCGCCGGTCTGCATTTTACCAAGGAACAAATGGAGGAACTGAAAGCCCGGGGCATCGCCCTCGGTTTTGTGACCTTGCAGGTGGGGCTGGGAACCTTTCGGCCGGTGAAAACCGAGAATATCGAGGAGCATATTATGCATCGGGAGTACTACTCTCTGCCCACAGAAACAGCGCAACTAATTAAAGAGACAAAAGCCCGGGGCGGTCGGGTAATCGCCGTAGGGACGACTTCCTTGCGTACGCTGGAAGCGGCCTCTACCGTGAGCGGTATTCGCGCCGGCAGCGATTCCACGGATATTTTTATCTACCCCGGCTACGAATTTAAAACGGTGGATGCCTTGATAACCAATTTTCATTTGCCCAAATCCACTTTGCTCATGCTGGTGAGCGCCTTTGCCGGACGTGAATTTATGTTGGAGGCGTATGCTAAAGCGGCGGCGGCGAAATATCGCTTCTTTTCCTTCGGGGATGCCATGTTTATCACGGGACGACTCTAAAAAATTTTCTTTAATCGCGGCAGGATTTTTCGCGGTCGATAACTAATATTACAGGTTAGAGAAAATGAAACGGCGGTAACTTAACCATGAAGGGAAAGGATGTGAACCGGTGAGCGCGCAATTTGGCGAAGAGCGTCCCTTGGTGCTTATCGTGGACGCAGATGAGATAAATCAACTAACGGTGGAGCAAATTTTGGACGGTGGGGTGGAAATCGTTCAAAAACACAGCGGTAGCGAGGCCATGGAATTTTTGGAGAAAACTACCGTGGATCTCGCCCTGCTCGACCAGAATTTGCCGGATATGACCGGGCTTGATGTGCTAAAGTCCATGAAGCAACGGGAAGAAATGTGGAATGTCCCCGTTATCATCATGACCGGGGATGTGGATATGGAGCTGGAGACGGAGGTCTTTCGCACCGGCGCGGTGGATTTTATTCGTAAGCCCTTTGTCCCCATGGCTCTGCAAGAACGGGTATCTCGCGTCCTCCAAAACGAATACCTCCAACGGAATCTGCGCAAGGAGGCCAACCGGCAAGCGAGACTGGCCGAAGAGAGACTGGCGGCCAGCCAAAGGTTGTTTGACGAAACGGTGCTGGCGCTGGCGCGTACCATTGACGCCAAGGACAAATACACCCAAGGACATTCCCAACGCGTAGCGGAGTACGCTCGGCGAATCGCCCAGCGGTCGGGTCTTGACAGTCAACGGCAACGGGAAATTTTTTGCATCGCCCTGCTCCATGATATTGGCAAAATCGGCGTTCCCAACGCTATACTGAACAAAACCTCACGGCTGACCGATGAGGAGTATGACGTCATAAAGTCCCACACCACCATTGGCGCCAATATTTTAAAAAGCATTATGGAATTTCCCAAGCTGTCCATGGGCGCCAGATCCCATCACGAGCGGTGGGATGGCCGAGGCTACCCCGATGGACTCTTGGAAACGGAGATTCCCAAAGAAGCGCGGATTATCGCCGTGGCGGACGCTTACGACGCTATGACCTCCAAGCGCAGTTATCGCGACGTCATGGCGCAAGAACGAGTCCGCCGGGAGATAGAACGGGGTCGCGGCACCCAATTTGATCCTCAATTTGCGGACGTGATGCTGGACATGATGGACGAGGACGTTGATTTCAAAATGCGCGCCGAGGAGCCGAAGAATGACCGTAGCATGGAGGAATAGTTAAAGATGGATATTACGCTTAGTGGGGACGCCGATCCGTGGAAGGCGTTGCTTTCGCCGGAGGCCATCCGCAGCGAAGTTGATCGTTTGGCGGAAACCGTGCCGGGGACGCTCCTCATTATAGACCTTAGCGAGATTCGCGCCGTGGTAGATAGAAGCGATAAAGACAAGGGGCATGAACTTTCCGGTCACATGGTGGAGCTGATGCGAGCCATGGTACGCCTTACCGACCCGGTAGGGTACTTGGCCGCCGATGTCTTTGTCCTCTTTTTGCAACAGGTAGCGAGCGAAGATGTAATTAAAAACAAAATCACCGCTTTGAACCGGGAGCTTCGGCAAGCCTTCCCCACCTTACCGGAGGAAGCGCACGGCAAACCGCTTACTCTCCTCGCCGGAGCCGCTTTTGCCCCCAGCGAAGGGCAAGATTACGCCGAACTGTGTCAAAAGGCCAAGGAGGCTTTGAATCTCGCCAAAGAAGAGGGGCGGCTCTGCGAGGTTTATCGCTCGGAACAAGAAGAGGCAGGGGATCTCAGGCAAGGTATTTTGAAACTGCAACTGACCTTGGGAGAAAATCGCTACGAGCCGGGAGCCTACTGGCTGGAATTTGAGGAATTTCCCGTGGTGTATCGCTTTTTGTATCGTTTGGTGGAAAATTATCAAACTCCGGTGCAACTGTTGCAGTTCCGCTTGCCCAAGACGGCCTCTAAAGAAACGGCGCAAGAGTTCCAGCAAATGCTACTCAGAACCCTACGCCGCAGCGATTGCATAACGCGCAACGGCAGGCGGCATTTCCTCGTGGCCTTAATACGAGCCAAAGCCGAAGATGTGGCGCTCGTAGAAGAACGCATTCGCTCGGTATGGAAAAAAATCAAATCCTCCGCCGACGGGGACTATACTTTTGAAACTGACAGCATAGGAGGACGTTAAATAATGGGGCGTTGCCCCATACCCCACCAAAGGGCTTTGCCCTCTGGACTCCTAGCAGGGAGCATAGCCCCCTGCACCCCATAAAAATTCTATTACAGGGTGCAGGGGGATTATCCCCCTGCTGGGGTTTGGGGCATAAGCAGACTCTTAGGGCGCAAGCCCTTAGAGGTCGCTTATACAAAGTAAAGCCCCAAAAAAGAAAACAAAAAGAGGAGTGAGAAAAATGGCGGCTAGTGAAAAGGCCATTATGAAACTGGCCAACGGCAGCGATGTGCGCGGCGTTGCGGTGGCCGGGGTGGCCGACGAGAAGGTGAACCTCACGCCGGAGACGGTGAGCCGAGTCACTGTCGGTTTCATGCAGTTCTTACAACAGAAACTGAAGAAAAAAGCGGTTGATTTAAAGGTGGCGGTGGGGCATGATTCGCGCATTTCCGCGCCGGAGCTGAAAAAAGCGGTGTTGGGGACGCTGAACGCGTTGGGAGTTGCGGCTACCGATTGCGGTATGGCCTCCACGCCGGCCATGTTCATGTCCATTGTGTTCCCGGAAACGAAAATGGACGGCGCCGTGATGATTACGGCCAGCCACTTGCCCTACAATCGCAACGGCCTGAAATTTTTCACCAAAGACGGCGGCACGGAACACGAGGATATTGAAAAAATCTTGCAGACGGCGGCGCGTTGCCCCGAAATGCAAGGAGACCCGGGGAAAGCCGCGAAATTCGACCTGATTTCCCTGTACGCGGCGCACCTCTGCCAAAAAATACGGGAAGCCTTCGGGGGCGAGGAAAAACCCTTGGGCGGAATGCATATCGTGGTGGATGCGGGCAACGGCGCCGGAGGATTTTTTGCGGACAAGGTGCTTTCTCCCTTGGGGGCAAATACCGAGGGGAGCGTTTTTTTGGCGCCGGACGGCATGTTCCCCAACCATATTCCCAACCCCGAAAACAAACAGGCCATGGCCGCCATTCGCCAAGCGGTGCTGGATAGTCAAGCGGATTTGGGCTTGATTTTCGACACGGACGTGGATCGGATGAGCGCCGTACTCAAAAACGGGGAGGAAGTCAGTCGCAATTCTCTTATCGGCCTCATGGCGGCTATTTTAGCCCCTAAATATCCCGGCAGTACCATTGTTACGGACTCGGTGACCTCCGATGAACTCACGGTGTTTTTGGAGCAGGAACTGGGCTTAAAACACCTGCGCTATATGCGCGGCTATAAAAACGTCATCAACGAGTGCATTAGGCAAAACAAAATGGGCGTGGTGTCGCCGCTGGCCATAGAAACTTCCGGTCACGGGGCGCTTAGCGAAAATTATTACTTGGACGACGGGGCGTATCTGGCGGTACAGCTCTTAATCGCGGCGGCCAAGGCTCGCCGAGAGGGGAAAGAACTTTCGTCGCTCATAGAAAAACTGGGACAACCGGCGGAAAGCCGCGAATATCGGCTGAAGATTGTGGGCGAGGAGGATTTTCGCGCTTACGGGGAGATTGTGCTTCAGGCCTTCGCCGCCAGAGCCAAGGCCAAAGACATTCCGCAGGCCATCCCCTCCTACGAGGGGGTGCGGCTGATTTTCCCCAACGGCTGGGCGCTCCTCCGTATGTCCCTCCACGACCCCAATATGCCTCTCAACGTGGAGAGCCGGGAAAAGGGCGGCGTAAACGCCATTGTGGAGCAGGTCAAAACCTTGCTCCACGGTTTCGAGGCGCTGGATATGAGCGTTTTCAACCGCTATACTCGCGAGCAATGAAATTTACCAAAATGGTAATGCCCGTCCGCGGTATATACGGAGAGCCTAAGACCTTCCTTCGGAATGTCTAATGCTCTCCAGTATAAAAAATTTCGCCCAAGGACAGGGGAGGACGAAAAAATTCCTATTGACACGAGGCGGTGGGTGGGGTTATCATTGGCGTATGGAATTGGTTCCACAAAATGCTTAACTCCGCTAACCTCGCGTATAGTTATTATTATTCTACTTTTAATGGAAGGAAGATGTGGCCAATGAAAGACATTCGCTTTGACAGTCCGCTGAAGGGCAAGCTCATCCCTTTAAGCGAAGTCAAGGATCAGGTCTTTGCCGGCGGCGCCATGGGACGCGGCGCGGCGGTAGCCTCTCCCGAAGGAAAGGTGTATGCTCCCTTTGACGGCGAGATTACCGTTTTCTTCGACACGAAACACGCCATCGGACTGAAATCCAGCGACGGCATCGAAGTCCTCATCCATGTGGGCATGGACACGGTAAATCTCAAGGGGCAGTATTTCACCGCCCACAAGCAACAGGGCGACAAGGTGAAAAAGGGCGATCTCCTCTTGGAGTTTGACGCCGCCGCCATCAGCAAGCAGTACGACACCACTACCCCGGTGGTCGTGACCAACCACATGGACTACGGCAAAATCACCGTGGTCTTAGACGGTAAAGAAGTTTCTTCCACGGGGGAAGCTAAGGCGACTACGACTGCCACCGATGCCGGCGAGTATGCGGATTTACCAGCCGAACAGCGCGTAGCGAGACTGATTGAGCGTTATGTAGGCGGCATGAGCAACGTGCGTTCCGCCGAACACTGCGCTACTCGTCTCCGCCTTATCTTGAACGACAAGAGCAAGATCGACGAGAAGGCCGTGGAAAATATTGACGGCGTTAAGGGACAGTTCTTTGCGGCGCAACAGTACCAAATCATTTTGGGTACAGGCTTTGTGGATAAGGTGACGGACGAGTTCATCAAGCTCAATCCCTCCTTGGCCGGGGGCGGCAATAAAGAAGCCGCCTACGAGCAGATGACCCTCATGCAGAAAATCTCCCGGACGCTCGGTGACGTGTTTGTTCCCATCATTCCCGTCTTGGTGGCCACCGGTCTTTTCATGGGGCTACGCGGCGCCACCCAAAGTCTCGGCGTAGAATTTAGCCCCAGCGTGTTGCTCCTCAGCCAAGTACTTACCGATACGGCTTTTGCTTTCTTGCCGGCTTTGGTGTGCTGGTCAACCATGAAAAAGTTCGGCGGCACCCCGGTTATCGGTATCGTTCTGGGCTTGATGTTGGTGTTCCCGGCGTTGCCTAACGCTTATGTGGTTGGCGGTTTCGCTAACGAGTTGGAATCCTTGGGACTTACTTGGCAAGAAGCGGCCAAAATCGCCGATTATGCCGGTAAGGTGCCTATTCCCGTGGATATTTTAGGTTTCACCGTACCTTTGGTAGGTTATCAAGGTTCGGTACTCCCGGCCTTGGTGCTTGGTATCTTTGCGGCTAAGCTCCAACAGTGGCTGAAAACCTTTGTTCCCGATATAATCGACCTTATCGTGACCCCCTTCCTGACTCTGTTCATCTCCATGCTCTTAGGTCTTTTAATCGTCGGCCCCATCATGCACGGTATCGAGCAAGCTGTTTTCGGCGCGGTGCAAGCCTTCCTCGCTATGCCTTACGGCATCGGCGGTCTCGTAGTGGGCGGTTTGCAACAGGTAATCGTGGTCTTCGGTGTCCATCACGTCTTTAACGCTTTGGAAGTGCAACTCCTCGCCTCCACCGGCGTGGATCCCTTCAACGCCATCATCACCGGCGCCATTGTGGCTCAAGGCGGCGCGGCGGTGGCTGTGGCCATGAAGACTCAGGACAAGAAGAAGCGCGCTCTCTACATCTCCTCGGCTGTTCCCGCCTTCCTCGGTATCACGGAACCGGCCATCTTCGGTATCAACCTCCGCTTCATGAAACCTTTCATCTATGGCTTGGTGGGCGGTGCTTGCGCCGGTACGGTAGCCAGCCTCATGGGTCTTGCGGGTACCGGTATGGGCATCACGGTTATCCCCGGCACTTTGCTTTACATCAGCCAGCTTCCCCAGTACATCTTGGTTAATGTCATCGGCTTTGCGGTGGCTTTCGGCTTGACCTATACCATGTTTAAGGTAGAAGAGTAAGTTAGTTTAAAACAGATCGAGTAGGAGGGGGTGACTAACCCCCGTCCTCTCACACCACCGTGCGTACCGTTCGGTACACGGCGGTTTCAGTAGTTGACGTGTACTGACTGGTACGCCAAGGCTAAATCATAAAAGCCGAAGCGTATCAGTCTTTCTTTTGTCATAGCCATCTTGACCGCTACCGTGTTGCTCGTCCACCAATGACCTCTCCGACAGTTTCCTGCTTGGTAAGCTGTTTCAAATGGAACTCCCAACTTACACAGATTTCGGATTTTCGTCCTTGGTTTCTTCCAGTGCTTCCATATGCACATCCTTATTCGATGGTAAAGCCATTTATTAAGGTCGTCGATGAGATTTTTCATGCTCGCTATCCCGTAATAATTCAGCCAACCTCTCATATATACTTTTATCTTGTCCATTGAAATCGGCAGTTTCTGCACCATTCTCCGGGACGCAAGCTCTTTTAGCTTGGCCTTCATCTTCTTCCACGATTTCGGGTGGATGCGGACGAATATGCCGCTTCCATTCTTCCCCAACGTGAAGCCGAGATATTTGAAATTCTTTCTTGCGAACACGCTGACCGGTCTGCTTTTCTCTCGATTTACCTTTAATTTCAGTTTCCCCTCAAGATAAGCTGTGCTTGTGGCAAGTAGTCGCTTGGAGGCTCTCTTGCTCTTGGCTAGCAAGACTATGTCATCTGCATACCTTATGCAAGGTACTCCCCTTTTGACAAACTCTTGGTCAAATTCATTGAGATAGACGTTGGCTAGCAAGGGGGACAGGTTGCCTCCCTGCGGTGAGCCTTCCTCCGTCTCCTTGATTACGCCGTTTTCCATAACCCCACTTTTGAGGTATCTCTTGATAAGCTGGATAACTCGCTCGTCTTTGATATTTCTCCTCAATATGTTCAGCAGAATCTCATGGTTCAACGTGTCGAAATACTTGGATAAGTCCAAGACTACCGCATAGGTATAGCCCTGCTCCGCATATTCCTTCACCTTTATGACAGCGTCTTTAGCACTTCTTCCCGGTCGATACCCATAACTTCCTTCGGCAAACAATGGCTCGTAAATTGGTACGAGTTGCTGCGTCATGGCTTGTTGTATGGTGCGGTCTATGACGGTGGGAATACCGAGTTTCCTCCGCCCTCCGTCCGGCTTGGGGATTTCCACTCGTCGAACCGGTGTCGGGGTGTATTTTCCTCGCTTGATTTTTGCCACCAACTCTTTGGCGTGGTTATCCTCTTTCAAGTAAGCTAGCATATCCTCGACGGTCATACCATCGACTCCCGCCGCTCCCTTGTTTGCCTTTACCCTCTTGAAAGCTCTGTTTAGGTTGTCCCTGTTCAGTATCTTCTCCAAGAGTTCCGGCTGTACACTGTTCCGTTCCTTCCATATCAGCATGAACGACCTTGACGCTTCCGCATATCTTTCATGTTCCGCACTATCCTTTTGCGGACAGCCCTGTCTTCCTAGGTTTTCTGCCATTTCAGTCGTTCCTCCTTTCCCGGTTGTACTTGGAACTCCTACTGATTCGGCCCTTCACCTCTCGGCTACTATGGCCTCTGCTGACTTCTGCACATTCAGCGTGGCCTTGCGGTCACGGTTGCCCCTTTCGGAGCGTCTTGTGCAGACCTCCCCGGGTACCAAACATTTCTTTCCCTCCATCTACCTGCCGCATCTACCATCGCCTGTTCCGTGTAGCTATTGGACTTCAACCTGTATTGCGGCCTTATCCCAAGCGATAGCCTAATATACGGTTTCTGTTCGTCAGGCCAGAGGTTTGCCGCCAGCTTCCTTCAGATTCCACCTCGCGATGGACACCCTTGCTATTGGCTATATCCTTCCCACTACCGGGCGGATTCCGGACTT
>JAFVEM010000028.1 GCA_017476005.1 Selenomonadaceae bacterium | reverse complement strand
CCGCAGGGCTTGACCTTGCGGTCTGTGTGTTTTTCCCCCGCCGACATATATTTCACAGTCCCATCGGCTTTTCGTTCCGTCCCGGTAATCTTGTCACCACTGGTCTTGTTGGGCTTATCGGCAATGAGATGCACAGTTCCGATGCGCTTACCTTTCACCAAGACGAACATATACTCGAAGGACGGATAGTAGCGAGTGGTTTCCGGGTACGGGCAGGAGTCTTTCAGGTATACCATCGTGTCATGCAGGAGGAATCCTATCTCCTTGAAGCGGAGAGCCTGCCGGAAGGAAGTCCCGGTTTCGCTCCCCTTGACGGTAGCGTCATTGACTACCCAGACCACCACGCCGCTGTCCTTGGTCACTCGGTAGAGTTCTGCGGCAACGGCATCGAAGTCGAAGCTGTAGCCCTTGTACATTCGCAGATTGTCGTAGGGAGGAGAAGTCACCGTCAAATCAACGGAGCCGCTATCGAGGAGCTTCATGCCAGCCACGCAGTCCATGTTGTATATGCGGTTTCGCGTGAGCATCATGTCACCCCCTTACGGGAGCGGAGCAGTTGCTCCATTTTGTCCACTTGGGGCAGTCCCTCAAATGTGGTGGTGCAGTTCTGCTTCACGATTTCAAAAATCTCGTACCACAGGAGATTGGCTTGCTTTTGATAGGCATTTGCCATCTGGACGAAGGGAGAAGAAATCGCTCCTCCCGTGGTGGGGTGTTTGCCGAGCAGGCCGTAGGAACTGACAGCCTCGTCGCATTGGATGAAGCGGGCGAAAGACTGTGCGTAGCTTTCGATGAGCCGAGGATTCACCAGCTTTTCACAGCCGCGCTCCTTGAGCCAAATCCAAGTCTCACGGAAAATCTCATCCGCTCCCAAAGGTCTGCCGTCCCGTTGCTTTGCCGACAGGTATTCGCTGGGCTGAGGCATTTCCTCGCCGTAGAGGTCTGCGGCATTGGTGAGTTCCGCTCCGTTTAGTTCCGTCATGGGAAGCTCCATCACGGTAGCCTCGCGTCCGTTGGCAATCTTATCCGCCAATGCGTCCGGCTTATCCCCGGCACGAACACGCCGCCCGCCTCGATTCGTTCCGTCTTTCGCCATCATTTCACCTCCCTTGGGTTAATACCCCGTTTGAACCGTCTTTTTTGTGCGCGAGCCCCCGTGCCGGTCATGGTACGGCAGGGTTGTAGAGATTTCGCCCGCCCCTGCCCGGTCAGCGGTCGGATGTCCTTCGCCGATGGATTTTCTCATGGCAACTGGCACACAGGCTCCGCAGATTGCTCTCGTCATTCGTGCCGCCATCGGCGATGGGTTTCACATGATGGACAAGTGTTGCCATCGTTGCTTTGTCCAGTCCAAGGCAAACCTCGCAAAGTGGGTGAGCCGTGATATACCTGTCACGGATTTTCTTCCACGAACTTCCGTACCGCTCGTGCTGATTGTAGCCACGGGCAAAATGCTCGTAGTGCCCTTGCATAAGGCCACGGTGTTCTTCGCAGTAGCCGCTTTTGCTGTCGGTCAAATTCGGACAGCCACCGTAGCGGCAGGGGCGTTTTGGTTTCGTTGGCAATCTGCTCACCTCGATTTTGGGCATGAAAAAACCTCCGCCGGGATTACTCCCCTTGGAGGTCGTGCTTTACACTCTTACATGGTATATCCTAACAGGCTCTCCGCAAGAGTGCAATAGCTGTGAAAAGTTCAAAACGGCTCACATCGGTTCAAAACGGGTCAAATCTCGATTTTTTCCAGTTTTTCGAGAGCTTTTTGATGGGAGCGCTTGACGGTGCTGACGCTGCAGTCGATTCCCTTGGCAATTTGCTCCCACGTGCAGCCCATAATGTAACGGCTGCGGAGAATGTACTGCCACTCCGGATTGTCCACTTTGTCGATGAACTTGCTGGTTTCCATCTTGATGTCCACCAAGCGGTCGATCTCTTCGTTGATTTCCCGTTCCTTATCCACGATGCGCTCCACCCATTTGACATAAGGAGCCTCGGTCGGTGCGCTGTGGCTGACGTGTTCCTCCAAGCGGCTACTGCTGATTTTCATGGACAGTTTGCGATAGTTGTCAAGCTCTTCCACGTGGGAATTAATCAGCACATCCAAGTGCATAGCCCGTTCCAAAAAATTCTTAACGTCCATACTGTTCATCCTCCATCTTCTTGAGTTTTTCCAAGAGCCACACTCCGTCCAAGTCCGTCAAATCGCTGAACCAGTCGGAACGGAAGAATGACTCGGTGTCCTTCACTAACGCCTCGCAGACCATAATCCGGGCAAGCATTTTCTCTTCGGCAGTTTTTTCCTCCGCTACGGCAGGTTCGCTGTTCTCCTTACGTGCCTTGATTCTGGCTTTCCGCTCCCTGATTTGTTTGGCGACCGTTGCCACCAGTCCATCGGTTTTGGGATTGGCTTTGAGAAACTTTGTTGCCCGCCGATGGTCATTCGCCGCCTGCTGAATGATAGCGTTGGCCAGAGCCTCATACGGATTCATAGGCATCCCTCCTATTCCGGGCGTTTCCGATAACGTGTGCATTCCCAGGCATCTTCTCCCGTAAAGCCGATGGGCAACTTCTGTCCGAGGGCTTTTTCGCAGTCATTGCAGTTCCAACAGGCCAACCGCTCCACGCAATCCCGGCACAGGCATTTCTTGCAGTAGCTGTATTTTCCGTAGCAGTCGTTGGGCATATCATGGTCGGCGCAGAAATCCTCCACGCTCTCCCAGATCACCATCCGATGTTCCACGGCAAGATTGCGCTCTTCCATGCATCCTCTGCTGTTCGCCCATTCTCCCGCCATGATGATGCCATCGCATTTAGCGAGGACAGCTTTGCATTGCGCCAGCACCGTATCATAGGGAAGATTGGCATCCTTCAGATGGAGCAATACGCTCATGGGATTGACGAATGTGATATACGGGTACTTCTTGCCCAGCCTCTTCGTGATTTGGGCAGCGGTCTTGCGGTTTTCCTTTTCGTTCCCAGTGTAGGGATGGGAAATATAAATCATGTCCATGTTCGTTTGCTCCTTCCGCTCACATACAATTCCTGAGAGCCGCAGCAGCCGTGGGGTCACGGTAGCCCTCGCTGTTATGGCTCGATGTCCGCTGCTTGCCCAGCCTCTTGACTTCGATGTGAATCCCCGGCTCCTCCGCCCATTGCTTTTCCACAATCTCCCTGACCACTTGGGCATCATCCTTCCAATAGCCGCATTTGGTCATGCAGTCCTTGAGCATTTTCTGAAGGTTGTCAGTGTCCGGGCGAGTTACCCGCCATTCGCCGCACTTGTGGGACTTTCCCACGGGGAAGAGCCAAATGGTGCGAAGTTCCAAGGCTCCCATCATGGGTTCTGCCGGACGATATTTATCCAAATGCGCCATCAGCATCGCCTTGGCTTTCTTCAATGGTGCTGGGTCGTAAAATATGGGTCTGCCGCCAACGATACGCACAGCTTTCTCTTGAGCCGTAGCGGTCGGCGGATTTATATTGAGAAACAATCTCATTCTAAACCTTCCTCTCTCTTTTGTTTTCTCAGCTGTTGCCGTTACGTTGCGCTCCTCGAAGGGGAAGGGCAGGCTTTTTAGCCCTTCCCACTTCGGGAGTGTAACGACCATTCTTCTTTATATATTTATATATAAACAGTGTAGAAGAATAATTTACTCGGAAGCCTTGGAAGCCCCGTCGTTCTTGAGGATGCGGCCTTTTTTGAGGATGAACTCGCCGCCCAGCTTTTTGAGCCTTGCGTACACCGTTTTGTCGGTGATGTTGAGGTACTCCATCATGTCCTGCACGGTCACGCTACCGTCCATATTGAGCGCCTGATATGCGCTCCTGAACTCCTCGGCACAGACCTCGGCGGTCTTGGAATGGCTGTTCTTCATGCGTCCCGCCGCGAAACTTCCCTGCGCCGGCATTTCGCCGAGCGCACCCTCTGCATCCATCCGATGCACGGGATACTCGAACCAGAAGTTCAACGGCTCGATATTGGGAAATTCCCGGAGACTGGATTCCAACCGCCACGCCGTAGCATGGCCGTCGCGCACATTGTTCTTGATGTCATCGGAAAGTTCCAACTGGATCATGTCAAGCTGGGCATCGGGGTCGCGGGCGAAAACGCCGGAACCTGATGCACGGTCGATGGCTTTCTTGGCTCCCTGCGCACCCTTCGAGTGATGGTGGCAGTAAATGGTCGAGCAGCCCGTTTCCGTGCAAATCTTGTCGAACTGGTTACAGAACCTTCCCATATCCGATGCGTTGTTCTCGTCCCCGGTGATGACCTTGTAGATTGGGTCGATGACGATGGCGTCGAAGTGCTGGTCGCGCACCCGGCGCACCAGCTTCGGCACAAGCTGGTCAAGGGGAACTGCGTGTCCGCGCAAGTTCCAAATGGCAATACTGTCCGCATTCTGCATGGAAAGTCCCAAAGCCTCATAGATTTTGAGAAAGCGGTTGATGCAGCTTGCCGGATCGATTTCGAGATTGACATACAGCACCCGTCCCTTGCGGCAGGAAAAGCCCAGCCATTTCGTTCCTTCGGCGATAGCCACGCAAAGTTCCATGAGCAGGAAGGACTTCCCGGCTTTGGAGGAGCCGGAGATAATCATCTTGTGCCCACGGCGAAGGATTCCCTGAATCAGTTCCTCCGGCAAAAGCGGAGGATTTTCCTTGTACTCGGCGAGGGACACCATCGGCGGCAGTTCGTCCGTCACACCCTCCACATAGTCCATCCACTCCGTCCATGACTTCCTGCCGATGTTGGTTGCCGCAAGATACTGGCGGTTGCCGTTCCGGGTAAGCCCCGGCATACGGGAGAGCCTGGAAGGATTGCGGTTCTGCTTGTCGATGGGGACGCCCTGCTTTTCCATGAAGTCGTAGAGGAATTCCACCCGCTTGCGGTATTCCTCGTAGTTCTCGGCATCTACACGGACGATGGCGTGAAGGCTCTTGCCGCCGCTATGCACCAAGGCTGCGATGGGCAGTTCCAGCTTGCGGAACAGGATGTCCTGCTCGGCGATAGGGAGAGTATCGGATTCCACCAAGGCATACTTGAACTTGGTGACGTTCTCGTTCTTCACGCCCTCGCCGTCCAAGGGGTTGAACCGAATCCAGCCGCCCACTTCGGGCTTCCAGTCACCCACGGTGGCTCCGATGTCATCGGAATGTTTCTTGAGGGAAGAGATAAGCTCTCCCGCCGTGCGGTCATACACGCCCTTGCTCGGCACCCACTTGCCCTCGCTGTCCTGCCACACGTCCCCGGTGACGTAGCCCACACGGTCATCCGAATCAAACAGCAGGGAGAGATAATCAATCAAATCCTGTGTGGGATTCCAGGCATCGGGAGGGGCGAATCCGTTGAATCCGTCGTTGCCGTCGTATTCGATGGTATCGTCCCATGCCATCGCGCCATCGGTGCTGGGCATCCAGCCACGGTCTTTCGCCATCTGGACGATGGTGCCGCCCTTCACGGGCTTTCCCGTGCCGTTGAAGCCTGCCCACTTTTTTTCGCACTCGCCAGGATGGTAGCGGCTGTCATTACGGCTCCAATCGTCCCAGATGGAGCAGGGATAGCCTTCCTCCTTGAGAGCCATGCCTACCGCCAACCAAGAGGCTCTGTCCAAAGTGGACACATCCAGTGATTTCAATGCCGATAAAATATTTCTGTCCATGTCACATTCCTCCAAGCATCGGTGTATATATTGCGGGAGTAATGCCTTGCGGCACCCGCCAATGGTTCATTGCCAAACGGGAGATGAGATTGCTGGCGGCCTCAAACTGCCATGTCCCCACTCGCCGAAAGCCGTACCGCTCCAGGCAGCGGATCTGCTTGGGAGTGGCCAGTCCTTCCTCCTGCCGCCGTTTCAGACGGTCGATGAGGAGGGAGGCAAGTCCGGCGTTTTCCACGGTGTCCGGCAGGATGCCACGTTTTTCCAGGAAGGAAAGCTGTTTCTCCGAGGGCGGCCCCATCTCCCATGGGAAGGTTGGCGTATAGCTTGCGAGGTCTTCTGCAGCAATAGAGAGCGCATACTGGATGGGGTCTACCAGCTTTTTGGCACGGCTCCGCATCTCGGCAAGTTCCCTCGCAAGTGCCTCTTCCCGTTCCTTCAGCACATCCCGCTCCGCTTCTTCCTCGGCTTCCAGGATGTCCACTTCCTCATCGTTCTGGACTTTCTCATCGATGGCATCGGCAATCTGGGCATCCTTGGCAATTAGTGAGGACGGCTTGCACAGGTCGTGCCGCTCCGTGAGCCAGAGGAAATCCAAAAGGAGCAGATTCTCCTTGCCGGGAAAGAGCCGCATCCCGCGCCCTACCATCTGCTGATACAAACTTCGCACCTTGGTGGGACGGAGGACTACGATACAGTCCACGGCGGGACAGTCCCAGCCTTCCGTCAGGAGCATGGAATTGCACAGCACATCGTATTTGCCGTTCTCGAAGTCCATGAGGATTTCGGCTCTGTCCTGGCTCTCCCCGTTGACTTCGGCGGCTATGAGTCCCACATCGTTGAGCATTTGGCAGAATTTCTGTGATGTGGCGATAAGCGGCAGGAACACCACGGTCTTCCTGCCCTGGCAATGCTCCGCCATGACCTTGGCAATCTGTGCGAGGTACGGATCCAAGGCATAGCCGATGTCCGTTGCGCTGTAATCCCCGCCGGAAATACCCGCTTGGCTGATGTCCAATTTGAGCGGTATCATCCGAGCCTTCACCGGGGAGAGATACCCTTCCCGGATGGCTCTGCTCATGGAATACTCGTAGGCTTGGGAGTCGAAAAACGTACCAAGGGTCTGCTTGTCCCCTCTGTCCGGGGTTGCGGTCACGCCGAGGATGTTTGCTTCCGGGAAATGCTCCAATACCCGCTGGTAGCTGTCCGAGAGGCAATGATGCGCCTCGTCCACGATGATGTCCTGAAAATAATCCTCCGGGAAAGCCGCCAGCCGTTTCTCTTGGCACAGGGACTGCACCGAGCCTACCGTCACGGGGAGAAAACTGCCGAGGCTGTGGCTGTCGCCCTGCTCGAATGCCGCATCAAGATTGGATGCCGCTTTGAGCTTATCTGCCGCCTGCGTCAGAAGTTCCCCTCTGTGGGCTATGATGAGGACTCGATGACCGAGTTCCACTTGGTGTGCCGTGACCGATGCAAAAACGATGGTCTTGCCACAGTTGTGAGTGATGGTGAAGTCTGACAGCAGGTAGCGGTTGTCTCCGTCTACGGTGAAACCATAGTATTTGCCATGTCCTGCTGGCTCGATGCGGAATCCCGTCCGCAGGACGGATTTTTTCTGCTTGCGACTGTCGGCAATCTTTCTTTTTACCCGACAGGGAATGATGGTGCAATCGCCGCTGATGGAAACCCGGTAGTACACTCCTTTGAAATCTCCATACCCTTTGACGCAGGGCTTGACATACGCCCGCAATCCTGCCGATTGGCTGAGAAATGCCACATCATCTGCCAGCCGTTTTGACTTGGAGATGAAATCGTACCCCTTGCTGGTGTAGTAACCGTCTGTATCAAGGAGTCCCGCCAATATCTCCATGCGTCTATGTAAATCAGCATATTTATAGATATCCGGCACGAACTTATCTCCGGCACGGCCTCCATACAAACGGAGATGCTGCAACTCCTTGACCAGCCGATTGCTCCTACGACCACGCTCGGATATGAGAAAATATGTGGTTGCTTTTCCCGCCGGCTCCGTCCGAATATGCAAATCCCAGAAATCGGCTTGCTGGCGAATCACCTTCTTGATTTCCATATCCGGCGTTGTAACGCTTACGCCACGAGTGATACCGCCATCACCAATCACCACACCGAGGAAATATGGGTCAATTTTTTGTTGTGTGTTGCGATAATCCGGGAAGGATTTGATAGCATCGGAGCGAATCAGTTTATGCAGATGTTTCTTGCTTGCTGACCATCGCAACCAATCGGCTACCGACACGTCCACAATCTCCCCGGCACGCCGCTGGCTGGGATACATCGGCTTGGTGTATTCCCTTGTACGGACGAGCGTCAGCATATGGTCTTTGGTAACGATAAACGGCTCTCCTTTGATGGGAATGACTTTATAAAGGTCGGCTTCTCCGCGATGGAGAAAGAGGATGTTCCTCGCTCTTCCATCACTGCCGAGAAGTCTGTCCTCGGTGGTGATATCCTCCACCTTCTTGATTTGGCCATTGGCGAGGAGAAGTTTCTCTCCCTTGGCATGACATCCCGTTGGAAGCACGAGGAGCGTCTTGCGATGCCCCTCATGCCACTCGGAGAGGATTGCTTGCTTCGCCTCGGCCTGATACGGTCTAAGCTCCACTTTGCATCCTCCTCAGAACGGGATATCTGCACTCGATACAGGGATTCCACCAAAGCCTGTCGAATCTGTCGCCGTGAAGAACTTCTCGTCATAGTCGTAGAAGCGATCCACATCATTGGCCTGTTTCTCGTTGCCATCCTTGTCCTGATAGGGGCGCGGCTTGAAGTGGGCGCGTCCCTTGGCTCCGATAAGATTCGTCCAGTCCATGACCAGACGCTCTCCGTGCTTCTTCCTGCCAATGCAGCGGAAGAAAGCCGAGATTTTCCACTCCAGCATACGGTTCAGGATGAGATCGGTGCGGCAGCTTGCGACACCGTCCTCCGTCTCCACTTGGAGAGTCAGCGATGCCTTGTTGCACGCCTGCATTTTTGCGCTCCCCGGAAAGCGTCCCCGTTCGAAAGCGGAAACCACGAAGTTGTAGTCCCCTTCCGGCAGGATGATGAACTCCTGCCCGTCGTTCTCGATGGTGTCATTCCAGTCCATCCCCACATTGTTTGCCATATTGTCAGCCATGATGCGCGTCCTCCTTTATCCTTTCGCATTGCCCACTCCGTGGACTAGCTTTGCGTCGCGGTTCTGCTCGATGATTGCCGTAATCTGCTCCCAATAGCGGATGACATATCCGAATACAAATTCTGGAGTGAAGTCATCCAAGGGAACATTTGCCTCTTCCCTGCTGCGGGATTTCAGGACTTGCCGGAGTTCTGCTTCCGTCACGCCCTTTTCCGTAAGCACGCCGCGAAGGATATCCGCAGCAGATTCATCCTCCGGCGCAACTTCCTGCGAAAGAGTCGGCTGAGTCGTTGGCTGCGTCTGCGGAGCGGGAGCATCCGTATGCTGTGCATCCTGTTTCGTTGCGGACTGCTCCGGCGAAAAGAGATGGGCGATGTGCTTGTAGTCCAGTTCCAGCACTTCCGGGAGCTGCACACGGTTCTTGGCATCCCATGCCGGATGATGACTGGTGTACATGACCCGCTTGCCGCCTTGGGCTTTCTTGGCGTTGCTCTCCGAGGTGACGATGTAGGTCTGATAGTTGCAGAAGAGCAGGAGGTCGCACCATTCCTTGAGGAGCGGTGCCACTTGCTTGGAGAGCTTCATCTCCCAGCGGTCGTAGGCTCCCATCTCATCCGGCTGCTCGAATTTTCGCATCTTGGCGTGAGCCGTGACTACCACATGGATTCCGCTTGCCAGCACCGTATCGAATGCACCGAGGAGGCGGGCAAATTCCTCTCCCAAGTAGGTATAGCCCTTGCCGTAGCCGAAGGACTCGATACTGTTCTGCTTGTACTTGGTGCAGAGGTAGGTAGTGACCAACTGCTCCGCCCAATCCGCCGTGTCAAGGACGAGGGTCTTGCAGACATCCTTGGTGGCCGCCACTTCCTTCACGATGGCGAGAAGTTCCTCCCAGGACTGGGGCTTATCAATGCGGCGCACGTCCATGTGTGCCGTGCCACCCTCGGTGTCGATGAAGAGCGGTTCGGGGAATTGAGCGGCAAGGCTGGACTTGCCGATACCCTCTGCGCCGTAGATGACCACTTTTTGCGGTCGGGCAATTTTGCCCTTAGAAATGTTAAGCATGAATTTCTTCCTCCTCCCTATTACTACCGAATCCGAAGGCTCCGTCCCCTCGGCTCCAAATGTGCGCCTGGAATAGTCGCGCCGTCTTTAAGCGCCTCGTAGAGAGCCTCATTGTTGACTTCCTTATGTTCCGGCACGGTGGTGAGATAGGCATCCGGGATGCGGCTTGCATCGTCAATCTTGAGGGGAGCCTTGCCGCCGTTGTTTTGGACGCTCATCACTCCGTACTTGGTGGGAACTTTGGATTTCCCCATCGCATCGAGGTTCTGCCGATACCATTCCTTTATGCGCTTGATGCGGTTCTCCAAGACGGCCTGCTGTTTCTCGAAGCGTTGCTTCTCCTGCTTGTAGGCTGCGGCGTAATGTTCCAGCGACTTGATGAGCGCGATGCCGTTGGCGCATTTCTCCTCAACCTCGCACTCGATGGACTGAAGCCCCTCTTCCAGAAGTTCCAAGTCCATAGTGTCGTCCAAGACGAGGTCGAAGATGGCATTGAACCCGGCGGCAAGCTCATAGAGCGGTCGTGCTGTTGCCATAAAATCCATCCTTTCAAAATTTGGATGGGGGATACGCGGGATGTCCGAAATATCCCCCTCATGTTATAGGCCGCGAAAAAATCCGTTTTTTAACCCTGCCCTAAAATTTCCTTGAAAATAATTTCTTTGAGCTTCCCTTCCATGCGCTTCAGCTGCTTATGGATTGCCGCCACGCTGACACCTTTCTCCTTGGCGATGGCGGTTTCGGTCATATCCTCCGTATAGCGCCGCCGGAAGAGTTCTTGCTCCTTGGCGGACAGAAGAGCGACCGCCTCATAGAGCAATTCCCTGCCAACGTCATGACGGCGAGCCTCCTCGTTTCGATAGGCTTCTTCCAGCACCGCACGGTTTTCCTTAAATGACTCGCCGTCTTCGTCCGCCATCTGGTCGAGAGACAGCACCCAGCGAGAGGATTGGGAAAATTTCAGATGGATCTCAAGTTCGGCTTCTTCCGGCGTAGGAGGAGCCGTCCGGATGTGCTTGAGATTGTTGCGGACTTCTGCATCATCGAGAAGGTGGAGCAACTTGATGTGTTCCTCATTCACATGGCTGTTCTTGTCGGGGCGAATGTCAGCAATCACTGCGCCGTTATCGTCCCGGTACTGGTATGTTCCCCTCTTGCTCGTAGCGGTCTTGCGGATTTTCAGTCTCATTTTTGTGTCCTTTCCCCTGAGACAAGGCAAAGGACACGCCAACGGAAAAGGCCTGCGGTATCGGAGTCCGCAGGCCTTGGGCAGTCGTCAACGCTTGCCAATCACCCGCGCCCTGCGGGTTTGGCTCTTGGAGCGTTTTGACATGGGTGGCATTAGCGGCGCTAAAGCACCGATGCCACTCCAAAAAAGAGCGCAACAAAGCGAGGGTACTCCAATCAGACTGCCAATCCCCGTGATACGGGAACAGTGCAGGCCTTATGTGAATATCCTTTGCCCTATTGCAACTCAGGCACGATATTGATTTTTAACGGATATGCATTAGCGGCTTATCATCAAACTCTTTTTCTCCCCAACTTCCCTCCTTCAACAAAAAAGCCGGAGCAGCCCAAACCACGGACACACACCAGCAAACTGGTATGCACCATGATTTCGGCTGCTCCGGCTTTCCTCGATACGGATTCCATCCCGCACGGTGGGCTCGTAAGCGCCATAAATATTATTCCGTTGTCTTAAATTGGGCAGTTGCCTGACTTCCTCCGGCTACCCGGCATGATTAGGGGGCTTTGCCGTTTGGCTCTCCCCGCACAGATGAATGCATTTCTTGGCATCCATACGATAGCAATTCGCTTTCTTGCTCCGGTGGAGTTCTCCGTTTGCAAGCTGTGGCCATGCCGCAGGGTTGCCTAAGCCCCTGCCCGTGTTCTCCCGCCTAATGGTTTTTATGTCTCGTTTTTCCATAGGGGGTCGCGCTCTTCTCCCTGACTTCCATCATTTCCTGCCGATGGGAGAGCCTCTCGGCCAGAGAGTGAAAGAAAATCTCGCTGTTCTTGGTTCTGAGTATGACGCCTCCGTCTTGATACCGACATTTGCAGAACAGCTTGCCATCATCGGCATAAATAGGATATTCGTTCAAAATACGGCCTCCTCTGCATACATCACTACAAATCCTCCCCTCGTTTTTCATACGAATGTTGAATTTCCTCTTGACACAGCTTTTCCTATATAGTAGAATACATTTAAACATACATTTGCTTTCTACGACCGATTATATATACACTCGTTAAATTTGTCAAGGTCTTTTTTTACATTCGTTAAGTTGATTTTGCCGTTTTATACCGACAAATGCAGGCAGGACTTGGAGTTACAGCTTTTCGAGAAAAATTTTCTTACATATATATAAACAACATTTGTGGTATAAGCGGCTATTGGTGCGAGGAGCAAGGACATGGAAAAACAAAGGGGTTGACAATCATGGCAATGCAAATCAAAGACGATGCCCCATATGCGGACTTCGCTCGAAGGCTGTTAGGGCTTCGCAGGGATGCCGGCATGACTCGTGCCGTCTTGGCAGAAAAGTGCGGCATCTCCGCCGGTACGCTCATCAACTACGAGAACGGCTCACGGATACCCTTTGCGGATACAGCCGTCAAGATGGCGGATGCACTTGGCGTGACCGTCGGCGAGATTATGGGCGTGGAAGAGCCGGACGAGTCCGATCAGAAAGAGGCCGCCGTTGACCGCATTCGCCGTATGTACGGCAATCGCTGCGCCAGACAGGCCGAGGCTATGATAAAAGGAGCCGAGGCGCTGTTCGCCGGGGGCGAGCTTACGACAAAGGAGCGGGACGACTATATATTGGAAATGCAAAAGCTCTTTATCTTCGCCACGGAGACGGCGCGGGCAAAGTTCACGCCGAAAAAATATCGCACGGAGGCGCGAGCAACCGCAAGCCGTGAGCGACTGAAGGAGATTGATGCGATTGACGCAGAAATCGCCGAGCGCAACCGTCAGTCCCCGGAGGACGTTAATCCATTTCTCGTCGATGATTACGATTGACGGCACGGATGGCCTAATGCGCGTCGCAGGAGCGTGACGCGACGTTTTGCGACCGCTGACCACATTTTCTGTTTATGGAGGCAGGTGGTTGATATTGGATACCAATGTTTTAGAGCGGATGGACGCTCTTGTGGCGCGAGCCGGGACATCCGACCCCTACGAACTGGCGGATTTCCTGAGAGTGTCCATCCATGACATAACGAGCAACAAACTGATAGCCTTTGTGGTGAGGAAGTCCGGCGTTATCTGCATCGGGCTGAACCGAAGGTTGAATTTCGCCAAAAAGATGGTCGTGCTGATGCACGAAGTGACCCATGTGGCTTGCCATATGGACTATCTAAACACCTTTGGCCTGTGCTACGGAGAACTCAGCCCATTCCAGAATCTCAAGAACAAATGTATTGCCCGGCAGGAATACGAGGCGAATGTTGTGGCCGCCGATTTCAATCTCCCCACGGATGAAGTTCTGGAGATGCTGGGCTACAACAACACTGCTCTGCGAGAGTATCGCCGCTATTTGGCGGCGTTCGAACGGCATCGGCAGGAATACGAGCAGTTTTTGTCCTCCACTATTTTTACGACGCAGTCCCGTTGGGCACGACAGAAACTCTTTGACTGGCGCAAGCGCATGAAAGATTGGCAGGATGAACTGGAGGAAATGCAGCACGATTTGACCTATTGCGGCGAATTTATGACGACAGCGGAGATTGCCAAGGAATTTGGCCTACCCCAGTCGATAGTGGATTATAAGCTGGAGGCACTTCGTCTGCGCGGCTATGACTTGGATTCCGTAGAGCTCGTGAGCTATAGGCAAGTGTTCCGCTGATGGAGGACGGCATGGAAATCGAGCGACAATTCCTTGTGGACGCACTCCCGTTGCTCCCCAATGAATACGACACCATCCGTCAAGGTTATGTGGCTCTCCTGCCGGAGATACGCATTCGGCAAGTCGGAGACAACTGCTTCACATTGACGGTAAAGCGCGGAGCCGGTCTGGTACGGGAGGAATGGGAGTCAGAAATCTCACGGCAGGAGTTTGACAGTCTCGCCGAGCGTCTCATCCCCGGTACGCGCATGATAGAGAAGTGCCGCTACCGGCTACCGTTGGCTGGCGGACAGACAGCAGAAATTCACATCCACGGCGGACACCTAGCAGGATTTTCTTATGTCGAGGTCGAATTCGAAAATGTTGAGGATGCCGTTTCCTTTGAGCCTCCGGCTTGGTTTGGGCGTGAGGTCACGGAGAATACACGGTTCTCCTACGGTACATTGGCGCGGGAGGACGGCATGAAAATCGTGCGGCAGATTTTGGGGGATGAAAAAGATGGCTACAAGTAGTGCCAACATTGGCTTCGAGAAACAGATATGGGATGCGGCATGTGTCCTTTGGGGGCATATCCCTGCCGCCGACTACCGGAAAGTCATCGTGGGGCTGATTTTCCTCCGTTACATTGGGAGTGCTTTTGAGAAACGCTACAACGAATTGGTGTCAGAGGGGGATGGCTTCGAGGATGACCCTGATGCCTACGAGGAGGACAACATTTTCTTCGTGCCGGAAAAAGCACGGTGGCAGACCATCTCCTCGGCAGCGCACACGCCGGAGATTGGTACGGTGATTGATGATGCCATGCGGGCGATAGAGGCAGACAACAAGAAACTCAAGAATGTTCTCCCCAAAAACTATGCCAATCCCGACCTCGACAAGCGGGTGTTGGGTGATGTGGTGGATCTCTTCACCAACATGGACATGAGCGACACAGAGGAAAACAAAGACCTTCTCGGCAGAACCTACGAATACTGCATCGCGCAGTTTGCCGCCTACGAGGGCGTAAAGGGCGGCGAGTTCTACACACCTGCCAGTATCGTAAAAACCATCGTAGCTGTTCTGCGCCCCTTCTCAAATTGCCGAGTATATGACCCCTGTTGCGGCTCCGGCGGGATGTTCGTGCAGAGCGCAAAATTTATACAGGCACACAGCGGGCGGCGGGGGACAATATCCGTCTATGGACAGGAATCCAATGCGGACACTTGGAAAATGGCAAAAATGAACCTTGCAATTCGCGGCATCGATGCCGACCTTGGCGAATATCAGGCCGATACTTTTTTCAATGACATTCATCCCACATTGAAATCCGACTTCATCATGGCAAATCCTCCCTTCAACCTCTCCAACTGGGGACAGGACAAGCTAAAAGATGACAAACGTTGGAAATACGGCATTCCTCCGGCGGGAAATGCCAACTATGCATGGATTCAGCACATGATTCACCATCTTGCGCCCAACGGAAAAATTGGAGTGGTACTTGCCAATACAGCTCTATCTATCAGCAATGGTGAGGAATTTGAAATTCGGAAAAAAATAGTAGACGATAATTTGGTGGAAGCGATTGTAGCATTACCAGCCCACCTTTTTTACGCTACGAAAATAAAAGTTTCTATTTGGTTCATAAACAAGGGAAAGAAAGGTTCAGACACGCTATTCATCGATGCTCGTTCATTAGGGCATATGGTAAATAGAACCATAAGGGAATTGAGTGATGAGGAAATATTATTAGTATCAGATATTATACATAAATTCCAAAATGGAGAAAAACTTGATGAAGAATCAGGATTTTTCAAAGTTGCATCGTTGTTGGAAATACATGAAAAAAAATACAATCTCTCTCCATCCAAGTATGTTTCTGGCGGTTTGTTTACAGATGAGATTGGAGAATATGAAGACGAACACGAAGAAGATGTAAAAGAAATAGGAAAATATGTTACTAACATAAGAAAATGTGTATCGCTACAAGAGTTTGCCCAAAAGTCAAGAGTCGTAAATTTTGATGATGTTATATCTCTTGTAGGAAGAATGTCTGCTGATGATGCTCACAAGCTGTTCCATGATACTGAATCAATGAAAGTTAATCTTGAATGCTTGAAGCATAAAGTTGAGGAGGTTGCAGATAAATTATTCAAATATTGGTTTGTAGATTTCAATTTTTACAATGAGTCTGGTGAACCATATAAAAATAGCGGTGGCGATTTTAAGGTGACAGAATATGGGGATATTCCTGCCTCATGGAATGTAACCCCCTTTGGGGAATTGCTGACACCAAGCACTGAAAAAGTTGGCGATAGAAAAAATATACCCGAATATTCAACAACTAATTTAGGGATATTCCCAAGGGCTACGAAGTTTAATAAAAGTCTTACGAGTAACAGTTCTAAAAACAAGCTGATACGAAAAGGTGACATAGTTTTTGGCATGAGTAGGGAAATCCTTAATTTTGGAGTCATGCTTGATGATATCGGTTCTGTTAGCCCAGCCTATCATGTGTATCATATCAATGAACAACAACTAAATCCTGAGTTTCTTGAAGTATATATGCGTCTTTGCTCTGAATATTTCCTTTCGTTAATTAAGCCTGGTGCACGTGAGGGACAAGTTTTAGATAAAGATGAATTGACAAGAAAATTGATTTTGTGTCCACCAATTGACATCCAAGATAAGTATATGATTATTAGAACTAATGTTTATCGTTGGCTGATTTAAGGAGTAGACTTTATGATGGACAAATCATGTAATGAGGATTTTTCTTCCATAAATAAAATTATCGAAATTAGCGAAGCTGAAAACTTTGTACTTAAATTTGACAAAAAAGTGGGGAAGCTATTCAAATTACTTTCACCATCAGCTCCTATAATAGGCCCCTACATAAACACTATATATACCAGTATCGTTGGTAAAATTGAGAAGAAAAATTTGTGCAATTTCATCATGGGTTGGGTCAATCGAGAAATGGATGAAAAACTTGATGAAAACAATAAGAAACAAGTTCAATTAGTTACACACGCTGTACTCAAATCCCTTCGCTGTAGTCATGATGCTAAAGTAGAACGCATATTGGACATTCTGTGTGGTGCAATCACTAAACAAGTCACATACGATTGCGAAGATCTAATAAACATAATGGCGGAGTTAAGCGAAAATGAAGCAATTATTTTAAGGGAGATATACACAAAAGCTCCAACATTTGATACTAAAGACAATCCTGACGTAAATATCGCATTAGAATATGGAATGGATATTTCACAAAAGGTAAAACTTAGAATGTATGATATAATAAAGTTAGTTCCGCAATACAACGATACCTTGTATTTTTATCTTAACAGACTGGTTGGATATGGATTATTAGTGCAAGGGACGGAAATGTTACATGGTGGAGATGGGAGATTTTATTCACATACAGAAATGGGATGCAGATTATTCTCAACAATGAGCTCAATAAAAGCTTCTAAGCAAACGCCTTAATTATCTTTTTGTATAATCAGAAAGGAGGCTCACATCTTGCGAATATACCTCGATACCTGTTGCTATAATCGCCCCTATGACAACACTCTGCAACTTACGGTCAGGCTGGAAGCTCAATGCAAATTGCACATACAGGAACTGGCAAAGTCGCATAGCATTGAGTTGGTGTCCTCCTATATGTTGTATTATGAGTGCAGTAAAATCCCGAATGACATTCGTCGCGAAAACATAGAAGATTATATCAAACGGTATGCTACCATTCATGTGGGAGATGACCGCAGACCAATAATCGAGGAAATGGCAGAGGGAATTATGCAGACAGGTGTAAAATTCAAAGATGCTTGTCATGTTGCATCTGCCATTTACGCACAATGCGACTGCTTTATCTCAACCGACAAGCGTCTTCTAAAGTATCGTAGCCCACAGCTTGAGCTTTTTTCGCCGATTGAATTCTTATTGAGATTGGAGGGACGGTAAAAATGATGGCGAATCAAAATATAATGAAAGAAGGAATGGACTGCCTAAGAGAAAACTTGGGAATTCTCAAGGCAGAGATGTTTGTAGCCGAAATTATCCGCAATAATTTTGACTATACCGAATGGCAACGAGCATATTTTGATGCGATGACCACCGATGAAATCAAACAGGACATCGATGAATTTGTGAAGAAGAATACTTACCAAGGAAATGCCGTCCGTATCTAAGAGGAGGATGCATCATGCCCTCGTTCTATACCGAAGCAGATTATGAAAAGTCCGTCATGGAGCTATTTGGCGGCATGGGGTACGAAATCGTATATGCTCCGGATGTGGAGCGCGACCTAAAAAGTCCGCTATACGATGACGTGTTGGAAACACAAATCCGACGGCTCAATCCCGATTTGCCGGAGGAGGCAATCGCCGATGGCCTTTTCAAGCTCCGCAACTTTGAAAATGGCGAACTCGTCCGGCGCAACGAAATTTTCATGGACTATCTGCAAAACGGTGTCCCCGTGCGTTATACCGTTCGGGGAGAAGAACGCTCTGCTCTCTTGTATCTCGTGGATTATGACAATCTCGATAACAATTCTTTTATTGCCGCCAATCAATGGACTTTCGCGGAGAACAGCCAAAAACGCCCCGATGTGATTCTGTTTCTGAACGGTCTCCCCATCGTCATTATCGAACTCAAATCTCCCTCCCGCGAGGAAACGGATGCCAGCGAAGCATATCTGCAACTTCGAAACTATATGCAGGAAATCCCCTCCATGTTCATCTATAACGCCATTTGCGTGATGAGCGACATGATGACTTCCAAGGCAGGGACAATCACCTCCGGCGAAGATCGCTTCATGGAGTGGAAAACGAAAGACGGCAGCTACGAGAATACCCAGTATGCCCAATTCGATACTTTCTTTGAGGGTATTTTTGAGCGTGAGCGGCTCTTGGACATACTCAAGAATTTTATCTGCTTTTCCAACGAGGGCTTGGCGCAGTACAAAATCCTCGCCGGGTATCATCAGTATTTCGCTGTTCGCAAGGCAGTGGCATCCACGGCGAACGCCACGGAAACGGACGGCAAGGGCGGCGTGTTCTGGCATACCCAAGGGAGCGGCAAATCTCTCTCAATGGTGTTTTATGCCCATTTGCTCCAATCTGCTCTGAACAGCCCCACCATCGTGGTGTTGACGGACAGAAACGACCTTGATGACCAGCTTTACGGGCAATTTGCCAAATGCAAGGCATTTCTGCGTCAAGAGCCAATCCATGCCGAGAGCCGGGAAAATCTCAAAAACTTGCTCGCCGGACGGAAAGCCAACGGTATCATCTTCACCACCATGCAGAAATTCGAGGAATCGGACGAACCACTATCCGAGCGTCGAAACATCGTGGTTATGGCAGATGAGGCGCATCGTGGGCAATATGGGCTGACCGAAAAAATCAAAATGACCCGAAATGAAGCCGGCGAGGAAATTGCCAAGCGTGTGGTAGGTACGGCGCGCATTATTCGGAACAGCCTCCCCAACGCAACCTATATCGGCTTTACGGGAACCCCTATCTCCGCCAAGGACAGAAGCACCCGTGAGGTTTTCGGCGAATATATCGACATCTACGATATGACCCAAGCCGTGGAGGACGGAGCAACACGCCCCGTGTATTACGAAAGCCGAGTCATCAAGCTGAAATTGGACGAGGCTACGCTGAAACTCATTGATGACGAGTACGACATTATGGCGCAAAACGCCGACCCGGCAACCATCGAAAAAAGCAAGAAGGAATTGGGGCAGATGGAGGCCGTGCTTGGTAATGACAAGACCATAAACTCCCTGGTAGCCGATATTCTTGACCACTACGAAAATTACCGTGCCGACCTTCTGACGGGCAAAGCTATGATTGTAGCTTATTCACGCGCCATTGCCATGAAGATTTACCATCGCATTTTGGAACTTCGCCCAAACTGGACAGAAAAAGTTGCCGTGGTGATGACCGAGAGCAACAAAGACCCGGAGGAATGGCGAAAGTATATAGGCAACAAACACCATCGGGACGAGCTGGCAAAAATATTCAAGGACAATGACAGCCCTCTTAAAATAGCCATCGTGGTAGATATGTGGCTGACGGGCTTTGATGTGCCGTCCATGGCCACCATGTATATCTACAAGCCCATGAGCGGGCATAATCTCATGCAGGCTATCGCCCGTGTCAATCGGGTATGGCGGGATAAAGAAGGCGGCTTGGTTGTGGATTACGTTGGCATTGCCGCAGCACTCAAGCAAGCCATGAACGACTACACCGTCCGCGACAAGAAAAACTACGGGGATACCGACATTGCCAAGGTTGCCTACCCCAAATTTCACGAAAAACTCGCTGTCTGCCGCGATATGTTCCACGGCTATGACTACACAAAGTTTACGAGCGGCACGGATTTGGAGCGGGCAAAAACCATCACGGGAGCGGTGAACTTCATCGTTGACAGGGAAAAGGACAAGGAGAAAGATGTATTCATCAAAGAGGCTCTCCTGCTTCAACAGGCACTTTCCCTCTGCTCTTCCATTGCGCCGGAAAATGAACGCTTCGAGGCAGCTTTTTTCGAGGCGGTTCGCGTCCTCGTCCTCCGGCTCACCCATCAAGGCGCAGGGCAGAAAATTTCCTTGCCGGAAATGAATCAGCGCATCAACGAACTTTTGAAGCAGAGCATCAAAAGCGATGGCGTAATCAATTTATTTTCCGATGTAGAGCGGGAGTTTTCCCTGTTCGATCCGAAATTCTTGGAGGAAATTTCCAAGATGAAGGAAAAGAACCTCGCCGTGGAACTCTTGAAAAAGCTCATTGCCGAGCAAGTGCAGATATATCGCCGTACCAATGTGGTAAAGTCCGAAAAGTTCAGCGAGATAATACAGCGGGCAATGAATGCCTACCTGAACGGAATGCTCACCAATGAGCAAGTTATCGAGGAACTTTTGAATCTTGCCAAGCAAATCGCCGAGGCGCAAAAAGAAGGAGAGCAACTTGGTCTTACGGCAGACGAACTCGCCTTCTATGATGCCTTGACGAAACCACAGGCTATCAAGGACTTTTACGAGAATGAGGAACTTATCGCCATCACCAAGGAACTGGCGGACACGTTGCGCCGCAATCGCACCATCGACTGGCAAAAGCGGTCAAGCGCACGGGCAAAAATGCGGATGCTGATAAAAAAGCTCCTCAAAAAGCACAAATACCCGCCGGAGGGCATGGATGATGCGGTTCAGACCGTCATGACCCAATGCGAACTTTGGACGGACAATCAGGATATGCCGGACAGTCTATATGACTATGAATCGGATATGCCAATGGCGGCAGAAGAAAAAGCCGCATATCATTGATATTTGGAGGTTGTGTAAATGTCGAAACTCAACATCGACCAGCAGACAATTCGCGCTCTTTTCAGCGATAGGAAAACCGATTTCCTTATCCCTGATTATCAGCGGCCTTATGCATGGGGAGAGAACGAATGCCAGACGCTTTGGGATGATTTGCGCCTTTTTGCTTTTCCAAATGACGACTGCAACAATTTTGACAGCGACAGGGATGAATATTTCCTCGGCCCCATTGTCATGTTCAAGAACGAGGGGAAGATGGAAATCATAGATGGACAGCAGAGATTAACCACGCTCATGCTCCTGCTCCGTGCTTTTTACGAGAGATACGGAAAAATGCAGGATGAAAAATCCATCAAGACCAGCAAGTTTATCGAACAATGTATTTGGAAAACGGACGAATACGGTGACTCCGACAAAACCGTCCTCAAAATCAACTCCGAAGTGGCTACGGAAAAAGAAAAGGTCGAGTTCTTGAACATCCTTAAAACTGGAACTGCCACCAAGGGTGACGAGAGCAACTATTCCAACAATTATCGTTTTTTCCAAGACAAAATCGACCAGTTTCAGAAGGATTACCCGTCCTATTTCACACTCTTCCCACTCCGTATCATGAACAACTGCATCCTCCTGCCCATCGAAGCCGAGTCCCAAGACACCGCCTTGCGTATTTTTTCGACGCTCAATGACCGAGGCAAGCCGCTCTCCGATTCGGATATCTTCAAGGCGCAATTCTATAAATTTTATGGGCAAAAGGGCGAAAAGGACAGCTTTATCACGAAGTGGAAGGACTTGGAAGTGCTGTGCGAATCTATATTCCACCCTCAATCTGGCACGCCTATGGATGAGATTTTCACTCGTTATATGTATTACGAGCGGGCAAAGCAGGGAATCTCTTCCAATACTACCGAGGCACTGCGGAAATTTTACGAAAAGAACAGCTATGCGCTTCTCAAAAAAGAAGAGACATTTGAGAATCTCATCGACCTTGCCAATTTCTGGAACGATGTAATTGGACAAAATGCCGAGCGGTTCTCCATGCGGGTATTGCGTCGCCTCTTTGTGCTGAATTATGCGCCCAACAGTATGTGGACGTATTTTGTCACCGTGTATTACATGGTAAATCGGCAGGAGGACGGCTCCTTGGAGGACGAGGCATTCTACGATTTTCTTAACAAGACCACGGCCTTTGTCTGGGCTTATGCCGTAACGAACCCCGGTGTAAATGCCCTGCGCACACCGCTTTTCGCCGAGATGATAAACATTGTGAACGGTCAGCCCGTAACCTTTGCCAAATTCCCGTTTGATACGGAGCAACTCACGAATGCCTTCAACAACTATGTGTTCAGCAATAATCGCGCCATTACGAAATCGATGCTGACATGGTGGGCATTCCAAAACCCGGAGCAGGACAAATTCCAAATGGGGACAATCTTGGAGATTGAGCATATTTTCTCCCGTAGCCGTCAGGAGAAGGAACATTCGCTTTCCAATCCCAAAAACATGGAGAGTCTTGGCAACAAGTCAATCCTTGAGAAGGGTATCAATATCAGGGCTTCCGACTATAAGTTCTGCGACAAGGTCAAATACTACAACGGCTACGAAAGTGCCAAGACCAATCAGCGGAAAGAAGGGACACGGGTCAAGGAACTCAGAGACCTTGCGGCTACGGCTACCGATTTCACCGAAACCGATATTGTTACGCGCAATGCAAAAATCATCCACGGTTTTGTGGAGTATATGGACAAAAACGGACTTTTGAAGAAGGAATAGGAAATCATGGCAGATGCGGACGTCACAGCCGGAAAGCTAATCATCCTGCCGGAGCATGAGGAATTAAAGCGCGAGGTTGAGAAACTTCGCGCCGAAGTCCCCATGATGATATTGGAGCGGGATAATCTTCGACTTATTGAATGTCGAAATTTGGAAACGGCTTATATGCTGTCCATTGGGGCATTGGAACACAAGGTTTTTGAAATGCAATGCACCGTACTTCGGCTTAAGCGTAAATTGGAAATGATTCAGGCCAAACGTAACCGTCAAGAAAAAATCATTCTTCAAGAAATCGAGGAAATGCTGGACATAGAGTTTGCCGAGTATCAGCATAAACTAAACGAGCAGATACAGAAAATGAACGAAGCGATTGAACACAGCAACGGCAAGCTACTGACAAAGGAAGAAACCAAAGAAATCAAAAAGATGTATTCCGCTATCGTAAAAGCCATGCATCCCGATTTGCACCCAAACCAAACGCAGGAGGAGCGGGAGCTTTTTATCAATGCCATCAAAGCCTACAAAAACGGCGATATCGAAACGATTCGGCTCATTTTCACCATGAGGGGAGAATTCCCCCTGCCGGAAAGCCATGAGGATGCTACCAAAGCTCTCTATCGGGAAAAAGAGCGACTGGAGAAAATTCTGCAGTCTATTCGTGACGAGATTGCCGCCATCAAGTCCAAGTTTCCGTACACCATGCGCGAGTTCCTGAACGATGAAAAGCAGATAGCGGCAAAAAAGGAAGAATTGGAAAATATCGTCAGGCAGTATCAAGAGGCGGCAGCACTCTACAATGCGCGTATTAAGGAACTGACGGGGTGACGTATATGGGCGAATTGGTAACCACCAACCAAAATACCGGTTTGGTAAACCTTTTGCATGGCAAGGGCGGAGAACTGGCTATCCCTATGCCTTTTGAGCGCGATATTTTTCTCTTTGACACCTATGTGGCGGGGACAAGCTATGTTGACGGCATTGAAGATTTAGAGCCGCACCTTTCCGAAGGAGATAAACTCGATTTTTTCCGTGAGCCGGATAATGCCTATGATGACAAAGCCATAGTCATCAGGAACACCGATGGCATAAAATTGGGCTATGTGCCAAGAAAAGACAATATCGTTTTTTCGCGCCTCATGGATGCGGGAAAACTGTTATTCGGTCGCATCTCAGCGAAGGATTGGAAAGACGGCTGGTTGAAAATCGATATCAAGATTTATTTGCATGAGTAAATGCAGTAGCGAGAGCGAAAACATCACTAAAGTCACAGGAGGTTAAACTCATGGCAGAATCCGATTTTGATGTAATCATGCAAGAAATTACTTCCGGGCTTACCGGCGATGCCAAGACGGACTTTGTGTATCTTCAAGAGAAGGCGCGGGCTTACAGGGATAGCAAGTATGCCAAGGAAGTAGCCCGTGCCTGTGGGCGTTTGATGGTGTCGCTGATGCCGGAGGAACAGAGAGCCAAACTTGACCGCATGACCGACAATATTTTGTTGGGCGTTAAATCGGTTCTTGAAGAAGCTCAGTTCAATATGTATAAGAAGAAGTTCGATGTGGCAAAGGACATTCTCGTCAACGCCGTTGATAAAATCGAGCAGATGGATATGTATCATGATGATGCCGTTAGCGAATATCATACTTTCAACACGCCTATCGAAGAACTTCTCTATGTACACCGCAATAAACCTGAAAAAGATATACGTCAAGCCCCAGAGCCATTGTCTGCGCTTTATTTGACCTTAGGCAGTCTTTTATTTGAACTGCATGAATACGATGAGGCAAAGATAGCCTTGGAAAAAGCTATGCGCTGGAATCCGATGGATGCCGATATAGCATTTGAACACGCAGAGCTTTTCAAGGTACAGGGCGATATGGAGGGATTTTATAAACACACGATGCAAGTTTTCTCCTTCGCCTATCAGGCAAAGCATATAGCTCGTTGCTATCGTAACTTGGGCTATTACTTCGTTGAGAGAAAAATGTGGCAAATGGCTGCGGGATGCTATCTTGCCAGCACTCATTTCGAGCAGGACAGTAAGCAGGCGCAGTCGGAACTATGGTATATTCAGCAACAAGCTGGTTCTGAGTTTACTCTGCCGACATCTGAAGAAATAAAAGAATATTTCCGGCAGTACAATATACCATTGGGAGCAGACGATGATGTTATTGACATTGCCTTGGCCTTTGGGCAACAATCCAAAGAGCAAGGACAATATGATTATGCCAGATATTTTTATGGTATTGCCTATGAACTGACCGGAATGGAAGAGTTTAAGGAAATTTTAGACGATTTGCCTCAAGAATAAAGATGCGTAATTTTCATTGTCAGGAGGTGAACTCTCCATGCCACAAATATTGGAGGACTTATTGGGGCAGGCTGTGCAAATGGGAGGGTTCATCTTTGTTGTCCAGATATTTGCCATTCTCTTCTTGTGTTGGCTGTTTCGCCCAACCATCTCTCGAATTTTAGAACATTTATTTGGATTGCCGCATACGAGCGATGCAGAATCTGATGCCAAAACGCTAAAATCTGTCCAAAATGTTGAAAAAACTGATTCTGGGCATATTACCGTCAATGTAACAAATGTAAATATCCATAACCCCACGAATGTACAAATAAATCATGGCAATCCGAATATGGATGAACTACCTTACAAAAATATCGGCACGAATGGTATTTCCCTAAATAGTCCTACGCATCATCAATATAGCTTGTTAAATTTGCGAAAACATCAAAAGTTCCTTCTCGGATGCTGTGGAGTTATCCTGTTGGCATGGTGGATTATGGGAACACAGCCGGAAAATCGACAGGAGGCAACGGTTGAGAGCAAATACACTCAAGAGATAGTACCGGATTCCTCCACACAAGATACATCGGCTGATGACGTATCATCGACAACCACATCTCCACTTGAGCCGCAAGCTACGGAAACTGCCTCGCAACCGACTCCCGCGTCTTTACCACAAGCCCCCATAGCACAGACAATCACAAGCAAACATTTAAGGGGAAGAGGGCATTCAGATTGTGGACGGGAAGAGCCACAATATGTGGGTGTGGTTGGTTATGCGGCAGTATATTACAATGACTTGGATTATAGAGAAGGTCCGCATGATACCCCGTGGCACATAAAAACTTACGAGAAAGACAAGCAATTTTGGAATGAGTCTTCTGAAGGATTGGAACATAAAACCAAGGTTGTAGTAAAGCAACAATGGTTAGAGCATAAGGGGTACGATAATTACGATGGCTACCTCGAAGTGGAGCGGCTTTCGGACGGCAGGAGATTTTACATTGATGTCGGCAATTTTATCACCGAGCCATATTGGACATACGGCGATGTAATGTCGGCTATTAAAATTGGAAAATGCTTTGCCACATATCAACAGAAAAGTGACTACTACCCCGTAAACATCGACAATAAAAAGGTGGACTTGCCTGATGGCACATGGGTGATTGTGGATGGAACGACCGGCACCTATGGTCGCGGAAGGCCAGACAATAAAACCCACCAAGTCACAGGACTTTTTTGGCGGGAAGATAAACAAATGTATGTTGGCGCATTTTTCAACAAAGATGACCTGCAATTCCAATATTGACGCTATCAAAAACGGGTGCATACCCTACAAACGGTTACTTTATACTGTCAAACGGCTGTTTTTTTGTTTGCACCCGTTGGTAAAATTTCATAGGAAAACCTTGGACGATTTCCTCTGAAACGATCGTTCACAGGGGATGCGTCCAAAATCAAGAACTCCCTGAAGCCCCTTATATCAAGGGCTTTCAGGGAGTTTTCGTTTTCGTTTGCTTGTATCAAATATGCTATTCTTTTGTCGATATATATCATCTTCACCTTGCCGAGGTAAGTCTCCTGCAAAAGTTTCAGCGCGTCGAGATTGTCCCCTTCGATATAGATATTTTCCGTGTCAATGTTACCGGGAGTACCATCGCGCCCCACGGACTTTTCCCGGTCAAGCCGAAGGGTCTTGGCAATGGGCGCATTGGCCAGCACCACGGATTTTTTCTTGTCCGGCCAAGTGAACTGATAGCGTTCCTTGCTCCCCTCCACTACCTCGGCGGAAATTTCCTGCCGCAGAACGTCTGCATCAATGGCACGAACTACCTCGCCCGCAGCGTTTATCGTTTCGGTGACGGCATTGGGGAAAAGGGCAGCGAGCTTTTTGAAGTTTTCCTCAGTTAAATCCGGCGTGTGCATTTTAAGTTTGTCCACCTTGTAAGTCCTCCAATTCTTTTTGTATGCTTGCAGTAAATCACCATTTATTTATTCGGTTACAATCCATCATCTTCTATCTTTTCTCACAAGCGCCGCAATGACTGCAACCGTTGCAAATAAGCCGACTGCCGCATTTGGAGCAATTTGGGTTGTCGTATTGCGGCTTGTACAGATATTCCGGCGAGATTGGCAGCCCCAACGGGTCGGCAAGGCGAAACTCGATAGGCTTACCATGAAAATTCATGCCGGATTTGTAGGCCATCTCGCTTTGTAGCCGCTTATCGGGTAAACGATATGTCTTTCCGTCTTTGATAAACACCGTCCCCGTCTCGATAAAGGCAAATGTCACGTTGTGACGCGCACACTCTGCTTGCAACTTCTTCACCCAATCGAAGTTCAGCGGTCTTGCCCCATCGTAGTTCTCGCCGCCGCAAATAACCTGCTCGATTTGACCGTCCGCCAGATACGGCTCAATGCTTATCTCGCCAATGAAAGGAGCGCACATGACACCTTTGTGTTTGAAGGGCAAATCTAACAGTATAGGAATCCGTTCATCGGCTCTTCGTTGGTTTTCGCAGGTTACATTGAAGAAAATATTCTCCCAGCCGGCACCGAAGTCCGCTGGGAGCGATTGCCGCACCCGTTCCGGGCGTTTTGTTAGCAGGAAAAACTTGACATCCGGCCTTTGATACATGATGTTCCAAGCCTCTCCTCGCCAAGCGTCAGCCTCTTCCAAGAAAAAGTCCGAGGTCATGCAAACACGGATAAGCTCGCCGCTCTTGATGCGGTATTCTCCGTTGCGGTGTCGCCGTAGCGGGTAGTCAAAGTTATTGGTGCGGTAAACTTTGGCTCCGTCAGCCCCACGCCATCTATCAAGCGTGTACATGTAGCAATTGGCGCAACCCTCGCTACATCTGACGCATCCATGCCACGGATTCCATATATCATGCATTGCGATGCCTCCCGACAAGAGGCCAGCCATGCCACGCCTCACTACAATCTTACATAGGTAATTCGCCACGAAAAGCAAAAAGTCCTCTTTTTTACTCCGTTAGCAGGATATTCACCTCAGTGTGTCGAATTTTGAACCGTGTGTGATGTAAAACAAAAGGCTAGACTCCCCCGTAAAGGGATTCTAGCCTTTTGTTCTACGTCCTCGCCGCTTTCAGCGCTGTCTTATGCTCGTACATGGCGGCGTCCGCCATTTTGAAAACAGCGGCGTAGTCAAGCCCCGGCGAGTGAACGCCCAGACCGCGCGCCACCGACACGCTGACGGTACTCCCTGCGTACTCAAACGATTCTCCCCCTATCTGCCGGTCAAATTCCTTGAGTAGTTCTTCCCGATTCTCATAGTCTCGATGCTCCAAAATGGCCACGAACTCGTCGCCCCCGATGCGGAACACGGGGCTGTGGGCAAAGACGCGACAAATTGTGCCGGAGGCGCGGCGGATAAGTTCGTTGCCGGCCTCGTGGCCGTAGGTGTCGTTGGTGCGCTTGAGGAAATTGGCATCACAGACCACTACCCCGTAGGGGAAAGCCGCCTGTTTTTGCCGCTCTTCCAGCTCGTCGCATTTTTTGGTGTAAGCCGCCACGTTCCTGAGTCCCGTCAGCTTGTCGCGATAAACGTAAATCTCCAGCTTGCTCACCATTTCTTTGATACTGGCCACCAAGGTACCCAACTCGTTTTTGGTGATGGGAGGGAGTTTTACCTCAAGGTCGCCGGCGGCAATTTTTTTGGCGGCTTCGGTGATAATGACCAGCGGCCTAATGCCCCGTTTTACCAGCCAAATGTCCAGGATGATAACGGCAATAACGATAAACAGCACCGTCACCGCAAAATGTATTAACATCCTGTTGCGGTCGGCATAAATATCGTGGGAGAAGGCGGCGATTTTCAGCCATATCCCGTTGCTCAAGTAGGTTTCCGTCTGATAAAGTCCACGCTGGTTCAGGTAATCTTCGGCATCGGGCTGACTGGCATAGAGTAATTCGCCGTGCTTGTCCAACAAACAGACCAATCCATGTTCATAGACCGACATACGCTGTATTTCGTGAATGACATAGTTAAAATCAATGTCCACGCCGATATTGCCGATAAAATTATCTCCGTCCCACAAAGGGATAACATAAGAAACAATGTAGCCGCCTTGAACCGGACTAAAATAAGGGTCGCTTAAATTGGCCAGATACCGCTCGTGGGCGGAATGATAACGGTCAGTGTATGCACCGACATTGGCGAGGCTGAACTTGGGGAGTTTGCCGCCCCATTTTTCCGGGCGACGCGCCGCCATAAAGCCCTCTCCCCCCAAATCCTTGGAAAGAACAAAAAAGAAACTCACACTGCCGGGGGAGTTTTCCACCATGGGACGAAAACATCTTTCCATGGTTGCCAAATACTCCGCGCGATAAGCGCTGTCCTTGAGCGCTTCGTAGTCAGTCAGTTCCTCTTTGGCTAATTTGCCTAAAGAAGAAGTGACGGTGATGGTATAATTAAAGGTTCTGGCCAAGCGTTCTCGATAAATGACGCTCATTTTTTCCAAGTCATTGTTGACGTAGGTGCCAATGGAATTATCGAGCGCCGCAAAGCTGATGCTACCCAAGAGAAGCGCCGATACGCAAAGGGTGGTCACGCCCATCAATATAAAATTGGTCATGATGGAGCGGCGGTATTTTATCAGCATATAGCCAATATACGATACGGTCAGCGCCATGGCGGTCATGATTTCGCCGTTAAAGAGTAGCCATGTGTCCATTTCCGTCAAATTGGGAATAATGCCGGAGATGTCAAGAACAGCAAACAGCCCCAAGAAAGGCAGATACATGGCTATGAGAAACTTGGAGTTCATGGCGTAATCATTGCCGGAGGGGATTTCCCTTTTTTTGACGGGAGAGTAAAAGGGGTAGCGATAGCTGATGAGGATAAAGAACAGGGGCAGGGTAAAAAAGATGGTAACATCAAAATGATTGAGAAACACGATGGCCGCAAGACCGACGGGCGACAATGGCATGGACACCTCGTCGGAGAGAAGGGCTAATTTTTCCGGCGAAATGGTAAAACCGATACCGCACGCCACCACGAGGGTGGTAAACAGAATAATGAGGATGAATTTTCGCAACGTGTTTCGGTGGAAAGTGAAGGGAGTATCGCCTTCCGGGACGCGCCAATGGTGCCACAGAAAATAGGGAACAGTGGCCGAGGTCAAGGTTATAAAGAAGAAACGCAGATTTTCGGGATAGGAAATACCCAGCAAAACATCGGCCAGCACCCGTCCCAATAACGTACCAGCTATGCCCCAAGGCCCCCAAAGCAGTCCCAAAAGAGGCGGCAGAAATCCGGCCAAACTGATAACGGCCTTGGGCATAACCCAAAGGCTGTCCCAACAAGTTACCGCCAAAAAACTTAAAATTGTCGCCGCCACCAGTCGTTTCATCTGCTCGCCTCCTTTTTGGTTGGGGTTTCACCCCACCCCCCACAAGAGGCTCCGCCTCTTGACTCCGGCAGGGACTGCGCCCCTGCACCCCGTAATAAATTTTAATCCTCAAAAAACTCGCTACGATTGTAATAACCGGAATCAAAAATAATTTCTTCTAAGTTGGTTTTATCCACAAATTGCGGACGCACTAGGAAGGTGGGGAGGATTTTTACACCGTTGTTGTAATTGCCGATGTCGTTGGTTTCCGGCTCTTTGCCGGCAATGATGGCGTTGACCATGTTCACGGTTTGCCTGGCCAACAGGCGCGTGTCCTTAAAGATGGACATACTCTGCTCCCCGGACATAATGGCGGGGATATTTTTTTTGTCCGCATCCTGCCCGGTGGTAATGGGCATCATTTTGTCGGTCAGATTGTATCCGACGGCTTTTAGAGCCTTTTGCACCCCGTAGGAAGTGGAGTCGTTGGGACAAAGCACCGCATCTACTCTGGCGTCGGCGTAGTACCCAGCCAAAATCTCCGTCATCCGCGCCTCCGCTTTCTCTTCGCGCCAACGAGCGGTGGCGGTGGTCTTTAAGTCCGTTTGGCCGGATCTTACCACCAGTTGCCCATTGTCGATGTAAGGCCTGAGCACGTCCATGGCGCCTTCCCACAAGAAAATGGCGTTGCTGTCGTCGATGGCGCCGGCGAACAATTCGATATTGTAAGAGCCTTGTCCCCACTTTAGCCCCAGTTTTTCCTCGATGTACTCCGCTTGGAAAGTACCCACGGCCAAACTGTCGAAGGTGGCGTAATAATCGGCGGCGTCGGTGTTCATAATCAGGCGGTCGTAAGAGATGATTTTTGTGCCGACATCCTTGGCTTTATCCAAGACCTCTCCCAAAGAATTGGCATCTACGCAGGCGATTATGATAACCTTGCACCCGGCCTCAATCATGTCGTCTATCTGACCCACCTGCACCTCCGGCTTGTTGTCGGCGTAAGCCAGATTGACGCTGTATCCTTGGTCTAAGAGCATTCTTTCAATGTTGGCGCCGTCTTGATTCCAGCGTTGTCTGGTTTGGGTAGGCATGGCCACCCCGATTTTTACGTTATGTCGGTCGCCGATGCCAATGTTGCATCCTGCACAAAGAAGCGCGCAACAGCACAACAAAACCAACATCAATCGACGTAGCATAAGCCTACCTTCCTTTCCACCGCAAAATTACTCTCGGCGGAGTGTATTCGACCTTTTTTTAGAAAATCCTGCCGCTTTGGCGGTAATTTTTGACAATAAAAAACCCGTGCCAAGCACGAGTCTTTTTTATTGTCGTTCCTGTTCATACTTCGATGGACACTTAATCAAAAGCTTATTCGCGTAAAAAGCATCGTCGGTATATTTGCCAATGGCCACTATATGATAGGCGCTGTCAAATTGATCCGGCTTTTGGCGGTCTTAGCCTCCCCCACGCCCACATAAGGCGTCACGGAATCCGTAAAGACCCAGCCCCCATAACCCGCGAAAATGAGGATTAAGGCGAGAAAGAGATATTTTCGCGTCATGGCGCGTCCTCCTTCTTGGCACTGCTTACACTGCGTTTCAGAAGCCAAACATAAAACAAAGTGGCACGGCGCGAAACTCTATTTTCATCGATACTCCTCGCGAAGCAGTCGGAACTTGGGAGGATGATACTCCGGGAGACGCTCCCTTTCCTCCTTCTCCTCAGCCTCTTCCAGTTCTTCCAGCTCCTTTAGCTCCTGTTCTCGTCTGGCACGGTCACCTTTGACGCCAATGTTAATTAAAATCCCCATGGCACCCATACTCACCATGAGAGAAGTGCCGCCGTAGCTGATAAAGGGCAAGGGTACCCCCACCACGGGAAAGGCTCCCCCCACCATTAAAAGGTTGGCGATGGCCTGACCGCTGATTAAGAGCAAAATCCCCATGGCCAAAATCTGTCCATATTCATCCACGGCACGTCGGGACACTCTGGCAGCGTAAATAATAAGCGCCGCGTACAACAGAAATACAAACAAGGCGCCGATAAAGCCGTTTTCTTGGCAAAAGATAGCGAAGGCAAAATCCGTGTGCGCCTCCGGCAGGTAGTCATATTTACTGACACCAACCCCCAGTCCCATGCCAAAAACTTCGCCGGAACCGATGGCCGACAGGGATTGCACCGTCTGATACCCTACGTTTTGCGCGTCCGACCAAGGATCCCATGTGACCTTCACTCGCTCCAAGCGATAAGGTTGCAGGAAAATCATACCGACAACGCCTACCACCACGGCGGCAGAGAGCAAATAAATCTTATCCCGGCGCAAACCGCACACCACCGCCATCAGGAGCGGCACCCCCAAGATGACGCAGGCCGTCCCCATGTCCGGTTCTTTCTCCGTCAGGAAAAACATCACCCCGATGAGTCCTGTTTGCAAATTGAGGAGATCAATGCCTCGCCCCTGCTTCACCTGCACCGAGAGATAGGATGCGGCCAGCATAATGGAAACCAATTTGGCGATTTCCGCCGGTTGCACCTGTACCACCACCAAGGGGAGCCAGCGTCTGGCGCCGTTCACCGGCGGGCCGATAATGAGCACAAGGATAAGCGCGCCGATAGTCACCAAGAGGATCAGCGGCATGGTACGACGCCATTCGTGATAGTCGATGACCACGGCGCAAAAGATGAAGAACACCGTCCCCACGGCTAAATTCAGCAGGTGACGTTGCAAAAAGAAATAGGGACTGTTGTACTCTGCTTCAGAAAGGATAAAACTGGAACTAAAGACATTGATGGTTCCCAAGACGATAAGCACCACCATGATGCCGATGATGGCCTCCATGTCATTGTTCCAAAATCTCCTCTGGGTCAGTTCTTCTCGCGTTTTCGGCATTAGGTAAACACCACCTCACAGCGGTTTATTTTCTCGCCCAAGGCGCTGAACTTGCGTTCGTACTCCGTTTCGATGTTGTCCGTGGGATTTTCGGCGTGAAGGTCGTAAGTAAGATTTTTTATTTTTGCCCCTACCTTGCGAAATTCGCCCAAAGAGAAGTCAAAGAGGGGGCGGTTATCGGTCTTAAAATGAAGCTCGCCGCCCTTTGTTAGGAGTTTTTGGTATTTGGCCAAAAAGTCGGCGTGGGTCAGCCGCCGTTTGGCGTGGCGGCGTTTCGGCCAAGGGTCGCAAAAATTGATATACAGGCGGTCTATCTCTTGGGGGGCAAACAGCTGTTCCAAATTATTGATGTCAAAGATGAGCAGTCGCGCATTGTTAAGCCCCTTCGCGGCCACTTTCCGAGCAGCGGCATAAATAACCGTCGGCGCCGCCTCCAGTCCCACAAAATTCACCTCTGGATAAAGCTCTCCCATTTGACTGATGAAATCTCCCTTGCCGGTACCCAGTTCCACCCACAGGGGGGCTTGGTGGGGGAACAACTCTTGCCACTTGCCCGGCATATCCTCCGGCAGGTCTTTTTCTCTAAAGACAAAGGAGGAAAATTCTTCCAGCGCCTCATCCACCCAAGGTTTTCTTCGTAAACGCACAGCTATTCTCCTTGCCTGAAAAAATATTGTATCCCCGTATTCTACCAAGCCTTAGGCTTTCTCGCAATTGTTTTTTTGCGCCGACTTTCCGCAAATTCTCCAAAAAAAATTTTTTGCCCCTTGACAGGAGAAAATAAAAACTTTATAATCGAGGGCGTTGGTGAGATTCCGCGATAGCTCAGTCGGTAGAGCATCTGGCTGTTAACCAGAGGGTCACAGGTTCGAGCCCTGTTCGCGGAGCCATTTTGCGATAAGCGCCCGGTGGGGCGTAAAAATACAACGAGAGATGCAGAGCGGCGTGTCTGCGTCTCTTTTTTTTCGCCGTAAGGAGTAGCAATGCAACTGGATGCAAGACTACAGGCGGTGGCGGATTTTGTGGAACCGGGTAGCCGCGTGGCGGACGTAGGGACGGATCATGCATACCTCTCCGTGGCTTTAGTCGAAAGCGGCAAGGCTCGGTTTGTCATTGCCACCGACAAAAACCCCGGCCCCTGCGAAGCGGCTAGGCGTTCTCTCAGGGCTTTAGGACATAGCGACCGTATCGAAGTCAGGCTGGGGGATGGCCTCTTGACCCTTGTCCCCGGCGAGGCGGATACCCTGTGCCTAGCCGGTATGGGGGGCAGTCTCATGGAACGAATTTTAGTAGCTCGGCCGGAGGTGGTGGCTGCCGCCAAAATGCTCATTCTGCAACCCCAGAGCGCCGCGGCCGACCTGAGGGCTTGGCTCTACGGGCAGGCTTGGCATATTGCCGATGAAAATTTGGCGCTGGCCGACGGGCGACTTTACGAGATAATTAAGGCTCTCCCCGGCTCTCGCCCCTGTCCCTCCCCACTCATGCTTGCCATCGGGCCTAAGCTCTGGGAGAAAAAACCGCCTTATCTGAAAGAGCATATTGAAGCGCTCATCTTTCAAGCAAGGCGCGTCGCCGCCGGTATGGAAAGAAGTCGTTCGGCCAAAGAAAGCTCGCGTTATCTGGCTGTGAAAGAACGAATCTCAGAATTAGAGGCGAAACTTAAATGGTGACTTGCGATAAAGTTCTGGCTGTCATGGAAAAGATTGCCCCCAAGGCTCTCGCCGAAGAGTGGGATAATGTGGGGCTACTGGTGGGCAGTCCTAGGCAGGAAGTGCATAAGATTTTGGTCTGCCTCGATGCCAACGAAGACATAATTGACGAGGCCATGGAGGCCGGAGCCGACCTGATAGTTTCCCATCATCCGCTGATATTTAAGGCAATAAAGGCGGTGCGTACCGACTCTTCCCTAGGGGCGCGGCTACAAAAACTTTTAGCCCATAACATCGCCCTTATCGCCGCCCATACCAATTTAGACGCAGCTCCCGGTGGGGTAAATGACACGCTGGCCGCATCTTTGGGACTGACGGAGATAAAACCCTTAGACAAAAACGCTACGGCAGAATCCCCCGGCTTGGGACGTTTGGGACTTTTACCCACCGCCATGAGCCTCACTGATTTTGGCGAACTGGTCAAAAAAGCCCTAGGGCTAAAGCAAGTTCGCGTGGTTAAGGCAAGAGAGGCTCCCGTCAAAAAAGTGGCGCTGTGCGGCGGCAGCGGCGCCGAGTTCATTGACCGCGCCGCTTTTCGAGGCGCCGATGTCTATGTCACCGGGGACGTGCGCTATCACGATGCCCAGCGCGCCGCCGAACTCGGGCTAAATCTCATCGATGCCGGCCATTTTGCCACGGAACAACCCGTAGTTAAGGTGCTGGCCGGGAAACTTGCCGCCGAAATACCGGAGGTCACGGTACTCACCGCCACTCGCTCCACGGATTTTTTTACCCTTTAGAAAAAATATATTGCCAACCGGGGGAAAGCGTGTTATACTTGCCTTGTTAAGATCACGAAGAACATAACGGCGCAACAGCAACGAAGCCCCCGATAAGAGCTGGCACTCTTACGGGGGCTTCTTGCGTATTTATAAGGCTACGCCAGACCCAGCCTGATCACCCAAAGATAACCGCGACGAGCCAGTCCAAGCATTTGCAAACATAGTACGCCACCACATTCGCCACGACGGCCGCCAAGACCTCACGAAGAAACATAACGTCGCAACCCTCCTCTCTGTTGCAGAAGTTCAAGAAGGAGGTTTCGGGCAACACCTTTATTATACCACAGGAGAAAGGATTTTTTGTTACAGTTCAGCCACTATATAGAGCGTTTTACATAGACTGTGGTACAATATATAGTGGTTGAGCAACTTTCTCACTAAAATTTTTTTTCAAAATCATGATTGTATGAGTATAAATATACTAGATATTGTGGGTATTCAGGTGGTTGGTACTATATATTGTAGTTTGGAAGGCTGAACTGTAACGATTTTTTTACCCTTTAGAAAAAATATCTTGCCAACCGGGGAAAAGCGTGCTACACTCGTCCTGTCAAATCGCGAAAAGCATAGTAGTACAACAGCAACGAAGCCCCCGATAAGAGGTTGCGACTCTATCGGGGGCTTCTCATATACTCAATAAGAAAGGGATATAACAATGCAAAAAGCAGTTACCCCAAAGAAAGCCTCGCTGGGTTTGCCGCTGACTTTAGCGGCGGTGGGAACCGTGGCCGGGTTGTTTCTCGGCAAGCGTTGGCATGTGGCGTGCGGCATCGCGCTGGCCGGGCTCTCTGTATGGCACGGCTGGCAACATCGTCAAAAGATGGCGCGAGACGCCAAAAATTTACTGGGAGAGAATAGAACATGGAAAAATATTCACCGCAGACCATAGAAAAGAAATGGCAGGAAGTTTGGGCTAAAAACGACGTTTATCGGACGGAGAAGGATGACAGCCGCCAGAAGTATTACGCGCTGGAAATGTTCCCTTACCCGTCGGGAAATTTGCACATGGGGCATGTGCGGAACTATGCCATCGGCGACGTGGTGGCGCGTTTTAAGACCATGACGGGTTTTAACGTGTTGCACCCCATGGGCTTTGACTCCTTCGGGATGCCGGCGGAAAACGCCGCCATCCAACATGGAGTTAAACCCGGCGACTGGACTTATGCCAACATCGAAAACATGAAACGCCAACAAAGACAGCTGGGTCTTTCTTACGATTGGGACAGGGAGGCCATTACCTGCTCCCCGGATTATTATCGCTGGACCCAGTGGTTCTTTGAACTCTTTTACAAAAAAGGACTGGCCTACAAAAAAGGCGCCACCGTGAATTGGTGCGACACCTGCGGCACGGTGCTGGCCAATGAGCAAGTCATTGACGGGAAATGTTGGCGTTGCGACAGCGAAGTACAGAAAAAGAATCTTTCTCAATGGTTCTTTAAGATAACGGCTTACGCCGAAGAACTTTTGCAGGATTTGGCCAAACTCCCGGGCTGGCCGGAACGGGTCAAAATCATGCAGGAAAACTGGATAGGCCGTAGCGAGGGACTGGAATTTACCTTGGAAATCCCGGAACTTGGCGAGAAGGTGGCGGTTTATACCACCAGACCCGATACGGCCTTTGGGGTGACATTCCTAGCGCTTGCCGCCGAGCATCCCCTGATGGAAAAAATCTGCGCCGTCAGCGACAAAGCCGAGGAAATCAAAGCCTTCTGCGAGCGAGTCAAAGGTCAATCGGAAATCGAGCGCACCTCCGGCGAAGCGGAAAAAGAAGGTATTTTCACCGGCCTGTACTGCGTGAATCCCTTTAACGGCAAACAAGTGGAAATCTGGGTAACCAACTACGTCTTGGCCGAATACGGCACCGGCGCGGTGATGGGCGTCCCCACCGAGGATCAACGTGACTGGCTCTTTGCCACCAAATACGGCATCGAGAAGATTCTCACCATTCAGCCCCCGGAGGGAGAGCTTCGCCTAGAGGATATGCAGGCGGCCTATGTGGAAAAGAACGGGCGGCTCATAAATTCCGGCCGGTTTGACGGCATGGAAATGCATAAGGCCATGGGCGCTATTATGGACTACGCCGAGGAGCAAGGCTTTGGGGAACGAAAAGTAAATTATCGCCTCAGGGATTGGCTGATTTCTCGGCAACGCTATTGGGGCGCGCCTATTCCCATCATCCACTGTCCTCACTGCGGCGAGGTTTTGGTGCCGGAGGAAGATTTGCCGGTACTGCTCCCGGAGAAGGTTAATTTTGAGCAGGGGGCGGTGTCGCCCTTAGCCAAGTGCGAGGAATTTTTGCGCGTTAAGTGTCCCAAATGCGGCGGCGAAGCCAAACGGGAAACGGACACCATGGACACCTTCATCTGTTCCTCGTGGTATTTCCTGCGTTACACGGATCCCCACAACGACAAGGCGCCTTTTGCCAAGGACAAGGCTAAATACTGGGCGCCGGTGGATCAGTACATCGGCGGTATCGAACACGCCATTTTGCACCTTTTGTATTCCCGGTTCTTCACCAAGGTGCTACGGGACGAAGGGCTCATTGATTTTGACGAGCCTTTCACCAATCTCTTGACCCAGGGCATGGTGATAAAAGACGGCGCGAAAATGTCTAAATCCAAAGGGAACGTGGTCTCCCCGGAGGACATTATCGAGAAATACGGCGCGGATACGGCGCGACTGTTCATTCTTTTTGCCGCCCCCGTGGAAAGGGATTTGGAGTGGAGCGACCAAGGAGTGGAGGGCGCTTACCGCTTCTTGTCCCGGGTATGGCGGATTTTAGGGCAATTTGCCAGCGCCATCAAAAACGCTCCTACCACCTACGACCCGACAACTCTCACCGGGGAAGAAAAGGAACTACGGCGCGTCCTGCATCTTACCATCAAGAAGGTGACGGAGGACGTGGGGGAACGCTTCATGTTCAATACCGCCATCAGCTCCATAATGGAAATGGTGAACGCCTTCTATCTGTGGCAGGATAAAGCATTGAATCCGGCCTTGGCGCGAGAGGTGGCAGAATCCCTCTTAAAACTCTTGGCGCCCTTTGCCCCCCATATTACCGAGGAACTGTGGAGCAATCTTTTCGGCGAGGGGAGCGTTCATCGGACAAAATGGCCCAGCTATGATGAGGCGTCCTTGACGCAAAACGAAATAGAAATCGTACTCCAAATCAACGGCAAAGTCCGGGATAAAATCACCGTTCCCGTTGACCTAGACCGAGAGGCCATGGAAAAAGCGGCCTTGGCGCAGCCCAAGGTGCAAGCCTTGACTCAAGGCAAAAACATCCTGAAGGTCATCGCCGTGCCGAAAAAATTGGTAAATATCGTGGTGAAATGAAAACATAGCCCGACACGAGAGCATTTCGTGTTGGGCTATTCTTTTTACCAAAAACGGATGGCGGCGGTGTTGTCACGTTTTAACTCAAAGTTTCAAGAACGGGCAACCGCTTTGCCATTATATTTTCCCGTTCCCCCAAGCCGTAGTTTATGCTATAATGAGAAAGTGTTTTGGGTGAAAGAAGGGAGAATATTATGTATTTAGGAGAGCAAATCAAAAAACTGGGCTTCGGTCTTATGCGCTTGCCGAAAGAGGGCGAGGCCATTGACGTGGAGCAGGTCAAGGTCATGGTGGATAAGTTCCTCGGGGCTGGCTTTACCTATTTTGATACGGCTTGGGCTTATCCCGGCAGCGAGGAGGCCATTCGGGAAGCTCTCGTGAAGCGTTATCCTCGGGAGGCCTTTCAGCTGGCCACCAAGAATGCGGCTTGGATAAACTGCAAGACCCGAGAGGAGGCCATTGACCAGTTCAACGTGTCCCTTGAGCGCACCGGCGCCGGGTATTTCGATTTCTACCTGCTGCATAATTTGGGCGAGGGACGGACGAAATTTTTTGACGACTTCGATATGTGGTCTTTTGTGCAGGAGAAAAAGGCGGAGGGTCTCATTAAACATGTGGGCTTCTCCTTCCACTCCACCCCGGAGGAACTGGAGGCCATTCTGCAAAAGCACCCGGAGATGGAGTTCGTTCAACTTCAGATAAACTACGGGGATTGGGAGAACCCGGCCATTCAGTCCCGAGCCGTCTATGAAATGGCGCGGAAGTACGATAAACCTGTCATCATCATGGAGCCGGTGAAGGGCGGTATGCTGGCTAGTCCTCCGGAATCGGTAAAAAATATCCTGACGGCAGCGGAACCCAATAGTTCCTGCGCCTCTTGGGCCATTCGCTTTGCCGCCAGCCTGCCGGGACTTATTACCGTTCTCTCCGGCATGAGCAGCGTCCAGCAAATGGAGGACAACCTTTCTTACATGAAAGATTTCACCGGCCTTACCGAGGCGCAGAAAAAAGTGGTGGAAGAGGCCAGACAGGCTTTGATAAAAATTCCCGTCATTCCCTGCACCACTTGCAACTACTGCGCCAAGGTCTGCCCCAAGGAAATTGGCATCTCCGGCTCCTTTACCGCCATGAATATATATACCCTTTACGGAGATTTAGCGGCGGCCAAACACCAAGAAGAGTGGCTGGTGGGGATGCACGGTCGCCAAAAAGCCGCCCAGTGCATTAAATGCGGCAAGTGCGAGGCCGTTTGCCCTCAGCATATTCACATTCGGGACGAACTCGTAAAAGTCAGCCAGACTTTGGGTTGAAAATTTAGGGTTACTGGGGTATAATCCCCATGGCAAAAGGGAGAGCGTCTCTCGCGAGATGCCCTCCCTTTTGGAGTTAGCCGTTTATTTCAGTTTTAAAAGGAGCGTAAACATGAAGATGAAAAAACTTTTGGGTATCTTGCTGGCCGGCGTGGTGACGGTCAGCCTGTTTGCCGGGTGCGGCTCCACCGATGAAAAAGCCGCCGGGGGCAAAATCGTGGTGGGACTCGATGACAATTTCCCACCCATGGGCTTTAAGGACGAGAAAAACGAGATTGTGGGCTTTGACATCGATGTGGCCAAGGAGGCCGCCAAGCGTTTGGGGCGCGAGGTGGAGTTTAAGGCCATCGACTGGTCCAGCAAAGAGGCGGAACTCAAAAGCAAACGGGTGGATGTCCTCTGGAACGGCCTTGATATTACCGACAAGCGCAAAGAGAACATCCTGTTCTCCGAGCCTTACATGGACAATCGCCAGATACTCTTCGTGCAGGAGAACAATACGGACATCACCGACGAAAAGAGCCTAGCCGGTAAAGTCGTCGGCACCCAAAGCAGCGGCACCGCCGAGGAGTACATGGACGGCAACTCTTTCTATAAGGACAGCGTTAAAGAGGTCAAAAAATACTCCGATTACATTTCCGCCTTCATGGATTTAGAGAACGGTCGCATTGACGCCGTGGTGGGTGACGAGATCATCGGCCGCTACTACATGAGCAAGCATCCCGACAAAATTGGAGCGGTGGATGTGGCCATCGGCCCTGTCAGCACCTTCGGCATCGGTTTCCGCAAGGACGACACCAAACTCCGGGACGAAGTACAAAAGGTGATGAACGAGATGGTCGCCGACGGCACCATGGGTACCATTGCGGAAAAATGGTTCGGCAAGGATATTACCAAAAAGAGCGAAGCCGCCGCTAAGTGAGAGCTGTTATTCCCATTCCATACCTTTTTCCCGGGTGTATGCCCGGGATTTTTCTATGGGCAGAGGTTTGGCGAAATAATAACCTTGGGCGCACCTGCAACCGATGGATTTCAGAAATTCAAAGTGCTCCTTGGTCTCCACTCCTTCTTGCAAGGGGATAAGGCCAAGTTCCAAGGCCGCCTCGGTAATATGTTGCATCAGGGTGGCGGCGTCGGGATGCTTGTCGTAGGTACGCAAAAATTCCAAATCCATCTTCAGTACGTCAAATTCGTAGTTCAGCAAATGATTTAAGGAAGAATACCCACTGCCGAAGTCGTCAATCCAAATTTTGTACCCGGCGTTGCGGAATTTTTTCACCTCGTTTTGCAGGTGAGCAGAATTTTCATTTAAAGCGCTTTCGGTGATTTCAATGTCGATGAGTTCCCGGGGCAAGTCGTAAAGTTGGCGGAAATGCTCCGTCAGGGCAAAGATGTCGCACAGCTCGAAGTCAAGCTGAGACAGATTCACCGACACCGGCACCACCGGCTCGTTGCTCTCCAGCAACCGGCTTAAATCCTCGCAGACCTTCTTGATAATGAAGGTATCAATCTTGTGAATCAGGTGAAATTCCTCTAGGGTGGTGATAAAGACCGCCGGAGACAGCATCCCAAGCGTAGGGTCGTCCCAGCGCGCCAGAGCCTCGTAGCCGCAGATTTTACCCGTGGCCACCCGGATAATTGGCTGATAGAAAACTTTGATATACTCCTTTTCCACGGCGGTATCGATATTGTCTAGGACGTATTGTTGCATACGGAGCCTTTCGTAGAGGGCGGCTTCGTAGATGTCATAGACTTTATCGTAGCGCCGTTTTATCATGTTGCAAGCGATGCGGGCGTGGTCGCAAGCTATCCCCACCTCCCGGCAGGTATCTTCCAACCGATAAATGCCGGCCTTTATCTCCACCCTGATACCGTCCAAGATGCGAAGCATGGTGGTATGCACCTGCTCCACATGGTCGGTGACGTTGTCCAAATCGGTACAGACCACGAAATGATCGTTGGAGAAGCGAGCGGCATCGGCGCCGGGAAATTCCGTCTTGATGGTGTAGGCCATGCGACAGAGGAGATCGTCCCCTCGCTGGAAGCCATAGTTTTCGTTGAAAATCTTGAAATTTACGATGTCGAAGTGAATGAAGGTCAGTTGATTCTGGCTCCGGGTATTGATGCGGTCTTGGACTTTTTCGTAAAAGACCGCCATGTTTAAAAGTCCCGTGAGGCGATCGGCGCTGCGGTTCATGGCAAAAATCTGGGACTCGGCGAAGCTGTTGCGTCCCCGATTGTAATATTCGTCTTGATCCACATCGACAATGTAAACGTAGAAAACGCACTTGCCGCCCTCGCCATGAAGCAGATGACCGAAATCCTCCACATAGCGTATATCGCCCTGCTTGGTGCAGATACGATAACGCACATAGTCATGTTTCTTGGAACTGTTGAAGGTTTGCGCCGTAATGTCGTTTTCGACTTTTTCCAAATCTTCCGGGTGAACCATACCTCGGAAACTGCCGCCTACATGGTGCAGAAAATCCTCTAAGGTTTCGCACCCGTAAAGATTAACCACATTCTGGTCGGCAAAATAAATCTCCTCATCCCCCAAGGCGCTGTATATAAAGAATCCTCCCGGCAAGCCGGTGGGAATAAGATTGGTACTCTCCATACAAATACCTCCTGCATCTCGCGCTAAAAATATATGTGGTTAATCTTCGTAGTGACCACGGCAGGATTTTACGATAATTGTTTTATCGACAATCTCATATACAAGACGATTTTCTTTATCAATGCGACGGCTGTAATCGTTTTTGCGATAGCTTAACTTCTCCGGTTTTCCTTCGCCGCGCATAACCCCATCGCGTTCTATACTTCGTATCAACGAATTGACTTTATTGAAAATTGCTCTATTGTTCGCTTGCCAATATAGATATTCCTTAAAAGCGCGATCAGTAAATGTCTTGTTCATTTACAAACTTCTCCCATTCTTCCGCCGTGAACGTCTTAACCTTCCCCTCCCGAAGTTGGCGGTCTGCCAGTTCCAATTTTGCCAAGTACGCCGCGTTATTGGCTGCTTTCATTATGGCATCATAGGCAAAGACTTCTAGGCTTAAATTGGCCGCGCTGGCTTGCTCCTCGACAAACGCTACATCGGCCGGAGATAAATCTACAGCTATAGACATAAAAATTCCCCTTTCCTGATTTTTTGTCTGCCATTATACCGTATTAAGGCTGTCAACGCAATACGGCATCGCCTTGAGAATTTTCGGAATGTCCCGTATTCTATAGGGAAATTATAACAAACTGCCTCTAAAAAGGCAAATTTTTTTGACGCTTGACTTATTGGGGGCTGTGTGGGAAGATAATGTGGGATGAGATTTAGAAAGTCGCTGTGTTTATTTGCCAAAGGAGAACCGATTATGAAAGTTTTAGCAGCCGATGGTATATCCGAACAGGGAATTAAATTGTTGCAACAGGATTTCACGGTGGATGTACGGGATAAACTCCCGGCCGAGGAACTGCTGGCCATAATCCCCGAATACGATGCCCTGCTGGTGCGTTCTGCCTCGAAGGTCACCGCCGAGGTCATCGAAAAGGGCGCCAAGCTAAAAATTATCGGCCGCGCCGGCGTAGGCGTGGATAATATCGACATTCCGGCGGCCACCGCCAAGGGAATCATTGTCATCAATTCCCCCGGCGGCAACACCATCGCGGCCACGGAACACACCATGGCCATGATGCTCTCTCTGGCTCGCCACATTCCCGTAGCCAACGAAACCACCCAGAAAGGCGAGTGGAATCGCAAAAAATATGTGGGGGTGGAGCTAAAGGGCAAGACCCTTGGGGTTATCGGCATGGGGCGTATCGGCAGCGGCGTGGCCAAACGGGCGCAAGCCTTTGACATGAAGGTCATCGCCTACGATCCCTACATTAACGAAGAACGAGCCGAGGCCATGCACGTCGCGGTAGGAACCTTAGACGACGTTATCCGCGAGGCAGATTTCATCACCGTACACATGCCCCTTACGCCGGAGACCAAAGGCATGATCGGTCTCAAGGAAATGCAGCGCATGAAAAAGGGCGTGCGCCTCATAAATTGCGCTCGCGGCGGCATTATCGACGAAAATGATTTGGCGACGGCGGTCAAGGAGGGTTTAGTGGCCGGAGCCGCCATAGATGTCTTTACCAGCGAACCGATTCCCGAAGGGCATCCCTTGGTGGGGGTGCCGGGCATTATCCTCACGCCTCATTTGGGAGCTTCCACGGTGGAGGCGCAAATCGGCGTGTCCTTAGACGTGGCCGAAGGGGTAAAGGCGGCCTTAAACGGCGAGCCGGTAGCTACGGCAGTGAACATGGCGCCTGTGTCGCCGCAAGTGATGCGCGTGATTGCCCCGTATCTCACCTTGGCGGAACGGCTGGGTTGCACCGTTTGTTCTTTAGCCGAGGGCGCTATCAAGAGCGTAGAAGTCACTTACAGCGGCGAGATTACCGAAGTCAATACGGGACTCCTAACCACGGCGGTCATTAAGGGTATGCTGAACCCCGTCATGGAAAACGAAGTGAATTACGTCAACGCTCCCGGTTTTGCCAAGGAGCGCAACATAAAAATCACCGAAGTCAAAGAACGGACGGCGGAAAGTTTTGCCAACCTCATTACGGTGAAAGTCAAGGCCAAGGACAAAGAAGTAACGGTACAGGGAACCCTCTTTGGCGACGAGGGACGCATTGTCCGCATCAATAAATTCCGGGTGGATGTGGATCCCCACGCTCGCATTCTCATTTGCCCCCACATCAATCGCCCCGGGGTCATCGGCACCGTGGGTACCATCATGGGGCAGGCCAACATAAACATCTCCGGTATGCAGGTGGGTAAATCCGACGTGGAAGGCACCAACCTCATGGTACTTTCTATCGACAACGACATTCCGGCGGAAATTCTCAGCAAAGTCAAAGAAGTGGATGGCATTTTCGACGCTAAACTGGTGAACTTCTACGCCATATAAATTTATTATGGGGTGCAGGGGCGAAAGTCCCTGCCAGAGTCAAGGGACGGAGTCCCTTGTGGGAGTTTGAGGGCAAAGCCCTCAACAAAAAGGGGGTAGCTACTTGAACTGGGCAGAAATCAGCGTGCGCACGTCCCATGAAGCCACCGACGTGGTGGCGGAAATTTATCATGAGTTGGGAGCCGCCGGGGTGGTAATCGAGGATCCGCGGCTCCTAAACAGCTATATCGAAGCGGGGATTTTTGATTATTCGGCGCTGACCAAAGCGGAGGACACAGAGGTGGTGACGGTCAAAGCCTATCTGCCCATGGACAAAGAACTCCCGGGGAAACTACAGGCATTCGAGTGTCGCGTGGAAAAAATCCTTAGGGAGGGGCATATCCCCGGCGGCCCCGGTACTGTTTCTTGGAGCGAGGTGCATGAGGAAGATTGGGCCGACAGCTGGAAACAGTATTTCCATCCCACCAAGGTGGGGGGACTCATCGTCATTAAACCTGCTTGGGAGGAATACACCGCCGCCCCCGATGACATTGTGATAGAGCTAGACCCCAAAAGCGCTTTCGGCAGCGGCACCCACCCCACCACTGCCCTGTGCATTAGGGAGCTGGAATCCTTGGTGAAGGGCGGCATGACAGTTTTTGACCTAGGTACAGGCTCCGGGGTGCTGGCCATCACCGCCGCCAAACTGAGCGCCGCCTCGGTTGTGGCCGTAGATACCGACCCGGCCGCCATTGAAGCGGCGCAAGAAAACGTCAAGCGCAACGGGCTGGGTAATATCACCGTGCAGTCCGGGGATTTACTGAGAAACGTCACCGGCGAAGCGGATATTATCGTGGCCAATATTATTGCCGATGTGATTATGGAGCTTTTGCCGACAACCGGCGCTCACTTAAAGCCCCAAGGGGTTCTTTTAGCCAGCGGCATCATCACCGAACGGGTATCCGATGTCACGCAAGCGGCGCTTAAGAATAATTTCTGCGTGCGGCGCGTGGTGGAAGAAGAAGGATGGGCGGCCATGGTCATAGGGCGAGAACCATGAGGCGGCTGTTTTACGGCGGCCTCTTGGCGGATACGGTGGCCATAACCGGGGAGGACGCTCACCATCTCATGCATTCCTGCCGCGCTCGGTTAGGTGATAGGCTCACGGTGGTGGATGACCGAGGGCAAGTGGCCTTAATGGAAATGATAGGATTTAGCAACGAGCAGGTGACGTTAAAACTCATAGAGCCTTTGCCGGGGGATACGGAATCCCCGATGGAAATTATTTTGGCGCCCTGCCTCTTAAAAGGGGATAAGCTGGATTTAGTGGTGCAAAAAGCGGTGGAACTGGGAGCGGTGGGGGTAATGCCCCTCGTCAGTCAAAACTCTGTCCCTATACTAAACGAGAAAAAACGGCAAGGGCGGCAAGAACGCTGGCAGAAAATCGCCGACGAAGCCGCCAAACAATGCGGTCGCCAAAAACGCCTCGTCGTATCGGCAGTAACGTCCCTAACGGATTTCCTGCGCCGCAGACAGGAAACTTCAGACAGCACCCTCCTCTTTTGCTACGAAAACGAAACGGCTCATGCCTTAAAAGAACGTCTGGGCGAGCTGACTTCCTCTCGGATTTTTCTGCTGGTAGGCCCCGAGGGGGGCTTCACCCTGCCGGAGGCGGCAGCCATTGAAGAGGGCGGCGGTCAAAGCGTCACCTTGGGCAAGAGAATCCTACGCGCCGAAACAGCGGCCTTAGCCATCATGAGCATCGTACAATACGAACTGGGCGATTTAGGGTAACGAAGAAAACAATTTGGAATGGGATTCCAAAGGGCGAAAGTCCTTGGGGGGGGGGTGGGGCAAAGCCCCAAATTTTTTAGCAAAATGATGTTGAAAAACCCACAATACACATTAACGAGGACATAATTAGTCATGCAAAAATATAATATTATAGATCTTTTCTGCGGATGTGGTGGTTTATCATACGGATTTGAGCAAGCGGGATTCAATGTGCTACTCGGAATCGATAATGATGCAAAGGCACTTGAGACATTTGAATTGAATCATAACAATGCTAAATCTATTTGCGGAGATATAACGAAAATACATTATGAGAAGGATATCAAACCATTGCTTGGAGATAAGCATATTGATGTAATTGTCGGTGGGCCTCCATGTCAGGGAATGTCTCTATCGGGACTAAGGCAGTTTGATGATCCGAGAAACAAGCTCTATCTGTCGTATATCCGACTGGTGGAGGAAATCAAGCCAAAAATGTTTGTTATAGAGAATGTGCCGGGACTGGTCGGGCTGTTCGGTGGTAAAATCAAGGATAGTATCATAAAGAAATTCACTGCAATGGGATACCACATTAAATATAGAGTCCTATGTGCTGCCGACCACGGCGTACCGCAAAGCAGACGGAGGGTTGTATTCATCGGGAGCAGGATAGGGGATTTTGAATATCCGAAGCCTCAGAAAGAAGTGGTAACTTGCAGTATGGCATTATCTGACCTTCCTGCACTAATAGATGAACTCGGAGAAGATACAATGGAATATCCAACGGATGCGGAAAATGATTATCAAAAGAGGATGCGAGAAAAGTCGTCTGTCATCAGAAATCATGTTGCAGCAAATCATTCAGAAAGAGTCAAGGAAATAATTGCCTTAGTTCCCGATGGAGGTAATTACAAAGACTTGCCAGAGGAATATGCTAACACCCGAAATTTTCATGTCGCTTGGACAAGATTTGCAAGCGATAAGCCAGCACCAACCATTGATACGGGACACAGGCATCATTTCCATTACAGATATAACAGAGTTCCAACAGTAAGAGAATGTGCCAGACTCCAATCTTTTCCCGATGATTTTATTTTCCTTGGAAACAAAACACAGCAGTTCCGGCAGGTTGGGAATGCGGTACCGCCAATCATGGCACAGGAGATAGCTTATAAGGTCAAGGAGGCATTGAAGGCCCATGAGTGAATATAAAATACCTGAAGAATATTATTTTAGGATTCACCATGTAAGACCACGATTCAAGGGTGACATTGAAAACGTCTTGTTCTATATCGCGGAAGAGCTATCAAGAATCGGTGAAAGACCTACTGATGAATTCGCTCAAGCCGTGAATACCGCATTATACCGCTATCCAGGGAATGCTCACCGAGAGCGGAAGACGATAAATAACTGGAGAACAGAAATATCTGCCTTATTCGGATTCATCGAACATACATATGATACTGATAAACCCGGGCGAAGGGCTTTGGAATTAGCACAGAATCAAGATCTCGTTGAGAGTTTCAAGGTTTTTCTTTACAACTTTCAGTATCCTGGGGCACACATAAAGCCCAAGAATGTACTCGAGCAGATAACAGCAGGAGTGCATTTCAAGCCGGCACAGTATATATTGCAGGTTCTGCGGTATGCAAACAAGGACGGTGGGAACGCACTCGGACTAACCAAATTCGAGGTATGCCATTGCATTTTCAATGATCTCCGTGTAACACGGGATCATGAAGGAGCGGAGGCAACATGGAAGCGTATCCTTACGAACAGGCAGAAGCGGATTGACTATGACCAGACCGGGGATGTAATCAGATATGCAGGTGACATTATTGATTACATGGAGATAGCCAATCTCCTAAAAACATATGACAGCAGGATGTATTATCTGAACACGCTCGAAGAAGAGATAATCATCAAATTCTGCGAATCAACGGAATGGTTCTCCGGATACGACACAATGATAAGAAATAGGCTAGGCAATCTGGAAACAGTGAAAAACTGCACTCAAAACTGGTTTTCCTTTGTGAACCGAGATATGGGGGATACTGACTTCTCGACAGATATTCTTGCGTATATCGCAAATGACGATGAAGAGCTGAAATCACTGAAAGAGAACACACCTGACGAAGAGGCGGATTATGGTGAATTTGTTAATAAGGAAAAGGCTTTTTTAGAACGCATAGAGAAGGATATAAAAGAGTTTACAACCAAGGATATCGGAGAACTCGGAGAGGGACTTGTGCATGGGCATGAGTGCATGAGAGTGAAGCTCGGCGGAAGGGAGGATCTTATCCATCTGATCAAGAGGATTCCTACCCAGTTTGCAATCGGTTATGATATAAGTTCTGTAGAGCTTGATGAACGCAAGCGGTACATAGAAGTGAAAACTACTGTCAGTTCCAAGCCTATTCATTTCAATAGGATACATCTTACGAAAAATGAATGGAATACTGCAAGTAGCACACATGATCGATATTTTATTTACAGACTGATGCTAAGCAAAAATGAAAGGAAACTCTTCATCCTTCAAGATCCAGTAGGACTATACAAGAGTGACAAAATAGATATGGTGCCGGGCGATGGAGCTGATATCACATTCAATCCGTCAGATGTCGGCGAATTCAAGGAGCTGTTGACATGGAAAACTTAAGAGTTGCCTCTCTGTTTTGCGGATGCGGAGGTACGGATGTAGGCGTTCTGGGGGATTTTGATTACCTCGGAAAACATTACTCATCCAACAATACCGAGATAGTTTATGCGAACGATATAGAACAGAGTGCATGCGACATATTTGAAAAAAATTTTGGAATCAAACCGGACAACAGAGATATCAGAACAGTATCATCAGACGAACTGCCAGAATTCGATGTACTGACAGGCGGATTCCCCTGCCAGTCTTTCTCAATAATAGCCCAGAATCCCAAACGCCTAGGAATAAAGGACGAGAAGGGCATGCTTTTCTTCGAAATGTGCCGTATTCTTCGTGACAAGCAACCCAAATGCTTCATCGCTGAAAATGTGAAGGGAATCATTACGGCAAACAAGCATGAGGCTTTCCCGATGATAATCAAAGAGTTTGAGGATAGCGGATACGATGTCAAATATACAATATTGAATTCTGCGACATTCGGAGTCCCACAAAAGCGTGAACGTGTCATAATCGTTGGATTCCGAAAAGACCTGAAAATTGATTTTGAGTTTCCAGATACTGTCATTTCAAACGAAGAGGAATATGTTGCTCTGCATAACTGCATAGATGCAGAAGTTCCGGACAAATATTTCTTCAGCGATCGCGCAGTGGCAGGGATGATGAAAAACAGAAAAGCGATGAACAAAGGTCGGTCACAAGATATCAGTAAGCCGTGCAATACTGTCGGTGCTCATCTCGCTAAAGTTTCCCTGAACAGCACAGACCCAGTTTTGTTCGCGGATGGGAGATATCGCAGGTTCACGCCTCGAGAAGTAGCAAGAATCCAGTCTTTCCCTGAAAACTTCTCTTTGTTCGGAAGTGACTCTGCTCAATACCGTGCATTAGGAAATGCTATCCCACCAGTAATGTTCTGGTATGTAGCTAATAAAATATCTAAATATCTGAGTAATTCCAAATGAGTACCACATATTGACGGATTTTCTCAAAAAATACGAACAGGAGGTAGAACAAGTCATGCTCTTTGAATGGAACTTAGACGATGCCCTAGCAGCCAGTAGGGAAGACGGTCGTGAGGAAGGATTCGATGACGGCGTAAAAAAAGGTCGTGAGGAAGGCCGTGAGGAGGGCATCATCGCCACGGCTTTGAATATGCTAAAGGATAATCTCGATGTCAACACGATAATGAAATACACCCATCTCCCCTTGGAACGCCTCATAACCCTCAATGCGTCTTTGGCTCACTGACTCCCCCAGCCGTCACTTTTGTGACGGCTTTTTAATCAATCGTTGACTTTATTAAAGGTATATATTACAATTTGCACAATCTATTAGAATGAGTTACAAAAGCCGTGGTGAGAGGAACGTCAGCGGCGGTCAGAGCGTCACCTTAGGCAAGCGAATCTTACGCGCCGAAACAGCGGCCTTAGCCATCATGAGCATCGTACAATACGAGTTGGGCGATTTGGGGTAAGTAATAGCTTATATCTTGGGGCTTTGCCCCAAATTTTTTTAGGAGGGGAATAACGTGCCGAAAGTCGCCTTTGTTACCTTGGGTTGTAAGGTCAATCAGTTTGAAACCACCGCTATGGTGGGGTTGTTTCGCGCTCGGGGGTATGAGGAAGTGGCGCCGGAGGAGACGGCGGATGTTTATGTGGTGAATACCTGCGCCGTGACAGGCTCAAGCGAAAAAAAATCCGGGCAGCTCATACGCCGGGTGGCCAGACAAAATCCCCAAGGGATAGTGGCCGTCGCCGGATGCTACGCCCAGCTTAATCCCCAAAAGGTAGCCGCCACCCCCGGGGTAAAGGTGGTTATCGGCACAAGGGAACGAGAGAAAATTGTGGATTATGTGGAGGAAGCCCTGCGGTTGGAAAGGGACGCCACGGCCACAATTTTGGGAAACCTGCAAAACGCGCGCGAAAATCGGCTTTTTGAGGACATTCCCCTGCTTACCCCCACCAAGCGTACTCGCGCCTTTCTGAAAATCGAAGACGGTTGCGACAATTTTTGTTCTTATTGCATAATTCCCTATGCGAGGGGGCCGGTGCGTTCCCGGAGCCTAGCTTCCATTCGCGCCGAAACGGAAAAATTGGTAGCCGTGGGCTTCAAGGAAATGGTGCTGACCGGGATACATTTGGGAGCTTACGGTCGCGACTTAGGGGGGGGCGTTTCCCTTTACGATGCTTGCCGAGCGGCGCTTAAAGTACCGGGATTGAAACGGTTGCGACTGGGGTCGCTAGAGTCCATCGAAGTTTCGCCGTCAATACTGGAACTCATGGGACAGGACAAACGGCTGTGTCCTCACCTGCATCTTCCCCTGCAAGCCGGTTCCGACACCATATTAAAAGCCATGCATCGCCACTATAATACCACCGAATATGCCGCTCTCTTGCAAAAAATCAGACGAGTTTTCCCGAATATAGCCATCTCCACCGATGTAATCGTAGGCTTTCCCGGAGAGACGGAGGAACTTTTTGACGAAACGAAACATTTTGTGGAGCAAATGAAATTTGCGAGGGTACACGTCTTTCCCTTTTCTCCGAGGGAAGGAACCCCGGCGGCTAAAATGTCGGGAGCTGTCCCCGAAAACATAAAAAAAGTGCGTCTCAAGGCGTTGCAGGAGGTAGCCGCTGAGAGTGCGCAAGATTTTGCACGCCGGTTTCTGGGACGCGAAGTCACCGTGCTGTTTGAAACCACCCGAGAGGGAATCAGCGACGGCTTAACCGAGAGTTACCTTCGGGTATATACGGCGGACAAGGTAACAGGCGGCGAGTTTTACCCCGTGCGCCTAGAGAAACTTTACAAAGACGGAGTTTGGGGGAGCCTGAGCCAATAAGACCTTGTTTTTGGGCGGCCAACTTGCTATAGTATTGCATGGTTTAAAATCGGTGCTAAGGTGCTGTATCCCCGAGGGAGGAAAATGATGATGAAAATGATGAAATTATTGGTGGCTCTATGCTTGGCAACAGTCATGCTTTTACCGCTAAGTATTGCTTCTGCCGGACATTTGGAAGATACCCTAGCGAGGGGTACCATTCGCATCGGCACGACGGGGGACTACATCCCTATGTCGTATCTGAATCAAGAGACAGGTAAGTACGAGGGGATCGATGCCGAGCTTTCCGAGCTTATCGCCGCATCCTTGGGGGTAAAAATCGAATATGTGCCAACGACTTGGCCGACCCTAGCTGCCGATATGCAAGCGGATAAATTCGATATCGCCCTGTGCGGCATATCTCGCAATTATAGTCGCGCCAAGACCATGGCTATGTCGGATGCTTATGGAGAAGGGCTGTTCGGGAAAACAATTCTCTGCCGCCAAAAGGAGGCCGAGCGTTTCAAGAGCCTTGCCGACATTGACAAACCTGAGGTGCGAGTAATGATAAATCCCGGCGGCACCAATGAAAAATTTGCCCATGCCAATCTAAAACACGCCAAGCTCATTGTGCATAACGAAAACGCCGACATTCCGCGCCAAATTGCCGAGGGCAAAGCCGACATCATGATAACGGAAACCGTGGAGGCGGCTCACTATGTCAGAAGCGACAATCGGCTGGCCGCACCGCTGATAAACGAACCATTCACGCGGCACTCCTGTGGGATACTTATGGCCAAGGGCGACCAAGAATGGATGAACTACATCAATTTCGTCCTAGCGGAACTACGCATGGACGGCACCATGGCAAAGCTGGAAGCAAAATATTTACGGTAAGCCGTCTATTCTTCTTGGGTAAGTGCCGTGCGTCAACCGAGCGAAAGTTTTTTCAAAAGTTTACACAAGATATTGTACACTATCGATTTTTTTATGTGGATAAATCCCCCTAAAAAAAACCGGGACAAGCTGTCAGCTTGCCCCGGTTTTTTTCAAAACACCAACTTCGTTTTTCGCATGTGAATGTTCAGCAAGATGGTTATGGCTAAAATATTGGTGGTGAGAGAACTGACCCCGTAGCTCATTAGCGGCAGGGGAATACCCGTTACGGGCATGATGCCCATGGTCATGCCTACGTTTACCAAGACATGAAAGGCCAGCATCGAAGTTATGCCCACTGCCAGCAACCTTCCAAAAACGTCGCTGGCGTCTTTGGCTATTTGCACGCCGCGCCACAGTACCACCAAATACAGGAGCAGGAGCGCCGCGCCCCCCACAAAGCCCAGTTCCTCCCCTACCACGGCGAAAATAAAATCCGTGTGATTCTCCGGCAGGAAATTCAGTTGGCTTTGAGTACCGCCAAAAAGACCTTTGCCAAAAAGCATCCCGGAGCCGATGGCGATTTTTGATTGAATGATGTGATAGCCGGAACCCAAGGGATCCACATTGGGGTCGATAAAGACCATGATGCGCATCTTCTGGTAGTCCTTCAAAAACTGCCACAACACCGGGAGCATAGCCGCCCCAAAGGCAAATATTCCGGCCAGCAGCCTCAATTTTATCCCACAGACAAAAATCATGCCGAAAAATATGGCCATAAACACCAAGGAAGTACCGAGATCCGGCTGCTTCAGCACCAAGAGAAAGGGAAGTCCCACATAGGCGGCTATGGGCAGTAAATCCTGGAGGGTGTTAATCTTTCCCACTCGCTCCTCCAGCATGGCGGCCAGCGCGATAATCATAATGAGCTTCGAGAACTCCGAGGGCTGAATGGTTAAAGGGCCGATGGCTATCCAGCGTTGCGCCCCCAGAGCCGCATGGCCGAAGAGCATCACCGCCAGCAGCATGATGATATTGAATATGTAGAGCCGATTGCCGTAGCCCTGAAGCATTTTGTAATCGAAATTCATGAGGAACAACGCCAACGCCACGTTGAGAATAGCCGAAATGCCTTGACGCTGCACATACCAATAACGTTCATCGCTGGGAGTATTTATATGGGTGGCGCTGCCGATTATAACAATACTAATGATAACAATACACGCCACCACCGCTATGAGCCGAAAATCCAGTCGTCTTAGCAATCGCTTGTTCATGTGACTAACTCTGCCTCATTACAGCCCCTAGGCGTGTTTCATTTTGCTGACGGGAATGTTCGCCACGAGCGCCACGGAATCCTCGTCGTTGGCTAGGGTAATTTCCATGTCTCGCTGGTTTATCTCCATATAGTTCGAGATGACGCGGATAATGTCCGACCGCAGGTGATCCATAACCTCCGGGGAAACGTTGGCGCGGTCGTGAATCAGCACTACCTTCAGTCGATCGCGAGCTATCTCGCGAGAAGAGCGTTCACTCTTCCCGAAAATCTTCATAAGCAAATTGATCATCTCCAGTCCCCCTTACATGCCCAGAGCATGCCTCAGCCGCTGGAAGAAACTTTCTTTGGGAAAAGTCATGAAGGGAATGTCCTCGCCGCAAATGCGTCCTACCACATTGCGGTATGCTTGCCCGGCTTGGCTGTCATCCAGCGAAATAACCGGCTCGCCGCGGTTGGTGGAAGTCACCACCTTCTCATCGTCGGGAATCTGCCCGATGCACTCAATGGAAAGTATATCGTTAATATCGTCCATGTCCAGCATGTCCCCTTTTTCTACCATTTGGGGACGAATGCGGTTCACCACGAGTTTTATATTCTCTTTGTCGGCGCGACCCAGTTCGCCGATTATTTTATCCGCATCTCTAACGGCGGAAATCTCCGGCATGGTCACTACCAAAGCCCAGTCAGCCGCCGCGATGGCCGTCTGAAATCCCTGCTCGATACCGGCGGGACAATCGATAAGCACATAGTCAAATTCCTGCCTAAGATCATTACACAGCCGCACCAGTTGCTCCGGGTTCACCGCCGACTTATCCTTGACTTGGGAAGTGGGCAAAAGGAAGAGACTTTCGTATTTCTTGTGTCGTACCAAGGCTTTTTTGAAATGCACTCGGCCTTCGGTGACGTCGATCAAATCGTACATAATGCGATTTTCTAAGCCCAACAAAAGATCCAAATTCCTAAGACCGGTGTCGGTATCCACCAACACCACTTTTTTCCCGCGCATGGCCAGCCCCACGCCCAAATTGGCCGTGGTGGTTGTCTTGCCCACCCCGCCTTTGCCGGAGGTGATAACTATTACTTCGCTCATGAAAGTATCCGCCCTTTCTCTGTCAGCGCTCTATCGGCTCGATAACTATCTGGCCGTCCTTTATCGAAGCTCTTTCCGCTTTGTCGCTCGTTTCCGGTTGGTCGGGGGAACGGGCGATGAAATTGGCAATGCGTATCTGCATGGGCATGAGGCGGTCGGCGATGATAAAGGCCTTGGAGTTCCCAAAGGCTCCGGCGTGTACGAGGCCGCGACAGGTGCCGCGAATGTCGATACTGCCGCCGGCGATGATCTGCGCCCCCGGATTCACGTTGCCGCACACCAGCACCGAGCTTTCGGTACGAATCTCCTGCCCACCGCGGAGAGTTCTATCCACCACTACCATCTGCTCCACTTCACGCTCACGGGCTTTTTTCTTCTTCTTGGCGGCTTCCTCTAGGAGGCTGTCCGCCGGTTTATCCACGCTGGGTTTGCTCATGCGAAAGACAATGCCGTGGCGGCGAAAAAGTACTCTAAGCCTCTCCCAATCGGCATGACGCAAGAGATTGGGGGCTATTTCCACCACCGTGCCGCGCATGAAGAAGCCGGAACCTGATTCTAGCTTGCGTTTGATATTTTTTTCGATGGCCTGAAAGGTAACGCCCGGCGCAAAACTTATTTGCAGCCCGGTCTTGGTTCCCTTCAGCTTTACTATATCCTCGCTCATCATTACCCCACACTTGTTTTTTTATGGGGCGCTGCCCCATACCCTGCAAGGGCGCTGCCCTTGACCTGCCAAAGGAGCTTCGCCCCTCTGGACTCCCTTTGTAATTAAAATAAAATGCAAAAAAATTTTTTTAACCCGTACCCCTCAATAAGTAAATTTTACTACAGGGTGCAGGGGGATTATCCCCCTGCTGGGAGTCCAGAGGGCAAAGCCCTTTGGTCAGGGTTTGGGGTGAAACCCCAAAAATCAATAAGTAACATGAAAAGCCGCTTCCAAAATTTTGCGGCCGATGGGAACGGCTGATTGGGAGCCGTAGCCGCCCTGTTCCACTACTACGGCCACTACCACGGTGGGATTATTGAAGGGGCCGTAGGCCACAAACCAGCCGTGATCTCTGCCTTGGGAATTTTCCGCCGTGCCGGTTTTGCCGGCAATGTCTAAGGGAAAACCGGCAAAGACCCCGGCCGCCGTCCCCACCTTCGTCACCTCGTGCAAGCCGTTCTGCACCAGCTGAATAACGTTTGCCGGTACCTGCAATTCCGATAAAAGCTCCGGCTGAAATTCTTTGATGGTCTTTCCCTCGGGGGAGACGATGCGATTCACCAAATGGGGCTTGTAGCGTTTGCCGTTCGCCGCAATCTCTCCCATAACCATGGCGGCTTGCAGGGGCGTCACCAAATTAAAACCTTGGCCGATGGCGGCATCAAAAGTCTCGGAAAGATACCAGTCGTCCTCAAAAACCTTCCATTTGTATTTGCGATTGGCCACCAGACCGTCGGATTCGTAGGGTAAATCGATGCCCGTGATTTCACCTAGGCCGAACATCCGGGCGTATTTTTCCAGTCGGTCGATGCCCAGCCTATTCCCCATCTCGTAGAAATACACGTTGTCGGAGTGCGCCATAGCCTCGGTAAAATCTATCCAGCCTAGGGCTTCTCCGGCGGCGTTGCTTTTGGGAATAATCCAGTGATAACCGGCGTCGAAAATCTTATCCGTGGGGCTGATGACCCCTTCGGTGAGAGCCGCTGTGCCGGTGACGATTTTAAAAGTGGAACCAGGGGCGTATTCTCCCGTGATGGCCTTGTTGTCCATGGGGTGATAGGGATTGTTGTTAATGGCGTTCCAATCTTTGGTGGAAATACCGTGGGCGAAGAGATTGGGATTAAAGGCCGGGCGACTGACGAGCGCAAGGACTTCTCCCGTTTGGGGATTCATCACCACCGCCGCCGCGCCGTGGGCGTTAATCAATTTTAGTTGGTCATCCACGGCGCGTTCCGTGGCTTCCTGCAAATTTTTGTCGATGGTCAGCACGAGGTCGTTGCCGGGAACGGGGGGTTTTAGTCCCAAGCGTTGCACCGGTTTGCCGGCCACATCCACTTCCACCTGTTCGCCGCCGTTTTCGCCTCTTAGCTCGCTGTCGTAAATTTTTTCGAGGCCAAATTTCCCGATAATGTCCCCGGAACGGTAGCCTTCGCCCTTGCGCCGTTCCAGCTCATCCTCGCTGATTTCGCTGACGTAACCGAAAGTATGCGCTCCTTCCTCCATGAGGAGGTAGTTGCGAATGGGTTGCACTTCGATGACGACCCCGGGGTATTTTTCCTTTTGTTCTTCGATAATGGTGACGATGTCTTCCGTCACGTCCTGTTTCACGCGAATGGGGTCAAAACCTATGTGGGCGGCAATTTTTTTTTCGATGTCCTCTTTGGGTACCTTTAGCAATTCAGCCACTCGCGTCACCACGTCATCCGGTATTTTGGCGGAAAGGGGCAGGAGAGATACGGTGAAACCCGGTCGATTTTCCACAAGAAGCTGGCCGTTGCGGTCAAAAAAAGTCCCTCGGGGAGCCATGGAGGGAATGATGCGAATACGGTTGCCGTCGGCAAGATGCGCATAATACTCCCCATCATAGACTTGAAGATACCCGGCTCTCGCGATGAGTATCGCCACCACGAACACCACGATATACCCCAGCGCCTTTAGGCGGCCGCTGTATTCATCAATCTCCACCACGAAAAATCTCTCCCAGTTTCATAAGGTTCAGCGATTCTTCTTTTTATCGTTTAGCCAAGCGTCTATTTTACAGACCAAACGATGCACCGGATAAGCAAAAATGACTTGGTAGCACAGCATGGGCAGCAAGGTGGCCTTGACATGCTCCTCCAAGGCCAGCTGGTAGCCTAGGAGCAGGATGAACAGCGCCATCAGGAAATAGTTGCAGACGGTGGCTATCAGCGAGGCCAGTATGGGGAGGTAAAACTGATCCTTGAAGACCTGATCCGACATCTTACCGCAGATATAGCCGATAACCATTTTGCAGAATACATTGGTGCCGAAAAAAGTCCCCGTCACCAAATCCTGCATGAGTCCCACGGAAAATCCCATCAGCACTCCGTAGCGAGAGCCTTGCAAAAAAGCGAAGGACACGGTGAGGAGGAGCAAAAAATCCGTGGAAACCCCGTGAAAAGACAGCCTGGGGAGCAGGGAGGTTTGCGCCGTAAAGAGAGCCAAGGCGCATCCTGCCCAAGCGTAAAAACTCCGAGAGGTCATGGCCCGTCGCCTCGCTCTGCCGTCGGGTCTTGGGTGGGATCCGTCTCCGTCCCCGGGGTTTGCGCGGGCGGCCGCAAAGGCTCCGGCGGCGCCTCCCTAGAGCGAATTATCACCGCCACATCTTCCAATTTTTGAAAATCCACCGCCGTCTCCAAGAGGCCGTATTTCAAAAGTCCCCCGGCGTCATTTTCAATGGAGGACACCAGCCCCACCACCAGACCTTTGGGATAAACATTGCCGTAGCCGGAGGTGACAATGACATCGCCTACTAATACGTCGGCTGTTTTGGGAATATTGACCATGCGCGGCATGGTGGGATTGGAAATATCCCCTTCCACAATGCCCGTTACTCTGGAGGCGGCGCGTTGTACCAAAGTTCCCACCGAAGAACGGGGGTCTAAGATGAGTTGCACTTGGGAGGAATTTAGACCGGCCTCGGAGATGCGTCCCACCAGACCTTGGGGAGTCACCACCGCCATATCCTTCTCTACGCCGTCCATGGTGCCGCGATTTATGACTATCATGCTTGACCAAGAGGCCGCCTCGCGACCGATGACCCTCGCCGCCAGCATGTCGAACTGCAAGGCCGATTGCTTGTAATCCACCAAGGCGCGCAGTCTTTCGTTTTCCGCCGCAAACTCGCTGGCCTGCAAGTTTTGGTAACGCAGTTGTTCCACTTCGCTCCTAAGCATTTTATTTTGCTGGTGTACCGTGGCTATTTCCCAAATGTTGGTGGTGACGTAATCCATTTCGTTTCCCACCCAAGACACCGCTTGCTGGAAGGGGGAGACGATAAGGGACAAGGTCTGACTGCTCGCTGTTACTTGAAAGCGACCGCGAGCGGCAAAAAAGATAATGCAGAAGATGCTCACCAGCACCACGGCCAAAGCCCAGTTCTTTTGGGCAGAGTTTTTATCCCGCCTGACTCTACTCATCTATTCTCAACTTCTCAGTTTTTTGGAGGTCATAACGACCCGTTTTAAAAGCTCGATATTTTCTAAGGAACGCCCGGTGCCGGCTCCCACGCAGGACAAAGCGTCTTCCGACACGAGGACGGGCATCCCCGTTTCGTGGGACAGGAGCTTGTCAAGGTTCGTCAGAAGCGCTCCGCCGCCGGTCATCATAATACCGTGATCCATCACATCCGCCGCCAGTTCCGGCGGAGTTTTTTCGAGGGTTCCTTTCACGGCATCGATTATTTTATAGATAGGTTCGTTTAACGCCTCGCGAATCTCCTTGGCCTGAATGGTGAGGGTTTTGGGGAGGCCGCTCACGAGATCCCGACCGCGAATGTCCATGGTGCGATCCGTGTCGGGAGTGACAATGGCGGAGCCGATGGTTATTTTTATTTCCTCGGCAGTGCGTTCGCCTATCATTAAATTATACATCCGTTTAATGTATTGCTGAATGGCGCTGTCCATCTCGTCGCCGCCGATGCGAATGGAGCGACTGGTGACGATGCCGCCCAAAGAAATTACGGCAATTTCCGTGGTGCCGCCGCCGATATCCACCACCATGCTGCCGGTGGCTTCCTCTACCGGCAGTCCCGCGCCAATAGCGGCCGCCATGGGTTCTTCGATGAGGTAGGCTTCTCTGGCGCCGGCCTGCTGGGCTGCGTCAATGACGGCTCTTTTTTCTACTTCCGTAACGCCGGAGGGAACGCCTACCACTACCCGAGGGCGGATAAAGGACTTGGTGTTCATGGCTTTGCGGATAAAATATTTCAGCATGGCTTGCGTAACGTCAAAATCGGCGATAACCCCATCCTTCATGGGACGTATGGCCACGATGTTGCCCGGGGTGCGTCCGATCATCTGCTTGGCCTCTTCGCCCACGGCCAAGACGTCGCCGGTATCGCTTTTGATGGCCACCACCGAAGGCTCTCGGAGGACTATACCCCGTCCTTTAACGTGTACCAAGGTGTTGGCCGTCCCAAGATCTATCCCCATGTCGTGGGAAAAACCGCCAAAAATATTTAACATTTTACTGAGTAGCTCCCTTCAATAATTACGAGGTCAAATGCTATTGCATTGGTATAAATCCAAAATAAAAACAGGCCAACGGTTATTGTAGCACAAGATTTTATCCTTGCCAACTGTCCCCTATTCTATCACAGCTTTTTTCTAATGCAAATCAAATAATTTTACAGCCGCCGGGCGCACCGCAAAAAAAATAGGGGCTGTCACGGTGACAGTCCCATTTTGCTAGGCGCTCAGTTTATGTTCTTGGTACAGCTGGCCAATACCGTCTTGTAAATCCTCCAGTTCTTCCACGCGCTCCTCTAGCGCCTCGAAATCCTGCTGGGTATCTTCTTTCCGCCGTTCCTCAAACTCCATGAAGTCCTGCTGTAGGTCTTTTCTCAGTTGCTCGTCAGAAGCCCTGAACTCTTTTCTGAGTCGTTCTTCCGATGCTTTGATCTCTTTTCTCAGCCGCTCTTCAGATGCCCGGATTTCATGCTGGAGGCCTTTTCTCAGCCGCTCTTCAGATGCCTTGCTCTCCTGCCGGAGGTCTTTTCTCAACCGCTCCTCCGCCTCTTTAAGCATGACTCCCATGGTACGCGAAGCTTCGTTTAAAAATTCTCGCAAGGCCTTCTTGTCTTCCTCTGTCCAGCCCATAGTTGTCAGTCCTCCTTTCTCGTAAAATCCGTACAGTTGGAGTATAACACTGTTACTCATTACCGTCAATGACTGTTTGCCATGAGACACGCCAAAAAATCTTGGCCGTAGCGCTGGAGCTTTAGATCTCCCACGCCCTTGACCTGTCGCATGGCCTCTAAAGTGCGCGGCTTCTTGGCGCACATATCCCTTAGGGCAGAATCGGCAAAGACCATGTAAGGCGGCACCTTTTCCTGCCGGGCAATTTTTTTCCGCAAAACGCGAAGCGCCTCGAAAAGCTCCGTATCTACGGTTAGAGGCTCTTTGACGGGCGTCCGCGCGCGCGAGGGCGCTTTTTGCGGCAGGTTTAAATAGACCTTGGCCTCACTCTTCAGCACGGGGTAGGCGCTGCTCTTCAGTACCACGTTGGCATACTGCCCCTCCCGTTGCTCGAGGTAATCGGCGGCCATAAACCGTTGCACCAATTCCTTTATTTCCCCTCGCTCCCGGCTCCGAAACAGGCCGTAGGTGGAAAGTTTATCCAGCCCCAATGCCAGCAGTCGTTTGTCCTTCGACCCCATAAGCACTCGCGTCACCATCACCACACTCGCATTTATCTTGGCTCTGTTCAGCCGATAGACGCAGGAAAAAACCTTCTGGGCATCAATGGTCACATCTACTTTGGACTTGGCAGACAAACAATTACTGCAATTATGACATTCTCTCGGGAAAGCGGTATCCCCAAAATAGTTTATGATAAAATGCCGCAGACATTCGGTGGTGTGGCAATAATTTACCATGAATTGCAAGCGACTTAAATTATAGGCGATGCGCGCCTCATCCTCGCCGGAGCGATTGATGAGATAGCGCTGGGTAGCCACATCGCTTTCGGAAAAAAGGAGGAGACACTGGGCGTTTTCGCCGTCGCGACCGGCGCGCCCGGCTTCTTGATAATAAGCCTCCACGTTTTGCGGCATATTGTAGTGAATAACGTAGCGCACGTTGGATTTGTCAATCCCCATACCAAAGGCGCAGGTGGCCACGATAACCGAAATATTATCGTAGAGAAAATCCTCTTGAGCCTCCTTGCGTTCTTCGTCGGTAAGTCCGGCATGGTAGCATCCTGCCCGAATATTTCTTTGCCGCAGAAAATCGCAGAGGCTCTCGGCGTTCTTCCGGGTGGCGGTGTAGATGATACCGGCGTCGCTAACATGTTCTTGCACAAAACTGGCCACAAAGGCATCCTTATTTTTTTCTCGCAAAACAGCAAAGGACAGATTGGGACGGTCAAAGCCGCTGACATACACCCTCGGCTCCCGAAGTTTCAGGAGTTTTACCATATCGTCCTTTACCTCCGGGGTAGCCGTGGCCGTAAAGGCTCCCATGAGGGGGCGACGGGGAAGGCCGGCGATAAAGGGGGCAATCAGCCGATAACTGGGACGAAAATCGTGTCCCCACTGGGAAACGCAGTGAGCTTCATCCACCGCCACCATGGACACATTAAAGGCGGCCATTTTCCGGCGAAAATTTTCGCTCTCCAAACGTTCCGGCGCGAGATAAACCAGCTTGCACTCGCCGGAAGCGATATACTTCAGCCGTTCTTGCGCCTCCGCAAAAGACAGGGTGCTGTTGAGAAAGGTAGCCGGCACCCCCTGTTCCGTCAAGGCATCCACCTGATCTTTCATTAAAGAAATCAGGGGGGAAATCACCAAGGTTATCCCTGGGAGCATTAGCGCCGGTATTTGAAAACAAATTGATTTGCCGGCGCCGGTGGGCATGATGGCCACCGTATCTTGCCGGGAGAGCAGACTTTCTATTACCGGCTCTTGGGCGGCGCGAAAACTGTCGTAACCGTAAAAGCGGCGGAGCAGAGTCCGCGCCGCCGTCATTTGCACCGAAAGATCATTCAAAATGCTGGCCTACCTTCCGTATATTCTGGTCAAGGCGTTATCCTTAAAGATATTGCCTTGGTCTATGTAACGATGCACCATTTTTTCCGAGCGGTGACGGGTTTGCCGCATGATGGTCAAGGCCGATACGTCCCGTTCGGCGGCGCTGGTGGCAAATCCTCGCCGGAGGCTGTGACCGGCAAAACCGGCGGCGTTTAGTCCGGCCAGCTCCACGTATTTTTTGACGATGAGCGCCACCGATTTGTCCGATAAAGGTCTATCCCGGAGCCGTCCCCCGTTTTTGGTGAAGGGGCGGAACAAAACCCCCGTTTCCAGCTCGGCCGTCACCAGCCAACGCTCCACGGCGCGCACGGCGCAAATGGATTCGTCCGGCGCATAAGGTATGGCAATGGTACTGCCTTTGCCGGTTTGGTCGGCCTTGGAATGAGGGATAAACACCGTCATACCCTCCGGGGAAAATTTTAAATCCTCCACCTTCACGCGCACCAATTCCGAACGCCGAAAAGCGCCGGCAAAACCCAAGAGCAGCAGGGCTTTATCCCGTATCCCCGTCATATCCTCTCCAAAATTATCCGCCATGAGCCGCAGGGTATCGTAAAGTATGGGAGACTTCCCCTTTTGAAAGGTGCCTTTCTCCCGGCGAATGGCCGCCATGGCGGCGCGCACCAGTCCGTCTTTGGCCGGATTTTCCCGAGCATAACCGGCGGCAATGTGATTTTCCGAAATGGCGGTAACTCGCCGGGAAATGGTATTGGCTTTAAGAAAATCCGCCAAGTCATTTATGTAGTTGACAATAGTTTCCGGCGTAGTGGGCAAATCCGCCTCACCGTTAGCCTTACACCAATCTACAAAATTACTCCAGTCGCTGCTGTAGGCTTTGAGTGTGTTGGCGGCCTTGGTTTTCGCCAACCGTCTTTTGGCTTTGGCCGAAAGGCGAGTATTGGCGGCGATGTCCGCATTTTTCAGCAGGTAAAAATTTTCCTTTGGTTCTTTCATGGTATTTAGGAGCCTCATTCTCCTCTTATAGCAAACGAAATAAACAATGGGGCTTTGCCCCAATCTTCAAAACCCCATAATACCATAAATCCTGTCTAGGTCAAGACTTTGCCGCACCGCGTCGGCCAGTCGGTCATAGTTACGTTCTTTTTCGGCGCTAAGGTTGCGTCCTTGGGGCAGGGGGGGGAGATGTTTGGCTTGACGCAGGGCGTTGAGAAATTGCCGCCGAAAATCGTCGTTGTCAAAAATCCCGTGTATATAAGTCCCCAAGACGGGGTATTCCGCAGAAACAGTCCCCTCCGGCTCATGGCAAGCCGCCCCGTGGCGGCGACGCAGGATAAAGGGGTGAGTCCCCCCGAAAAATTCCGTTTCCCCCATGTGTATCTCGTAACCCGGCAAACTTTGCGCCGCTATGGTACTGCCAAGAAAATTAAAGCCGGGGCAGTCGGCCACCACTTGCGCCGTTAATTTTTCGGCGGCAAAGACGGTTTTTATGGGGAGTAGCCCCAAGCCCGGCACCTTATCGTAACGGGATTCGCTATGATGAGGATCGGCCACCTCCAGCCCCAGCATCTGATAGCCGCCGCAAATTCCAATCAAGGGTACTCCGTCCCGTACTTTGGCTTTGATGGCGGCGCTTAATCCCTTTTCTTCTAAAAAAAGCAAATCCTCCACCGTGTTTTTACTGCCCGGCAGAATAATGAGGTCGCAACTTTGCAGTTCCGTCGGCGAATCCACATACACCAAGGACACGTCCTCTTCCCCGGCCAAACAGGCGAAATCCGTGAAGTTGGCGATCTTGGGCGTGCGAATGACAGCGATGGTGAGATCCGCGGCGGCGACTGTTGCCGCGCTGCTTTTTTCTTCCAAGGAAACGGAATCCTCGTCGTCAATGCCTAAGTCCGGCAGATAGGGAACAATGCCCAGCACCGGTTTTCCCGTTTTTGCCTCCAAAAAATCCACCGCCGGTTGCAGGAGGCTAACATCGCCCCGAAATTTATTGATGACAAGCCCTTTCACCAATGCCCGTTCTTCTTCATCTAATAGTTCCAAGGTTCCCACCAAAGCGGCCAAGGCACCACCTCGGTCAATATCGGCCACCAATATCACCGGAGCCTCTAGGTATTTGGCCACGCGCATATTTACAATGTCGTTGGCCTTGAGATTCACTTCGGCGGGACTGCCGGCGCCTTCTATCACCAGCGTGTCGTATTTTTTTTGCAGCCGCCCCAAGGCTTCTTTGACCGCCGCAAAAGCCTTTAAAGAATAGCCCCGATGATATTCCCGAGCCGACATATTCCCCAAGGCTTTGCCCAGAATAATTACTTGGGAAGCGGCGTTACCCGTGGGTTTCAAAAGTACCGGGTTCATGTCAACTTCGGGCAAAAGCCCAGCCGCCTCCGCTTGCGCCACCTGCGCTCGCCCCATTTCCCCACCGTCTTTGGTAACAAAGGAGTTTAAGGCCATGTTCTGCGCTTTAAAGGGAGCAACGGACAGCCCCTGTCGATAAAAAATGCGGCACAGCGCCGTGGTTAAAATGCTTTTCCCCACATGGGAGCTGGTACCCATGAACATGAGACAGTGATTCATCTAGCTTTCCTCCCCCTCCGTTTCCAGTACGACCGCTCCGTCCTCGTTAGCTGGCGGCGCTTCTGTCCCCAGATTCGCTGGCGGCAAGGGAGGTTGCAATTCCAGCAGACTGTAGGTGTCGGGTCTTTGCGTCCAATTTAGGCCGGAGGGGAAAGCATCCTCGCTGTCAGCTAAGGTATTTTCTTCCGGTGAAGCTGTAGCCGCTGTCGTTAGGTTGGGTTCCGTGGCAGTCGAGGGTAAAGGCGCCTCCTCGCTTACGCTCTCCGGGGGAGCCGGTTGCTGTGGCGTCGTCGCCTCGTCTGCGACGGTGACTGTCGGTGCGGTGGCGGCAGAAATTTCGGTGGGAGCCGAAGGAGATGTCCTTTCTTCGCTGATAGGGTTACTGTCCGGCAAAATTTTATCGGGTTCGGGTACCGCTACCGGCTGAGCCAAGGGAGGGGCGGCCGGCGGCGTCAGTTCGCCGGAATTTTCCGGCGCTGCGTTGTCCACGGGGGGAATTTCCTCGCTGGTCGGAGGCAAAATGGTGAGAGTGGGCGCAACCAAATCATAGCCATCTTGGTCGGAATATACTTTGGCTTGATAAACGCCGACCTCCGTCCCGGTAGCAGCCTCTCCTTGCCACAGGTGCTCCGCCGTATCCACGGTCAAGGTATGTTCCTCCCCATCGTAATTTACGGTGGCGCTCGGCAAAATTTTCGGCGCCAGAAAATATTTTAAGAGAGGCGCGGTATAACCTTCGTAAATTCGCCACACTGCCTCGGCTTTGGTGCCATCAATGTCAAGATTCCAATTTACAAAGGTAGCGGCGCTTTTCAGGTCTTTGGCATCTTCGCCAAAATCCGTATAGGAATCTGTTACGCCCCCAGAGCTGTGGCCAACAATGCCCCCTATGAAAGCATTATCGTCTGTATTGCCAGTGGCTGTGATTAAGTCGCTATGATAAGTGTTTGCTATAGTGCTTTGTCGCGACGGTTTGTAAGTGTGAAACCCGGCAATACCTCCGGCATAGGCTGTCGCTCCCGTAGCCGTAATTTTTCCCACATGGTAGGAGTTAATGATGCTACCACCGTTGCTACCAACCAAGCCACCAACATTAGCATATACTCCCCCCGTGCTTGTCCCTTCCACGTCGCCTATAAAATAAACATTGCGAATCGTCCCTTGGTTGTCCCCAACTAATCCACCCACATTGACATTGTTGCTGTACTTATATTGTATAGACGCATTGACAACACCAACATTTTCAATGATACCGCTGTCGGTATTGTTGGCAAAGAGTCCCATGTTGGAAGATTTTCCCTTTTTGCTTACCACGTTAAAACCACTAATAACATAACCCAGCCCATCAAAACGTCCCTTGAATTTGCCGGAGAGGGCAATATCTCCCACGTTGTCGAGGTCATTGGCCAGCATATAGTTACTCGCGAGGTTCGTATCATTGTCGTCAATTTTCTGGAAATCGCTCCGATTCTTAATCAACTGATAGCCAATAATTTGGTCTGATGGCAGATTCATGGTGTAGTTGAGGCCGACCGGGGGCGTGTCATAGCCGATGTGAATTTCTCCTTGAGGGGCGGCGGTAATTTTCACTTGGGGACTGTTGATAGTACCGTTTACGGTAACACTTTCCAGCCGCTTAATGCTGACATTTTTGCCGGCGATGGCAATAGCGAGGTTGGCGTTTGTCAGCTGCCCCTTGTTGATTACGTCCCCTACCAAAGTAAGGGGACTGTCCAGCGCATTTTTGACTGCCGCAAAATCCTGCAAAGTTTTATCAACGGCGGCGGTAGATAGGGTGAGGCTTCCTACGTTTATAATCGCGCCGTCGCCGATAATGATGCCGTGGGGATTCAAAATGCAAACACTGGCCGCCTCGCCCGTAATTTCGCCGTAAATGGCTGAAGGCAGGGAACCAATTACAAAATTCAAATAGGTATTGCTACCCAGAAAATTTACTTTCTCCGTACTCCCCACGGAAAAATCCTGCCAAGTGATGAGATTTTCCGCCACGTTGCTACCAATCGTCATTTCCCCGGCGATAGCGCTAATGGCGGCGGTGGAACTTGCGCCACCCGTAGGCAAAGCGTAGGCCACGGGTGGTGCGCCGCTCCAAGGAGCAAGAAGCGTTATCGCCAAAGCCGCTTTCAGCAGTCGATATTGGCGCATATTCATGCCTCCCCATAACAATCAACAAAGAGCAATGACCTCCACCTCGCAACGAGCGCCGGCGGGCAAATCCTTGACGGCGACGCAACTTCTGGCCGGGCGGCTGACGAAATGTTTTTCATAGACGGCATTAAAGGCGGCAAAATCGCCGATGTCGGCGAGGAAACAGGTGGTCTTGACCACGGCGTTCATATCGGTACCGGCGGCCTCAAGGACGGCGGCGATGTTGCGGCAAATCTGTTCCGTCTGTCCGGCTATGTCTTGCGCCACGATTTTTTGCACCGCCGGGTCGATGGCAATTTGCCCCGAAAGATAAAGTGTGCCTCCGGCCTTAATGGCTTGGCTGTAAGGCCCTACCGCCGCCGGCGCCTTAGGTGTATGAATTTTTTCCATTTCCATGACTGTACTCCCTTTGTTGAATCGATATTACGTTGCAATTCAATAGTCATATTCGCGTCTCTGGTCGGTTAATCCTGCCGAGGCCAAAAATTTTGTGCCGGGTTAAGCGATAATTTTCTGGCGTTGACATGGCGGCGTTCAGGCAATATACTGCCGGTAGCAGCATAATTTTCCGATAGGAGGAATACACATGGCCACCTCAAGCATCACCCATAATTTTTTCATCACCGACCCGGCGGCGGTGGAGCGGTTTGTTCAGGCGCTGGAAGAAGCGGAAGAAGAAAAAAGGAACCGCGTCCCCCGTGAACCGGTGGGAAGAGAACTCACAGCGCCAGAGGAACTTGCCGCTTTTGCCACTCGACTTAAGTCACAACTAAAAGCAGCCGGTAAATTATGAGTACGTCATTCTACACGATAAATCTACGCCGCACCCTCGACCCAAAAGACTCTGCCTATATGGGTGAAAAAGCGTTAAACAGCCTTCTCAGCGACTTTTCCTGTCCGCCTAACCAAGAAGTTGAACAATTCTTAAAGCACAGTGCCATAGAATTTACCAAGAAAAGTCAGTCTGTAACCTATCTGGTATTTAACCGCGTTTCATATAGCGATTTGTTGGTGGGTTACTTCACTCTCACCATCAAGCCCCTTTCTGTTCGTGCCTCGGCTATCAGCAAAACCATGGGCAGGAAACTGGCGCGCGTTAGCGTCCTTAATCCCGTAACCAACACCTACACGGCTTCGGCCTATCTCGTTGCCCAGCTAGGAAAAAATTTCGCCTTGCCAAAGGAGGAGCGCATCGGAGGCGCAGCGCTTCTTGACCTTGCCGGCCAGCGCATTGCCAAAACCCAATACGACATTGGCGGCGTGGTAGAGTTCCTCGAGTGCGAGGACACGCCTTTCCTGCTGGATTTTTATGCCAGAAACGGGTTTAAAGCCTTTGACCGGCGAACCGCAGCGTCGGAGGACGACGAAGAAGAGCTGGTGCAACTTTTGCGGTTTATTTGAAGCGTTCAGGCAATATACTGCCGGTAGCAGCATAATTTTCCGATAGGAGGAATACACATGGCCACCTCAAGCATCACCCACAATTTTTTCATCACCGACCCGGCGGCGGTGGAGCGGTTTGTTCAGGCGCTGGAAGAATCCGAAGAGGAGGCGAAACATCGCCCCCCCACGGAGCCTGTGGGAAGGATTCTGACCGATCCGCGAGAACTGGCAACCTTTGCCAGCAAAATCAAAGCTCAGTTAAAGACAGAGGGGAAAGTATGAGTACAGCATGTTACGGAGTGAATATTCATAACGCCCTAAACGAGGACGACCCTGCTTTTATTGGCGAAAAGGCTGTGCGGAAGCTGATAGAAGGCTTCTCGTGTCCGCCCAATGCGGAGGTAGAGCATTTTCTAAAGCGCAACGCCATTGAATTTACCAAGAAAAATCAATCGGTTACATACTTAGTCTTTCAGCCGACTGCCAAGGAAGAAATATTTGTCGGTTATTTCACCCTCGCCGTTAAACCCGTCTCCATCCGCGCTTCTGTTCTCAGCAGGACTATGGAGAAAAAACTTTTGCGCGTAAGTACCTTAAACAGAGAAAACGGCACCTATACGGCCTCTGCCTATCTTATTGCCCAACTGGGTAAGAACTTTTCCCTGCCGCCGGAAAAACGGATTTCCGGTACAGCCCTGCTAGGGCTGGCCGATATGACCGTGAAGATGGCACGACATATTGTTGGCGGCGTGGTAGAGTTCCTCGAGTGCGAGGACACGCCTTTCCTACTGGATTTTTATGCCAGAAACGGGTTTAAAGCCTTTGACCGACGAACCGCGGCGTCGGAGGACGGCGAAGAAGAGCTGGTGCAACTTTTACGGTTTATTTGAAGCGTTTATAGTAAACGCAATAAGTATTGGTGATTTCATATTGACCTATCATGTGGAATGCCAAAGCACGCCGGATGGCACGATGATTGTACGCATGTTTGAATACGATGTGGCCATCGCGCTAAAGGATTATGCCGACTTGGTCATAATTATGCGTAACGTTATCGACGCAATCCTTGCCAAGGAACCCCTCACCAAAAAGGAGGTAAATAACATCATGCTAGGAGAAGTATTCAGGCTCCCCTCGGATGAATTACGGGAGGAAGGCGAACGGAACGGTATCCAAAAAGGTATCCAAAAAGGTGTCCAAGAATGCCTACTGTCCTCACTGCGTAACCTCATGAAAAACATGAGCTGGACTGCCACACAGGCCATGGAAGCTCTAAGCATCCCTACCGCTGAGCAAGCTACCTACGCCGCCATGCTGAAGGCGTAGGTTTTACTAACACCTCCTTCCCCAGCTGTCACACTCGTATGAAAAATGGCTCAAAATAAGGCTGTGAAAACGCATACTCGTCGTGGTCGTGAGTCGCGCACTACGCCTATTGGTCATAATGTGGTAAGTCGAAGACACCAAAAAAGCCGTCAGTCATCGACGGCTTTTTTGGTGTTTTCAGCTTCCTCCGATTATATACGCTATGAACTGTTGCCCCAATTTGGACGCTAATGACTAACGACCGTTAAACCACGCAACGTAGTCAAAATCATCATAATAACGATGCCAAGTAAACCTATTGCGGAACTCCATGCAATTACCAACCATATTTTCGGTTTCAAAGCCGCGAATGTATTTTGCCGAAGCGATGTGAGGATACGGTTTGTGTACCAACACCGCTTTAGGATACGGCAATTTATCAAAGCGTTCCAAAACGGCAGACGTGCAACCATCTCTGTCCGTAAGCAGAATGAACATATTATCCCAGTTTAGGCGTTTCAAACGTCGATACCACTGTTCACGCGCCTCGGCCTCATTACAATAGTGCATGAAATATAGACGAATACCCCCCCCCGAGTAGACCAATAGGGTATGATATATCATCTTCTCGAATGAACTCCAAATCCTGTCCCAAATAATAGGAAAGATTTTCGCACATTAAGACAAACTCGGTTGGTCTAACCCATAAATTGACAAAGGGACTATTAAAACGCAGTCCCAAGTCGTGCAACATCACGCCCCCATTACAGTTACTGGCTATCAATGAAAAATTTCGGTTCTGTAAGCGACTCTGTTGATAACGATTGTATATGCGCCGTGAGATATTGTTGAATTTCGACATGGTTTGCTCCTTAGATTGATATTGAAGGGATTATTTTCTTAAGTAACTCCCTGCTCATCCCAAAATCGCGACTGTTAAAATGGTAACCAGCCAGTAAAATATTGGCAAGTACCAGACCAACTAACCCACGAATGATAAAACCAAGCCAGCCTGTTACGGGGAGGATCTGCCCCACATACCAAACTACACCTATCACCAACAAATTGATAACTAAATTTTTCACCCACCAAACAGCGTAGCGATAAGGCGTGGTCTGAAACACCAATTTGCACACATTATACGCGAGCCATGGCGTATTCACCAAAAGAAGCGCCGCCACGGTAGAGAGAACCACTCCCACCAGTCCCACAAATTGCACCAAAATAAGATTCAGCGTTAAATTCACCGTAGCCGTAATCAATGGTCTGTATCTATCAGCTGTCCATATACCGGCAGCATCTTTGTAAGCGCCCAAGACTTGATTGCTCTGCAAAATATAAAAACTCAAAACCAGCAAACCGGGAATTTCCGTATCTAGCAATGATTCTTGCCCTATCCAACATTCCATGAAGGATTGATACGTTATCAGAAATACAGCTGCCACCGCACCGACTACCCAGAAATTCAAATGCGCCAAGGCTTGAAAACTTCGATAGTTTTTTTCCTTCGTCTCCGTGACCAGACTATTGCCAATAGACGATACTATTGAGGCCGTAATAAGTCCCACCAGACCAATCACAGATGATAAAATAACGTAGTAACTGCTATAAACCCCTAAAACCGTTAGCCCTAAGAACGTCGAAATTATCAGCCCATCTACCGAATAAAGTATGACATCACCTAATTTTACAACCACCAACGCCTTTACCTTGTGTACCAACATATCTATGGTTTCTTTAGGCAGTTCCCCTTGACAAACAAATTGAGGATAATATTTACGGGAAACAAAAGCCACCATAAAATTACGGCATACAGCCCCCAATAAAGCAACCGCCAAATATACGGTATAGTTTCTCACAAATAATAATACGGCTATTTGCAACATATATGTAATACTGCTGGAGGCCACGCCTATTTTACTGCTTAAATCGTTCCGTTGATGAGCGATGAATAAGCACTCGCGATAAGAAAACATAAAATAGGTAACAGCGGTAGTAGCCAATTGCAACAAATACAAGACATAGATGTTGACATCTTCGGGTACCGCATAATTAACAAACCAAGGTAAAAAAGGCAGTATAGCCAGTCCTAGGAATACTATCACCGTGCCGATAATGCGCCAACATTTGCGATAAAATTTTATGGTCGCATTTATTGTTGCAGTATCGCCTTCCGCCACAGGCTGATAGAGACTGTAAACAATGGCTGTGCCTATGCCCAACTCTGCAAAACTTAGTACTCCTAGCAAAGAAGAAAAAAGTCCCGTTAGACCCACATATTCCATACCAAGACGATATATCATCAGAGTACGTACAATGAACGGAACTATCATCTGATATATTTTGAAAATTAACGCGTACAAGATATTGTACTTCGCATAAGCACTACGACTTCGCGCCAATTCCTAAACACATCCTCTTTAGTTTTCCTAATATGCGTCGAGGATAATCACATAATTTTCGTAGGCTATTTTCATAGCCTACAAGTCTTACACATGTGTCAACAAGGCGCCCAAATTCCTCAAGGGACATTTGGCTATGAAATTTACGAAAGAAATATGCCCTAGCCAACATACGCCGATAAGAATACATAACGGCTATGTTATAAGAAACGGCTTTTTCCAAATTCGTTACTTTTTTGCTTATATTCTCAACCTCGTTAAGACACTGCTCTCCTTTTAGCGTATTCATTATCGCCAAACTCACGCCGCTGGCATCAAAAAAATCTGGTTCTATATCTTCGCATCCCCAGTAATCGCCGAGGGTAATATCAGATACACGACGTTTATCCAGCCTTTTGAACATACATTCATGACAAGACGGTCGTAGATACAAATCCTTCAAAAAGCCAAGCATATAAGCATTTTCCCAAATATTTTCACGCAAGACCTTGCCGTCGGCAAAAACTAGGTAAAAAAACTGTTTCCTCCAACTCCAACCGCCTATTGTCTTTCCCCTGTGGATAATTTCAAGAATTTTGCCACCTCGTTTTTCTTGTTTTTCCACATAATATTCCCATATTCTTGGGGAAGGTACCCCGTGACATATAACATCGACGCATAATAAATTCTCATAATCTTTGACCAGATATTTTCTTAATCCGGCAATCTGGCAAGCCGTTCCCGAAAACAACACCTTTTTACCTTGTTGCAAATCTTGTTTAGCTAAAGCATAGACGCTCCCCATAAAACTTTGCACATATTTACTACCGCTAAGTTGTTCAGTCTCTTCCATGGACGCGGTGCGTAGGTGTCTGACTTGGAAGGATGAATTATATCCCGCCCCGTATGCCACGCCGCCAGCGGCAATAAATTTTCTGGCCAATTCGGCAAATAAACCGCCCGAAGTAGCTTGCATTTGTATGTCCCGTGATTTTGATTTTATGGCGTATGCTACTCGGGGACTGGGGTGAAACAAACTTGAATCGCCCATGTCTATCCACGGACAAACATTATAGCACCGACCACAGTCAATACACCGCTCTCTTATTATTTGGGGATACCAAAACCCTTCTTTATTTGGTTGCATTTCAATAGCACCTTGCGAACATACTTGGGCGCAAGCGCCGCATCCGGCGCATCTCTCCCCCAAGACTTTCAGCATACTTTACACCCCTAAAGCAGAACGCAAAAATTTCATGGACGATTCTTTTTCTTTTTGCCAAATCATATTTACTTCCGTATAATCGAGCCACTCCCAATCCTCCGCAGATAACTTATCTATTGCGCGTCCTTCCAGCTTAAAAAGACGCAATAAACTATCCATACGGGAACTCATATCCTGCGCCTGTCCCAACTCCAGAGAACGTGGTACATACACAAAGGGACGATTATATATAATGGAAAAGACTATTCCATGAAAAGAATCGGTAACAATCAGCCTTGCATGGTGTACTAAATATAGAAATTCAGTTGGAGATGCAAAAGCATTATCCTTGTACTCCCATTTATCCAAATAAATTGTACGGCAGTTGTTTGTTTGGGCAAAAGAAATCATTACCTCCTCGGCACCTTCGTCCATTTTCCCTAGGAAATATGCCAATATGTAATCTTCGCCTGATTTCACAGCTGAGAATCTATCCTCTATGTTTTCCCATTGACCTCTATCTAACATCAAGGTGGGGTCTAATACTTGTTTGGCCTCTTTGCCAGTTAGGCTGCGGATTAATTCTACGCCTCTGGCTTCGCGACAAGAAAGATGGGGAATAGACTCGATAGCCACGCGATACATCTCTTTCATATTTTCCGGTATATCGCTTACACCAAAACTGACGGCGTAGGCGATACGCCGTTCTTGGGGTATAAATTCCATAAAATAAATCGGTTGAGTTCCTTCCCAATATGGATTCCATACTTGATCACTACCGCAAATCACATAATCGTACTTAGCGGCCAACACCCTCAAATCGTCCCCATAGGTAAGCCGTTCTTTCGACCACATTATACGTTTATTTTTAAATTCCCGGTATTCACATATTTTTCTTCTATACTTGTATCGATTATTAAGACGCTGCCATATTGACATATTTTTACGTCCTCGTAGCTTTCTTTTTATACGCTGATAAAACGTCAATTGGGGCGACGGTGACACGGTAGTCTGTGCCGGATAAATCGGCGTATAGTTGACGGTTTCAACCTCAAAGCCCAAAGACTTAATAACCTCTTGCAATGCATAGTTTTGCAAACGGTTGCCGTAATTCATCAATGATACATTGATGGTCAAGATCCCACAGCGCTTCATGATTCCGCTCTTTCCTTTCGCTCTCTATCTTTTCTGGCTCTGCGCTCTTTATACCACTCAACTAATCCCTGACCTTTTATCATTTGTATGTTGCGACAAAGGCACGTTCCAAGCCTATCGCCCAAATATTTTTTATAAGTCGCTTCCTTGGCTTTGTACATTGTCTCCCGTTTGTTTAATACTTTCTGCCAAGTGCCGTTAAAATGGTGGTTGGCATAGGTATCGTCGCTGAAACACTCGCCGCATTCGCGATAAGGATTAAAGGGGCAAAAGTAAGTCATGGGATAGACCGTAATGTTTTCCAAATGTTGAATCTCATTCTTGGTTGTCAACCCATACTTTATCAATCGTTTGGTAATAGGTTCGGGATTTGGCGTTAAATCATATAAACCATCGCCTAAGACAAAATGTCTGCCATCATAATCATCCATGAACTGCTTAAACAAAGGATTGCCCTTTTCACTGGCAAAAATCCAAGCCGCCACTCTGCCAAAATCCTCAATGCCGGTAAAAGCGCGATTTTCCAGCAGGTCATCAAAAGAACGAGTAACTTCTATATCCGAATCAAGGTAAATACCGCCGAAATTGTACAAAACCCACAGCCGCACATAATCACTGACAAAAGCAAATTTTCCTTCGCGATAGGCTTCCTCTACATAGGGATGAATAGAGACATCAAAATTATGGGCGTTCCAAAGTTTTATTTCATAGTCCGGCATGAATTTTCGCCAAGTGTCCATGCAGCGGAGAACATCCTCCGGATAATCCTCCGGATAAGTAAACCAACAGTAATGTATTATCTTGGGTATCACCGAATTATCACTCCTTTAGTCATATTGCCCCCCAAAAACAACGCATCTATTGACACCCCACAAAAAAAGCGATACAATACCCACCAAAAAGAAACTTACGTCGCGAAGGGGGAATGATTATGCGAAAGCTGCCTATCGGCTTGCAGTACTTTGAGGGGTTGCGGCTGGACAATTATGTTTATGTGGATAAAACCCAATACCTTTACAATCTTGCGGAGGGCGGCAAGTACTATTTTCTCAGCCGTCCCCGTCGCTTCGGGAAAAGCCTCTTCTTATCTACCATCAGAGCCTATTTCGAGGGGAAGCGCAAGCTGTTTGCGGGGCTCAAGATTGTGGAGCTTACCCAAGATGACCCAACGGCTTGGCAAGCTCACCCGGTGTTCCACTTTGACTTCACCGGCGCAGACTACTCTAATGAAAATGCGCTGGAGGCTATTCTGGACGAACATCTGCGGCGCTGGGAAGAGACGTATGCCCTGAACGGGAAGGGTATCACATTGGGGGAGAGATTCCGCAACCTGTTGATACAGGCCAATCGGCAGTCAGGGTTGCGCTGTGTCGTTTTGGTAGATGAATATGACAAACCTTTACTGGAAGCTACTAACAATCCCCCGCTACTCGATGCCAATAAAAATCTTTTCAAGGGATTCTTCAGCACCCTGAAGGGATTTGATCGGTATATACGCTTTGCCTTTATTACCGGGGTAACCAAATTTACCAAAGTTAGTATTTTTAGCGACCTTAATCAGCTGGATGACATTTCCTTACAGAAAAAATTTGCCGGAATTTGTGGTATCACCGAAGAAGAATTACTCAATAATTTTCAGCCGGAAATATCTGAGCTGGCTATAGATAAGTCACTCACCGTTGAGGAGTGCATAAAAACTCTGAAAGAGCGTTACGACGGCTATCATTTCCACTCGGAGGCCGTTGGCGTATATAATCCCTTCAGTCTTTTGAAAGCCTTTTCTGCCAGAGAGTTTGGCGCGTATTGGTTTGCCAGCGGCACACCTACTTTCCTAGTTAATAAGATGGTGGCCGCCGGATTTGATTTACGTAAATTAACCAACAAAAACCTACGCGTAACAGAGGCCAGATTGGCCAACTACCGCGGCGAAGAAAACGATCCGATACCCCTCCTTTATCAAACCGGCTATCTAACCCTAGCCGGTTATGACAACGTTCGGAATCAATATTTGCTGAAAGTACCCAATCAAGAGGTCGAATACGGTTTATTGGAGTGTTTGCTGCCCAGTTATATTCCCCCTCTGACAGTCGGCAATGACATGGATATTTATACTTTAGGCGACTATATCGACTCCGGCGATTTAGATGGCATCAAAAATGTAATCACTGCCATCTTTGCCAACATTCCCTATACAACCGCCGCGACACCTTTTGAGCACTACTTCCAAACGGTGATTTACTTGGTCTTTAAACTCCTAGGTCGGTTTACCCAATGCGAAATGTTTACAGCCACCGGGCGCGTGGATTGCATTGTGCAAGCGGCCAATTACATCTACCTCTTTGAATTCAAACGGGACAGTACCGCCAAAGCAGCGCTGGAGCAGATCGAAGCGAAAGAATACGCGCTTCCCTTTGTCGCCGATAAACGATCGCTTTACAAAATCGGAGTAGCCTTTGATTCAAAGACGCGACTCGTAAGCGACTGGTTGGTAGCGGAGTGAAGCCAATAGCCGCCGCTATGGCGGCTTTTTGCCGTACCCAAACATTTTTAGCTTCACCCGTGCAGGTATCTACATTTCCACCGGCGATTAATTTCTCTCCGACCTAGACAATTCCTACGTTCCATAGGCAGATCCCTTGCCCCTAAGCCACCTGTAAACTTTAACAGCCATGTCCAACATCCCTAATCGGAAAAGCGCCCACTTTACTTTTCGTTTCCAGCCGGCATAAGGATTAAACAGCATCGACCGCACCTCTTGCCGGACAAAACGAGTACATTCGTCCATTATTTCATCCAAGGTAGCCTTATCTACATCCCATTTATCTTTGCATAGGTGCATCCAATTATGAAAATCAAACACACCTGCCTCCGCCAAATAAAGAACGTCGTCGCCTTTGGTTCTACCCCATTGTATGTATCCCCTTATAAAATCTAAGGTATCAACGATATGTTTCTTGCCTAATTTATGCGTAATACTCCCATCGCGCTGTACATAAACATATAAAGCCTCGGCAATAATTACGGTTTTTTTAGCGGCATAAAGCAGTCGATGAGTAGTATATTGATCCTCATGCAAACGCCCTACAGGATAACGAATGTGTTCTTCGGTAAAGAAAAGCGACCGGCGAAACAGTTTATTCCAAATAACCCCCAACTCTATATTGCCTCGCAGAAAGTACTCCTTAAGTATCTCGTGATTTGTATATATACCGGGGGGAGTAACCCCGGTATTTTCTTCTGTCCTATCCCCATAATCAAAAAAAAGATTGCAAAGGGCAATATCGGCTGACGCCTCCTGTAAGGCATTTAAGAGCCGTTCGCACATCTGGGGCAGAATATAATCATCGCTATCTATAAACAGCAGATATTCTCCGGTAGAAATCTCAATACCGGCATTACGCGCATCCGACAGACCGCCGTTAGCCTTGTGGATCACCTTAATCCGCGAATCCTTCCTCGCCCACCGGTCACATATAGCCGGGCAATTATCGGGGGAGCCGTCATCTACCAAGATAATTTCCAGCTCACTATAGGTCTGATTGACGATGGACTCCACGCAGCGGTCGAGGTAGTTTTCGACTTTGTAGATGGGGACGATGACGGAGATCAATAAGGGACACCTCCCACATTATGAATTAGACCACCCCAGTCTCTTTCCCAAATACGACACCAGTCTGGCGCATAATCCAGAAAATCCGTTTAGCCGCAGTTCCAATCTGGCTATGGCTAATTTTATGGCTAGCCACTCGCCCTTTTTCAAGTGAGCGCGAACCAAAGATTGCAAGTTTCTATGGTATTGACGATCTTCTTCGCTGACCCATGACTCCGCATAATGATGAATGGCATAGGTATTTTCGTTACATTCTATCCAGCCAGTAAAATATGACTTGGCAATAAAAACCTCCATGGGAAATACGATAATATCATTATTTAGTGTCTGTCGTTTTCCGTCCAGCTTAAGCCCGTAACTGTTCACTAAAACAGGGGTAATCAGCTGTAAGTTCGTCAGCAACGTCCCTTTGTGATCAACTATTGGAAAATGCTTTCCGGCGTAGGCCTGCAAAAATTCTTTCAGCAAAGGATTGTTTTCGCTGGCGCCCAAAGTGCCAACTGATACTCCTTTTTTACTTTCAAAACACATGAAGCCATTTAAGTCCAATAAATCATTAAAAGACTTTACCACCTCCACATCAGTATCCATATATATTCCACCGTGATCGTAAAGCACCTTCAGCCGCGCATAGTCGGATACAAAAGCCCATTTTTTTGCCTCGTAAGCCTCGCGGCAATAAATATTTTGCGTAACATCAAAATTTTGTTCATTCCATTCTATTATTTCGTAGTCGGGACATAAACCCCGCCAAGTTGCTATGTATCTCTTTGCTTCGGCAGTGAGTGGTTTGCCGCCGAACCAACAATAGTGGATGATTTTGGGTATCATGGACATACCCTTCGACAAAGGTACACCCTCGACCATGCCCGATATTTTTTTCTTTGTACACGATAAGTGTACTTATACCCCCCCCGGATACACGAGGATTCTACGACTAGGGATTTACATATTTTCTCCGCTGTCTTCTTCAGGAGTGCCATAAATCCATCTTGTTTGTAAATGGTCAGGGCATGGGCTACTTTAGAAACTATAGCCTTAGGGAGAAACTTATGGAACAGCCCATAGTTTTTGAGAAATAAGGCTCTATATTCCCAATCGGACTTTTCCAACCATGCTCCGTTAAATAAATGCATGGCGTAGGAATTGTCCGTAATATTTACTAGACCAGTCCTAACATCCATAGGTGCAAAATATTCGGTAGGAAAGACGGTTATAAATTCGGTTTCTTGCTGTTGATTGTTAAACATAATATTATGCTTAATAAAAATGTGTTTTAGCACCAAAGGATTAGGTGTCAAATCCATACTGCCATCCGGCTCTAGGAAATGCTTATCCCAGTAGCAGTCTAACATTTCTTTAAAAATAGGATTGTGTTTTTCCGAGGCAAGTAGCCATACGCCAACGTCATGTTCCGTCTCGAATCCGGTAAATGCCGGCAGATACAAAAGGTCATTAAATGATTTTAAGACTTTTATATCGCTGTCCAGATATATACCACCAAAGTGATATAACGCATATAGTCTAACCACATCGGAAACGAAGGCATATTTCCGGCAAGCCATAGCCTCTCTGGTAAAAGGCATACTGTCCACCGGGAAATTTTTGCTGTTCCATTCTACGATTTCATAATCCGGTAAAATTTCGCGCCAAGTGGCCATACATTCCTCAATAAGCGGCGGAAATGGCTCGCCACTCATCCAGCAGTAGTGTATTATTTTTGGTATCATGGCTGTCACCCTCCCTATGCTCAAAATCCAAAGGAATAGGGAAAAATGCTCATTTGACCTAAGGCCAACATTCGCAGTGAATATATTGTCAACGCCACACACATAACGCCTATCAATACCCAGCGTTCTGTTCTGGGAAATAGAAATATAACGCTGGGGATAAAAGCTATCTGTAACGCTCTAAACCCCATTAAAAATCTATCGATTAAGACCGTATCATAGAATACTAACCATAGGACGGCGAAGAATATGGTTGATGGCAAAATGGAATAGGTCAGCGTCCCTTTGTACGGTAATTTGTAGCGATTTATAGCATATACATACAGCAGTCCCATGGATAAATATCCTAAAGCTTGACCAAATACCGCCATACCGGAAGCATTGGCTTGACCACGTATCACGTCACCATTACCTTCGATATAACCAATATATATTGTATCCCCTCCTAACATATCAACCAAAATCAGTTCAATGATAGCATAGGAAAAGGGGCCGATTGCCAGAGCCAAAGTAAAGATTGACAAGAGTAGCTTACGATAGTTCAAATGTTGGCTTAAATACATGAAGAAGATGGGGATAATAAATGATGCGCATACAACATGTATGCCTATTGCCAATAATAACAGTAACCAGCCCCAAATATTCTTGAATGATTTATAAAGCAATAAAAACGCATTTATCCCCAAGACAATTCCCACAAACTGTCGGGCAATATTGAAGGACAAAAAATATTGCAACGTAAGAATAAATGTCAGTACTGCTAGGGGAATATTGACTCCCGATTTGTATATGAAATAGCCCATTCCCGTTATAATAATCAGGGACTCAACAAGAATATACATTTGTGGATCGGCAGAGACATACGATACAAGCCAAAACATCCACCAATATAATGGTGCCTTGACAACCTCCCTTGTATCATCGAGCATATCATCAAATGAATATCTGGCAATAATATCCTGATATACATTGATTGCGTATCCCCCGGTGTCGGTACCAACAGACACACTGCGAAAACACATTATGATCCCCAAAAGAAAACATACCACAAGAAGATATAACTTGCCACCGCCACATAATAATCTTCCGTTCCATGTAAGGCGATATTTCAGTAGCACGGCACATAAAACCGGCACCGTCAAAACATAAAAATATATAGTTAAATCAAATACGCCCATGGCAAATTTATCCCTTCTCTCCGGTCGATTATCAAGACAGATAACAATCTTCGATGTAACTTATGGCTGTTTCTATATCGTAACCGCTCTCTTGAATCATTTGTTGCATATCTCTTTGTTTGTTGATACTGACGATAGATAGGGCATCAGCCCACTTGCCGGGATTATCAATAGGAAGAAAATGCGCCAAGGGCGTTATAGCAATTTCATCCGTTATAGTATCAGCAAAATAACAAGGTAATCCAGTAGCCTGGGCTTCAACCCCCACGCCGGGAAATCCCTCATATAAGGATGGCAGTACAAATACATCCATAGCCATCATAAGCTCTGCCACATCATCTCGTTTGCCTAGGATTTTTACAGTCGATTGCAACCGTAAACTCTGAATCATACTCTCGACCCTAGTGTAAAAATCCATATCCTCCGGTAAATCATGTCCGCCGATCAACAGTAAGATAGCATCCACACCTTTGTTCTTTAACTCGTTCATAACTTCAACTAAAAATGTTTGATTTTTTTGCTTGTTAAACCTTCCTACATGTCCTATTACCAATTTGCTACCAAGATTTAGTTGGCAACGGATTTTCCTCCGCTTATTTTCATCAAATTTAAAATGATCTGCCTCCACGCAGACATTGATTACCGTATATGTTTTAGCGCCGAAAAGAATTTTGCCGGCTGCCTTGCCACAGGCGAAGTAGGTATTGGCAAAGTGATCCAGCACAAATTTATTCATTCTTCTCAGTATGATATTAAACATACCGGGCTTGATACTATCCATTGCATTATGAGAAAAGACTACTCTCTTCCGTATATTGCACAGATAGGCAAGAACCAAAGGAAACAATGACCCGTACAGTCCGCCGGTGTTTACCACTACACCATGATATTCACGATGGCGAGCCAACCAAAACTTAATCCAGAACAGATAGTATCGTAGAGGCGTAGCATGACGCGTAGGGGAGCGATAAACACGTCCTCCCATAGCTTGAACCTCTTTGGTGAAGGGATATTCGCCTTCCCCGTAAGTCTGTATAAAATCAAAAATTAGTCTGTTTTTATCCAGATACTTAAACTGCCTGAATAAATACGTTTCAATGCCGCCAATATTGCTGGTCATACCTATCTGCAATATGCGTTTAGTCAAGGTATGTTCCTCCTATTAGTTGGTAAAAAACATATTGTTTTGCCAATGCCTACAGCAGACCTTTTCTTTTTAGATAGACGATATACATCCATCTGATTATTTTAACAAGCCTATAATCAAATAACCTGACAGCAAAAACGAACCTGTCCCCAACATCTCTGCTAAAATTCTCTCCGTAACTGTTCTTAAGATAGGCATCAAATGCTTTGATGCTGTGAACAGCTTTATCGGGATTGTCCAGCAATAAATAAACGCGATACAATGAAGCGAAAGAAGCCTTTATGCGCTCTAAAGCAAATTCCTTTACCTGCAATGGTGCATTCGAATTATCGTATATAGAAAAGAGTTTCTTTATAACACGTTCTATCATGTCAACTCGTTTTAACATAACTTTTTTGCTAACACTTTGTTCGTCATTACCCAGCCTATACATATAGACCGTTTGATTTACATAGGAAAATGTTTCGGAGTATAGTATGCTGTATACGACATATTCCAAATCCGTATAGTAGCAATTTTCGGTTATGGTTACTCTGTTTTCCTTCAGTAAACTTGTTTTTACTGTCATGGTGGGAAGCCAAACCATCTCATTAGGGTAACCCGGTGCAATACTGTAAACTATATCTTCTCGCATAGACTGGAAAACCACATCTTTCTCGTGATCCGCATATATGCGGCGATAATTGGTCGTCACAATATCACTCGATATATTTTTTAGCTGACGTACCAGTGCCGATAAACCTTGGGTATTATACCAATCGTCACCGTCTAGTACCGTGAAGTATTTACCTCGCGCCTGCCGAATGCCCGTATTGATAGTGGAGCCATGTCCCCCGTTTTCTTTATGAACAGCTGTGACAGAAGTCGGATAGCGTGAAGCAAAGCTGTTGGCAATTGCCAAAGTGCCATCCGTAGATCCGTCATCTATCACCAGAACTTCGATATTCTGGATTTCCTCCGAGTAACATATTGACTCTAAGGCCTTTGTCAAATATTTTTCTACATTATACGCTGCTATCGATATGGTAAGTATTTTCATACTAACTCTACCCTTTATTAGCCAGTCCCATGGCATCAACCATACAATCCTCTATGGAGCAATAAGTCCATTTGCCGTATCTTCCCAAAAGATGCACATCATACTCTTGCAATGTATCAGCCAAGGCCTCAACAAATTTCTTTCCTTTATTCGTAATATGCACATAAGCAGGATTTATGATTAAAGCATTATAAGCTATTAGCTGGTGTTCGCTAATAATGCCTACATGTTTGAGCCAATGTTGAGTTAGCTCTAACTGGGCATTTATATCTAACTTCTCGGTTTCTTTAGCTCCAATCTCTACATATAGGCTAAGACGATTCGTGTTCAAAATGTTAGAATAGCAACCTACCCGATAGAAATTAATTTTCTTATCTGGGTAATAAGTCCAATGTACGTTGGTATCGAGCGCTGGGCGATCATACCCTAGGTTAAATACAAGTACTTGGTTAGCCGTTAGAATAGGCGCCTTTTCCTCAGCGACAAAAGGTGCGCCATTTTTGTAAACGAGCTTTATAAAGCGGTTTAGCGGTATGGTACTAATAAGTTGTTCATAGCGGAACTCTTTACCGTCAATCAAGGCCACCTTATCGCGTATATCAACTCGTTCCAATGCTTGCTCACACCTCAACCTTTCTTTGTTAATACCTTGTAGTAAAGCATCGACAAACACTTCTGCGCCTCGTTTAGGATAGTTAAATACGCTGTTATAGGTAGCAACATTGGCGTCCTTAAAGTTGTCAATAATCTCCTCAGGACTGGCATAAGGAAAGAATCTTCCCATAGCATCCACATCTAGCTCATTCAAATCACAAGCGTAGAGTTTTTCATTATAAGGTTTCAAAAATTTTTCAGTGATACCTTTGCCGAATTTCTGATACAGCATTTCCTGAAAACTTCCCTGCCTAGCTCCTTTTGGCCTGTGAAACAAATCGTACAGACAATCAATAAATTCATCCTTTGCTAATTGGTGTATATTCATTTGAAAAGGGTAATCTATGAGTCGGCCGTAATAGTTGATATTTGTATTTTTAGCACAGGTAACCATGCTGTCAATACCGATGGCATCTGAAAAATATTTTTTTAGCCAAGGGTGTGCAAAATGAAAGAAATGTCCGGCATAATCCCAAATGGAACCATCTTGATAAAAAGTTTTACACAATCCTCCGGGGCGAACATCTTTATCAAATATCAGGTATTCACCCTTCGCATGTAAAGCATAGGTAAGGCCGCTAACTCCCGCGCCGATTATTAACGTATGAACATACTCCATAAAAATCAACCTTGTACCAGTTCCGCAAATTCTTCACAATAATCTTTCAGACTAGGGAATTTGTTATGATTTGCTATGACATCCCACTTCAAATTTATCAGTTCCTCACTATTATCCATAAGTCTTGCATATAACTCGATAAATTATCTACAAAACTGTCATCAACATCCAGCAATATATTTATTACTTATAATCTTCTTCAATCTATACTTCAATTTCTTATACATTATCATGTAACATGGCCAATAGAAAAACCATTTACGATACTTTTTCACCATCTCTGCTTCATTTTCCCCATTGTCTTTCATGAACGTATTGGGTACTATCCAAAAATCCCTTTCTCCTACGTCTTGCATTGCCATTTTTCTTTTCTGTAGATGACAATACATATATTCTTTGGTGACTAATTTGTTGTTTACCAAGTAATAGCCGTATAACCCCTCAGCCGTTCTTTTGAAGATTATGCCCCGTTCTTTTCGCATGATTGGTCGCAAAGTCATTTTTCGATAGTCATTGTCTTTTGCAGTCAGTATGGCCTTCACTAGAGTAAAGTTACTATGCAGACAATATATATCTCCGATGACTTCTTCATTATCGTACACAGATATCTCGTAGTCGCGCAAAAGATATGGCAAAGTCCGTTCATCCAAACCATAATTTTCGCTATCTAACAATGCTTTCTGGATAAACGGTTTTTTTAAGATGTCGGCTATGATATTTGATATTTTCTCCGTGTTTCGATAGATAGTAAAATGCCCAAGCCACATACATTTGTCGTAAATATCCAAAATACTTGAGGTCATAAAGTGACGAATATCGCCGAAAATGCAATCGAAATCACAATATCCCCAAAAATCAGCATCGATTAAATACTCCCGAAAAATTATGCCGTAAAACGGTTTGTAATCACAGAGTTTATAAACTGTTGGTAAAGATATATCTATCGGCATACGAATCTTTATATAAGTTTGCATATCGGCAAAGGTCATGCTAACCACTTTAACATTGGATGGATAGTCATATGACGTATTATCATCGGTAAATATCAACCAATTGACGGAAGGGTTCAACTTCATGGAGTTAAGAACAACAGTAAAGTATGAGGGCAACCGTCCAAAATATGGACACAGCATGGTGATAGACTTCATCACTACATCCCTCCGACCATAACCAACGCTGATGGACAATATATATCCGTGTCCTTTGTACCCCCGTTCATCAAGTCATACACCAGATTTTCTACTGCTCTCCATTTAGTAGGTGGAACAGGTAAATGACCGGATGTGGTAAACGCGACATTCATGAAAAATACACCTTATTTTTTTGCCACCGCAAATATTGACATATCTAAAAGACTTGAACCATAAAATTCTGTTACAAAATTAACTTTAAAAATTTATTTTATGTAAAACTCTTGACATGACCTAAAATTGTATTTACACCGCTACCGGCCAACAGCTTTGCAGTATAGAAGGCAACATTACCCGTACCGCCATTTACATAAGCATAGTCGTTTACAATGATGGCGTTCACTATGTTTCTCCACCTCCCACCTCACGCATTGGCGTTTTCTATAGCCGCCCTTAACTCTGAGCGAATTTTACATAATCTCAATGGCAATAACGACATTCACTGCTTGCACTCGTCCCCACAATGACGATAAAATTTACTTGACATAAGGCTAAATATACGTTATGATGCATCTTAGTCATGATCTGTGAAAGAGGAAAGCATTTGCAATAAAATATATTGTGACCATAACAAAAAATGCAGAGGGAAAACTAAATAGCTTCTATGATTAAAAAAGGAGTGTGCTTAGTATGTCTGATAGCATCATCACCTCCGAGGCGGATATTGATGAATTGTTGTATCGTGACGATACGGAATTTGTCAGTATGTCCTCGGAAGGTTTGGTGAACATACCATCATCTATTCGCGCTTCGTTAGGACTGGTGCCTAATTCCACCATGCTTATAGTGCGTGACGGTTCGGGGATTCGCATCCAGCCGTTACCGAAGCCGGATATAGAAAAATTTTGCGCTGGGATGCAGTCGGCAGCCGCATGGGCAAAAGAAGTTGGGCTAACCGAGCAGGATATAGCTGATGCCATACGAGAGGTACGTGAGGAAAATCGAGTAAGGAAATATGCATGAACATCGTTATTGATACCAACGTGATTGTATCGGCCATATTCTTCGGTGGGCTACCCAAAAAACTGGTCGAAATGTTATTGACTCACGAATTTGAGGCTTACGCTTCATCGGAGATCCTGAAAGAGTATAATCGTAGTGTCAATAAAGTACATAAGCGTTATCCGCAAAAACCAATGAGATTTAATTTGAGGGATATAAGTTCAGCCTGTCATACCATAACGCCAGCATCTGTAATATCTGTATGCAGAGATCCCGATGATGATAAATTTATTGAATGTGCCGTAGATGCTAACTGTATCTACATCGTAAGTGGAGACAAAGATTTACTTTCGCTAGAAAAATACGCTGATATTAAAATTTTGACTGTGTCTGACTTCCTAGAAGAATACTTTTCTTGATTTTCGCCACCGCCTCATGCGGTGGCTTTTATGTTATCTTCATAAAAAGCTACCAAGTTCTTAGCCTCCGACTTGATATCAAAACCTGCCGCGGATATTCTTTCGATAGCGCTATCTTCCCTGACGTTATTACCGTGTAAAATATATTCTGCCCATTTTGGTGCCCCCTCCTCCAAAGCATGAAACTCTGTGCTGTCTAGCAACTTACTTTCCCTTGTTACTCTATCGGAAAAGACACACCTGAGCCCGTTAGCTTGCGCCTCCACTGCCACTACCGGCAGTCCTTCATACCACGACGGTAGCATAAATAAATCCATGGCATTATATAAACCGGCCACATCATTTCTTAATCCCAGAAAACGCACCGCTTTTTCCAACCCGTAATCCTTAACCTTTTGTTCAATGAATTTACGTCTTTCTCCATCACCTATCAGTAATAATACAGTATTGGAATGTTTAGCATGTATCGGCCGAAAAACATCAATCAAGAACTCGTGGTTTTTCTGATACATGAACCTACCTATGTGACCAATAACCAGTGTTTTTTCATCTACACCCAATTCACTACGATATTTTTGTCGAAGTGACGGGGAAAAAGAAAATCTATTTGTATCTACCGCGTTGTTTAAAATCTTGACACCACCATTATTCATTAAACATCGACCATACATCCAGATACCGGCTGTATGAGAGCAAGCCACATAACGGTTAGCGAATAATCTAGCAAACGGACGAAGCAACACTTTCAAAACGGTTCGCATACCTTCATGGGAAGTGGCCGTGGAATGGTTATGCAGTATTCTGACCCTTACACCACCAAAATAAGCAGACAAAAGTGAAAAGCCGGATAGCGTATTCATGTTGGAGTGTACTATATCATAGCCGCCCACACGAATAATGTCATAAATCTGCCACATATAGCGGAAGATATTTTTACGATAAGGTTCCACCCGATAAACTTTGCCGCCCAGCGCCTCAATCTCAGCATCTAATATCGACTTCTCATATCCATCAATCACAAAGTCGAACTGCACCCGTGAACGGTCAATGTGGCGATAATAGTTCATAATGACAGCTTCCACGCCACCACCACAAACAATGCCTATTATCTGCAAAACCCTTATCATAATGTTACCCCTATGCGGTAAAATATTACACATGCAAATGTGAAAGCTAACCCATCTCAAAAACCCATTGACACACCGCCAACCATAAGCTATAATAAATACAGAAATCTAATCGAAAGGAGGCCACTCCATGCTAGGACTCACCCCGGAGGAACAACGCGAAGCCGATAGGCTTGCCGCCGAACGCAAGTGGGAATCCCTCACCCTCATGGACAACTTCATCTTCCAAAAAACTATGCAGAGTAATCCAGACTTATGCCGGGAACTGTGTGAAAAGATTTTGGGACGAAGTATCCACCACATTACCTTCCCGGAAACCGAAAAAACCGTGCAACTTCGCCGCGATAGTCGCAGTGTGCGGCTTGATGTGTATCTCATGGACGATTTGGATCACGCCATTGTCTTGGAGATGCAAACCAAAAACCGGGAATTTCTGCCTAAACGTGTGCGTTACTACCAAAGTCTGATTGACCTTGACTTCTTGGAGCGTGGACAGGACTACGAGACCCTTAACGAATCCACCATCGTTTTCATCTGTAGCTTTGACCCCTTCGACAATGGCTTGCCGGTTTATACCTTCCGCAACGTCTGCGCAGAAGATGCCGCGTTGGAACTGGGCGATGGTACCAGCAAGATTTTTCTCAATATCAAGACCAAGGAAAAGAAAGCAACCGATGAGAAAGAAAAAATAGATGTAAAGGCAATGGAAGACAGAAACAAGGAACTGAAACCCTTTTTTGACTACCTATGCGGACGACCAACCGAAGACGATTTTGTAAAACGGCTGGACGAGGCTGTGCAGAAGGTGAAATCTAATGAGAAATGGAGGCTGGACTACGTGATGTACGATTTGGAAATGCGCGACCGCGAACGGGAGGCGGTGGATAGTGCTTTGACCCGTGCCGTTCGCAATCTGATGCAAACCAAGAATTGGACGGCCAAAGATGCCATGGACGCGCTCCTTATACCGCCAACTAAGCAAGCGGTCTTTGCCCCTTTGTTGGCGTAGAGACCTTGAGAATCATGCGCCACCGCCTCGCACGGTGGCTTTTTGTGTATCCACGCGGATAAAATTTAATCAAAATTACAGCCCCCGCGACAACACCTGCATTATCAAATGATTAAATATCAAATGCACATCCTCGGCTATCTGCATATCATCCACCGCCACATGCAGAGGATAATCGGCCAGTTCTTTTAACTTACCGCCGTTGTAGCCCGTCAAGGCGATTATCTTCGCCCCTTGCTCTTTGGCATATTTTACAGCGCGGATAACATTCTCTGAGTTGCCACTGCCTGACAGGGCTATGATTAAATCACCCGGCTTTACGCTACCGCGCAACTGAAATACAAAAATGTCGTCATAGGCAATATCATTGGCGATAGCCATGGTAAGCGCCGTGTTGTCCGACAGACAGTTAAAGCGAAATTTGTTCTTACCTACTGCCTCCGATACGCCTTTGTTAAAGTCGCAGACCATGTGACTCGCCGTGGAAGCGCTACCGCCGTTGCCCATGGTGTAAACGGTTTTTCCTTCTCGCCAAGCGGTCACGATAGCTTCCATGGCCGCCTTAATCGCCCCTTGATCTAGGTTTTGCAAGACCTGAATCTCTCGTTCCAAATAATCTTTGATGGCTTCCCGATAATCCAAATTTGCACCTCCCCTTACTTAGTATTTTTTATTCATTTCCCAATTTAAGGCATCCTTGACAATATTTTCCAAGGAACTTTGGGTCAGTTGCCATCCCAATAGTTTTTTGGCCTTAGCGTTAGCCGCCACCAACACCGCCGGATCACCTTCGCGACGCGGCGCTATCTCATAGGGTACCTTGTGGCCGCTGATTCTCTCGAAAGCCTCTATCATTTCCAATACCGTGAAACCCGTATTGCTACCTAAATTGAACTGTTCGCTCACGTTGTGTTCTTGAATGTATCTTAGCCCTAAGAAATGCGCCGCCGCCAAATCATTGACGTGTACATAATCTCTGACGCAGCTACCGTCCCTCGTGTCGTAATCATTACCAAAAACCTGCAAGACAGGTTCTCCATGCAAGGCGGCGCGAATAATGAGCGGCAACAAGTGACATTCCGGGTTATGCGCTTCACCGATTTTTCCATCATTCGCCGCACCCGAGGCATTAAAATAGCGGAAAGAACAAGAGTGGAGTCCATAAGCTTTTTCGTAGTCCAGCAAAATTTTCTCGCCGATAAGTTTGGTCATGCCGTAAGGATTTATCGGCTCTTGGGGATGCTGCTCGTCCATGGGAGTATAGCGCGGTTCTCCGAAAGTAGCCGCCGAAGAGGAAAACACGAAATACTTCACGCCGTTTGTCACCAAGGTATCCAAAAGCGCCAGCATTTTGGTCACATTGTTGTCGTAGTAGCGTTGTGGTCTTGCCACCGAGTCAGGCACCGAAGCAAAAGCGGCAAAATGCACCACCGCTTCTATTCCTTCCTCAGCGATGATTTGCTTTATCAACTCCCTGTCGGCAAAATCGCCCTCGACAAAACGCCCCCACTGTACCGCCTCGCGATGTCCGTCGCTTAAATCGTCCAACACCACAGTGTCTATGCCTTGTTCGTTAAAATAACGGTTGCAGTGACTGCCAATATACCCAGCGCCGCCGGTTATCAGTACCTTCATTTCTTCCTCCGTGTCTCAAGCAAAATAAACCACTCGGCTACCGTGGGGGGACAGACGAAAATCAAGTTCTCGAAGTCCCAAGGCTTGACGCACGTTTTCTTGATAGGCTTCGTCACAATACAGCAGGATAAAACCGCCGCCTCCGGCGCCTAAGAGTTTTCCTCCCTTAGCTCCGGCCTTCAGAGCCTTCTCATAATAATCGTCAATATCTTGGTTTGATATGCTGTCCGTCACCGATTTTTTCTTCTGCCATGCCTCGTCAAGCATAAACGCAAAACTCTCGGTGAAGCCGTCTTTGACCAAAAGATCGTGCATATCCTTAGCCTGATCTCGCATATAATTGAGAACGTCCAGTTTTTCTTTGGTGCGCTCACCCTGCTCCTGCAAAATCTCATTGGCATCGCGGCGAATACCGGTGTAAAACATCATCAGCTTGCGATCAATGTCGCGCCACCCTGACTCCGGCAGATTTATTTTCTCGCGGATAACTGTGCCGTCTTGATTGAACATGAAATAATTAAGGCCGCCAAAGGCTGCGGCATATTGATCTTGTTTGCCGATGGGATGATGGAGAATGTCAATTTCTACTTCACAGGCTTTGGCGGCGAGTTCATGCGCCGAAACCCTTTCGCCCACATAGGTGTAGAGAGCGTTCAAAAGTCCCACGGTAAAAGAGGAACTGGAGCCAAGCCCCGTACCGGAAGGAATATCGGCAATGGAGGTTATCTCCACGCCGCCCGTTATGCCCACCATGTCGAGGCAAGCTCTGGCGATGTCGTGTTTTAGTTCTTCCGGTTCGTTGACAATTTCCGTTTTGGAGTAGCTGAGGCGCAAGGTGTCGTCAAAACGCTTGTTGATGGTGATGTAGATGTATTTGTTAATGGCGGTACTGACCACGCCGCCATGGCCGTTTTGATAGTAGCTGGCTAAATCCGTACCGCCGCCCACGAAACTCACCCGCAGGGGTGTTTTGGTGATAATCAAGGACTCCACTCCTTCTGCGCTCGTTCATAATTAGGCATGGTACCGATGTCCAAAAGATAATCTTTAATGAGAAAGCCACTCATTTTACCGACGAGTTGCGGCAAAACATCTTTGCCAAAATCCAACGGCGTTTGGTTGCCCAAGTAAGAAAATATCTTGCTATCCGCTACATAAATGCCGGCGTTGGCTAGGTCGCTTTTAGGATTATCGGGCTTTTCCACAAACTCAACAATCCGGCCGTTTTCATCTAAAGTAGCAATACCGCAACTTTTGGGGTCGGAAGCGTGAAACAGCCCCATGGTCAACAAACTGTCGTTTTGAGCGTGAACAGACATAAGCTCGCCTAAATTAGCCTTGGTTAGATTGTCGGCATAGCAAATCAGAAAGGAGGAGTCATTACCGATAAAAGAATGATTTTCTCGTACCGTACCGCCGCTACCTAGCAAATTCGGTTCGTGATATTCTAGGAGTTTCGCGCCCTGCTTTTGGCGGTTGTAAACAGCGATAAATTCACGCACCGGCTCCGGCAGATAATGGGTATTTAGCAAAACATCGGTAACGCCGTAACGGTTGAACAAATCCATCCACCATGCTAAAAGCGGACGACCGGCTATCGGCACCATACATTTGGGCACTGTATTGGTCAGTGGACGAAGCCGCGTCCCGTAACCGGCTGCCAAAAGAAATGCTTTCATCAGTACGCTCCTTTACCGGTAAACACAATCTTCACGGTTTTAGCCAAATAATAGATGTCTATCCACAAACTCCAATTTCTCACATACCATGTGTCCATGACGACGCGTTCTTCGTAAGTGGTGTCACTGCGTCCACTGGCTTGCCACATCCCAGTGATACCGGGGAGAACCATGGAATACTCGCGGAAATACTCGCCGTAACGCTCTATCTCTTTGGTCACTATAGGCCGCGGCCCCACCAAACTCATGTCGCCACAAATTACATTCCAAAGCTGTGGTAATTCATCTAAGCTCGTTCTACGGAGAACACTGCCCAACTTAGTCACTCTTGGGTCATCGGTCAGCTTGAAACTCTCCTCCCACTCTCGACGCGCTGCCGGATTTTCCCGTAAATAGATTTCCAGTTTTTCTTGAGCGTCCGACACCATGGTCTGAAACTTATAGCATAGAAAGAGGCGACCTTTTTTCCCGACACGACGGTGAGCAAAAATAACTCGTCCCTTATTGTCAATGGCAACAATAAACGCCAAAACCAAAATAAATGGCAAAATCACAATTCCACCGCAGATGGTCAACACCAAATCAAAAACCCGTTTCACGATCCGATTCCGCCGCAGGGCGAGGTTATTTTTCATGTGGAGCAATAAAATTTCTTCGCTGAACAAAACCTGCGCTTCTACTCCGGCCATGGGAGTGCCGATTAAGTCAGGAACATAGCTGATGTTCCTGACGTAGGGTTGCACCTTGGCGATGGTGTCCGCCAGTTTCTCTCGTTCCATGCCCGGAGCGGTGATGATGACATTCTGACACTGAAGACGTTTGACAACTGTTGCTGCCTCCTCCACACTTCCATAGAGGCGATATTTATTGGTAAGTTGCTCCGATACGGGAGCATCATCCACAATTCCCACCACATCATAGCGATAACCCAAGTCATTGGAAAAAAAATGCAATGTCATTTCAGCAGTTTTACCGGCGCCGATTAAGAGCAACGGCTCGTATAGCAAATGGCGGCGTTTTAGCAAGTAACTTATCGTTGTACGACCAACATAAACAGTGACGAGCATTGTTAGCCATAGCAACACCACGAAAAACCGTGAAGCCAACAGACTGGACTCGGTAAAATAGAGAAGGAACACCGCCAACGCGAAGCCAAAGGCAATCGACCAAAAAATTTCGCGCATGGTCTCTACATATGGCTGCATAGTTTGGTAGGCTTTGGAGTGAGCCAAGAAGAGGAGAAAACCTAATGGGATATAACCGTAAACGTAGGCCTCCGGCAAATGATACAGACTGTCCGAAAACAAAGTATTACGCCATATAAGCGAGATTTGTACGGCTAGAACAATAGCCATGTAATCAACAGCGCAAAAGACGAGGGGCGCAAGATAGCGACGATAGCTATTCATGTAGTTACCTCACGCCACTTTTCTATACAACACCAAACTATACCCAAAACTTATTAGACACCCGATAACAAACCCCACCGCGCTGATAAGTTTCCGACGCGGCGCCGACGGCTTGTCCTCGTCGGGTAAGTTCGCCGGATCTATAATTTGAATGTCCATGCTTTCCATGGCTTCTTGGATTTTATTTTGCTCGCACTGCTGTACGAGGTTGATATAAACTTCCTGCTTGATTTTGGCATCCCGCTCTAGGTTTAAATAATTCATGACTTTATCGGGGAATGATTCCATTTCCGCTTCTTTTTCCGCCAGTTTTTCTTGAATCGCCGTTTCACTGGCAGAGGCGGCGGCAAGTTTCGCGGCGGCTACCGCTTGGCTTTGCACCAAGGCCATTTGCGCCGTGTTTAGGCTGGCGGCATTGGAGGCTACTACCGTATTCACCTCGTTTACCAGCGAATCGTTGAGTTCTTTTAATTGCTTTTCCGCCGTTTGTACATCAGGATGCTCCTCGGTGTATTTTTGCTTTATGCCAACGAGTTCCACCTCTTTGGCCACGATTTGGCTCCTGATGCTTTGCACCGTGCCGTTGTCGTTAATGGCGTAGGCTTTGGCGCCGGCTTTTTGCTCGCCCAGTTTCTGGGTGGCTGTTTCATATTCGGTTCTGGCGCTTTCTTGGCTTACCTGCATATCGGCGATGGCCTTGTCGTAGGCCGCCAACTCCGTGATGGCCTCTTTGGCTTGGTCGTCGGGGCTGTACATTTTCTGTTCCTTGGAGTAGTCCGCCAACTTTTGCGCCGCTTCGTCGGATTCCTTTTTGGCGGTATCAATGCGGCTGTTCAGGAATTTCACCAATAGGCTTTGAGTTTGTTGATTCATGTTGGTTTGCATGAGCAGGAAATTATCCACTACCCCTTGGGAAATCTTTTGAGCTT
>JAFVEM010000027.1 GCA_017476005.1 Selenomonadaceae bacterium | reverse complement strand
GTAACGCAACAACGCCCTCGCGGAACGACTCTGCTCGTTTTCGCGAGGGCGTTGTTTTTGAAGTAGCCATTTAGTTAACCTCTTCTGCTGAGGCTATGGTCAAAATATCACAATTGCATACCCTGCTCAACCGCTTGTGAAAACAGGTTCTTACTTCACTGGCTTTCGCGAAATTTTACTCCGCCTCGTACCGATTTACAATTGAACTGGTCGCCGTTATATGATAGTATAGAGTGCGTTGTTTATGAGACTGGGGAATAGAGGTAAAAATATGCTGGAAGATATAAAGCCGGAGCTGAGTAGCCTAGCCGACAAGCTGACGCACATGAAAGAAGCCCTCGATGTGGAAAACAAAAAGGGCAAGATCGCCGAGCTGGAATATAAAATGGGGGAGCCTAATTTTTGGGAGGATGCGGCGGCGGCGCAACGAATAAATCAGGAACTGGCGGACTTAAAAGAAGGCGTGGATAAGTACAGCGCCCTCTGCGCCAAATACGAGGACGCTAAAACCCTGTGGGAAATGGCCGTGGAGGACGGAGACGACTCTTTAGAATCAGAGGTCAAAGAAGAGCTGAAAGCGGTGCAAGAGGGGCTGGAATCTTTGCAGCTGGAAATACTCCTAGCCGCCCCCTATGACAGCAGTAACGCCTACCTAGAACTTCACGCCGGCGCCGGCGGCACGGAAGCGCAGGACTGGACGCAGATGCTTTTGCGTATGTACGGCCGCTGGGCAGAGCGCCACGGCTTTGCGGTGGAAACCACGGATATTTTGCCCGGGGACGAGGCCGGGGTGAAATCCGTTACCCTCTTTATAAAGGGTCACAACGCCTACGGTTTTTTGAAATCAGAAAAGGGCGTCCATCGTTTGGTCAGAATATCTCCCTTCGATGCCAACGCCAGACGGCATACTTCCTTTGCGGCTTGCGATGTGATGCCGGAGCTGGATGACGCTGTGGAAGTAAATATCAATATGGCGGATGTGCGAGTGGATACCTATCGCGCCAGCGGCGCCGGCGGCCAGCACATCAATAAAACCTCTTCGGCGGTACGCATGACCCACGAACCCACGGGTATCGTGGTGCAGTGTCAAAACGAACGCTCGCAACTCCAAAACCGAGAGCAGTGCCTAAAAATGCTTCGCGCCAAACTCTTTGAACTGGAACAGGAGAAAAAAGAAGCGGAAATCGCCAAACTGGAAGGGGATCAGCAAAAAATCGAGTGGGGCAGTCAGATTCGCTCCTATGTGTTTCAGCCCTATACCATGGTGAAAGATCACCGCACCGGCGAGGAGACCGGCAATGTGCAAGCCGTCATGGACGGGGAGCTTGACCCCTTTATTCGTGCCTTCCTGTCGGCCAAGGCCAGTATTTGATTTTACGGGAAGGGGACTTACATTTTGCGTAAAGTTTTAATGGGGCTGGGGCTAATCATCATCGTGGCGGCGATTTTCAGTGGGGCGTTGGCGCCACAACTGGCCGCAGGTTTCTTCAAGGCCAAAATAATGACCGGTCTTTCCACCGACGATGTGCAGGTGGATGTGGCGGCCAGTCCCCCTCAAGCCGTGCTGTGGGGCGAACTTGCCGGGTTAAAAGCCGTAGCTCATCAAGCCAAAATCGGGGACGTATATATGTCCCAAATAGATCTCAATGCCAAAGAAGTGCGCCTAGACATGCTGTCTCTCTTTGACGGGAGCCTCAAGGTAAATTCGGCGGAGAGCCTATTGGTTAAAGGTTATGTCACCGAGGAAAACCTGCGCGAACTTATTAGCCGCAAGGTGGATAAGCTGGAGGACATAGCCGTCAAGATAACTCCCCAAGGGGTCACGATTACCGCCGCCGCCAAAATTATGGGGCGAAAGGTGGAAGTGGAACTTGAAGGCGCGGTGCTGGACGAAGAGGGCGCCATTTATTTTCGGGTGAAAAACCTCCGGCTCACTAATTCCCTCATCGGCACGGCTAAGATTGACAGCTTGCGGTTAATGGATGACATTATGCTCACCGATTCCTCTAAGTTGCCCTTGGAAGCCTCTTTTAAAGACGTTACCATGAAGGAGGGCAAAATCATCATCACTGCCGAAAGGTAGGGAAATCATCGCATGAAATTTTTTCGCTATAATCCTTGGCTCATACTCTTCATCGCCGTGGGGCTGGTGGCCTCGCTGGTTATATGCTGGGAGCGTCATCAGGTGGAAATGGCCAATAGGCAGGTGGATTTGGCCATTGACTATGAGGGACTCATCGAGCTAAGCCAGAGAGAGGGCATCCCTCTGCCGGAAATGCTGGCGAAAGCCAAAGAGAGCGGCATCACGTCACTCGCTGTTTATGAGACCACCTTCAAAAAGCTCAATGAAAACGGCAAAGCCCACGCCGCCGCCGGCAGTGAAATTTTGGCCGCCTACCACAGCGGCACCCTGTCGGACAGTCTTTGGCGCGAGCTGTGCGAGGCCGGCGTTATCCGAGGAGACGAGGTTTATGTTACGGGACATGATCCTCAGACCTTTCGGGAGGTCAAAGAGGATCTGGTACGGCGTTTGGGAGACGGGCGCATAAAACCCTTGGCGGTTGGCGCCGAAGAAGTTCTGGCCGTGAAAGCCCATTATGAATCCTTTTTGAAAATGAATCTGGGGATGCCCACCGATGAGATGCAAGCGGTGAATCGCGCCGGGTTCAAGGTAGTGGCCAGACCCAGCAATTACCTAGGCTGCACGGAGGACGATGTAAAAGCTGTTTTCCGGCGGCTGGAGGGTATCGACGTGTCGGAGGTGGTCTTCTCCGGCCCGGAATGTTTGGGAGCCGCCAAAGCCTTGCAAACCACCATCGATGAACTCAAAGCGCGAAACTTAACCTTGGGACTTATCGAAGGGGTGACCCAGCTACAATTCTATCCCCAAACGGGTATGACGGAAATTGCCAAGGGCATAGGCTATGATCATGTGGCGCGAGTTTACTCCGTACCGCGCGATGAACAGCCCAAATTAAAGCTGGAGACCATCGTGGAGCGTTGGGCTAATACCGACCAAGAGCGGAACATTCGCCTAAATCTCCTGCGCATCTACGATAAACCCTCGCCAAACATGACCCTCTTGGAAACTAACCTCAAATATTTCACCGACACCCGGGATATTTTGACCGCCAAGGGCTACACCTTCGGCCACTCCGGTACTTACGCCGCGTACTATCCGCCCACTTACCTGCGCGCCCTCGTTATGCCCGGGGTAGCCGCCGCCATAGCGCTGTATTTGAGTTTGGTTATCCCCAAGCTCAACGTGAGTTTTAAGGGGCAAATGCTATTGTGGTTCATCCTCGCCGCCGCTATGACGATACCGGTAGCCATGGGCGCCGGCAGTAAAGTTAGACTCATGGCCTCTTTAGCCAGCGCGAATTTGTTCCCCTCCATAGCTGTTATTTGGCAGCTGGATAGGATTCGCCGTCGCAAAAATCGGGGCGATGCCGCCCTGCCGCGTTTGCTACTTACGGGAGTTATAGCCCTCTTTTGCACCGGGGCGCTTTCTATGATTGGGGCGGCTTATCTTTCGGCATCACTGGCCGATGTGGAATACTTTTTGGAGTTCAACATCTTCCGAGGCATAAAACTCACCTTTATTTTGCCGCTGGTTTTGGTAGCCATTGCCTTTTTGCAGCGCTTTGATATTTTCGACGGCAAAATGGACGACACCGCAGGGTTCGCCAGTCAGTTTAAGCGAATCCTTGATATGCCCGTCAAGATAAAAACTTTGCTGGGGCTAGGAGTAATGGCTATTGCCGCCGTGATTTTTATCGCGCGCAGCGGTCATACCTCCGGAATGCCGGTGTCGGGGCTGGAGCTAAAATTCCGTGCGCTCCTCGAGGAAACTTTTTACGCCAGACCTCGTTCCAAGGAACTACTCATTGGGCATCCGGCCTTTATGTTGGCGGCGATGGCTTGGCGGCGTAAATGGCCTACCTTGGTGCTGTTCGTCTTGACTATCGTGGCGGTAATCGGGCAAGGTTCCATGGTGGAAACCTTCGCCCACATGCGCACTCCCGTCTATATGTCTTTTATGCGAGGCATCGGCGGTCTGGCCTTAGGCGCTATGGTGGGCGCTGTCGCCATGGTACTGGTGGATGGCTGGAATATGTTGTGGCAAAAAGTCAAGGTAACAAGCAAGTAAAGCAAAGTCAAAAATTTATTAAGGGGTCATGGGGAAATTATTTCTCCTTGTGGGGTTTGGGGCGAAGCCCCAAGAAAGAAATTTAGAGGGATTCGATGGGAAAGATTGTGGTATCCGGCTATTACGGCTCGAAGAATGCCGGTGACGAGGCCATGCTGGCCGCCATGCTGGAAGTCTTGCGTAGCCTAGATGAAAAACTGAATATCACGGTCATTTCCGCCAATCCCCAAGACACCGAGGAGCGGCACGGAGTGAAGGCTGTTTCGTGGCTGAGTATCCCCTCTATCTTACATTCCCTGCGAGGGGCGGATTTGCTCATCAGCGGTGGGGGCAGTCTCTTGCAAAATGTAACCAGTGGCCGCAGTCTTTACTATTACCTAGGCATAATTTTTCTGGCCAAAATGGTGGGAACCCCCATCATGCTCTACGCTCAAGGCATAGGCCCTATTTACGGTAGAATCGCCAGAGGTCTAATGTCTTGGCTGGGGAATCGCGTAAATTTAATTACCGTGCGAGATCATGGTTCGCTGGAAGAGCTGGACAGTTTAAAAATCACCAAGCCTCATATAGAATGTACCGCCGACCCTGTGCTGGCCATTAGCGCCGCCGACCTAGATACGGGGACAAATATTTTGCGCGCCGCCGGAGTAGTTACAGACAAAGCGACCGTAGGCATATCGGTACGGGAATGGAAAGATTGGCAACGCTATAAAGAAGTCATTGCCTCGGTGTCGGATACGATAGTCCGGGAGTTAAAGGCGCAAGTTGTTTTCCTTCCCATGCAGTACCCGGATGACGTGAAGGCGGCGGAGGACATTGCCGCTTTTGCGACGGAAAAAACCGTGGTGTTACGAAGCGAATACTCCACCATGGAACTCCTTTCGCTGGTAGGAAATATGGACTTAATGGTGAGTATTCGCCTTCACGCCCTAATTTTTGCCGGCGTCATGGGCATCCCCATGGTAGGGCTGTCCTACGACCCCAAGATAGACAGATTCCTAGATTCCATCGGGGAAAAGCCGGTGGGTACCTTGGAAGGGATAACGGGGAAAATGCTCATGGCGGAAATTCGCCGCAAATGGCAACGCCGGGAGGAATTTCGCGCCCAAAACGCGGCTTTGTTTGGAGAACTGAGGAAACTGGCCGCCAAAAATGCCGAGCTGGCTTTGCAGCTTTTGGGATAAACAACCGGGGCAAAACGTCTTTTATGGCGTTTTGCCCCGGTTGTTTTTATCGTTTTACTCACGGATATTCTTATACTCGCGAAAGAAAAACTATTCCTTTTTCGGAAAATTCGTCCGCGGTATATACGGATAACGTAAGACTTTCCTGCGGAAAGCTCTAACGTTATCCAGTATAAATGGGATTTGCCAACAAAAACATTTTGCAAAGTAAGGGGATTGCGTTATAATGACTGGGGATTTGGTAAGATAAACTCTGGCGGAGGTAATGAATATGCGGCGCTATACGACCTTATTCGTGATGGCTTTCGTACTGACCATTGCAGCGCTGGCCGGGTCTTCTTTTTTGGCCGGAGCCGGACATAAAGAAAACGGTAAGCCCTTGGCGGAGCTTACGGTTTATACCACCCTGCCCGCTAATATGGCGGCGGTACTGGCCGACGAGTACGAACAGGCGACCAAAGTGCGCGTGAATTTTATTCCCTTGGGGAAAAATGATTTGCTAAAACGTCTGGCCTCTCCCCCAGAGGCGCAAAAAATTGACTTGACTGTGGCCGACGAGGAAGTTTTACGGCAGGGGGCGGCGGTCGGCGCTTTTCAGCCTTACATCTCGGAGCCGGGGGATGCGGTGGCCGACACTTTTAAAGACGCGAATGGTTATTGGACGGGGATTTGGTATGATCCCGTGGTCTTTTGCCTGAATCGGGATTACTTAAAATCCTTGACCTACATTCCCCATACATGGACGGAGCTTACGACTGTTCCCGGAGTGCGGATTGCCGTTACGGATTTTATGGCGGCGGATGCGGCGGCCAATCTCCTCTACTCCATGATCGCTCAGTACGGCGACACGGCGGCCTATGACATTTGGCGGCAAATACATCCCCATGTGGTGCAATACACCAAATTTCTGGCCAATCCGGTACGCCAAACGGGCATGGGCGAAGCCGATGTTTCCTTGGCGGTACAAAGCGAGGCGCTCCGTGGGTTAAATTCCGGCTATCCCTTGAAAATAATTTATCCCACCGACGGCACGGCTTACATGCTGACCGGGACGGCCATCATGCAGGGGCTTTCCCCCGAGAAACTCGCGATAGCGCAAAATTTTGCCGACTGGCTCCTCTCCGATGATGCCCAGCTAACTTTGCAACGCCACGAGTTTTACTTTCTGACGGTGAACCCTGCCACCCTTGCCTACAAAACTTTTGCCGGCAAAAACATCGTTCTTTACAGCGAGCGGGCATATTTTACCCCGGAGGAACGTCGGGAACTGATTGACCGTTGGGTGAAGTACATTAGATTTCAGTAAGTAGATTCCAAAGAAAACGGGAGGTTTTGCTCTAGTGAAAGCCGGATTCGTCAGCCTCGGCTGCGCCAAGAATCTCATTGACACCGAAGTGATGCTGGGACTTTTGCAAAAGCACGGCATCGAAATTACCAATAGACCGGCCAAGGCCGATATTCTCATCGTCAACACCTGCGCCTTTATTCAGTCGGCCAAGGAGGAATCCATTACCACCATCATTAACATGGCGGATTTTAAAGAATCAGGGCGGTGCCGCTCTTTAATCGTGGCCGGTTGCTTAGGGGAGCGTTACCGGCAGGAACTCTTGGACGAAATCCCGGAGGCGGATGCCATCTTGGGTACCGGCGCATGGCATCGCATCATGGAGGCGGTGGAGGAGACCTTGAAAGGGCATCGAGTAGTGCTGGTGGGGGAAAACGAAACCATTTACGACGCGAAAACCCCACGCATCATCACCACTCCTGCCTATACGGCTTATGTGAAAATAGCCGAGGGTTGCAACCATGCTTGCGCTTTTTGCGCCATTCCGGGGATACGAGGCCGATTCCGCAGTCGTTCAGTGGAGGACATCCGGGAGGAAGTGGCCGCCCTTGCCGCTAAAGGCGTCAAGGAAATAAATCTCATCGCCCAAGACACCACCGGCTACGGCCTTGACCTTTATGGCCGGCCGCAACTACCTCAGCTCTTGCAAAATTTAGCCAAGGTGGATGGAGTAGAGTGGCTTCGCTTTCTATATGCCTATCCCACCCTTTTTACCGACGAGCTTATCGAAACAATCGCCGCGGAACCCAAGATCTGCAAGTATGTGGATCTCCCCTTGCAACACGCCAGCGATCGCATCCTAAAAGCCATGAAACGTCCCGATACCCAAGAAAAACTCCAAGCCTTAATCAAAAAAATCCGGGAGAACATTCCCGGTGTCACCCTGCGTTCCACTTTCATGGTGGGTTTCCCCGGGGAAACAGAGGCGGAGTACCAGATATTGCGAGATTTTGTGGAAAAAATGCGCTTTGACAAGCTGGGGGTCTTTACCTACTCTAGGGAGGAGGGTACCGCCGCCTACGACCTGCCGGAGCAGGTGCCGGAGGAAATAATGCAGGAGCGCTACCACGATCTTATGAGCCTCCAAGCCCGAATATCCCAAGAGATAAACGAGTCTTGGGAGGGGAAGGAACTTGACATTCTGGTGGAAGGTCGGGACGAGGAGCTGGAAAATATCGCCATTGGCCGCTCGCGTAGGGAAGCTCCCGAGGTGGATGGCTGTGTTTACATCGAGGGCGACGCGGACAGCCAACCCGGAGATATTATCCGCGCCAAAGTCTTGCAGGGTTTCACCTACGACGTGGCTGTGGAGAAAGTAAAGATTTAATAAGGGTGCAGGGGAATTATTCCCCTGCCGGAGTCAAGAGGCAGAGCCTCTTGTGGGGTTTGGGGCAACGCCCCAATAAAAACAGGAGGATATTTTTGAAAAAAGAAATCAAACCTTTTGGGGAAATAGAATTAAGCCGTAAACTGTTGCAGGCCATTGGCGATATGGGGTTTGAGGAGCCGTCTCCCATTCAGGCCAAGACGATACCTTTGGTGCTGACGGGAGCCGACGTTATCGGTCAAGCCCAAACAGGAACGGGCAAGACCGCCGCCTTTGGCATTCCTACCATCGAAAAAATCAAGGAAACCGAGCGCCGTATTCAAGCCTTGGTGCTGAGTCCCACTAGGGAACTGGCCATTCAAACCGCCGAGGAACTAAATAAAATCGGTCGCTATAAGCGGATTTTTACCTTGCCGGTATATGGCGGACAGTCCATTGATCGGCAGATAAGGGCATTGCGCCGGGGCGTGCATATTTTGGTGGGTACGCCGGGCAGGCTTTTGGATCACATTCAGCGAGGTACGGTGAGCCTAAAGGACGTGCGTACTCTGATTTTGGACGAAGCCGACGAAATGCTTGACATGGGGTTCATTGACGATATAGAGACCATTGTGTCCTCCATTCCGCTGGCCGACCGCCAGACGCTCCTCTTTTCCGCCACCATGCCGGAACCCATTGAACGCTTGGCGCATCGCTACATGAAGGAGCCGCAAAAAATCGCCGTCAGCAAGGAAAACTTAACGGTACCCCTCATCGAACAGTTTTACTACGAAACTAGGGATAAACTGGAGGGGCTAACTCGGGTGCTGGACGGGGAGGACACGGGCAAAACCATCGTTTTCTGCCGCACCAAACGGGGGGTAGATGATTTAACGGCGGCTTTGGAAACCCGTGGCTATCTTTCCGGCGGCCTGCACGGGGATCTTTCTCAACAACAACGAGACCGAGTCATGAAAAAATTCCGGGAAGGGAAACTGGATATTTTGATTGCCACCGACGTGGCGGCGCGAGGCATTGATATCGACGATATTACCCATGTGATAAATTACGATATTCCCCAAGACCATGAGTCTTATGTACACCGCATCGGACGTACCGGTCGCGCCGGTCGCGCCGGTATCGCCATGACCTTCATCGAGCCTAGGGAGTACCGCCAGCTTCGTTTGATTATGAAGCTGGCCAAGACGAAGATAGTTCGTCGGGAACTCCCTTCCGCTTCGGATATCTTGGAGCGGCAGAAGGATACGGTACGGGAACGGCTCTTGCAGGTATTGCAAAAAAATCGTTACGACGAATATCACACCATTATCTCCGATGTGGCCGCCGAAGGTGATTACGACTTAGTGGATATTGCCGCCGCCGCCCTGAAACTTTCGGTTGAAGGGCCGGAACGGCGAGACGAGGCAGTCGAAAACAATCTGACGGACACCGGCGGCGCTCCCGGCATGGTACGGCTCTTCCTAAACATTGGCCGCGCCCAAAAGATTCGTCCTTCGGATATAGTGCGCTCTATTGCCGACGAAGCCGATATTCCCGGCAATATTATCGGCGTCATCAATATCTACGACAAATTTACCTTCGTGGAGGTTCCTCAAGACGTGGCCGAACATGTAATGAGCGCCATGCACAAGGCTACCGTGAAGGGCTTTAAAGTAAATGTGGAACCGGCGCGAAAAAGATAATTTTTTGTTGGGGCTTTGCCCCAAACCCCACCAAAGGGCTTTGCCCTCTGGACTCCCAGCAGGGACTTTCGCCCCTGCACCCCGTAATAAATTTTCTTTGGAGGTGTCTGCTTGTGAAGAATTTTTTATGGCGTTGTGGTGTTTTGGCTTGGGTCTTGGGATTGGTTGTTGTGCTTGCGCCCGTGAAAACCGAAGCCGCCGGCGATGCCTATCAATTTGTCAGCGAGAACGGCTACAGCATCCTTTGCCCCCAAAAGCCCATGCTGGTAATCCCGGCCGGAGAACTGTATCGGGATAGGGTGGGAGATGTGTTGGTTTTTGATCGGGAAGCCAACAACCTGAAACACGCTTGGATAATAGTTAAGGACGGTTTTGAGGACTCGGAACTGCCTAATTTAAATCTGGCCACCGAAAGCGAACTCCAGCCCACCCTAGAAAAAATCCAGCGTACCGTAGGCTATGAGTCCATTAAGCTGATTAAAATTACCGAATGGAACCATGGGGTCTATGCCGTGACCGCCAAAGATGTGGAGATAGACACCGACGGGGACGGTGTGCCGGACAGAGTGGGACACTCCGACACCCAAATGGCGGTGACTTTTTTCCGGGGCAACAAGGGCGGACGTTATCGCATGGAACTTCTGGACAATCCCGACCTGAGAGATTCTTCCATCAAGGACTACCAGTACAGCCTCATAACTTTTCAGGAATTGGATGAAAAGGAATTAAAGGACGCGCTGAAAAAGGCTAAGAAGAAAAAATAAAAAATTCTAGGGGGACGACTCGCAAAAAGTCGTCCCCCTTTGTTGTTGTGGCAACAATTTATCGGTAGCCATACTCGCGAAGGAAAAACTATTCCTTACCTTCCCATCACAAAGCTCACCAAATAAATGGCCAGCGGTATGGTAACGCAGGCGATACCTATGAAATCAATATATACGCCGGTGCGAATCATCTTGGTAATGGGAATGTAACCGCTGGCATAGACAATGGCGTTAGGCGGAGTGGAAACCGGCAACATGAAGCCCAAGGAAGCCGATAGAGCAATTCCCACCGAAACGGGAATGGGACTAAGTCCTGCCGAAATAGCCGCCGTAATGGCCAGAGGGCCTATCATGTTGGTGGCGGCGGTGTGGCTGGTTAGCTCCGCCAAGAGGAGCGCCATCACCGAGAAAATAGCTACCATGGCCACTTGGGACGGCTCGCCCCCCATACTGCTCACGATGAGATCCCCCACCCAAGCGGAAAGGCCGGTTTTATACATCATGCCGCCCATGGCAAGACCGCCGCCGAAGAGAATCAGCGTTCCCCATTCGATGCCTTCCATAGCTTCTTTCCACGTCAAGGTAAACTCTCTCTTTTTAAAGTTCACCGGCAAGAGGAAGAGGAGTAAGGCGCCGGACAAGGCCGCCACCGCCTCCGGGAAAAGGGTATTGTACATTTTTAAGATAGGAGAAGCCGCTCCGCAGAACACGGATAAAAAACCGGGAGTAACCCACAGGACTACCGCCACCAAGAAGGCGAACAAGGTGTTTTTCTGCGCCCTAGTCCAGCCTCCCAGTTCCGCGATGCGCGCCCGAATAAATTCCTCCGCTCCGTCGATGCGCTCCACGTCCGCCGGGAACATGCGCGACAGCACCACATAGGCTATGACAAAATAGCACACCATGGCGATAAAACCCCAAACCATCCACTGAAAGAAGGAAATATGAATATTTTCCATTTGCTCCAAAAAGCCGATCATAATCAGGTTGGGCGGCGTGCCAATAGGCGTAAGAACGCCGCCGATAGAGCAGGAATAAGCCGTCATGAGCATAAGCCCCGTGGCGTATTTGTACTCGCTCAGGTCAATATCCCGGCCGTTGACGGCGAGCATTTCCTTGATGGAATTTAACAATCCAAGGCAAATGGGAAACATCATGGCCGCCGTAGCCGTATTGCTCACCCAGCCGGAACACAGAGCCGCCGCCAAACCAATGGCTAAAAAGATGCGCCTAGGATTTGACCCCACCCAAGACCGCGACAGGAGCCAGTAAGCAAAGCGTTTATCAAGACCGTGGGTCATCATGGCCTTGGCCAAAATAAAGCCCCCCATGAACAGAAAGATCATGGAACTCGCGAAGGCGGCAAAGGCGGCGCCGACCTTCACCACCCCCGTTACCACCGCCAAAGTGGGGCCGATGAGAGAGGTCACCGGGATGGGTACCGGCTCGGTAATCCACCATAGCGCCACCAAAACCATGATGGACAATAGCTTGTGCGCCTCCAAGGTAAGTCCCGCTATTGGCGTAAAGAATACCAATAGCGCCACAATCGGCGCGCCGAAAAGGCCTATCGTTCGCCGCCGGCGATCAAAAGCCTGCTCGGCCTCCTTGACTTTTCTGGCCTCGTCACTTGCCTGGCTCATGATTTATCAACTCCTTCGCGTTGCGATAATGCTCCACCGGGCTACTGCATCCCCATGTGATTGAGTACCCTTTGCGCCAGTCGCGCTCCCTCTCGCTCTCCTTGGGCGGCTGAGGCCACCAAGGGATTATCCGGTTCTGTTTGAGTTTCCGTGGCGACACCGCCGCCTAGATTCTCCCACACGTCTTTAAGCATTCGCTGTCCCACGACTTCGCCGCGTCTGGCCTCGTGGCAGACCTTAGCCATTTCAAGGTCAGCGCTATCGGTGGTTTCGTCATCCATTTTTGCTCGCCTCCTTTATACGCTTTTACCAAGAGAACAATTCGCCCTGCCCCGATTTAATTCCTGTTTGTATTTTGGAATTTGGGAAAAAATTCCAAGAACAACGAGTAGTCTATTCTTTTTACAATGGAGCAGATTCTTACTTCAGAATATTATCTAAACAACGAGGGGGCTACCACACGAAGAGTTTTTCCCTTCGTGCGACAGCCCCTGTTATCCAAATAGAACCGCGCCTACCGACGGCAGTAGTCGCCTTGGCAGTAGTCATCGCCGTTATCGCAATAGCCGTAACAGCCGCAACAATAGGGGACGCTACCTTCGGACTCGGGGGTGCTGGCCGCCAAGGCCGTCGTCGAAGAAAGCACCATGGCCGCGAGCAAAAGACCTAAAAGTTTCTGTTTCATTTTCCTTGACCTCCAACCAACTAACCTCGTTTATCGACATTTTCATTGTAACGAGGCATTGATTTGCTGTCAAGCGTTATTGGTGGTATGATCAATGCTTTTTGCCGAGTTCATAAAAAAAATAATACTTGCCAAGGAAAATATGGCGTGTTATAATCCTTCAGTATGTTCTGCATAAAGAACTTCCCTGCTCCCCTGCAAATGGGAGCCAAAGACCAAAGGAGGAGGTGATTTCGTGAGAAAGTACGAAGTCATATTTATCGTGAAGACCATGGAGGAAGAGGCGACGAATGGGGTTATCGAGAAGTTTTCGCGCCTTATCCAGAAGAACGGCGGCACCATTGACAAGGAAGACCGCTGGGGCAAGAAGCGTCTGGCCTACGAGATTGACGGCGAGACGGACGGCTATTACTGCCTTTTCTATGTCACCTGCGAGCCGGCTTGCACCGCCGAGTGCGACCGCGTCATGAAGATAACGGACGAGGTCTTGAAGCACATGATCGTGCGCGCCGACGAACACGCGCCGGAAGCCAAGGACGCCCAGTAGCGGCGGAGGATCTTTAGCGATGAACAAAGTAGTTTTAATAGGACGACTCACTCGCGACCCGGATGTGCGTTACACCCAAAGCGGCACCGCCGTGACCACTTTTACCTTGGCGGTGGATAGGCGAGGAGCACGCAACGCCGAGCAGAACGGTCAGCCGACAGCTGATTTTATCCCCATTGTGACTTGGCAGAAAACTGCCGAACTGTGTGGTAATTATTTATCCAAGGGGCGGCAGGTAGCGCTGGAGGGACGCATTCAGACCCGTTCTTACGACGCCAAAGACGGCACCAAGCGTTATGTCACCGAGGTGGTGGCAAACGAAGTAGAATTTATCGGACCGCGCCAGCAGGGCGCCACAAGCGGCGGTATGGGCGATGGCAATCAAGGCGGCATGGGCGGTATGCCCTCTGCCGGTCAGAATGATGCTTTCGGGCCGCCCCTTCCCGACGAGGACATTCCCTTCTGAGGGGATGTATAGGAGGCAATTTGCATGATAAGACGTGACAGAAGCAGAAGGCCGCGCCGTAAGGTCTGCTCCTTCTGCGTGGATAAGGTGGAGCATATTGATTATAAGGATGCCGGAAAGCTCCGTCGCTTCATTACGGAGCGGGGCAAGATTCTGCCCCGTCGCATCTCCGGCAACTGCGCCAAGCACCAGCGCCAAGTGACGGTGGCCATCAAGCGCGCGCGCAATATCGCGCTACTACCTTTCACCGCCGAGTAAGTAGTTTTTTACGCCGAGTCCGAGCAGAAAGCCGGACTCGGCGTTTTTTTAGATGCGCCCATAATGCGTCCGTAATATGTAAAAAATTTGTTACTAAATTTCATAAAAGCAAAAAATTGCTTGCTTTTTTCTGGCGAAACTATTATAATGAGGTTGTTGAGTATCGCTCAAACATTTTCAAATGTAAGGAGACTTTATTGATGGCTTTTGAAGACAAGACTCTGGTATGTAAGGAATGTGGCAACGAATTCATTTTCAGCGCCGGGGAGCAAGAATTTTACGCGGAGAAGGGCTTTGAGAACGAGCCTGCCAGATGCCGCGATTGCCGGGACAAGCGGCGTCGCTCTCGTGACGGTGGCGAGCCTCGCCAGATGCACTCCGTCATCTGCGCCGAGTGCGGCAAAGAGACGGAGGTACCTTTCGAGCCGAAGAATGACCGCCCCGTATATTGCCGCGAATGCTTCAACAAGAAACGCGCAGAGGGCGCGGCGTAAATTTCCGTTATCAAGCGTAACTAGCCTAAAGAGGGCAGAATTCTGGCCGAGGTATTTTCTGCGTGGGTGTAGCTACCGGCTCCGGTGATTCCGGAGCCTTTTAGTGATGTTCCGGCATTTTTTCTGATTGACAGACGCTGAGGGTGGCGTTATAATATCCCGGTAGCTAAGGGCAGATGAGAAGCCGTTACCGAGGGTTTGCTGTTTGTAGCCGTGTACGGTGCTTTTGGCTATAATGGGTATCTAGTTCTGGGAGGAATCATAAACATGGTTGGAAAAGTAAAATGGTTTAGCGCCGAAAAGGGTTATGGCTTCATCGAGCGTCAGGACGGCGATGATGTGTTCGTGCATTTTTCGGCCATTCAGGATGAAGGCTTCAAGACTTTGGCTGAAGGTCAGGACGTGGAGTTCGAGATCGTCGAGGGCGCTCGCGGCTTGCAGGCCTCCAACGTGGTTAAGACGGCCTAGTTTTTTATAGCGTAACTTTTGCCCCGGCTAAAAGGCCGGGGTTTTATTTTGGAAAAAATAAGGTTTTTTAGTAAGGGTAGCAGGATTTTTGCTGCCTACGCCGAAATGAATAATCAGCTACTAGAAGCAGAAAGGGGATGTATCACATGGCTACATTCACTGTCCGGGGCAAGAACATCGAAATCACCCCCGCGCTTCGGGAATATGTGGAGAAGCGCGTGGGCAAGGTCACCAAGTATTTTGAGAAGGTGGGCGAAATAAGCGTCCTCCTCACGGTGTCCAAGGGTCGCCACATTGTAGAAGTAACGGTGCCGGTGCAGGGAGGTATTCTCCTCAGAGGCGAAGAGGCCACCATGGACATGTACACCTCCATCGACCTCGTGGTGGAGAAACTGGAGCGGCAGATTCACAAGCAAAAGACGAAGCTCTCCCGGCGTTTCCGGGGCGGCGGATTCAAGGCGGAGGCTTTACCCACCGGGCCTTTGGAGGATCTAAAGGACGAGGGCGAAGAGGCCACCATAGTGAAGACGAAGCGCTTCACGGTAAAACCCATGGACGTGCAAGAGGCCATCATGCAGATGAACCTCTTGAATCACAATTTCTATGTGTTCCGGGATGCCCAGACGGAGGATGTAAACGTGGTGTATCGCCGCACCGACGGCAATTACGGGCTTATCGAGTCGGGCAACTAGCTTTTTCTTGGCTTCTTTAAGGTGGGGTAGCGGCGAGCTACCCCATTTTGTACTGTGGGGGACGTGGACTATAGGAGTGATTAAATGCTCATCAGGGCTTATAAGTCGGCTGATTTGCCGACGATGGTGGCTATCTGGAATGAAATCGTGGCGGAGGGGATTGCCTTTCCTCAAGAAGAAATTCTCAACCCAGAGACCGGCGCCCAGTTTTTTGCCGCCCAAAGCTATACCGGCGTGGCGGTGGATGAGGGCGAAAATATTCGGGGGCTGTACATTCTGCACCCCAACAATGTAGGGCGTTGCGGCCACATTTGCAACGCCAGCTACGCCGTCAGTTCTCTTTGCCGGGGCAAACATATAGGCGAAGCATTGGTGAAGGACTGTTTGGTAATGGCTAAAAAGCTCGGTTTTGGCATATTGCAGTTTAATGCGGTGGTGGAAAGCAATATCCATGCGCGGCATCTGTATGAACGCTTAGGCTTTGTGCAACTGGGGGTTATCCCCAAGGGCTTTCGGATGAAGGATGGAAGTCTGGCGAGTATTTGCCCCTATTTCTACTCGCTATAATTGCAGCTTGAGGGAAAAACCCCCATAGCAAATCGCTACGGGGGTTTTTCTGACGGCTAGGCGCCTACTAACTGTTACTTGCGCCCAAAGGCGAATATCTTCACGCACAAAAAGGTGATGGGGACGCCCAGTATAGCGGCGATAATGAAACTCACAATGTCCGGAAAACCTAGGACGTTGTAAAAAATCACCACGATAATATTTTGAATTATGTAGTTGGGGACATAGGAGAGAAAAAATTTTACATAGCGATGGAGACTCAAAGTCTCAAAAAAAACAAAACGGGAGTTTAGCCAATAGGCTAAAATATTGCTGATAATGTAACCGATATTGAAGGCGATGTTGGCATCCGGCAGAAAAAACATCAACCCCTTGGCGATAAAACTGCAATTCAAGGTGTTGAAAGTGCCGATAAGGAGGAACAACATAAACTCTCGCGTCCAAAAATGATGCTTCAGTTGCCCTAGCCACCCTGTCATTACCGTTTGCTCCTTTACCGGTACAGCTTTTGATATTTGGCCTTGGATTGCAAGACCCGTCGTACATACGCCCTCGTTTCGCTAAAGGGAATGGCGTCAACTGCGGCAAAATCCTTTGGCCACCCGTATTCGGCGATCCATTCTTGCACATTGCCGCGACCGGCGTTGTACGCCGCCAGCATCAAGACCTCATTGCCCTCAAATTCCTCTTGCAAAGAGGACAGATACCACACCCCATAGCGAATATTCGTTTCCGGGTCGTGCAGTTTTTCCCAAGTGAAATCCCGGTCATTCAGTTGCATGGCAATCCACGCCGCCGTGGTGGGCATAAGCTGCATAAGTCCCACGGCGCCGCGAGGGCTTTGGGCAACCTCGCGAAAATTGCTCTCGTTTTTCATCACCGCCGCCGCCAGATCGCTATCTACTCGGTACTCGGCGGCGTACTTACGCACATAGCTTTGATAAGGAAAGGGATACAGATAGGCGCGTTGCACCGACTCTACCTGAAATAAAAAGTAAATACCGAAACTCAAGGCCAAGATGAGGCAACCCACCAAGAGGGAATACCGCTTGCGCCTAGCGGCCATCATCTCATCCCTAAGTGTGGAGTCCCTCATGACCCACATTCCTCCATGCGGCTTTCAGTTGTTTTTTGGTGAGATACCACTCGCCGCCGTTGTCGATAACCACATCCGCCCGGCGGCATTTTACGGTTAAATCTCCCTGCGCCTCGATACGAGCTTTGGCTAGGCCCACGTCGATTTTGTCTCGCGCCATGAGCCGAGCAAGCTGTACCTCCGGCGGCGCAAAGACCACCCAAGTTTCGTCCGCATACTTATCCCACCCGGCTTCATACAGCAAGGGTACGTCAAAGACCGCTACCTTTGTCTCCGCTTCTCGCAACGCTTGCAAACGGCGCAGACACTCATCTTGAATAATGGGATGAGCCAAGTTATTCAGCTTAATGCGCGCCGCTTCGTCATTGAACACCAGTTGCGCCAGAGCATTTCTGTCCAGCTCTCCCGACTCGCCGAAAACCTCCGCGCCGAAATTTTCCCGGTAGGCCTCCCATAGAGGCTTGTGAGGAGCGGAAAGCTCGTGGCTCACCGCATCGGCATCCACGATGCCGGCTCCCAATTTTCCCAAATAAAAAGAGACTCTGCTTTTGCCGCAGGCTATGCCTCCGGTCAGTCCTATTACTTTCATGCACATTCCTTCATAAAACATAAATATTTATTTTTGACACCGGGGACAAAAATGAGTTCCCCGTCCCCCTACCACTATTTTCTCAATAGGCTGGCCGCAAAGGGGGCAGGATTTTCCCTTGCGGTTATAGACCCTTAATTTTTCTTGATGGGAACCCTGACCGCCGTCGGCGTTTTGATAATCCCGAAAGGTAGTGCCGCCGTCTGCCAGCCCTTCCCCGATGACTTGATTTATCGCTTCATGGAGTTTTGTCAGTTCCGGTGAGCTGAGGGTTTTGGCTTCTCTTTCCGGGTGAATCCTAGCGAGAAAAAGGGCTTCGTCGGCGTAGATATTGCCGATACCGCCAATGAGGGATTGATTTAAAAGCGCCGACTTTATTTTCGTGGCGCGCTTCTTAAAAATCTCCGCGAGGTATTCTGGGGTAAATTCCGGGGTTAAAGGCTCCGGCCCCATGGTGGCCAGCCCCTTCACGATCTCCTTTTCCTCCGGTTTCAAGGCATAAACAGCCCCTAAGGTTCTGGTGTCGCCGTAAATTAGTTTCGCGCCCCCGTCCAAGTGAAAAATAAGCCTAGGATGGCTGTCTTTCACCTCTCCCTCCGGGGAAAAAACCAACCTGCCGGTCATGCGCAGATGAACAATCAAATCGGTGTCGCCGCTTAGCTTCATAATGAGATACTTGCCGCGACGGCCTACCTCCTCGATGGTCTCACCCTGCACCCTTTTAATAAATTCCGCTGTCTCCGGCCGTTTCACCTGCCGGGGGAGCAATACCTCGCTCTTTTGGATAGTGCGTCCTCGCAAGTAACCCTCCAGCGAACGGCGAATGACCTCCACCTCCGGCATTTCCGGCATGACCTTCACTCCTATTTCGCTTCCGCCCAAGTTTTGCCCGTGTTTATGTCAATCACCAAGGGGACTGACAGGGCGGCCACCTTTTCCATGGCATCCCGTAAAATACTTTCCACCCGAGGGATCTCGCCCTCCGTTACCTCCAGCACCAGTTCGTCATGTACTTGCAACAGGAGACGGCTCTTGAGACCGGCTTCTTTTAACCCTCCATAGGCGCGTATCATGGCCAGTTTGATGATGTCGGCGGCGCTTCCCTGAATGGGGGTATTCATGGCCATGCGTTCCGCCAGCGAGCGGCGCGTGAAATTACTGCTCTTAATATCCGGCAGATACCGCCGCCGTCCGTACAAGGTGGTAACATAGCCGTCGGTCTTGGCTCTTGCCACGATTTTATCCAAAAAGGCCTTCACCCCGGCGTACCGAGTAAAATATTTGTCGATGTACTCCCCGGCTTCCTTCCGGGAAATATGTAAATCCTTGGCGAGGCCAAAATCACTGATGCCATAGACGATGCCAAAATTAACCGCCTTAGCGTGACGGCGTTCCTCCGGCGTTACTTCGGTTAAATTTTTGCCAAACACCTCCGCCGCCGTGCGAGCGTGAATGTCCTCGCCGTCGTTAAAGGCCGCTATCAGCCGCTCGTCTCCCGACATGTGCGCCAAAATTCTCAGCTCTATCTGGCTGTAATCCGCCGACAGCAAAAAGTCAAAGCCCTCACCCGGCACGAAAAGCGACCGTATGGCGCGGCCTTCCTCCCGACGCACCGGGATATTTTGAAGATTCGGCTCGCTACTGCTGAGGCGTCCCGTGGCGGTAACTGTCTGATTAAAACTGGTATGTAGCCGCCCATCGGCGCGAATCAGCCCCGTTAAACCGTCCAGATAAGTGGATTTTAGTTTATTCCACAGGCGGTAAGCGAGAATTTGTGGGACAATGGGATGCCGCTCCTTTAATTCCTCCAAAACTTCCGCATTGGTGGAATAGCCCGTTTTGGTTTTCTTCTTGGTGGGCAACGCCAAGCGCTCAAACAGGATTTCCGCCAGCTGTTTGGGGGAATTTATCTTAAACTCGATACCGGCCAACACATGAATATCTTTTTCCAGCTCGGCTATTTTATCGCCGATTTCCACGGCCTTTTGCTTAAGCGCCTCCCGGTTCACCTTAATGCCGTTTTGCTCCATGGCGGCCAACACCTCCGCCAAGGGAAGCTCCATGTTCGTATAAAGGGAATCAAGCCCCTCAGCCGTGAGTTTCTCCTGTAACTTGGCGCTAAGTTTCAGCAACGCCGTCGCCTCATAGGCCAATTTTTCGGCACCCACGACACCTGACGGCCACACCAAATCCGGCAAGTATTTTTCGCACAGGAGGCTCAGTTCGTACTTGGCCGACTCCGGCTCCAAAAGATAAGCCGCCAGCTGGACATCAAATATATTTTTTTCTTGAGGCTTTGCCTCAAACTCCACAAGAGGCTCTGCCTCTTGACTCCGGCAGGGGAATAATTCCCCTGCACCCTTAATAAATTTAGTTTTTTGAGATGCTTCATAGTCGGGGAGAATCCCGGTATGTAGCATTGCCTTGCTATCGAAAACGACAATGCTCTTATGCGAGCGGATTAGTTCTACGACCGCTCCCCAATTGTCGCTGTCTGCCGTCACCCGATACAGCTTATCGGCGGCGGCCAGCATTATCTCTTGGGCTTGGGCAAAAGGCGCCGTACCTTCGTACCTCGTCGCCACCGCCAAAGTTTTCTCGCCTCGCAAGGAGGCTATAGCCTCGGCAGATACGCCCTCCGTCCAAGTCAAAGCCTCGATTGCGGTGGTCGGCTTGCTGGCTATAGTCGGCAGGAATTTTTGGTAGGTCGCCCAAACCTTATTCAGCCCATAACGAACGCAAAAAGCCTCCAACTTGTCCCGTGTCAACGAAAGTTCAAATTCCTCGGGGCGAAATTCTATCCCCGGCACCTGCCGTTCGATAGTGGCCAGTTCCGTAGATAGCAAGGCTTGCTCTTGGTACTGGCGCAAAAGTTCCCTAGTTTTCTTTTTGCTTATGTCGTCAATATGCGCCAAAACCTCTGCCACGGAGCCGTATTCTTTTAAAAGTTCCGTGGCCGTTTTGATGCCCACCCCGGGAACGCCGGGGATATTGTCGGATTTATCCCCCATGAGACCCTTTAAATCAATGAGCTGTCTGGGGCTAAGACCGTATTCCTCCCGGAAAGTAGCTTCGTCGTAACGAATCATCTTGCTGGCGCCGGTTTTGTTGTAGAGTACGGTTAAGTTTTTCCCGATGAGTTGCAGGGCGTCCCGGTCGCCGGTGACCACCACCGCTTCTCTGGTGGCGGCGGCCTGAGTGGCCAGCGTCCCTAAAATGTCGTCGGCCTCGTAGCCCTCTTTTTCGATAAAGGGAATGGCGCAGGCGGCGGCAAAATCATGGAGGATGGGTATCTGCAACAAAAGTTCCTCCGGGGTTTTGGCGCGACCGGCCTTGTAATCGGGGAATTTAGCGTGGCGAAAAGTCCTCTTGGCTTTATCGAAGGCAATAGCCACTCCCGTGGGAGCTTCCGTTTCCAGAATTTTGGCCAGCATATTGGCAAAACCCATCACCGCCCCTATAGGTTCCCCGGAAGGGGCGGTGAGCATTACCTGTTGGGACATGGCGTAGAAGGCGCGGTACAAGAGACTGCTACCGTCTATGACCACCAGTTTTTCTTTAGCCTTCACGATTGGCCTCCGGGATAGTCTCTAAGACCGCGCCCCTTTCATGAGGACGCGACAGGCGACGGGTAGGGTCGGTGTTCACCGCCGTGACGCTTGGGGTCTTTACCGTAGGGGGCTTTGGCGTAAGCTCCGGGTCGGTGGCCGCCGTTTTTTCTTTGTTTGTCGTTAAGTCTTTATCCGGCTCGGTGGAAGTAGGTTTTCTTTGAGCCGAAGCGGCTTCAGCGCCGCCCATGCTTTCGTCACGAGCAATCGTAGTCTCCGGCGCTCCTTCGCCCCTGTCTTGCGGCGTTACCGTTTCTTGGGGAGGAGCGGTAACGTCAAAATTGGGCGGCGTAGGTTTAGTGGTATCCACCGTCGGATTCAAGGTATCGGCTCCTTGGGGTTCCTTGGGTATCCCGGGTTCCACCGGCGGTTTTACGGTACTCGGCTGATTGGTAGTCGGTGTAGTCGGTATGCTCTTGAGGGTTGTTAAATCGTATTCGTTATCCCGATTAAGAGTAGCCTTCAAGTGAAAGAGGGTTGGGGCATCCTCCGACGCAAAATAGAGAATGTCGTTTTTGTCGTAACCCTTGGCTTTCCCGTAAGGGCTGGTAAGGGTGGCGGCCTCCTCCGACCACTTCAAATCAAGTTTTAAGGCCAAGGCCACTTCCTGCGCCGGTAGGTAAGTTATGCCATTAACCTGCACCGCCTTATTTTTCAGCGTCGCGCTGTTCACCTTTGCCTTGTAAGGTTTGCCAAGGTAGGTAGGCTCGCCGTCGGAGGCGGCGATTTTTGCCTCGATGTCCTCATTGCTGGCAAAATTCCCCACGCCGAAGCCGTCCAGCCATTTCCGCACTCCGGCCGCGTCCAATGGTTGCCGTCTGTAGGCATCGGGGTAAATGTAATAAGCGATATTGCCGTCGGCAGTTTTTTCCACCACGATACGGTTATAAGTTATTTCCACCGGCGTACCGACACTCACCAAATCAAAGAGGGCCTCCACGTCGCTCTCGTTCATGCGAATACAGCCGTTGGAAACATGCTTACCGATGCTGGATGGGTTGTTGGTGCCGTGGATGCCGTAATTGCCTTTAATCTGCATCCAACGGTAGCCCAAAGGATTATAGGGGCCGGAGGGGATAACATTTTCGTGATCCGTGGGGTCAGTCCAAGTGGGATTCACGTCTTTGGAGAGAATTTTATAATAGCCGGTGGGGGTAGGTGTACTGATTTTGCCCGTGGCGATCGGGTAAAGGCGAATTTTATCATCGCCACGGTAAAGCGCCAGCGAATGGCTGGCCACGTTAATCAGCACTCGCTCGCCGTCGGCCAAAGCCTCCCCGGGCAGCGCTCCTCCCCACAACGCAACGCCCACCGCCGTCGCGAGTAATTTTTTCCACATTCTATAATCGCCTCTTTTTATACTCGCGAGCAGAGAAATTTACCAAAATGTATCTGCTCGTCCGCGGTATATACGGAGAGCCTAAGACCTTCCTTCGGAATGTCCAATGCTCTCCAGTATAGCAAGAAAAATTTCGGCCTTCTCTTTTGCCTATTGTAGCATAGGAACAACACGGTGGCCAGCAAATTTTTCCGTACCAAAAAACGCAACCGGGGAAGGCTGCGTTTTTTTTGGGCTTTCTTTGAGGTACCGCTTGGGGGGGACGCGGCTACCTTGAGGGCTGGCTTGCCCATGCAGTTTGTTGACCATCATCCCCCGATAGCAACGAAGAATTTTCTACCGCAGAAGAAATTATCGCCGACTCATGTCGCCGGACGATCTAAGGCTACTACAAACTCATGGGTAGGTGTCCCGACGGTCATGGCTTGCCTTAGACTAATACGCTGGAACATTGACAATTCCTCGCTACCGGCCAGAACATCGATTTCCCCCTTTGAGAGGAGCGGTCTGCCGTTTTGGAAGGCCTTACGGAGGTAGCGTAACCAGTGCCTTGCATTGTAGCGGCATTCCTTGGCGCCTCGCAGTAAAAAGTTAGCTCGTGTATGTTCGCCGATGCCGGGACAGGAGCGCAAAATTTCCTTTTTTTAGTTGGTAGTTGCCATCGGAACCATGCCTCCCTCCGCTAAGAAACATATTTTCTACTCAAACAACGCTTTGGCAAAAGCCGCCGCCTCAAAAGGTCGCAAATCGTCAATTCTTTCTCCCACCCCAATCCATTTTACCGGCAGGGAAAGCTCGGCCTTGATGCCGATAACCACGCCGCCTTTGGCGGTGCCATCCAGCTTTGTGAGGACCACTCCCGATATGGGGGCGGCTTGGGTGAAAAGTTTCGCTTGGCTGACGGCGTTTTGCCCCGTGGTAGCGTCAAGCACCAGCAAGGTTTCATGGGGCGCTCCCGGTATCTCGCGGCCGATTACCCGGTTTATTTTTTTCAATTCTTCCATGAGATTGGATTTGGTCTGCAATCTGCCGGCGGTATCGACGATGAGAATATCGGCTTTGCGAGCCTGCGCCGCCTTGACGGCATCAAAGGCTACCGCCGCCGGGTCGGAACCGGCTTCGTGTTTTATAACGGTGGCGCGGCTTTTTTCCCCCCAAGCCTCCAATTGTTCAATGGCGGCGGCGCGGAATGTGTCGGCGGCCGCCAGTATCACGCTTTTTCCCTGATTTTTATAGTAGGCGCAGAGCTTGCCGATGGTGGTGGTCTTACCGGCGCCGTTCACCCCAATGACCAAAATAACCGTGGGAGGCGAAGCCGCTTCCTGCGGCGGTTTGGCGTCCTGCTCCAAAATAGCGGCTATTTCTTTCGCTAGGAAGGGTTTTAAGTCGGCCGGTTCGTTTATTTCCTTCTTTTTGATGCCGCGACGCACCGCCTTCATCAGTGTATCGGTGGTCTTTACCCCCACGTCGGCCATAATGAGAGTTTCTTCCAGTTCCTCCAGTAATCCCTCGTCAATATCTGCGTAGCCGATAATCAGTTTTTCTATCTTCTGGGTCAAGTTTTCCTTGGTTTTGCTTAACCCCTGTTTAAGTCGTTCAAAAAATCCCAATAGGTTTAACCTCCTAGTCTCTACACTCATCCATACAGCAGTACACCCTTTTGCAAGACTTCGTTTTCTACACCAAACCTGTGTTTTCTGCTTTCAAACTTGCTTTCCGTGCCTACGATAATGTCCACGGCGCGGCTGCGCACATGGCGAATAGATCTATAGGCTTCAGCCGTTAAATCCACCAAATTTTTCACGCCGTCTTTTACCACTATGTAAAAATCAAAGTCACTGTCAGCTCTGGCGGTACCGTTGGCAAAGGAACCGAATAAATAGATTTTGAGCGGCGACAAGGCCGTAACGAATTGGTTTTTTATTTGTTCAATCTCCTGCGTCGATTCATTCTGTGACATACGACCATCACCTCCATCGAACACCAGTGTGCCGACCTCACCCCACCTCGCTTTGACGCATATCGTCAATCTTCACGGACAGGACTTTGGATACCCCGGCATCTTCTATCGTTACCCCGTACATACTGTCCACGGATTCCATGGTGCCTTTGCGGTGGGTGACTACGATAAACTGGGTGTTTTCGGCAAATTCCCGGAGGAAAGCGCCGAAACGCACCACGTTGGCCTCGTCTAGGGGCGCGTCGATTTCATCCAACACTGAAAAGGGTGAAGGTCGGTAGCGCAGGAAAGAGAAAAGCAGAGCAATAACCGTTAAGGCGCGTTCGCCGCCGGATAGGGCGGAGAGATTTTGCCGCTTCTTTTGAGGAAGCTGTACCAAAATTTCTACGCCGGTGTTGAGTACGTCGTTTTCGTCAAGGAGTCTGAGTTCCGCCTGACCGCCGCCGAAAAGTCGCACGAAAATCTCCCCAAAGTAAATTTGAATCTCGGCAAAGGCCGCTTTGAATTGCTTGGTCATGGCCTCGTCCATTTCGGCGATTATTACCATGAGGTTTTCTTTGGCGCCCACTAAGTCATCGGCTTGGCTTTGCATGAACTTGCGCCTTTGGTTCTGCTCCTCGTATTCCTCCACGGCGGTGGGATTCACCGGCCCAATGTCCTCCATTTGTTTTTTCAGTTCCCGGAGCCGTCCGCCGATTTGTTCCGCCGGTAAATCCAGCGCCTCGGCGGCGGCTTTTTCCGGCGTAAGACCAAATTCTTTCATTAAATCGTCGGTACATTCGTCTCGGTTGAACTGGATTTTAGAGGCGGCCAGCTCCAGCTGATGGAGTTTGTTTTGCGCCGCGTTTAATTTGCGATTCGTCTCCTTGCCCTTTTTTTCCAGTTCCTGTCCGGCGGCCATTTTCTCCATTTTTTCCGCGTAAAGTTTTCGACGGGTTTCGCTATCGGCATCGTATTTTTCCTGCCAAAGAGCGCTCTTTTCTGCCAGCTCTTTTAGCCTTTCTTTGTCTGCCGCCGCCCCTTGGGTTAGCCGCGCTTCCTCCTCGTGACTGCGTTCTAGCCCCGCCGCTTGTCTTTGGGCTTCCTTCGTGCGGAGGAGGATGTGTTCCCGGCTACGCAAAATTTCCTGCTCCAATACAGCGCGATTGACTTCCCGTTCGTTGATGTGCTTGGCTAAATCCTCTGCGTCCTGTTCCAAATCCTCCAAAGCGTTGTAGGCTTCGTCGGATTCCCTTTTGGCCGTACTTAAAGCCTCTTCGGCGGCGGTTACGTCCCTTTTGAGTGCCTCGTGTTTGGCCTGAATCTCGGCGAAGGCTTCCTTTAAGGCCGTTAGTTCCGCTTCCAGACGCTTCACCGCCGCCTTTTCGTTTTCGGCGGCGGCGGTTGTTCTTTGTAGCGCCACTTTTAGCTCGGCTTGTTTTACGGTCAGGGTCTGCAACCGAGCGGCGTTGCCTTTTAGTTGGTCGCTGGTCTCGTCCAGTTTCCCTTGGTTTTCCCGATACCTAGCGGCGGTGTCGCTCAGCTCCGCCGTCGCCATTTGTTTTTCCTGCGTCAAAGCGTCGATTTCTCCCTGACGGTTAAGAAAGCTGGCCTCCCTTTGGCCGCGACTGCCGCCGGACAGAGAGCCGCCCGGATTTATCAGCTCGCCTTCCAGCGTGACCAAGCGCAGTTTCTGTCCCTGCTTTTTGGCTAGAGCCAAGGCGTTATCAAGAGTATCCATCACTAGGGTGCGATTTAGCAGAAAATCGGCAATGGGGCGATATTTCGCCTCGCAACTCACAAGCTCGCTGGCGTAGCCGATAAAACCCGTCTCGTGAGAAAAATCCCGGCCGCCCTCGCGCACCGTAATAGTGGATAGAGGCAAGAAAGTTACCCTGCCCAGTCGTTCTTTTTTCAAAAAGGCGATGGCGGCCTTGGCCGTATCCGTTTCCTCCACCACCACGTTTTGCAGATTCCCTCCCAAGGCAATTTCAATGGCGGTGACGTACTCCGGCGGCACCTTGATAAGTTCCGCCACCGCGCCGCACACGCCCTCGCGCCATGGTTTTTGCGCGGTCAGCACCGCCTTTACGCCCCGACCGAAACCCTCGTAGGACTGTTGCATCTTCGTCAAGAATTGAATTTGATGTTCGCTTTTTTGGATGACCTGTTGTAACTCGTCTCGCCGTTCCCGTTGCTTTTGGCAATAGGCCGTAAGCTCGGCTTCTCGTTGCCGGAGTTCTTGGGCGGCTGTCTCCAACTCTTGCCGTTTGGCGTTTTCGGTTGCTTCCTCGGCCACGAGCCTTTCTTTTTCGGCGAGTAGCGCGGCCAGCTGTGCTTGTTGACGGGAAAACTCCGCTTCGCGAGCGCTGTTGCCGCCGCTGCCGGCCTCCAGATCGCGCTCCGTTACCGCCAGTTCCTTTTGCTTGGCCGTGAGCGCTTCCTGACAGGTATCCCGGCGTTTATCAGCTTCGCGACTCAGTTGCCTTTGGCGGCGAATGTTTTCCTCCACCTGCTTGGCCTTTTGCCGCTCCTCATTTAGCAGTTCGTCGGCCAAAGCCAAATCCTGCTTCTGTCTCTCTTCGGTGGCGGTAAGCTCCGCTATTTCCTGCTCCGCCGCCGCTTGCGCCGCAGTTAGTTCCGCCCGTTCCCTTAGCAAGCGTTCTTTGGCGGCCTCGCCTTGCTTTTGCCGCTCCGTGAGGGTAGCCGTCTCGCCGGTCAAGGCCTCCAGTTCGCTCCGAATCGCCTCGCTCTCCTCGGCCACGGCCTGCATCTTTTTTTCCAGATCGATGATTTCTTTGTTGATACCGGCTTGCTCGGCTTCTAAATTCCCTACGGTTGCCTCCAGCGCCACGGTTTCGTCCTGCGCCTCTTGATAAGCCTGTTGGTTGGCGGCGGTTTCCTCGGCAAATTTCATTAACTTTTGGTGGATGTCGGTTACTTTTACCTGTTGGTATTCTCCCTGTATCGCGTTATAACGGCGAGTTTTCTCTGCGCTCTTCCCCAAAGGCTCAAGCTGTTCTTCGATTACCTGAAGAATGTCCGCCACCCGTTGCAGGTTCTTTTCCGTGTCCTCCAGCTTCCGCATGGTTTCCTGCTTGCGGTTCCGATACTTGGTAATGCCGGCGGTTTCCTCAAAAAAAGCGCGTCGGTCTTCCGGCTTGCTGTTTAAAATGTCGTCAATGCGGTTCTGCCCGATGATACTCATGCCGTCGTGGCCGATGCCGGTGTCGGCAAAAAGGTTGTAAATATCCTTCAGGCGACAGCGCGAGCGATTGATGTAATATTCGCTGTCTCCCGAGCGATAAAGCCGCCGGGTCACCAGTACCTCTTTAAAATCCACCGGCAGTTCCCCGGTATTATCAAAAAGGAGAGACACCTCCGCTACCCCTAAGGGCTTCCGGGTGGCGCTGCCGGCAAAGATAATGTCTTCGGCCTTGCCCCCCCGGAGTTTGCGCATATTCTGCTCGCCCAGTACCCAACGTACCGCGTCGGTGATATTGCTCTTGCCGCTGCCGTTTGGCCCCACGATGGCGGTGATGCCGCTGTCAAATTCTATTTCGGTCTTATCGGCAAAGGATTTAAAGCCGTAGGCCTCCAGCCGCTTTAATTGCAATTATTTCACCTCGCATTTTAATCGGTGGTCTTGGCACCTCGCAAAATATCGTACAACTCTACCATGTTTTTTATTCTCATGACTTCGGTGGCGGTGAGATTGCGGTCAAGTTCCGACCCTTCCGGCAAGCTGATTTTGGCGTTCACGGAAACAGCGAGAGCGCGCAAAACGTCCTCCATGCTTTTGTCCACGGGTTGCAAAAAGGTAACGTCGCCCCCCTCGCCGTTTTGCATGGAACCTAAGGGGAACTCCACATCGTACTCTCCTATATCGCACAGAATGTGGACGCTGTTGGAGGGAGTGCCGTTCTCTCCTTCGTAGTGAAGGACAGCGTAAAGGGTAGGGGATGCGGCGCTGACTATTTGGGCGCTGAGGAAAACTCCTTCGCCGCCGTCCATGTTGTAGCGATAAACGGTGCTGCCGTTATCTTCCAGCACGGTGTCCATGTCGGCGGTCAGGCCGCGAATCACTTCGTCGGGGTGTTCCTTGCCGTATTTTTTATCAGAAAGGCGCTGTTCGCGAGCAACCTTCTTTTTCTTGGCGGCTTCTTCCTTCGCTTCTTCTTGGGCGAGTTTTTCCTTGATGACGGCATCTCTTTTGTCTTGGCGTTCCTGGAGGGTGGCCTGCAAATCTTGGTACATCACCGCCATACCGGCTCCCAAGGCGCCGGCCACCAATATTACCAACAGCGCCAACAATATGTATTTTACTTTGCCCATGGTTTTAGCCCGTGACCTTCACAAAATCCGAGGCCGGATGCTTGCAAATGGGGCAAATGTAGCCCGGGGGCAGTTCTTCTCCTTCGTATTCGTAGTTGCAAATGGAGCAACGCCAGATGGTTTTCCCTTTGGCCACGGTGTTTTCCGGTTTCGGCTTAATGTGGGCCTGATAGTAGTTGTAGGTGGCCGAGGGGGTGTCGTTCAAAATGACCGCGTCGGAAACCTTGGCAAAAAAGACGGTGTGGGTTCCCACATCGACGATACGGAAAACCTCCGCCGAAATGTAGGCGTTGGTGCCTTCCGTAATGGCCAAGGTGCCGTTGGCGAGACGCTTGGCCGCGCCGAAGCCGCTGAACTTATCCACCGTGCGACCGGATTGAAAGCCGAAGCGTTTAAAGAGGTTAAAGGAGGCCGCTTCGCTAATGATGGACACGGTGAAGCGATCGCTGGCGGCGATCATGTCTTGGGTAAAATTATTCTTGTTGACGGCGATGGTAATTTGATTCGGCTCCGAGGTCACTTGGGTGACGGTGTTGATAATGCACCCGTTGTCCTTGCCGTCGGCGTTGGCCGTCAGCACATACAGTCCGTAAGAAATGCGAAACATAGCTTTATTTTCCATTTTCTTCCCCTCCCGCGTAATCAGCAATCCATGAAAGCGTCCGCTACTGATGATTTGTATTCGCCTCCGACCGAAAATTTCCTGCCGCTTTTTTGCCTGTCCGGTCAATGCGCCGAAAAATTTCTTGAAAAATGATAGCATATAGGGGATAATACAAGGAGTAAACTCAATTTTCAGCGCATACGAAAGGAAACAAAAATAAATGGCCAAAGAAACTAAGCAAAGCTACCAGCGGTATCAGTGCAGTTACTGCAAGCGCGTGGTGGAGGTACGCAGTCAGTATGATATGCCCATCATCGACGCCAATGTAGGGGTTTGTATTTGCAAAAATTGCATCACCGATATTTATCATTTCATCGAGGCGCACGAACACGCCGACAGTCAGCAAGGTGGGGAGAGCTTCGCCGGGGAGCTGGACGACCTTTTGACGAGAAATCGCCCTCATATCATCAAAGCCTATTTGGACGAGTACATTATCAACCAAGACCGGGCAAAAAAAATCCTCGCCGTAGCCGCCTACAATCATTACAAGCGCATGAAATACGGCTACAATAACGCCGACGGCGAAGAAATAGAAAAATCCAACGTCATTATGATCGGCCCCTCCGGTTGCGGCAAAACGGCGCTCCTTTCTCACCTCTCGAAGCTCCTAGACATTCCCTTCGCCGTCACTGATGCCTCCAGCCTCACGGAGGCGGGCTTTGTAGGGGCTGATGTGGAGGTGGCCGTGCGAAATCTCTACTACGCCGCCGACAAGGACATCAGCAAGGCGGAACACGGCATTATTTATTTGGACGAGTTCGACAAGATTGCGCGCAAGTCCGGCGCCAACAATTCCATCACCGCCGACCCCGGCCACGAAGGAGTGCAGCAGTCCCTGCTCAAAATGCTTGAAGGCAGCATGGTAGAATTTGCCCCTCGCGGCCAACGCAAGCATCCGGAGGCGCCCACCATCAAGCTGGACACCAAAAATATTCTCTTCATCGTGGGCGGTGCTTTTGTGGGCATTGACAAGATAATAGCCAAACGCCTGCAAAAATCCGACGCTAATATCGGTTTCGGCGCCGCCGTACAGGGGAAAGACGAGAAGCCCAAGTACGACGAGCTAATCCATAAAGTCCGCCCCGAAGATCTCATGGAGTACGGCATCATTCCGGAGATTATTGGCCGTCTGCCGGTGATTTGCACCTTGGAAACCCTAGACGAGGACGCGCTCCTGCGAATTTTGACGGAACCGAAGAACGCCCCGGTGAAGCAGTACGAGAAACTTTTGTCCATGGACAACGTGGAGTTAAAATTTGAAGAGGGGGCGTTGCGCGCCGTGGCCAAGGAGGCCATAAAGCGCAAGACCGGCGCCAGATCCCTGAAGGGGATAATTGAGGACACCATGCTGGATATAATGTTCGACATCCCTCGCACCAACGAGGCGCGGAAAGTCATTATCACCGAAAAATGCATTACCGACGGGCAGTCTCCCACCATCGAACCCATGGCGCTGAAAAAAGTTGGGTAATATTTTCATTTGACGCTTGACACAAAATTACAAGTGTGTTAGACTATAGCCCGTTGGTGCGGTAGCCGCATCGTGGAGCGGTACTCAAGAGGCTGAAGAGGACGGTTTGCTAAATCGTTAGAGTCGCAAGGCTGCGAGGGTTCGAATCCCTCCCGCTCCGCCATTTGACAAGGATTCCGGGCATCAGATTCTTCTGATTGCCCGGTTATTTTTTTGTTTGTGGGGCGATTTGTGGGGCAGTTCATAGTAAAACGGGGTGCTTTGGGTGAAAAAAATGGATACATAGCACCAATATGGAAAATGTTGAGCAACAATAAATGTCAGAATTGTCTAATTAATATCCAATACCATGCATATCGTTTACCATCATCAAATTTTGCTTTCTACTCGAAGAGTTGCTGTGTTCCCCTCGGCAATATCAATATCCTCATCGGTGGCATGGCGGTTGTCTTGCACATCTCCGGCGATGAGCGTAAGTTCTACCTTGTCCCCCAATCTGTGATCGGTATTTATGCTCCAAATAAATCTGGCATCGTGATGTACCGACCAAAAAATGTCCCAGAGTGCCTTGCTACGCTTCTTGCCGCACACGGCATCTGCTTCGTCATTTGCACACCGATAAGCCACCAGTATATAGCGGCTGTTCGGTAAATCTATTTTTTGTCTCAAGTCTGCCAAGGCTTCGTTGGTGGCTTGAATCATGGCGTTATATCCGTTCCCATTGCCAAAGCCTATGGCTGCCCTGCCAGTATTTTGCAACGATGGTAAATCTAGGATGGCCTCATCCTCATCATAATAATCTTCCCAGCGGCTATGGTTTATGTCCGCCAAGGCTTTAATGGTACGCCAAGCAAGTCTTGCTCAATGTGTTCATACAAGTCCGGTTTGACGGGTGCACGCATAGAATCGAGTACAAAGTCAATCCCCTCACGCCGCGCTAATTTTGCTGCCGGCACAAAATCGCTATCCCCAGAAATGAGGATAAAGCGAGATGCTTGTTTTTTAAACGCCACAGAAGCAATATCGAGACCTATACGCATATCAACGCCTTTCTGGCGTACCGAAAGCACATAGTCATCTTCCCCAAGGTCGCTGATTTGAATTTTATGGGTGTATAGCTCCTTGACTTTCTCCGCTTTTATCGTCCACGCGCAGTTTGTTTCGTCGATGTTTCCCAACCGCAAGGCCACCTTGCGCTTTTTACGGAGTTCTTCATGAAATGCTAACCGCCATAAGCCACGCTCAGATTTGCTAAAATTTATGACTTTTTTTGTGACCGGGTGATGCATACTTTTTTGCAAAGGTGGGCAGTCATAAAAGAATATTCGGTACAAATGATCAAGCGCATAGGAAAAGTCGGCAAAGTTTCGCCTCTCGCGATCCTGGTAAAGCGGGTCAACCGATTTTTCATCGCGCAAGGGATATATATGCCGTATAGAGTATGACCACAGCTTCCTAGCAAGTTCTTCTGGCGCAACCGAGCCAAAAATGCGGAGAGATCTTTTGATAAAAAAAGCACCGTCAACAAATATAGCTGTTTTATCGTTGCTACCCATAAAAACCTCCCACAAAAACAAAAATCCCCTGATGTGGGCAATCTCCCGGACATATGGGAGTGCTTAGCATCAGGGGATGGACAAACAAACCACACTCTTAATTCGCGTTAATGTACAATGATTTTTGGCCTCAAGCAATCCCCAAAAAACGCTTAGAAACTTAAATATACCTGAAAATCGCCTGATAGCTACTGTTTTTAGGAGAAATCGCCCTTTTTGACGAATGGAGAGTTTTACTCTTCCTCATTCTCCCCTTCGTCGCCGGGAGATGCGCCGTTGTCGCTATTTTCCACGATGTTCTCTGCGCCGCCGGGAAGGTCTGCCGGTGCTTCACCGAAAGCGCCGGAACCGGCCGGGTTCAGGCCGCCTTCGCCGCCTCTTTCGCCTTCGGGACGCGTGACGCTCACTAGATTGCCGTTCAAACTCAAGGCTACGCCGTTATCCATGCCGACTTCTTCCATGAGGGCAATGATGGGGTTGCTGAAGTCGGGGAGGCAGCTGTCGGTGTTGCCGTTGTTGGTATTGCTGTTATTATTATCGTTGCTGGCGTTACTGTTGTTATTGCTGTTGTCACTGTTAGCGGTATCGGTGTTACTGCCGCTGTTGGCATTATTGTTGCTGTCGGTATTGCTGTTAGTGTTGCCGCTATCGGTGCCGTTGTTGGTGGAATTGTTGCTGTTGTCGGCATTGCTGTTGTCACTGCTAGCATAGCTGATGGTGTTGCCCTTGTTGGTGCTGTCGATGGTGATGTCGAAACTACCGACGTAATGCGTGGCGGCAGTGGCATCAAGAGCTTCCGTGTTAGAGGCTTGACTCAACCCCGGGCTAACATTAGGATAAATTATCACTCCACTGAGAGTCGAGGCTGCGGAGGAAGTAGAAGCACTTGTCGATACTGTATTAGTGTAAGAAGAAAATTCATTTGCCGTGAATGCCCAATTGGTGATGGTTCCGGTGTTATAGCCGTATTGCACCGTATTAACGGTGGGAATACTGCTGCCGGTAGTAAGGGTGTCGATTTCACCGCCAATGATACCGCCGGCCAAATTGCCCGTTACGTTGCCGTTGTTGTAGGCGTATAAGATATTATACACGGTGGGATAGGTTTTGTATGCGCCGCCCACAACGCCGCCAATGCTACGGCTGTATTTGTTTTGACTGCCGTTAGTCCAAACAGAGTTGCTATTTGCCGCCGACACATTTCCGTCATTGCGAGCATTGATAATCTGTGAGCCGGGCTGTCCATCATGATAACCAATAACGCCGCCGCCATATACATTGCCCGACATGGTGACCGTGGCCACGTTTTGGGTATTGGTAATAAAGCCGTCACCTCTACCCACTATACCGCCGGTATAATCCATTCCTTTAACCGTGCCGCTCACCGAAACATTGTCGATAGTGGGCAGATTCAAGCCGGTGGTGGAGTACAGCATTTTGTTGTAACTAGAAGAACCCACCAAGGCACCGGTGGCTACCGCATAAACCATGCTTTGGTCATTGTATGAGAAATCATAAGTACCGTCAATGTTTACATCCTCCAGTCTCAGATTGCGGAGGGAATTGACGTACATAACTTCGGAAGGATTAAAGATGCTGAAGAGACCAACAGGATGATTGCCGCTGAGGGCATCGTGAGAAATCGTGAGATTTTTAATGGAATATCCCATGCCGTTGAAAGTGCCACGGAAACCATAGTCGGTGCCGTAGCCAATGGGCGCGAAATTAGTCGTTCCCATATTAATGTCATTGGCGAGCATGTAATAATTGGTATCACCGTCACTGATAGCCCCCAACTCTTCGCGACTGGTGATGAGTTTCGCGGCAGAAACAGCATCGGTACGGGTTGCCCCGGTGTTCAAGTCAAAGAGCTTGGCTTGTTGCGCGTCGGTGAGGGTCACGGTGCTAGAATCGGTGGTGATGTCCGTGCCGATGTACAGACTTTGGGCGCGGTAATTTTGATCGGGATCATAAGGCACATCGGATAGTCCCGTGCGGACTTGGGTTATATTTTTCAAGGCGTCGGTGTTCTTCAGTGCTACGAAAGAACCTTCCACTATAACGTCGGTGGCATTATTCACGTTGGTGAGATTCACCTCCGCCACGCTAAGGGTGCCGGTGTACATTGGCGCAGAGTATGCGGTGTTAGTGGGGAGATTGTCGGCGTTATAGGGGAGTAACACGCTATCCACCGCCGTGCCGTCATTTCTAAAAGCATCAAGGTCAATGTGTTGCGGATTACGGGTAGAAGCGATAAAAGCCCCCATATTGTCAATGGTAGCGCCGGCGCCGATTAAAATCCCGTGGGGGTTAATGAGATACACATGACCGCCGCCGGAGAGAGTGCCATAGATATTGGAGATGCCGGGGCCGGTGACGATGTTCAGGTAGTTATTGGCGTTGGTGAAAAGCACCTTTTCATTGGAGCCGACGGAGAAGGTGTCCCAGTTAATGACATTGTTGACGGTAGAGCCGGTAATGCTCATGGTGTTGCCGGAAGTAGCAATAGTAGCCGTGTCGCTAACGCCCCCGGTAGGCAGAGCCAACGCCGCCGGGGTCAGGGAGAAGAGGCCAAGGCTTAAAGCCAAGGCGATTTTTTTCGCGAGGGTATTGCGGAAAGAGTTCCTTTTCACTTGAATCGCTTCCTTTCTGTGTTACAGGAAATATTTTATACTATCGTGGTTTACTTGGTGTTGCGCCTGATTGTTAGGCGTGTTATACTGGGGATGGTGATAGAATATGGCAGATAAAGCAGAGAAAGACCACTGGCACCCGGCCTTTGTGGCAGCCATGGAGCTTGACCTCAGAGAATACCGGGATGTCTTATCCTTTGACTCGGGACACGAATTAAGCAAAGAGCCGCTGAAGCTGGATTTGCTCATCATCAAGAAAAAGCCGGAGGCTATTATAAAGCATGACATCGGTGCCATTTTTCGTGGTCACAACATCGTTGAGTACAAATCCCCAGATGACGGGCTGACCATTGACGATTACGTTAAAACCGTGGGCTATGCCTTTCTGTATAAGGGACTGGGGGAGACGGTGAACGCCATTCCCTTTGAGGAACTAACGGTAACGCTAGTTCGAGATCGTTTGCCGCTGGAACTTTTCAAGAAGATAAAAGAGCTAGGGGGCAAGGTGGAGGAAAAATTTCCGGGGGTGTACTACCTTACGGGGCTAGTAAATATCCCGTGTCAGTTTGTGTTGACTAAGGCGCTCGATGAAGAAACGCATCTCTGGTTAAAGGCACTAACCAAACAGGCCACAGAAGAACTGTTGGAAAACACCGTAATCTCGGCGGAAAACCAAACGGAGTAATGGGCAATAAACTGCGCGAATGCGGTGCTAACCGTCAGTCTGTCGGCCAACAGACAAGTATCTGAGAGTATGCTAAGAAGGAAGGTGGATATTGTGCATTACTCTACTTTCAAAATAATATATGAGAAATTCATTGAAGATGAGAAAAACAAGGCCGTACAGGAGGCCGTACAGGAGGCCGTACAGGAGGCCACCGACGCTTCGCTACTTGGTGCCGTCAAAAACCTAGTGAAAAATTTAGGCATTGACGCTACCAAGGCCATGGACAGCATGGGCATCCCCGCCGCCGACCAAGCTCGCTATGCGGCTATGCTGTAAGCCATTCCCCTTATGAGAACACCTCATAAGGGGAAATTTTTTTTGCATTTACCACATCTTGCCAAGCATAAACCACAATCTGCCGCTGGCTTCCGCATCTTCGGAGTGATTGTCCGGGAGTCCGATGCGTCGCGCGTAGTCTAGGCGAGCGTAGTAATTGTTAGGCCGCATCCAAGTCACTCCTATACCCCAGCCCTTGAGGGTAGCATCCCGGAGAGCCGGCACATCTTCGCTCATAACGTGACCCATATCAAAATAGGTGGAGAGAGTAAGTCCGGGGACTTTCGTGTGATAGCGCAGTTCCGCGCTGGCCAGATACCCATGGTCGCCGGCGCCCTCCCCTTGGGGGTAGGCCCGGACACCGTTGGCGCCGCCCAGATACATCTCTTCGGAGTTATCCAAGTCGCCGCCGGCTCGTTGCGCCGAAAAACGCAGGAGGATATCCCAATTTTTATTAAAGGTTTGTACCACCGAAGCATCAATGGTGCCTTTGCTGAAATTGCCTTCGTTACCCAAATCAAAATGGGTGCCCATTATGTCACCGTCGCCGCTAAGTCTGCCGGTATAACCAGTTACGTTGTAGGTGAAATAGGTCTTGCCCGAATGTTTGAAGCCATCTACCCCTAAATGGAAAGCGTGACTGTTCTTGTTGGCAGTGTAGCCTACGGTACGCAGTTCGTCTTTCATATCCCGGTAGTCGTAGCCATAATTTAGGCTGACGCCTTCGTCGGTTTTGTGCCACAGAGGCGTGGTGCCGAAAACGCTTACCGTGGTGGCTTTGCCGGTAGCCCCCCATTGGGTGAGTTGGGCGCCCAGTTCATAGTTGGAATGGGAGACGCCTATGCCTATTTTGGTGCCGGTAGTGCCAATGCCGTGTTCATAGCGGAAGCCGTAGGCTTTTTGGCTGGCGTTGGACACCATGCCATTGACGGAGAGGTGATCTCCCTGTCCGCTCATTTCGTACCAGTCGGCCATAAGCCCATAGCGATAACGCCCGGCGGCGCGACTGCCGTAGTTATTGGCGTACAAAACGTAGGTACTCCGCTTGCCGTCCTCTACCCTGACAGTGAGATCCGTTTCCCCTTCTTTTGCGCCGGGAGCGAGGAGTCCACCGGCCTTTACGCCGCCCATGCCGATGATGTTATAAAGTGAGGTTTCGAGGTCGCGACCGTTTACCACGCTACCTTGGCGCAGTCCTCGGGTGAGACGCGCCACTACGTTGTCGCTGAGACAACTTTGATTGTCGATGTTTACTTTGCCGTAACGACCGGGAGCCACCTTGATAATAATGGAGCCGTCGGCGGATTCCTGTTCCGGCAGATACGCCGTGGCGGCAGGATAGCCGTGGGAACGGCAGTAGCGAGTTATTTCGCTGGCGGCCTTGTTTAAATCGTTCAAGGTAACGTCCTGCCCCACATAGGAAGCGGCGATTTTATCAAGCTCGGCCTGTTTGACCTTCAGGCCATCTTCCCGTTCTACCGTGAGGGCATTGAGATGGAAACTGGCGGAGCTTGGTTTGGCGGCGGCATCGCCGGGAAGCACGTTTTCCACGGCGGCGTTTTCTGCCGGTTTCTCCTGCTGATTGATGGCCTCCCGGACATCGCTAGGCTCATCGGAAACAGCCGGGGCGGCGCTGGCACTGCCGCCTAACAAAAAGCCAAAAGTGAGCGCCAAGGCCAGCGATTTTTGTTGCCTACGCATGAGATTTTTACCTCCTTGAATAGGATTCGTTAAAAAAACAGAGAAAAGTTCTATGATATTGTCGTTTGTTTTGGAGATTTTGTAAACTGTAGGCTCTACAGGTTTTGGGTAATTTTTTGGTTTTTGGGCAAAAAAATTCTACCTGTAGGATCTACAGGTAGGGTCGGCAAGCCCCAATTTACGGGACTTGCCGCATGGCAATAAAAAACTCCCCCGGCAAGGGGGGAGAAAAATTTAAGTAAGCAGTAAGACTTTTTTATAATCCATTTTTCCCGGAAGAATCCTGACTACTTCCATCTGCTGTTGGGCTTCATATACACGATAAAAGACTAAGTATGCCTTGTAGATCAGCAGATAATAGCCTGTGAATTTTTCCTGGTAATAAAGAGGTTTGCCAGAGCGAGGAAAATCGCGACGAGCTTTTATTTTCGCCAGTAATTCACTGGTGTAACGATGAGCCACCATGACACTGCCGGAGGCACTGGTAACATCAGCCAAAATTTGCATGACATCACTTTTGGCTTCAACAGTATAAATCACATCATAGCTCATAGCCTAGACTCGCACCAACTATCTACTAATCGCTGTAACTCGTCAGCACTCACCCAACCTTCTTCTTCGCCGGAACGAACGCCTTTTTCCAGTTCGGCCAAGAGTTCCTGCATGATACGGTCGTATTCTTCCGGCAACAGGTTGCTGTCTGCCTTAGGCGGTGCGGCGGTGAAAACATCGGTGGCTACTTGGACGGTCAACATATCATATCACCTCGACCGTATTGTAATCCCCCGGCGAGGGGGGAGAAAAATTTTCATTCAAACATTGGGGCAAAAAGGCGCCGGGGGGTCGTCGATTAGACCGTATTGGTAGAGAATAGCCTCGATGATGCGTTTGGCGGCTTTGCCGTCGCCGTAGGGGTTGCAGGCTTCGGCCATGCGGTGATATTCTTGCTCGTCGGTGAGCAGGAGTTTAGCTTCCTCATAAACCGTTTCCCTATCGGTGCCGATGAGTTTTACCGTACCGGCTGATACCGCTTCGGGGCGCTCGGTGGTGTCCCGGAGTACCAGCACGGGCTTTCCTAGAGCCGGGGCTTCTTCTTGTACGCCGCCGGAATCCGTTAGGATTAGATGGGCTTTATCCATGAGATTGGCGAAGGGTTCATAATCTAAGGGGTCAATGAGATGAACTTTGGTAAGTCCTCCCAATTCCTCGTTTACCACTTCTCGCACTTTGGGATTGCGATGCACCGGGAAAACCACTTCCACGTCGGCAAATTCCTCCGTCAGCTGTTTTAGGGCTTTATAAACGTGGCGCATGGGTTCGCCTAAATTTTCCCGGCGATGGGTGGTTACTAGGACGATACGCTTACCGGCAAAATCTATTTTTTTCAGCAAATCATCTGCAAAGGAAAAATCAGGTCGGACGGTGTGATGCAAAGCGTCGATAACGGTATTGCCCGTGACGTAAATTCGCTCCGGCGTCACCGATTCGGCTAAAAGATTTCGCTCGGAGGTATCCGTGGGGGCGAAATGCAAGTCCGCGATGGAGCCGGTGAGCTTGCGGTTCATTTCCTCCGGGAAGGGGGAATACTTGTCCCAAGTCCTAAGGCCGGCCTCCACATGCCCCACGGTTATTTGATGATAATAGGCCGCCAAGGCGCCGGCAAAGGTGGTAGTGGTGTCGCCATGGACTAAGACAATATCCGGCTTCTCGGCGCCAAAGACTTTATCCAGCCCCATGAGTGCCCGGCTGGTTATGTCAAACAGGGTTTGCCCCTCGGCCATTATATCTAGGTCATAATCCGGGGTGATTTGGAAGAGACTGAGCACTTGGTCGAGCATTTCCCGATGTTGCGCCGTTACCGTCACCAAGGGGATGATTTCCTCCGGGTGCTTTTTCAACTCCAGCACCACCGGCGCCATTTTGATAGCCTCCGGTCGGGTGCCGAAAACGGTCATGACCTTTATTTTTCTCTCCATAATAAGCGAAAAGCTCCCTTCGTACAACAAAGGAGCAGGTGGAGACCACCTGCCCTTCTAGCGGCGAAAATTTCTCCGGCTACTTCAGCCGGTATAATTAGGCGACTGATTCAGACGAAAAATACCCAGTTTTTTGGCGCCGAAAAGTACCGACAACACCACCACGGCAAAAATCCCCACGGCGATTTGCGCGCTGACCTCGGTGAGCGCCACAGCGCTAAGTCCCAAGAGGGCGCTGATCACATACATAAGAAGCACCGCTTGTCGTTGGGTGAACCCAAGGTCAAGGAGCCGATGGTGCAAATGTCCCTTGTCGGGTTTGAAAATGGGTACGCCGCCGCGATAACGGCGAATGATGGCGAAGGTAGTATCCAAGATGGGCAACCCCAAGGCCAAAATGGGGACGATGAGGGCGATGGTGGCGGCGCTTTTCACCGCGCCGATAACCGAAATGCCCGCCAGCATATAACCTAAAAACATACTGCCGGAATCCCCCATGAAAATCTTGGCCGGGTTGAAGTTATAGTAAAGGAAACCAAAAGCCGCTCCTCCCAGCGCCGCCGTTAAGACCGCCACCAAGAGGAAACTCTGCTCCAACGCCACGAGGAAAATCGTCACCGCCGCGATGGTAGCCACCCCGGCTGCGAGACCATCCAAACCGTCAATGAGATTCACGGTGTTAGTCAGCCCCACTATCCAAAAGAGGGTAGCCGGCACGGCCAAGTATTCCAAGAAAAGGTAATCACCGAAGGGATCGGTGATAAAATCAATTCGCACGTCAAAACCCACAACCAAAACAGTGGCGGCGATAATTTGTCCCAAAAGTTTCACCTTGGGATGGAGATTTTTATAATCATCTACGATACCCAAGAGGAAAATCAAACTGCCGCCCACCATCAGGCCGGTTATTTCCCAAGTGACCTCGTCACTTAGAGGTGTCACGCTGACCACCGTCAGCATGGCTATCATAAAAGCCCCATAAATTCCGATACCGCCGATGCGCGGAATGGGCTTCTTGTGTACTTTTCTCGCATCCGGTTTGTCTAAAGCGCCGGTCTTTGCCGCCAGCACAATGACACCCGGCGTCAACAGAAGCGCTGCCCCCATGGCAATAGCAAAAGCCAATATATAATCAGGCATACAAAGTCGCACTCCTTCACGAAAAATCCCCACTCCTCAATGAGCAAGCCCATTGTACATCAGGGAGTGGGGAGTGTCAATCATCAATTTATCGTGTTCCGGCGACTAATTTTATTTTATTTGGCCGTGATTTTGCGTGTTTTAAGATTCCTCTTGCCCCTGCCAAATAAGCTCCGTTAATTCCCGTTGATGTTTGGCCAGTTCCTTAATCACCACGCGAATCACCGTCTCAATAAGTTCCGGGGAGAAATTATCCGGGAGCATGGGAATGCAAGCGTCCAGCACCACCGAAGTGTCCGGGGTGAGATAATACTTGAACAGCTTGCTGGCGAAATTTCGTCTGGCGATGAAGTGGCTCACCTCGTAATCGTTGCGGTCGTTCACCGCATGGGAGGCCAGATTCGCCCTGACGATGACGTAAATGCTGTCGTCGAAAATAACCCCCAAGGGTACATGTTGCCCCTTGATGGACACACTGCTGCGGAAGATAACGCTGTGCTGGGCGTCCTCCAAGTCCTCCCGGCGAAAGCGTTGATTAGCGGTTTTCTCTAAGTGAGCCGCAAACTTGTCGGCGAAGTCGCCCATGATTTCACCTCGCACAAAGGCGAGGCGCCATTCAGCCCCTCGCCCTTAAATTTTAAAAACGCAATCAGAATTTGCACTGGAAAGAAAGCATCAGGCGATTGTCTTGGAAGGAGCTTCCTTTAGCGTAGTTATAGCTGATACCATAGACAATGTCGTCATTCTTTTTCATCGACCAGCCCAAAGCCCCGTAGAAGGTACTGCGATCCACCACGCCGTAGTCAATGTTGTCTCTGCCGGAAAGGCCGTCCAGATTCACGTCCATGTGGCCATCCCGTCCGCTCAAAGCGAAGCGATAACCAATGTCGCCGCTAAACTGGCTCACCCAGCCGCTGGAGGATTTGTCGCTCTTGTACTTCATGCCGATACCAACGGGCAACATCACCACGGAACGAGTACCCGGCCTATAGTGCATATAGGTAGCGCCGCCCAAACTGCCGCTGTAATCTGGGGTGCTGATGTTCATATAACGCAAGCCCACATGAGGAATGAAATCCACTTTGCCCTGATTGATGACGTATTCCTCCCTGAGACCCAAGCTGAACACCTGATTTTTCGGCGAAGCGTCAAAGGACTGATAGGCGAGCTGTGCCGGATTGTAAATCCCGGCGGTGATGTCATGTTCGGTCTGCTGATAGGAAACGTCAAAAATGAGATTGTTGCGTCCATTGATGAAATTCCCGTAGTAGCCCAGACCCCAAGATTTGCTGTCGTCATGGGCGATGCCTCCGGCGGCGCTGCCGGTACCGTAGTTGAAGTAAACGCCGCTCTTGTACTTCTCACCACTGCCCTTGAAGTCCATACCGGCCACAAAACCGAAGTAATTATTGCGGAAGCCGGTATCGCCGCCGGAAAGATCCATATTGTCGCCGGTGAGACGGCTACGATTCAGTTTCACCCACACATCGGCGGTGTGCGCCTCGTCAACATTCAGTAAAGAAAGATGGTCGAGAGCCGTTTCCGCAGAGGACAAAGCTTGGTGCGCGCCAATGGCGGTAGCGCCTACCGATTCCGGAGCCGTAGCCAAATTGTTGGTAAAGGCAATGGTTGCGGCAGGATCCGCGCCCCACTCTATCAGGTTGCTCATGTCCCGAATTGCTACGTTGGTGGAGGCGGTGTCGTTTTGGCCACCGGCTATCATGGAGTCTAGGTTGTTGGCAAGGAGGGTACCGGCTAAAGTAGATTGGGCCACGAATTTTTGCGAGGTGGTAACGGTGCCGCTGGCGGTGTTAAAAGTTCCGTCGATTAAGCGATTGACTTTAACGGCATTGGTGGCAGTCCAGCCGGAATAATCAGTGGTGCCGAAGCCGCTGGCAATGGTGTAAGTCTGTCCGGCGGTAGCGTTGTTCAGGTAGAGCTGGGAGCCGTTAGCCACCGTGAATGACGCACCGCCAGTGCTGTCCGTGGAAGTAATGGCGGCACTGGTGCCGAGGTTCTTAGCATTAACCAGTAGCAATGAATCGGCGGCAAAATTGACCGTATTAGCGGTGGCGGTAGCAGCCGCTGAAGTGGTCATGGAGTTATCGACGGTAATGCGCCCAGTGTTCGCCAAAGTTATCGGCGAATCCAAATACAAGACCGCCGTATCCCCCTCTGACACTCCGGCATCCGTCAAAGCGGTAGTAGCCAAAGATGTGTCAGTGGTGCCGAGGCTGGCGGTAGAGCCGGCTCCTACCTCCAAAGCGTAGTCAACATCAGTGCCGGCCGCCGCAAAAGTAGAAGGATCCAAAAATACCGTGGCACCCGTCAAAGAACTGTCGGAATCTAACACCAAGGTACCATCATAAACATTGATGGCCGTCCCTGAATCCGCCTTTAGGGTAACGCCGGTGCCGTTCTCGGCAGCATTGTTTACCGTGCCACCGTAAATGGTCAAGGTCGATTTGGCGGCTGTAGAAGAACTGTCATTGGTGAGGGTTAGGGTGTCGGCGTAAATGGCGCCGTCGCTATTTACGGTGACACTGGAATTTGTCGCCGTTACATCGGCAACGCTACTGTCGGTTTGAGACACTTTAAGCGTACCGCTTGCGGTGAGAGAACCATCTTTAGCCGTAACAGGTTTTGTGACGGTCAAAGTAGCATCCCTAGCAACACTCAAGCTACCGCCGTTGGAAACTTCTACTGTAGCTCCTAGCGTATATGACGGAGTTCCATTATCAATATCTACGGCTACACCGCCTACGTTTACACTGCCGCCGGCCACCTTTAACGTCACATCTGCGCTATCCTCTGTGGAAATAAGTGCTGCATCGCTAGTGCCGCCCAAACTCAAAGTGCCGCTGGTTACATTAACCTCGTGAGCGGTGGAACTATCGGTTACTTTGGGCAAATATAGCTGGGAAGCATACACGCTATTGGAGGAAACGGCGGTGGTGTCTGTGCTACTGGTGGAGCCGGTGGTGTCTATCGTCAAATTTTGTTTTTCGGCGGAAATGGCTACACCATCAAGGAAAAGTCTGTCGGTATAACTCGACAGGTCGGAGAAATTCACGGCAGAGACAGCACTACCGGAGGTATCAACCAGCGCCCCGGTCATGACTAAGGCCGTGCCGCCGCCCTCATAATCCGGATCATAATAACTATAACTGTAAGTCCCCGAGGCCGTAGCCGTCAGTTTATCGGCCGCCGCTTTGGCGTAGGTGAGATTATACTGTGAATCGTCAAGTTGCAAAAAACCGCTGTCAAAACCAATAGTATCATTGGCGTTGGTAAGGATTGAACCCGGATCAGTGACCGAGGCGGTAGCGGCATTGGTGAAAATTATGTTTGAAGTCGTTTCCAAACGACCGTCTTTTATCCGCAAGAAATTCTTATCACCGGAAACGGTGGGGAAAGCGACCTCACGAATCAGCGTAGCCCCGTCCAAAATATTGACTGTAGGAGAGGATGACGTAGAAGAATACCGTGTTGTCAACGTATCAGTGCCGTAACCCTCGCGCCGTATATCGTTGATGATGAACTTGCCTTGTTGCAAGTTTATCGTACCGGCCTCCTTGCCGCTACTGCCTAATGCTAGGTAGTTGCCGCCGTCATTAGTCCCTGCATAGTCGCCGCTGGAAATATCGAAGGCGGTGTCTGCATCGTTGTAGAGGTTTATGACACCTACGCCGCTAGGTGTGTAGGTGTATGAAGTATAGGTATCATCGTATTTATATCCACCGAGAATTGACGGGTAATAATTGGAATAGGAAGAATAGTAGGAGGTGGAACTGTCAAAACCTGCGGCATTGCTGTTGTAATTTTCCAAGCTACGCTCTGCCGTAGCGTAAATACCCGTGTTAGTGAGGGTAGAGCCTTCATCGAAATGAATATTGGCCGTGCCATGAGTGCCGGAATAAGTCGTGCCAAGGTTAGTGTCCTTGCCATTTACCACAATATCGCCGGTGATGTTGAGATTCCCAGACATGTAGAGATAACCGGAATCAACCGTGACAGCGTTCACGGTACTACCGCCGTTAATGGTCACATCAGTTAAATTCAGACGCGCTATGTTTTTGCTGGTGGAGGTGGAAGTAGCTGAGTCATAGGAATAACTGCCGTCCGTAACGGTGGTATCACCATCGGGAGAATCAGTCACCCACACGGCGGTATCGGCACCGCTGGGAGCGTTTATGGTGGAATCATACACATACAGCGTAGCGTTATCTTTCATACCCCCGGCCACTAATACTCCCGTGTAAGTGCCATTGGCGAATCTGTTATTGGTGGTGGTAGTGGTAGTGGTGACGGTAGTCACCGTGCCGTCTTCGGCAGTCGTACTGGTAGAAGTGGTTTCAGAAGTGGTGGCAGGATCCTTTTGGGTGACAAAAATTCCATTTTGCTTGGCGGCGGTGGCAAATGAATCCAGTTTCGTATTGCGCGCACTGTAATTCGTCACCGCCGAGCTGTAAGTCGAGTCATAATCGTCAATGGCATCCTGATATTTTTCGGCCAAGGCTTTGTACTTTGCCTGTTTGGCCGTGTCGCCTTGCGTTTCAGCGTAAGAAGCCAAATTCTTGTAGCCAGTCACCAAGCTTTCATAAATAGCCGTCTGGCTGGTTTTGGTAGTGGTACTCACCGCATCGGTAGCGGCTGCGCTCTGATTCGTCAGCCCGTCGGAAAGCATGGCCTCGTATTCCGTCAGCGTCGTCGCCTCTGCCGCCGAATACGGCAAAGAGAGGGCTAGACCGGCCGCCAGTCCCAGCTTTACCTGCTTTGCCCAATCCGTAGGGCGCCTCTTCCGTGAATTACTCATTTCAATAAATGCTCCTTAAAAAAATTTATTGCACACAATAATAACAGAGTACTCCTTCGACTGCAACTTGTCAAATTCCTGCTTGACCGGGAAAATTTTTGCTATTTTTTTTTGAAAATTCTAGACGAGCAAATCCTCCTCTAAAGAGGAGGACGTTTTTTTCAGCTACACAGCCACAAATCCAATCCCGTAAAAATACACATGGCCACCGACACGATGCCGTTGCGCAGAAAATAACTTTGCGTTACCCGGCTGAAATCATCGGCGCTTACAATTTGATGCTGATAAACCAGCGTCCCGGCGGCTACTCCCACGCCCACAAAATAAAAGCTGTGGAGATTTAACACTAGGCCGAGGGCAAAAAAACACAGGATGCTGACCCCGTGAAAAAACTTCGCTATCCTTAGCGCTCCTTTGGCGGTAAAAGCCGTGGCTAGAGAGTGGAGTCCTTGACTTTTGTCAAAAGCCTCGTCCTGCGCCCCGTAAACCGCGTCGAACATGCCTATCCAGAGAGCCACCGCCACGCAGAGCAAAACCTGCGGCGCGTCGATACTTTCCCGGATGGCTACCCACGCTCCCCCGGGGGCCATGGCGATGGCCAGTCCCAAGCAAAAATGACACAGGCAGGTGAAGCGTTTGGTATAGGGATAAATTATGAAAGGCAACGCCGCCAGCGGCAAAAGTTTTAGGCAAATGGCCGGCAACTGCCACACCGCTACCACGCAGACCGCGAGATAAATAATTATCGAAATCTTCGCCGCCTTGACCGAAAGTTTGCCGCTGACGAGCGCCCGGTAGGCGAGGCGTTCCTGTTGGCGGTCGTATTTTAGGTCGGCCAAATTATCTAAGGCGAGCGCCGCGCTTCTGGCGCCCACGATGGCCAGCGTTATCCAGAGAAGTTTATCCCAAGGAGGGAGGCCCTCCGCCGCCAAAAAAGCGCTCATGTAGGCGAAGGGCAGGGCAAAAATCGTGTGGGAGAGCGCCACGTTGTTGGCGTGGGCTTTGATGTTCAGCAATAAATTTTCACCTCGTTCATAGTCCCAGCGAAGCCCATTTTTCATCCACCAGACGCTTAACGTCCTCGCTCATGGCGATTTCCTCCGGCCATTCCCGGGCATGGCCTTCCTCCGGCCAAGTCTTGGTGGCGTCTATCCCCAGTTTCGCTCCCCACTTGGGCATGGGAGAGGAATGGTCTAAGACATCTAAGGGGCCTTCCACGATTTCTAAATCGTGTTTCGCGTCGATGTTGTTATAGACGCGCCACCACACCTCATGCAAATCCTGCACGTTCACATGAGCATCCACCACGATAATCATTTTTACGTTCATCATCTGCCCCATGCCCCAAAAGGCGTGCATTACCTTTCGCGCTTGCATGGGGAAAGTTTTTTTGATGGACACGATGACGCAATCATGGAACACGCCCTCCAAGGGCATATTTATATCCACCACTTCCGGGAGCATTTGCTGAAGCAACGGCAGGAAAATGCGTTCCGTGGCTTTGGCCAAATAGCAATCCTCCATGGGGGGCTTGCCCACCACCGTGGCGAAATAAATGGGATCCCGGCGATGGGTGATGCAGGTCACATGAAACACCGGGTAATCGTCCGCCAAGGAATAATAACCGGTGTGATCCCCGAAAGGCCCTTCCCGGCGGCTTTCCTGAGTATCTACATAACCCTCCAAAATAAATTCCGCCGTGGCCGGGACTTCCAAATCCACCGTTTTGCACTTGGTCAGCTCCACGGATTTATGCCGCAGGAACCCGGCGAAAATCATTTCGTCAATATCCCGGGGGAGCGGCGCCGTGGCCGCATAGGTCACCACCGGGTCGGTGCCGATGGCTACCGCCGCCTCTAATCTCGCGCCTCCCTGCGCCTTCATGTCACGGAAATTATCGGCGCCGTTCTTGTGAATGTGCCAGTGCATCCCGGTGGTGGTTTTGTCGTATTTTTGCAACCGATACATGCCCACGTTGCGCTTGCCGGTAGCCGGGTTCTTGGTGAACACCAAGGGGAGCGTCACGAATGGGCCGCCGTCCAAAGGCCAGCATTTTAAGATAGGCAGTTTGTCCAAATCAGGCTCGGTTTCCACCACTTCCTGACAAGGGGCGTTTTTGACGTATTTGGGGAAATTGATGGCGCGTTTGGCCATGGGTATCAGGGAGACTACGCTGAGTTTGTTTTGGAGTGAAACATAAGGGAGTTTCAGAATTTCCCGAATTTCGTCGGCCACGTCGTCCAGTTTCTCCACCCCCAAGGCCAAGGCCATCCGCTCGTAACTGCCAAAGGCGTTCATCAGCACGGGATAGTCATAACCCCTGACGTTTTCAAAGAGAAGCGCCACGTTTTTGTCCCCGGACAGCTTGGAAACCCTGTCGGTAATCTCCGTAATCTCCAGCTGTGCCGACACCTCGGTCTTAATGCGTTTCAGCCACCCCCGTTCCTCAAGGGCGGCCATAAATTCTCGCAGGTCTTTATAGGCCAAAATTATCTTTCCTTTCTTTTTTGTTGGGGCTTTGTCCCAAGATTTATTTACTTTTTTAGTAGAAAACGTACTACCCCGTAGCCTACACCGTACAGGGCGATGAGGGGGATGGCCAGCATGGTTTGGCTGACCACGTCGGGAGGGGTGAGCATGGCTGCCACTACAAAGGAGATGAAGATAACGTAACGAAAATATTTTTTCAATCCTTGGGAGGTAACAAAGCCCATTTTGGCCAAAACGGCCAGCACCAAAGGCAGTTCAAACATAAAACCGAAGGGCAGGACGAAAGTAACAATAAAATCAAAATACTTGTCAATGGAGAACATGGCCTCCAGCTCTGAGTTGCCAAAGCCCATAAAAAATTTCACCACGAAGGGCAGGACGGCATAAAAGGAAAAGGCCAGCCCCCCAAAAAACAGCAATACCGACAGGGGAACCAAAAGCCCCAACACCATCCGTTCTTTCACCGTCAAGGCCGGCAAGAAAAAACGCCACACATGATAAAACACCACGGGTAGCGCCAGCAAAAAGCCCGTGGCCACCGCCACTTTAAGATAGGTGAAAAAGGCTTCCGCCGGTTGCAAGTAGTAGAGTTTCCCGGCGGGGGCAGTTAGCCAATGCATGATGTCCTCGATAAAGAAATAAGCGATGGCGCTACCCACGGCCACGGCGATAAGAGAGCGAATGAGCCGCCGCCTAAGTTCTTCAAGGTGGGCGATAAGGCTCATGCTGCCGTCGTCATTAGTTTCCGTTTGTCCCGTTTGTTCCGTCGCCATTGTTTAGTCCTTACGAGGCTCTGCTGTTTTAGCCTCAAGTTTCGTGGGGGTGACATTCACAGGCTCTTCTTTGTCCTCTTTGGTAGCCTTTTTAAATTCCTTAATGCTCTTCCCCAAGGCATTGCCCACATCGGGAAGTTTCCCCGGGCCGAATATCACCAAGCCGATTATTAGTATCAAAATAAGTTCCGGTACACCGATACCGCCTAACATAATGCAAAACCTCCTGCATACTATAAATAAACACCAGCCTATTATAGCGTCAGCGGCGAAAAATCGCAATCTTGATACGACGCGGCAGGAAAAATTTTTTGCGTGTGGAATTATGACTGGAGAAATATTGTGGGAGGTGGGTTAGGATGTTAGCCTTGCGGCAGAAGGCATCTCCCTTTACCAAAGAGGAATGGCAAAATTTTTTGCAAGAAGGAGACGGCTTAGACCCGGTAAAGGCACAAGCATTTAGACAATTAGAATCTTTGCGACAATCAAGTACGATGTTACTCGGCGATGATTTTGACTGGAAACAGGAATTACAGGAGGCAATAGACGAAAAATATACTGCATCACAATTACCGACAGTAACGGATTTATATTGCTAATGATAAGGAGAGACCATGAAAAAGGAATTTTTGGCTAAACAAATCGGACTGGCTTTACTGCTTGGCAGTTTTAGTGTATTCGGGGGGGGGGGAATGTGCTGAAGCGGCGGACATTCAGCCCGGTAGCGCTACCAATAATACCGTGACGGTAAATGCCAATAATTACCGTATTGGCACGTCAGGTGCTGTTCAATCATTCAGCAGTCTTACAAATATATACGGAGGTTACAATAATAACGGGTGGGCTGGTAACAACACCGTTAATGTCACCACCGGTATAAATTTTACAAATCTGTACGGCGGTTACAGTACAAATCAAGTAGCTTCCGATAATACAGTCATTTACGCGGGCATTTTACCGACAAATCAAAATTCGACCATATACGGAGGTTACAACTCGGCCGTTGGTACCAACGGAGTTTCTACCAACACCGTGACAATAAACGGGGACAGTACAGCCGGAAGTTTGCCATCCGGCGTAACAACGGCGGTGTATGGTGGGTACAGTGAAAATTACTTATCCGACAAGAATACCGTCACTATCAATGATGGTATCGCTAACTTGGTGATAGGCGGTTTTGGAAGGGGAACAGCTTCTACCGTGGCCAGCATGGCAAACGAAGTCAACATCACGAATGGTGTATTTGACGCTATCATCGGTGGTGTGGCGAGTGAAGGTTCTGTCGGTGGAAGCAGTGCAACCGAGGATTGGAGCAACCGCGTCATTATTCGCGGCGGCACTATTGCTGCCGGTGGTTCCGGCAATACTTATATAGGCGGATCTTCCGGTGCAACCAGTTCGCCCACCATTACCGGCGGCACCATCGCCGGAGGTATCGGCTACAACGGTAACGGCGAAATTTATAACAACAGCGTATCCATCAGCGGCGGCAATTTTAACGCTAATGTATGGGGTGGATGGTTTCAAGGCACGTCCGCCGGGCAAGTCCATGTGAACAGTGTCACCGTCAGCGGCGGTAGCATCATCGGCAATGTTTACGGTGGGCAAGTGGCCGACACCGCCAACAATGTGGGTAGTGCGGCCTATTCCAATACCGTTACCGTCAGTGCCGGCAGTATAACCGGCAATGTATATGGCGGCTCCATTACCTACGGTGATCCCAGCAATACTAGCGGCGCGGCCTACGATAATACCGTGAATATCACTGGGGGAACCATAAACGGTAATGTTTACAGCGGCTATTCGCATAATGGTTTCAGCATTGTCCAAGCCAATAAGCTTACCATTTCCGGTGGTACCATGGGCAGTGTGTATGGCGGTTACGGCAGTCAAGCAAATAAAAGCATAGTCAACATCACCGGTGGTACCATGGAAAATATATATGGTGGTTACGGTTACGAGACTAATACGGCAAACGGCGTTGCCAATCAAAATCAACTTACCATAGCCAACGCCACAGTCAGCGGTGATGTCATCGGCGGTTGGGCCGGTAACTACAATGATAATGCCGATACGAACACTATTCAAATTGACAGTGGCACTTTCAGCGGCAGTAGCGCCTCGATTATAGGCGGCTATACTACTAACGGTATGGCGGACAGCAATACCATAACGATTAACGGCGGTACTTTTGGCGTCGCTTCAATAATGGGCGGCATGGTACTGAACTCCGGCAGGGCAGGCTCCAATGTAATGACAATTAACGGCGGCACCTTCAGCGACGGCGTAAAAATTTACGGCGGCTACGGCGAGACTACCGCTTACGCTAACGGCAATAACGTGACAATCCTCAGCAGTGTGAGCGTTCCCTACAGCATTCTGGCCGGAGGCTATACTGCTAATCAGGCTGTTCACGATAACAGCGTTTATATAAACAGCGACATTCCCACCACGCAAGACTCGATAATTTATGGCGGCTACAGCGGTGCTGGTGACCATGGCCTTTTCGGTAATACCGTCAGTATCAACGCCACGAATACCGGCAGTTTGTCTAGCGACGTTACGGCACGAGCTTACGGCGCCTACAGTCCTTCGGGTAATGTCCATGATAATACCGTGGATCTATTCAACGGTACCTTGCATGAAGCAGTGGGCGGTTATGGAAATAACACCGTCACTACCAATCATGTATATGCTTATGACGGTTACTATGGCACGTTAACCGGCGGCGAGGCTACCACCAGCGATGCCACCGATAATACCGTGGAAATAACCGGCGGCACCGTCACCACTGCCGTTTATGGCGGCAAGGCCACCACCGGCAACACTACTGGGAACACCGTTACCATAAAAAATGCGCCGACTTTGACGGGCGCAACTCTCTACGGCGGCTACACCGAAAGCGGCACTTCCTCCGGGAATAAATTGGAAGTTTATTCGGACGCTGTCACGGCGCAAAACGTGAAGGCTTTTCAGGAGATGGATTTCTATATTTCCGATACCATTACCGTCGGCAGCAACTTTTTCGGTGCCGTTACTTTCGGCGAGACCATGCTTAATCTAACGGACACGAGCGGCACTGATCTTAGCGGTGTAACCATTAGCGGAGCCTTAGCCGGAACGGGAGCCGGTCTCAGCGACGGCGACGAGATAATACTCATCAACAACGACAACGGCCTCACCACCGATTCTGTCACTTACAAACCCGGTAGCGGACTGACTTTGGAAAAATTCGGCTTTAACAGCATTATCGCCCGTTACGGTTCCGCCAGCGCATCCAACAATATCCTCACCATTACCGACAGCGGCTATACTGCCAATAATTTAAACGCGAACTACACAGGGGAAATCGCCGGAGTACATGGCGGTTGGGCGGCCAGCGATGCCACTCGCGCCGACAAAGTGGCCGGAGGGGTTTTGTCCTCTGGGGATGCCTCTAATAATACGGTGGAAATCAGCGGCGGCAACGTCACGGGAGATGCTTACGGCGGCTATAGCGTTGGCGGCGATGCAAAAAGCAACACGCTTACCGTTTCTGCCGGAAATTTAACCAACGCCTATGGCGGCTACAGCGACAGTGGCGATGTTACCGAAAACAACGTTGCTTTGTCGGGGGGAACGGTGACGGGAGCAGTTTATGCCGCGAAAACATCTTCCGGGGCGGCGACCAATAACACTGTTACCATCAGCGGTTCGCCGACCTTGACGGGAGCCACTCTGTACGGCGGACATACTGACAGCGGTGCCTCTACGGGAAACACCTTGAATGTGGCGGCGGCTAATGTAACCGCGAATAATATCAGCGATTTTCAAAATATCAATTTTGCTTTAGATAGCGTAAACGCCGGGGATACTGTGCTTACTTTGACGGACAGTAACGGTACTGATCTCAGCGGCGTAGCCATTGATGCCACTGTGAGCAGTAACGCCGGTTTTGAGGACGGCACGGCAGTGAGACTTATTAACAATGCCAATGGAATAACCACCGATAACAACACTGGTTACAGTAGCAATAGTTCCGGCATCACTGTGGAAAAGTGGGGCTACAAAAGCATTATGGCGCGTTTTGGCGACGCTACCGCCTCTAATCGTACGGTGACGGTCACGGACAGCGGTTTTGACATGAACGGCTTTAGTGAAGATTATACCGGCACAATCAATAGCGTTTATGGCGGCTGGGTAGCCGACGATGCCACCATGGAAGACACCGTGGCCGGTGGGGCGGCTACCGACACGACTCTCTCCGCCAGTAGCAACACGGTCACTATAGATAGCGGTAATATCATCGGTTCCATCTATGGTGGGTACGCAACAAAAAGCGCCGCTTCCAGCAATACGGTCTATGTTTCCGACGGAACCATCAACACAACCAATATCGTTTCGGGTTTCAGCAATGACGCTGCAGCCAGCGGAAACGCATTAGGCATCGGTGGTGGGACAATCACGACAGATTATCTCTACGGGGGGAGCAGTGCCAATGGTAGTGCCACGGAAAATGTTTTGCGTGTCTATGACGGCACCATAACAGCTAATTATGTGGCCGGAGGATTCAGCGACGTAGGCAATGTTTCCCTGAACGAGTCGCGAATATACGGCGGCACGATAAATGCCAATTATCTCTTTGGTGGGTACAGTAACAGTGGTGATGTAACGACCGGGTACATACCTATAAGCGGCGACAGTCAAATAACAGCCGGTTACCTAGCCGCCGGATATACCACTGGCGGCAATGCCACCAGTAACCAAGTGAACTTGGGGGTGGGGAGCGTTACGGCTGATTATCTGTTGGGTGGCTATAGTAGTACAGGCAACGCCTCATCTAACGAAGTTTTTTTGCTGGGGGGTACGGCCAATACCAAATACATTGCCGGAGGATATTCGGCCAGCGGTGAAGCAACTGGTAATACCCTGCTCATACAAGGAGGGGAAATCAAAGCCACGAGTTACCTTGCCGGCGGTCTCACCGATTCCGGCAGTGCCACGGGGAATACCATCATCATAAACGGCGGTCATGTGGACGGGGATGTTATCGGCGGTTTTAGCTCCACGGGTAGCGCCTCCGGCAATACCATTAACATAAATACGGATGCCGACGCCACTCGCATTGATTGCTACATAGTGGGTAGCGTCACGGGGGACGGCGTAACGAGTTCCGACAATACCATCAATATTTCCGGCAGTCCTGATTTGACGGAGGCTTATCTTATCGGTAGCGCCAATCAGAGCAACTACCAAAGCACGGTAAGTTTAGGGGCGCAGGGGGAAAACAATACCTTGAATATTTATTCCTCGGCGCTAACCGCCAAAAATATTTCCGGCTTTGATACCGTCAACTTTTATTTGCCCAGTGAGGTAGTCAATGGCAGTACGGTTTTGACGTTGGCCAATACCGACACGAGCAACAGTAACGGCGGCATTACCGACCTTTCCGGCGTGGCAATCAACGCCGGCGTACAGGCAAATGCCAGCTCGCCTCTGCAAGAAGGGGATACCATCACTCTTATCACCAACGCCAATGGCATCACCACCAGCGACAGTACCACTTACGGCACCTTAACGGAAGGGGTGTCCCTTGATTGGGAATTTGCTATGACCGCCGACGGTAATTCCGTCACGGCTGAGGTTACCGGCGCTCCCACCTCGGCCAAAGCGCAAACCGAAGCCATTATGCAGTCGGCGTTTTCGTCGGTGACACTGGCGGAGCAGGTGGTGGATGTGGGCATAAATTGGTTGCCGCCGGAAGAAGAAACCGAAGAACACAACGATTTATTAACCACTCATCCTGAACTGGCCAACGATTTTCATATTTTCGGCAATATGGGTACCAGCTCCCTGCGTACCAAAACAGGCGACGGCTCTTACATTGACACTAAAAACTGGGGGATGGATTTAGGCTATGCCAAGACTTTGGATTTTGCCAAGTCCAAAGTTGTCTTTGCGCCGATTGTGGATTACGGGCGTTCCAGCTTTGACAGCTATACGGGTAGCGGTGTACATGGCCACGGCAATACCAGTTATCTGGCCGGGGGCATGATAGGACGCAAGACCTTTGACAATGGCGCCTATATCGAGGGCAGTTTCCGTTTAGGGCGTACCCAAATGGATTTTGCCTCCGAGGATTTTGTTTCCGGCGGACAAAAAATTCCCGTCAGTTATTCGGCCACGGCGCCGTGTTGGGCAGGACATATCAATGTGGGGCGAACATACCCGCTGAACAAGAAAAATAAACTTCTGCTGTATGCCATGTATCACCATACCCATCAAAACGGCATGGAGGCCACCCTCTCCACGGGAGATTACTATACTTTTGACGCCGTGGACAGCGGTCGTTTGCGTATCGGCGCCAAACTTACCAAGCGCGTCGGAAAAAGCCAAATTTTTTACTCCGGCCTCATGTATCAATACGAATACAGCGGCTCGGCCAGCGCCCACGTCAACGGTTACTCCACCCCGGACAGCTCCACCAGCGGCAGTAGCGCCATGGTAGAAATGGGCTGGCAGGTAAAACCCATGAAAAATTCCCCGTGGATGCTGGACTTGGGGGTGAATGCTTGGGTAGGTATGCAACAAGGCGTGGCCGCGACGTTTAAGTTTAAGAAGTCGTTTTAGTCATGGTGCCGCCTTCCATACTCGCTCACCCATGAGCCGCGCCACGCAAGCCGCCTCCGTCACGATCTTTACGCCGAAACCGCGCCCGGCCATTGGTTGGCCGGGCGCGTCTATTATCTCATCCGTTGGAATATGCTGTTTTGAAGCCACTTATCCAAGAAGGCCAACTGACTCTCCGTGTGAAACCAATGTTCGCCGTTTTCCATCACGGTAACGACCGCTTTGGTTTTATCCGCAAATAGCCGAATGGTATCAAATGATTGCATTTTATCTCCGGCACCGTACAGTATAACCGTTGGCGTATTCCACGAAATTGGGTGTTTCCTGACCCAAGAAAGATATTCCCATGACAATACTTCGCCAAAGGACGTCGCTATCGTTCCTTTGTCCTTCAATTCGCTTTCTGAAACGCCGCTCCACTTCATCATGTCCGCAATCAATCTCTCCATATTGACAATAGGGGAGATAAAGTAGGCTTTCTCCATTTGTTTGTCGCCTAATGCGCACATGGTGAAAAAAGCCCCGATGCTATTGGCGATTACAGCTACATCGTTATATTCGGCGTTCAAGGAGGCAAGGAAAGGGCGGAACTCTTCCTGCGCCTCCCAAGGCGTTTCAGACTTATAATCAAATCCGATAACATCAAATCCGGGGAATAGTGGTTCATAGTGCTTTGCTTCAGCGGCAGTGCCGTTTTTGCCGTGTATATATATCATTTTCTTTTTCATGAATGGACTCCTAATACGAGCTTCGGACACGCAAGCTACCTCATACTAATCTTTGTTTAAAATCTTGAATATACCACATCCGTTGGCCTCCGCCTCCCTTCTGTCACACGTTCATTATAGGCATCTATGAATCTTGTATCCTGCATGACCGCTGAAAGCAGTTCTAGCACAGCCCGCACATGCTTCATTTCACCTGCCGGAGCCTTGTATTGCTGATTCTTCCGCTTCTGGCTGAAATAGTCCGCCACAAAGCGGAAATCGCTCTGGAACATGGCTATTGTCTCGTCCGACAGCCATGCAATCTCGAACAAGTTCACATGATAGTCGTTAACGAAAGGCTCCAGTTCCTTCGGTATGGAAAAGCACTCCTTCAGATTCAGCGGCTTATTCCATCGCCGCTCATAGCCGAAATACAGCACCAACGTTACCACCGGATAGCGCTCCTTTGGCTTGTTCTTCTCGTCGGCGTTCAGCTGTTCTCGGCACACCGCCCCATCATATCCGATGATGCGGAAAGGGATGTCAGCCTCGATGGCCGTCTGGTTCTCCAGCCCGATAAAGGCGATACATATCTGCCCTTTCTTCCAGAACTTGGCTACATCACGCTCTTGCTCGTGCATTTTTCCGTCTACCTTGTAGATGGAACGAGGCAGGGCTGTCAGCAAGTCCTCCGGCTGCATCAGCCGTTTCCCATTGAAGAGCAGCACGTTCACAATATCCGCAAACACATCGACATAACTTTCCAGTGTTTTTTCCGTTGCGTCCTTTTTGCCCAATCTGCCTCACTTCCTTGATGTCACTTCAGTAAGAACGTACACATCCCCAACAATATTGTACAAGGTTCGAAATCGCCTGTCAACTCTCTCGCAGGGGCGATTTCTTTCGAGCATCACAGGCTTGGCCGTGCGCCAAGCCCTTTTCCTATGTCAACCTGCTCTGCTCCCGGATGTACGCCTCCAAGCTGGCTCGCGGTATCTTCCATATTCTCCCCAATCGGAAGCATCTGATCTTTCCTTCGGCCAGCAAGCGGTAGGCGGCATTCTTCCCGATCATCAAAGCCACGCACAGCTCTTCCACGGTTATCAATGGCGTTCCTTCATCATACATGAGTATCCTATCTCCTTCCCGTTGTAGATTTACGCTGATGTCATGGCATCTCTATGACTGTAGAGAATGCTGTTTCAGCAAGCATAATCTTCGCGGTTGATTCCGGCGCTTACATGAGACGCAAACAACCAGAGAGGGCATTGTCCATCCGAAACAGCATTATGTAAACTACAAAAGGAACAGCTACTACTATATGCCCGCAGAGAAAAAATTTTATGAAAAAATCTCCTTTGTCATTTGCGTACTATAGATGTGGCAAAAGCGGCTCAAATGCCCGTCATCACTGGAATTAGAGGCTACTTGATTCGGTGTGCTCAAATGAGCTTTACCCTGGGTAAAGAAACTAAACCGTGGGTCTCTGGACACTTGGGGCTGAATTTGCCACAATGTTCATAGTATGTGAGGCGTGGGGGGTGAATACATCTTGCAGGGACTGGTTAATCAAAGCTATCGCTATATCGGCGACAATGTTTATCGTTTTCGTGTGTTGCAACATATGACGCAGGAGCAACTTGCTGAGTCATCACAAATCAGCGGTGCGTATATCAGCCAAATCGAGCGGGCGAATCTGCATAAGGGCATCACCTGTACGGCCATGATTCAGATAGCAAAATCCTTGAATGTGCCTGTTTGTATCTTGATGGCGGAAGAACCTTGCCAAAATTATCTGGATTGTTTGAGCCGTGCAGCAATGCATCGACCCACTGCAAATTCAGAGGAAGACGCTACGGATTCGCAGGATACGTTGGAACCCATGAAAGAGGCGGAGGATTGCCCAACAGAAGACTTGCCGGATCATTCTTCAAAAATGCTCATAAACTCTCTCGAATAGAAAGGCCGTGCGAATACCAATCATTGATACCGATAGGGAATTTTTCGCATGGCCTCTCTATTGATTCGTTAGTGGGAGAAGATGACAATGAGCAAAGGCAAAATATCCGATACCCTGCTCCAAACCGTAGAAAAGTACATTCAAAAGCACTATACACCGGAGAGCGGGATACGGTGGGCGCGTCAGCCGGACACCTCGGACTCTTTCGGTAAAACGGGCAGGGCAATCAAAAATATCATTTCGACGATGCTGAACCTACGGAGCAAGACTTTCTCGGAGCGGCTTATCGCCCTCATCGACAAGCGGGGCTGCAAACCGTCGGATGTATACACGAAGGCTGGCATCACCAAGCAGCATTTTTCCAAGATAAAGCTAAACACGGATTATCAGCCATCCAAGGAAACGGCACTGGCTTTCGCCATCGTCCTCAAGCTGTCCCTTGCCGAGACAAAAGACCTCATCGGGAGCGCGGGGTTTACGCTGTCGCACAGCAGTCGCCGGGATTTGGCCGTGGAATGCCTCATCCGGGAAAAGGTCTACAATCTGGACACCGTCAATGCCATTCTCTACGAGTTGGGTTTTGAACCTCTTACCAATCGGCGGGGCGCAGAATGAAAAATTTTCAAAGGTCGCCTGACAGTTGACCTTTTCATGGTGAATATGCGCTATCCTATATCCATCGCCGGATTCATTTGCGAAAGGAAAGGATGGTACACCATGAGTTACATGAAAGACGGACTGCTATTGGCTGCCGGGGGCGCAATCGGACTGATCGCCGGGGTTATGCTGTGTGACACCTTGCAGAAAGAGGAACCGGAGGAACCGCTCACTTCGGAAACCTCGGGCGAGGAAAATCTGGCTGCGATTGTGGAAAAGGTACGGAACGAGGCACTTGCCGCTATGGAAAGCGCAGAAACCGACGAGGAGCGTTCTCATGTCTACACCGAGTGCCAAGAGGCGATACAGAAAATGCAGGCCGTACTGACCGAACGAGGAGACTCCCTGCTCCGTGATGTCAAGGAGCGGGCAGAACTTACCGCAGAGGTCACGCAGGAAGTTTCCGTTGCCCGTTCTAAGCACATCCAAGCCACTATTGAGGCACTTACGGAGGAACTGGACAGCGTTTTGAAATCTATCGCACCCAAGAGCGAGGTGTGTCAGATGGGGTGATGAAAAATGGGGCAGTTGGCATTTGGACTATGTCTTGTGCTTGCCATTATGGCATTGCCCTTTGTTCTTTTTATCGGGGGAATTGCATGGTCAACCGAGAAGCCGATTCGAGGGTATCTCTTGTCGGTCGTTGGGGCTGTGTTGAGTCTCACGGTTTTGTCTAAGGAATTTGGTTTTGCGTATCCCACGGAGAATACATTGCTGGCAACGGCGATTATTTGCGGTGCAGCTTGCATTAGGGCGAAGATTTCCAATGCCCGCGAGAAAAAGAAAATTTTTGCACCCCAACCATCAGCGTCAACAGAACTGTTTTCGGGCGCGAACTATGTTGACCACGAGATGTTTGCTAAAGCGACGGCAGATTATGAATATATCGCCTCGGCTTTTCCCGGCATTCAGAATAAGGAAATTGCCGTTCTGACCGAGCAGCTTATTAAAATCGCTACAAAATTGTTTCATTACCTAAACGACCACCCGGAGCGTATGCCTGTTGCCAAAGAATTTGTCAACTACTATCAAGACCGCACGGCGGAGCTTTTGAAGCAGTATAGCGCATTAAGGGCGACGGGAATACGCTCGGAGGCTCTGGCGAAACTCGAACGTGACATGATAACCACATTCCGAGGATTTGTTTCTGCCTATGAAAAGCAATTAGTCAAGGTTATTGATGCCGACATTTTGAGCATGGATGCGGAGATGAAGGTGGCAAGGCAGGTAATGAGCGAAGACGGGATTAACTGCGAGGCGCGAGTAGATTATGAGGATATACATAAAACTCTGCCGGAGGAAGTCCAAGAAACGCTGCCAAAGCCGGAACAGCCCAAGGGCACGGGACTGAATTTCAAATATGTTGGTGCGGTGGCAGGTGTGGTGGCGGCAGTATTTGGGGCATATAAATTTTTCGGAAATAAGAATGATAACAGCTGAACAATGTGTACGCATATTTCCGTGTTTTTTTACTATCAGAGGAGGTAGCTCATGGACAAGGAAATCCTTACTAAGGAAGAAGATTTACAAAATATCGACATGGGAAAATATGCCGAGGAATATTCCGAAGACGGATTGTGGGGTAAAATCCGTGAAAATGTCACTGCCATCGGCATCACACTCATCTACAAAGCGTTGCAGCTTTTTTATGTGGCTCAATCGCCGGATTGCCCGAAAAAAGTTAAAGCCGGTATTTATGCCGCCTTGGGCTACCTCATTTCCCCCATAGACCTCATTCCCGATTTCACGCCCATTGCCGGGTATGCCGATGATGCTACCGCCATCGGCATGGCACTTTTGCTTGCTCAGATGTATATAAATGATGATATCAAGGCGCAGGCGCGAGGGAAAATACAGGACTTGTTCGGCATGAAAGCCTTGGCGAAACTGGATGATGATGCTAAGAAGCAATCATGATTTCGGTGAGAACAAATAAAGTGGTAACGAAAAAAGGAGGAGCGTTTGCATGGCTTCAATTCTGCAAAATATAGGCAAAACTTTGGCAAAAGCGGCAATCTCCGCTTTCGGCACGAAGAATATCGTCAAAACCGCCGTAAACAATCCCAAGACCACCACTAAAATTGTAAAAGCGGTAATCAATTCTCAACTTAAGAAAAAATAGAGTATTCTGGTTTGTATCATGGCAGAGGGTGAGGAAAATGGTCGAAGTAATAAAAATTGAGGACGGCATCGCAGATGATGGCCTTTCCGATGCCTTGCGTAAAATTTCCGTTGCCAGAGCAAGGATTCCTATGATAGAAGTCAGGGTTAAGGGCATCAGAATATCTTTCATTGCCTATTTTATCCGTTACGAAGACCCCGTTTACGGTAAAGTAAAGATAGAATCGCCGGAAGATATGATCGGGGCTTGTCAGCCCGTGTATTTCTATCTTCCGAAAGACCGTAAAATTGATATATCTCTTTTGGTTAATGCCATCAAAACCAAGATACAGGGAAAAATTCGCAGACAACTTAAGGAACAAAGGGATATGGAGTGAAGTACATGGCTGTCATGCTTGTTCCCGTTATTCTCATGGGAGTTAGCGCTGCTGCCGGAGCCTTTGGTGTCAGAAAAGGAATAGACGCTAATCGTAAAAACGAAGAAGCATCGGCGGTCATGGCAGAAGTTAAAGATATTATAACCGAAGCCAACCGACTGATGAAAGCCCAAAAGGAGCAGACCCAAAAAGATTTGGAACTGTTTTCCAAGTCAAAAATTCATATTCTTAGCAACGCATTGACTCCATTTGTCAGTGAGTTTAAGAAAATTAAAAACGTCGATTTCAAAAAGACTATCTACTCCCATGAACTTTCCAAATTTCTTCCGCAAAGCCCGGAAATAGCAGACATATCGGAAGTAACGTTTACTGCAAATAAAATAGCCTCGGCAGGGACTCTAAGCACCGCAGGAAGCGCATTGGTATCTTTTGGAGCGTATGGTTCGGTAATGTACGGCGGATTTGCCGCAGCTTCTACCGGCACGGCAATAGGGACATTAAGCGGGGCTGCCGCCACCAATGCAACTTTAGCTTGGCTTGGCGGCGGATCGCTGGCTACAGGCGGTATGGGCATCGCCGGAGGTACTGCTGTGCTTGGAGGATTGGTTGCAGGGCCGGCTTTGGCGTTAGGCGGTGCAATACTTGACAGGCAAGCCGAAAACAAATTGTTAGAAGCTCTGACCAATAAGGATGAGGCTATACGATTCCAAAAAAACGTAAATAAGTCCGTGGAAATTTTGCGGATATTAAGAGAGCGGAGTAAAAACCTTAATCGCGCTATGGTTATGCTGTCGCAAAATATACCGAGGCTTATCGGCAATATGCGCCGTGACAATGGGAAATACCAATGTGATTATCGGTTGTTTAGCGAAAAGGCGAAGGACAATTTATGCATTGCCGCTATGATTGCCAAGGTCATAAAAGGAATCGTAGACGTAAAATTGCTGGACGATAAAGGCAATCTCACATTCAATGGTGAAAAATTGAATGCGGTGTTGACGGATAAACGCATCGGACAAGGCGATTCTAAACAGCTAAAGATCGCTTTAAAATATATGGGGTGATGGTACTATGGGCAAATCTGCCGTACTGGATACGGAACTTTTAAAGGAATGTGAGCAATCGGCGCAGGAAAGCGCACAATATGCCAAGGCTTCTTTAGATTTAATATGCTACATTGTACAAAAAGAAGCGGATAACATTCGTCGATTAATGACGGATGTGGTCAGCGCACATTCGGAAATTCAAAATAATCCCGTATGGCGGGATTTGGCAGATGAATTGACGGAGCTAAAAAAATACAGCGAAGTGGAAATTGAGCGTATCCGTGAGGATATCGAAAACCGCTGTCGAGAAATGGAAAAATTCACCGTAGTTGTGTTTGGAAAAACCACGGCGGGTAAATCTACCCTTATGGAGATACTGACCAACGGCGATGGCAGCACTATTGGCAAAGGCGCTCAAAGAACTACCCGCGACGTGCGTTCTTACGAGTGGAACGGACTAAAAATTTGGGATGTGCCGGGCTTTGCCGCTGCTGACGGACAGGAAGATGAAGACGTTGCCTATGATGCCGTACCCAAGGGAGACTTGATACTATTCCTTTTGACAAACAACAAAGCGACTCCCAAGGAAGCAGAAGCTATGTCTCGCATCAGAGATTTGGGAAAACCTGTTTTAGGCATTATGAATGTTAGAGTAAGCACTAACCGCCCGGATAAAATATTAAAGAAGGATATTGAAAAGGCCTACGCCTCCCGCGATATTTCTGATATTATCCATCAATTTTTTGAATTTGGCACTAAAAGCCACCATCAAGATTGGAGCAATATCGAATTTGTGCCGGTACACTTGAAGTGTGCCTTTGACGCTATGCATACAACCGATCCGCAAAAACGAGATTTGTATAATTCCCTCAGTCATTTTTCCAACGTTACCTACCATATCGCCGAATATGTCAAAAATCGCGGCAGAGTATTTAGACTTAAAACCTTCGTTGATATCGTCGAAAAACCTTTGATGGATTTGCTTGTCGAAATTCGGGAGTTTCAAGTTAAACTTGCTCAAAACTGCCGTTTGTTTGTCGACGAGAGCAACAATATAGCGCAAAAGGGAAACTCCTTTTTAGACAAAATACGCAGCGAAGCTGAAGCCAAGAGGAAGAATCTGCGAACAGAAATCATGGTAGCTTTGGACAGTTTTGTGGAAACCAACCATGAGAAGGACAAGGAAACTATAAACCGTAATTTCCGCGACTTTATTTCTCGTCGTAACATTGAACAAAAAATGGAGGAGTTCGCCAACAGAACTATAGACAATTACAATTTTCTTCTGAAAAACGAGGGGAAATCCTTTGCTAAAAATTACAGTTTTTACTCTCCAACCATAAAAGATTTGGCATTTTCCGGCGGCGAATTGGTAGATGTAAAAAAATGGGCGGGATATGTTGGCAATGTAGGAGGCGTAGGAGGAGCAGTCAACCTTATTGGCAGGGGGTTAGCAGCTGCTAATTTGATAAAAAGTTTTACTCCCTTCGGAATGACTATAACTGTGGCACAATTTGGCATTGCCAAAGCGGTGGAATATTTTGCCGATGATATAGACGTTAAACATAAAAACAGAAAAAAAGAGTTAAAAGACGAGATAACTCCCATAATAGATTATATTCTAACGGGAAATTTCGCAGAGTTTAACGGTATTATAAAACAAATCGAAGATAATATAAATGACATCAATCACAGAAATCGTATGTTCAAGAAACTTTTCGCCGATGTGGAGGACATTCACGCCAAAAATATACTGCCCGGCCTCACGGGTATTATTGGTGATCTCAACGGGTATCTCATTGAGTCTGCCTTGAAATCCCAACTCGTCTTTTGGGAGAAGGTAGAGCGTAAAATCGGAGTTTCTATGACAATATACCTTAGAGACGGAGAAAACTTTACCGGTAGCAACGTATCTTTATTGGAAAATATGTTGCAAGAAAAGGTTATCGTTGTGGGAGGAGTTTGAGATGATGTTTATACTGGCAGATGCTAACAGGAAAGTGCAGGAAACACTGGACAAGATAATGCGTGATTTAGACAGCCTGAGCATGACGGGAAAAGCGGCGGAACTGAAAGACAAACTGACCGACATTATGGCCGAGCGAGAAAAGGTGAAAGTCGTCTTGGTGGGAGAATACGCCGCCGGTAAGTCCTCTATTACCAAGATGCTCACCGGGGACGAATCTATTGGCATTGCCGCCGACATTACCACGGACAAAGCCACCGCCTATGCTTGGAACGGCGTAGAAATTATAGATACTCCCGGCATAAAAACCGGCATCCGTGAAGATCACGACAATATCACCAAACAGGCCATATTGGAAGCGGACATGCTTATTTTTGTGGTTACCAGTGAACTTTTCGATGATATGATGGCTGGATCATTTAGGGATATGGCTTTCAAGCAGCAAAGAGCGGATGCTATGATTTTGGTGGTCAACAAAATGAACAAGACCGCCTTGGGGAATGTTGAAGAGCAACAAAATATTCTGCGAGACGATTTGGTTAAGATAACCTCTCCCGACAAAAAACCGGAAGACTTCTTTGTTTCTTTTATTGATGCCGAGGATTATCTCACTGGGCAAAAGGAAACCGACGAAGAGTCTAAAAACTACTATTTGGACATAAGCGGCGAAAAAAATTTTATTGACAATCTTAACCGTTTTATTACGGAGAAAAGTCTCATAGGAAAACTCTGCCGTCCTCTTCACGCTTGCATGAATACTTTGGAAGAAATTGCCGAGGATAACGAATCCATTGAGGGTGAAGATACCGATGAAATTTATACCGACAAGGAAAACTTGGAAAATGCCAGACGTGAGATTATTGCGAAGATTAACGAATATGCCGATAGCGCAGAGAGCGAAATCATAAATATCGGTAATGGGGTGAAAGACCAACTATATATGGGAGCCAATCAGCAAGATATCAACGCATATGATGAAAATGCCAGAGGGCAGGTTCGTCAAATAGTGGATGAGAAAATTGATATGATTGATGAAGAAGTAGCCAACCTTTCCCAATTATATGATATAGACATTAAAAAAGAAATGCTTTCCGTACCCATAGCCAAGACCAACTCGCATTTAGATACTCAAAATCTTGGCGTGACAGACCCATTCCAAGCCGAGGCGGTTAAAGTAGGCGGTCAAATGGCCGGTCTTTTTGGACAGGCGGGCGAAAACCTTGCAAAGGCCGGTGCCAATCGTGCGGCGATAACTTTCGGAGAAGTGGGAAAAGGTATGGGGTTTAACGGCTTCTTCGGCCCGGTGCAACGCTTTTTCAATCGCGGAGTAATCGGACAAGAATTAGTGCGACAAAGGGGTTGGGGCGAGGCCATGCAGATGGCAGGAAAAGGCATGATGGGAATCGCAGCTGTGGCTCCCATGTTGTTAGGGCTTTATTTTACTTATAAGGACGAAAAGGAAAAAAAGGAGAACCAACAACGGATAGACAAATGTAAGGCTGATATTGCAAATTCTTATTCCGACTATGCTCATAAAGTAAAAGCGGCAATCAAAATGTTGGGAATAGGTATTGACGGTGTGTTAACGGCAAAAATCAAAGAAAAAAATGATGCTCTTCACGCCGATAAGGCGTTGACCGATGAGAAAAAAATAAACAATGGCAAAATTGCCGAATATCAACGAGAGATAAACAATCTCTTGGCACAAATAAACCAGGTAGCCGCCCATGGCTAAACTTACGGGCTACGCTGCCCTCCAAAATTGCGATAAATACGATTATTATCTGGCGGCATTTTGCGGAATTTCTGCTGGGATAATCGACGTACTTTTCGTAAACAGGCCGGGAGCATCTGCACTGGGGAAAGCATCGAATGATGTAATGGATTCCGTCGTGAAATCTTTTGCTAAATTATGCGGTTGGAATCCTCGCCTAGGCCAAGAGGGGAACATCGCTTCGGCAATAGGTTTTTTGGAGAAAAAATTCCCGGTGAACTACGATATGACATCAGCAAATTTTATGCGTGACGGTTTTACCATGGGAACGACCAATCACCACATAAAATCTTTGGCGCACAGCCCGGATATTATCGGCTTGTTTTTCTCCATAGTCGATCAGTTTAACGATACAGGCACTTTTTTGAGCGATGGGCGTTTAATTGTTCTCGACACCAAGCATATGGAACTTCGTGGGAGTGATTTCCCGAGCAAACTGGTGGCGGCTATATGCAACTGGTTCGGTCATGTTATGAGCGATGTAGTGGGGTCAAGCGGCAGCAGGGGCAATAATGGCACTGGATCAGGGGTGCCTCTACCCTTTTACGAGATGTTTTTGAGTTGTAATTTTGGCAGTTTCCAAGTAGGGAAAGACCGTCAAGATTTAGCCGTGGTTATGACACGGGTTTTTCAAGAGGGCTATGATTTGCGGTTTGGCATTGCAACCGCTGTGCCAGTAGTGTTAAATGAGTTAATTATTCGTTGTGCATGGGTACTGAAGCGCCATTACTATCATGGCTTAACTTTCGACAAATGTGTTCCCAAATTGTCGAATACCAGTTTACATAAAATGCTTTTAATTGCCCATGGTTCATTTTGTTTGGTGGATGGCATTGCCGCCGGAATGAAAGGCGGTGGCAATGCCGTAACTTTTCTGCTCCATCTCAACTTGACGGCATGGCTAAGGTTTTTGGATTTGGTTTTTCAATACATTGCCATAAATCCGCGTCGTATAGAATACGAAATAAAGCATCAGAAGAATATAGCAGAATTTAAGCAGATGGATATTGGCTTGAATCTGCTGAAAAAGAAAATAACTGACTTCTGCAAAAAAGAAAAGATAGTTATTGACAATAATCGTATTAAACTTGATAAAGCAATTTCAGAAATGAAGGCTGGTGACGTTGGTATCATAGCCAAAGATATGGGCGAATTGTTTGGGTTTAAAATGCAATTTAACAATCGTAGAGAATTTGACAGATTTATGTTGGATTCCAAGAGTATGCTTGAATTGTAGATTTTTTATTGATTTAAAAGAAGAATAATATAGACGCAGAAATGAGGATTGACATTGCAGCTCATGAAAACAGTAGAACAATGGTATAATCGGCTGAGGCAACCGCCGATAGCGTCACCTCCCGCAGTTTGGGCATAAGCATCTATGCGCCGGAAGGAAAAATCGAGAGCATATTGGTGGCTAAAAGTGCATATTTTGATTTCTGATTTTTACCCACCGAAAAAATCTTCATGTTCAACTATACACTATATCCTTGAACCTAACCGAGCACAGGCATCCCCGCCTGTGCTCATTTTACTACATTCGAGAGGAGTGGTATCATGTTCAAAGTAGGCGGCATATACAAATTTGAAACTCTGCACTACGAGGGAGAGGAGGGATTCCGTTCCCGGGAAATCCGCGAGTATATGACGAGGGACGGTGTTCGCTGCCCGGATATTCTCATCGACGAGGAGTGCAAGACCACTAAAATTTCCGAGGAGGGATACTACAAGGTTTTGGAGATACTGGGAGAGAGAAATTCGTGACGGGTTGGGCGGCGTAGAGCGATACGACATGACGCTTCGTCTGGAAAAGGTGGCAAATCTCGACTGGTTGCGGGGTCATCCGCCGGAGCCATTTTTCCGTGCATTGGAACGCATGGGGTTCTATGTGGAACACAGGGAACTGGAGAAATTTCGTGAACATATCAAAGAGACGGAATGGTTTGCGGTTGACACCGAGCGAGGCATCCTTGCCGAAGCGGAAACAATGGACTCGAAACTTAATTATGTCCGCATGACCCTCATTCATCCAAAAAGGCAAACCCTACGACGTATCGCGTTCCAATCACTCAAAGACAACAGCGTGTATTCTTCCCGCAAAGAAAAATTTCCTTCGTATTGGAACGTGTCCGCATCTTTTTACAGCATGAGATGTTGCCTGTGGAACTGGCTCCCTCACATCTTGAGCGTTTCCACATGCCCTTCGTGACGTATTCCCGCTATGAGGGGCCGTTTGTCCATTGGGTTCCTCCATTCCCTGTAGGCGGAACATGGGTAGCAGACGACTACCCCTTCTCCCAAGAGGAGTACATGGCCTACTTCCAAAAATGCAGAGGCATTTTTGCTGCGTTCCCTGCCGAGGTGCAGACGTTTTTGAAAATGCGCACGGATGTTGCGTATCGTTACTTGGACGGCGAGCCTTGGAAGCGGTTCGAGAACAAGCCCAAGGAACAGGCTCCCGCCGACTATGACATCACCACCGCGAGACTATCTGCCGGACAAGATGCAGCCTTCAAGGCATTCAGGGAAGTCCGCTTGCGGGATATGATGGAGTTTGGGAAGCAGTATGACGCTCCCACCAAATTCCTCTCGCCCACCGAGCCTGATGATAAGCCGCCTTTTTAGCGTATATCTCTGTGACATAGCCAATAGCGGACATGGGAATTTTGTTCCTGTGTCCGCTATTTTATGGGCAAATTGTTGGTTCTATAGCCGTCATAGGTTCAATCGAGTTGAGCTTTTTTCATTCAACAGCCGCCTTAAACGCCCTTTCCACAGCATTACGGCATTCCTCATATGATTCGCCCGGATGAGCCTCATATACCTTCTGCCCGTCAACGAAAATAGACGGCACATAGTAGTAGTTCTTGCCGTAGGGCTTGGAGAGTTCCGGCTGGCGGTTTTCTTCAATCCACTCCACTTCGAGTTTGGCATACTCCGGCGACGCCGCCTTGAGTTCTTCCATTGCCCGTTTTGCGTTGTGGCAATAGGGGCAAGAATCCAAATGCAACACGGTAATTTTCTTCATAAGGCTGAATCCCCCTTCACGTCATCATCTAAATCCTTGATTTTCTTGGCGGGAACACCGTCTTTTTTATTTCGCTTTGCCCCAGTCCTTCATGGTGCCGCCCTGCATTTCTGCATGACCACGGAATCCGGCTATGGGGATAGCGTTAAGACTTGCTTCCAATGCAGAAATTTCAACGTCATCTTCTTCCTTAAAAGTTCTGCATTCTTGCGGGAAATCCTGCCAACCTCCTCGGATTCGTGGCAAACTCCTCCTTTTCAACGACATACTATACCAATGAATCAGGGGCGCGGCAAAACCATCCGTGCCTTGTAACGAATATGGAGGAGGCATCTACGATGAAACAGGGAAGAACATTGGAAAATTTAGGCGTGGAACTTCAAAGGCAGAGAAAAGCAAGGCAGGACTTTGTGGCAGACACGCGGCAGCTCACCTTCTTTACGGAGGACGGCACATCAAGGCTGACATTCTCGACGGGAGAGAAGCTGCTGGAGTTCAGGGTGAATCCACTCGCCCATCAGCAGATCTCGGCACGGCTGGGCATCCCTCTCAAATACTACCAGAGGATGCAGATGGAGGCTCCTGCCCTCTTGGATGAGAATGTCAATAACTGGCTGCAGCAAGCGCCGGAACGGAGGATGCTCCGTGTCATGGATGGGAATGTCAGGGCGTTCCTCTCCGACCGCTATCGCCGTTTGGACAATCTGGAACTTTGTGCCGCTGTGCTTCCCATCATCCATGAGATGAAGGGGGCATCCATCGAGAGTTGCGAAGTAACCGAATCTCATCTCTATCTGAAAGTCATCAACAAGCGGATGAAAGCCGAAATCAGCGTGGGCGATGCAGTGCAAGCGAGGTTTGTCATATCGAACAGCGAGGTAGGCTTGGGACACCTGACGGTGGAGCCGCTGATTTATCGCCTGATATGCAAGAACGGCATGATCTGCAAGGACTTCACCCAGAAAAGGCGCCATGTCGGCAGGCAAATCGAAAGCGAGGATACGGCCTATGAGCTTTACAGTGATGAAACCTTGGCGCAGGACGATAAAGCCTTTTTTATGAAGGTGCAGGATACGGTGAGGTGTGCCGCCGATGAAGCAAAATTCATGTTGACCGTGGGCAGGATGTGGGAGGCCATGCAGATTCCCTTGGAACACCAGCCCATGCAGGAAGTGGAACTACTGGCTGACAGATTCTCCCTCACAGAGAACGAATGCGGTGACATCTTCCGCCAGCTCTTCCTCACAGGCGACAGCACCCGCTATGGTCTTTTGAATGCTGTCACAGCAGCTTCGCAGAACGCGGTGGACTACGAACGGGCAACGGAGTTGGAGCGCATCGGCGGCGCAATCCTCGCCCTGCCGGTTCCAAAAGCGTTTCCCATGGCAACCATGCAGAACATCACGCCGATAAGGAAGGAGTTGGCTATGGCATGAAGGACAAAGAAATTTTGCTGAAACTTGTGGTGGAAGCATTGGAAGTGCTCGTTCGCTGGGGCATCGAAAAAATCCGGGCGCAGGGAAAGAATTCGAAAAAATGAATCAGAACGAGGATACATGGGGCGTGGCTTTTGTGGCCACGCCCTTTTTTTTTTTTCTATGTGTAAGGAGGCTACAAAGTGAATATCCAAGAAAAAATCGAACTGGCAAAGTCGAACATCTGGCAAGTGATTGACGATTACGCAGCCCACACCTGTCAGCGGTATGTGATGGATGATGTCACGGAGAAATTCGTGAGCCGTCTGGCCAGGGACAATGCCCATGCCAAGGCGGAGCTTCGGAACCTGTTCCGCAAATCCCCCGTCTGGAATGAGGAACTGGATGCCCTTGTCATCAACGGGACGAGGACGCACAATCCGGATTTTGCAAGGGTGCAGGAACTGGCCGAGGACATCCTGCCCCCTGCCTGTTGGTGCGCCACCGAGGAAAAGAAAGCGCAGGTGCATCGCGCCGTCCGCCTTTTCACCAATCCCGATGAAGATGCCGCGCAAGCCATCGAGGCCATGAATGATTTGGCTCCGGGAGCCTCTTCTCCTGAAGCAAGGAGTCAATCCCAAGATTGTGCAGGAGCGACTGGGGCATTCGAGCATCAAGGTGACGATGGACACCTACAGCCACGTCCTGCCCGACATGCAGCAGCAGGCAGTGGATGCGTTGAGCAAGATATTGACATAGGCGAGAATCTGTTTCGGCGGGTTCCCACCTTTCTTACGCCCAAATAGTTGCTATAATCAACAAAAATGAACGATGACGGGAGAATTTGTTCTCTCCCGTCCATCCGTTCCATGCTTTTTTTCTGTTAATGCCCCCCCAAATGCCCCCCTGACGCAAAAAGAGCCTTGGCAAAAAGCCAAGACCCTTGAATTTACTGGTGCGACCGGTGCGACTCGAACGCACGACCCACGGCTTAGAAGGCCGTTGCTCTATCCAGCTGAGCTACGGACGCTTATGGTCGGAGCAGCAGGATTTGAACCTGCGACCCCTTGCTCCCAAGGCAAGTGCGCTACCAACCTGCGCTATACCCCGACGCTCTCAGCATAAACCATTAGCGGCTAAATGTCAAGAGGTGACTTGTATGTGTATTAGCCGCGAAAGAGTTGCACCCAGAAATGGCGATAGCCGGTTCCCTCATGCAAAACGTAGCCGACTCCCAGCTCTTTAAATTTCGGATCCAAAATGTTGGTACGGTGTCCCTCGGAGTTCATCCAAGAGTCCATAACGAGTTCCGCGTCGCTTTGTCCGGCCGCAATATTTTCGCCGCAGGTACGTCCCCGATTCTTCAGGACAGTGAAACAGTCTGAGCTGTCGGGGCGCGTATGGGAAAAGAGGGTGGGCAGTTCCCCGGCGCGAATCTGGGCGCTTTCGTTTAGATCGGCGGCCAGTGTAAGAGGCGCCGCCCCTGCCTTGGCTCGCTCCTCGTTGACAATCCGCAGAACTTCCTCGGCATAGCTCGCCTCATTTTGCGTCGCGGTAAGCGTAGGTTGGTCGCTACCCCTCGTCGGCTCCTCCAGCGGTTCGGTAGGCGTTTCTGCGGCGTATTCCGCAAGCATAGAACGCACTTCCTCGGCGGAGACGGCATCTACAAAATGATTATGAGCGTCAAACACCAGATAGAGCTGACGCTTATCGTCAAAAAAAAGAAAATACTCGTCCCCGTCAATATCCACGGCATACCGCCATTCCATATCGGGAGGCGGACTTAAGGGGATAAGATTGAGCGGCGCCGCCGCGCCAAAACGAGGGAGAGCTACTCCCATTAGCAACGCTAGGCCAAGAAGGCTCCATTTCTTGAGGATATTCATGTCAGCACGCTCCTTTCCGCGTAAAAAAAACACCGCCGTAGCGGTGTAAATCTCAAAGTGGCAGGGGTAGCTGGACTCGAACCAACGAATGCCAGATTCAGAGTCTGGTGCCTTACCAACTTGGCGATACCCCTGAGCTGTCAACGCCAGTTATTATACCACGCTATAAGGTTATGTCAAGGGTAAATTTTTGGGGGAGCGAGGGATTTTTTTCCAAAGCAAGCAAATATTGCTTTCTCGGCAAGCCCCCGGCATAGCCTTTGAGGCTACCGTCCCGGCCAATCACCCGATGGCAGGGAACAATAATAGCGATGGGATTATGACCGACAGCGTTCCCCACTGCTTGGGCAGCTATGGTGGAGGCGCTATCAGCTGGAGTCAGCTCTTTGGCAATTTCCCCGTAGGTAAGCGTCGCGCCGTAAGGAATAGTTAAAAGCCTTTCCCACACCCTTCGTCGAAAGGCGGAGCCGCGCAGGGAAATCTTCGGCGTAAAGGACGGCACCTCCCCCACAAAATAGCAATCGAGCCACTCCCTAGTCTCGGCAAAAATCGGCAGGTTTTTTTCTGCGGTTTCCCCGGAAAGTATCTCTCCATAATGTTGTTGGTTGAGAAACCACAAGCCTACTAAGGAAATCCCGTCGCTGGATAGCGTAATTTCCCCGATAGGGGACTGATAATATTGTGTGTAATCCATTTTACCTCCCATTGACGTTGATTTTTCTCGCATATTATCCGCCTGACGGTAGGATTTTAGCCTTTTCATGGCGAATACCTACAGGAAAGAGTTGTGCCGACAGAAAGGTGGGAATAATATGAATAACATTGCTAATCCTATCATCCGTACCGTTTCGTGTTTTCTCATTTTCCTGCTTTTCTCTGCCTTGCTGGCGCCAAATATTAGCGCCAAGGCGAGCGAAAGTCGCGTCGTGCGAGTGGGCTGGTATAACGCCGACCATTTTCAGGAAGGCGAAGGCGCAAAGCAGAAAAGCGGCTATTCCTATGAGTACCTGCAAAGCGTGTCCAATTACACCGGTTGGGAGTACGAATATGTCAGCGGCGGCTGGTCGAAACTCTATGACGCTTTCTTGCGTGGGGATATAGACCTCCTCGCCGGGGTATCATATACGGAGGAACGCGCCGGGCTGATGAATTATCCCGGCTATGAAATGGGCTTTGAGTCCTACTATATCTATAAAAAAGCCGGCAACGATGCCATTGTCGGCAGCGATCTCGCCACTTTGGCCGGGAAACGCGTGGGCACGGTGAAAAACAATCTGATGACCACTTTTTTTGAAAAGTGGCTACGGGATTCCGGCGCGGCTTGTGAGGAGGTGCTGTTTGACGATTTTCAAACCCGGGACAAAGCCTTCGGAGCCGGGGAAATCGATGCGGTAATCGCGGTGAACAACAATGTGCCGGCCAACTCCGGCTACTCTCCCGTGGTGATGATTGGCGAGGCCTCCTATTATCTGGCGGTGACGCGAGAAAAAACAGACCTCTTGGCCGCCCTCAACAAAGCGCTGGCCGCCATCAATGAGAGCAATCCCTATTTTACCCAGAGTCTGCAAATAAAATATTTTCAAAATACAGCCGTCAACGCGGCGCTTTCTCCGGAAGAAAATGCTTGGGTGAACTCCCATAGGTCTCTGCGCGTGGGCTATATCAGCGATTATATTCCCTACTCCGGCACCGCTGAAGACGGAAAAGCCAGCGGCGTCATTACCGACATTTTGGGCGAATGGCAACAGCAACTGGGACTTACGGAGAAAATCGACCTCGAGTACCGACCTTACGCCCGATATACCGATATGATGTCGGCCTTGCTCGCCGACGAGATTGACGCTGCCTTTCCGGTGTATGACAGCATTTGGGTTTCGGAGCAACAAGGGATTGTCCAAACCCATGATTTGGTGGAATCCAGCATCCACTTAGTTTATCGCGGCGAATATAGCGACGCCACCACTCGCGTGATTGCCCTGTCCGACCGCAGTCCCTTTCAACGCAGCTATATCGCCCTGCATTACCCGGACAGCGAGATATATTTAGCCGCATCGCCGGAGGAATGTTTGGAAGCGGTAAAGCAGGGCAAGGCCACCTGCACCTTTTTCGGTAGCGGCCGCGCCGATGATTTGCTCACCCAGCGAGAATACAGTATGCTGAATCGGCTGACGCTGGATGAAACGATAAACTACTGTCTCGGCGTGAAAAAGGGCAACAACGTCATGTACTCGCTACTGGCGCGAGGCATCTCCCTGATTGACAAGTCGGATATGACCAATGCCATGTACCGCTACGCCAAAATCAACCGTACCTACACCGTGACCGATTTCATCCAAGAACATGTGAGCATCGTCCTCTCCATCGCCCTCATCATCATCGGCCTCATTGTGACGGTGGCAGTGATGCTGGCCGTCAATTTGCGAAAAACCAAGGAGCAACAGGAAAAAGAGCAGGAGATGCTCCAGCTGGTGACGCAACAAAATGAAGAGCTGGAGGCGGCCAAGGATCATCTACAGCAAGCGGCAGAAGAAGCGCAACGCGCCAGCAACGCCAAAACCACCTTCCTAGCCAATATGTCCCACGACATACGGACGCCCATGAACGCCATCATCGGCTACACGAATCTGGCGAAACGCCAAGGCACCAGCGAAGCGGAGGTGCAGGAGTATTTAGGCAAAATTATTTCCTCCAGCCAACATCTCTTGGCGCTCATCAACGATGTACTGGAAATGAGCCGGATTGAAAGCGGCAAGATGGATTTAGAGCCGGTGCGGCTTGATCTCAGAAAAACCATTACCGAGGCCGGAGATATGTTTGCCACCCAGATGCAGACGAAAAATATTGACTTTACCGTGGATACTTCCGGGGTGCGTGATTGGCTGGTCTTAGGCGACAAAAATCGCTGGAATCGGGTTCTGCTTAACCTCATCAGCAACGCCTATAAATTTACGCCGGAGGGAGGAAAGGTAACCGTCGCTCTGAGGCAGGAGGACGAAGCCCCCACCGGTTACGGCACCTACGAACTTAGCGTCAAAGACAGCGGCATCGGTATGTCGCCGGAGTTTGCCGCCAAGGTCTTTAACGCCTTTGAACGCGAGCGCACCTCCACCGTCAGCGGCATCCAAGGCACCGGCCTCGGCATGGCCATTACCAAAAGCATCGTGGAACTGATGGGCGGCGCCATTGAGGTTGTCACCGCTCCGGGGAGCGGCACGGAGTTTATTGTACGGGTGAGATTTGACTTGGTGGCTAGCGACCACCAAGGAGAAGAGGGCGCCGGAGAAGCCGATGCCAAGGGCGACGTTAAGGATTTTCGCAATATGCGGCTATTGCTGGCGGAGGACATCGAGGTCAATCGCGAGATAGCCACGCTGATTCTCACCGAAGCCGGTTTCACCGTGGAAACGGCGGTAAACGGGCTGGAAGCCGTGGAAAAAGTTACCGCCTCCAGCCCCGGGTATTACGCCGCCGTGTTAATGGACATCCAAATGCCGGTGATGGACGGTTACGAAGCGACGCGCGCCATTCGAGCGCTGGACAATCCCGGGCTTTCCCATATTCCCATCGTCGCCATGACTGCCAACGCCTTTAGCGAGGATATTAAAGCGGCCGACGAAGCCGGTATGAACGGCCATATCGCCAAGCCGCTGGACGTTCCCAAGATGATGAAAACCCTAGCTCTTCTTTTGGGGTGAATTACGGATGGACAATGTATGTCCACCCTTCTTTTTCTTCGATTCGTTTCTCTTTCAGCAAGTGTCCCAAGGCGCGTTTAAAGGCCGCTTTGCTGAGGGAGAATCTCGCGCGAATAACCTCCGGCGCGGTTTTATCGCCGTAGGGCATGGAGCCGCCGTTGGCTGTCATATAGGCGAAAATAGCCTCGGCGTCGCTGAAAAGCGCCTTTTCCTTTTGTTCTCTTAGCGAGGCGTTCAATCGCCCGTCGGGACGAACGTAGGTTATTCTGGCGGTGACGCTTTCGCCGACTTTGGGACGGGCGGTTATTTCTTTATTATCAACGAAAACGATGTGTCGCTCGTCGGTAAAAATGAATATGCCCCTATCGGTGATGTTATAGACCTCTCCCTGCACAGTATCGCCGACTTTTTTGTCGGTGGCCGGCCGCGCCGCTCGCCTAAGCGCATCCTCCACTTCCATGGTAACGGCGAGCCGCCCCGACTTATCTTCGTAAAGCCTTGCCCAGACCCTCTCGCCGATTTTTGGTCGGCCGCGCATCCCGGCAAAGGGCATGAAAATTCCTCTCTCCGCTCCCACATCCACAAAGGCGCCGTCCTTGCTGACGTTTATCACCTTGAGCCGAGCCACTTGGCCGATTTTCATCTGCGGCACGCGCATACTGGCGGTAAGCCTTCTCTTGGGATCGAGGTACAAAAAAACTTTACTTCGTCGCCAACGGCCACCGGTGCCGTTTGCTGGGTTTTATGCAAAAGTATGTCGTCCTTGGTGTCGCCGGTACCGGCATTCAAAAAAGCGCCCAGCTCGCTTACCCTCGCTACCTTCAGAGTGGCCACGGAACTGGGAGTATATTTTGCGCCGAAGCCGGGGGCGCTTTTGGCGACCTTAGCGGTTTTATCCATGAAAATCTCACCTCCGCCTTACCTCGTTTTGGCCTTAGCTACTTTTCTCGCCCACTCTGGCTTTCAGCCAAGCGCACCATTCAGCTACGCCCTCGCCGGTGGCGCAGGACAGCTCCACTATCTTTATCCCCGGATGCAGGGCGGTTATATCCTCTTTGGCTCCCGCTAGGTTAAAATTGCAGTAGGGCAGAATGTCGATTTTATTGATGAGCGCCACCGCCGATTCCTTAAAAATCAGCGGATACTTGAGCGGCTTGTCGTCCCCTTCGGTAACGGAGAGAACGACAGCCTTATCGTCTTCCCCCACGGCAAACTCCGCCGGGCAGACTAAATTGCCCACGTTCTCCACAATGAGCAGGTCGAGGGCGGCGAGGTCGAGTTTCGTCGCCGCCTTTTGCACCATGGCGGCATCCAAATGGCATCCCCCGGCGGTGTTTATCTGGATAACCGGCACCCCATAGCGGTCGATTCGTTCCGCGTCCTTGGCGGTAAAGAGATCCCCTTCGATTACCGCTAGGCTTAGTTCATCTTTAAGCTGTTCGATGGTTTTTTCCAAAAGGGAAGTCTTGCCGGCACCCGGGGAACCCATGAGATTCAGGACATAGACCTTTTGGGCGGCAAACAGAGCTTGATTTTCGGCGGCCAGTCGGTCGTTTTCCCCTAAAATATTTTTCATCACTTGTATTTCCATTTAGTCAACCTCCAAATACTCCACTTGCATTTCCCTGCCGGAAATTAAAGTCAAAACCCCGTCTTTACACCAAGGACACCAAAAATTGTAATGCTCAATGTGCATTTCTTGGCCGCACTTACTGCACCTCCCCCTAAGGGGGATTTTTTTTATGGCTAAAGTCGCTCCCTCGGCTAAAGTCCCTTGCGCGATAAGCCGCCAAGAAAATTCCAGCGCCTCCAGTTCCACCCCGGACATCTCGCCGATAAGGAGTCCCACCTCGTTTATTTTGCTTGCCTCGTTCTCTGCGGCATAATCAAGGGCAATTTTCAGTATCCCCTCCGCCAACGCCATTTCGTGCATAGGCAAAACTCCTCATTTTTTATAAATCCCATTCCGCCACTGTAACACAAGGGATTTCTCTGTATTGCTTTAACATAGCCAAATTTTTTATTTCTTCCCTTAAGCCAAGAGAAAATATCTTTTGTTTTAAGGGCAAAATTTTCGTCATTATCTATACTCGCGAAAGAAAAACTATTCCTTTTTCGGAAAATTCGTCCGCGGTATATACGGATAACGTAAGACTTTCCTGCGGAAAGCTCTAACATTATCCAGTATAACAGATAGATAATGGGGGACGTGTCTATAAAGACTTTAGAATCGTTCACGCCGTGACTCCTCCAAATAATTGTCAATTTCTGCCGTACTCGTAAACAATTTCCTTCCTCGCCCCATATAGGTGGCAAAATCTATAGGCTTATTATTAACAGTGCTATGGCGTTGCAATACATACAAAATATCAACGATCAGCCGCAAGCTCTCCTCCGACATGGTGTCCAGCAAGGTATTGGCCTCCTGCCGTAACGCGGTCATTGCCAGTCCTCCTTTCATAAATTCTCGCCCCCACTATAGCACATATCTCAGCCAAGGGCAAATCTTTTGAAATTTTCTTAGGACGTTTTTCCTCACAATTTCTTGACAGACGGCGTTCTCTGGGCTAGAATTTGCGTGAGTAGGTGTGGGCATTATTTTTTATTTTATAAGGGAGTAGGCGTTTCCATGAAGAAAATAGCAACGCTGGCGGCGGCGCTTTTACTCGGCGGCAGTAGCATGGCGGTGGCGCAAGCCGACAGTGTAACGACTGAGGCGGCTCGGGATCGAGCGAGTATCGAAACTCGTTCCGTCGATGTCACGCCCCGTCATGTCACGGTTGACGACCTCAACGCCGAGGCAAAGCCGGGGGAGATTTTTGAGATAGCTACCCTCGCTTCGGATAACTATTCTTACGAGTACCGATTGTCCAAGTACGACGTGTTGTCTTTAGTTCCCATCGGGTATAAGGACGAGATTGGCAGTCAAGAATATACCGTGGGGCCGGACGGGCGCATCCAGCTTCCTTATGTAGGCAGCATTCCCTTGGCCGGCAAAACTTTGAACGAGGCGCGAGAGATTGTGCAGGAGGCTTTCGGGCATTACTATGTGCATCCGGAAATTTCCCTGAACATAAAGACCTATGGTACACGCAAGGTTTACGTCATGGGGGAAGTGGTGAAACCCGGAGTGCAGGAGATGGTGGTTGATAACATGAACGCTTACGCCGCTGTCTCTACCGCCGGCGGCCCCAACAGCCACGGTCGCTTATCCAAGGCGCAAATCATTCGCGTGGTGGATGGTTCCATTTACTATCGCCAGATTGACCTCAACAAATATGTGAAAAAACATGACCTCACCCAGAACGTAGTGGTTAAAGACGGCGACATCATTTATGTCCCTCGCACCAACGGCTTGGTGTGGCAAGAGGACGTTGTCCCCATTTTGAACGCCATGACCGGCGTCTATTCGGTGAAGAAACTCTTCGAGTAAACCTTAGAATACAACAGCCAAAAGGCCGGAGCTTTTGCTCCGGCCTTTTGGCTGTGTGTGTGCGCCCGGCGGCGCACATTTCTAACCGGTGGAAGTCCGGAATCCGCCCGGTAGTGGGAAGGATATAGCCAAGGGCAAGGGTGTCCATCGTGAGGTGGAATCTGAAGGAAGCCGGCAGCAAACCTCTGGCCTGACGAACAGAAATCGTATATTAGGCTATCGCTTGGGATAAGGCCGCACAACAGGTTGAAGTCCAATAGCTACACGGAGCAAGCGGTGGTAGATGCGGCAGGTAGATGGAGGGAAAGAAATGTG